>CALHGE010000001.1 GCA_938029725.1 uncultured Flavobacteriaceae bacterium
TCACAAACGCGGAGAATCTGAAAATGGTAGAAAGAAGTTTCGTAAAAATGAAGATAGAGAAGCATTAGGTAATGGTGATTGCATTGATTGTTTTCAATGCGTCAATGTCTGTCCAACTGGAATCGACATACGAAATGGAACTCAATTGGAATGTGTAAACTGCACAGCTTGTATTGATGAATGTGATACAATAATGGAGAAAGTAAATCTCCCTAAAGGATTAATTCGTTATGCTAGCGAAGATGAAATCACAAAGAAAGAGAAGTTCAAATTCACTCCCCGTTTAAAAGGATATACCGCAATCTTAGTCATTTTAACCGGACTTTTAATTGGCATGTTATTTTTAAGAAATGACTTAGAAGCAAATATTCTAAGATTACCAGGGCAGTTATACGAACATAAAGAAGGTAATATTATCAGTAATGTATATACATTCAAACTAGTAAATAAAACAACAGAAGACGTGAACGATGTGAACTTTAAACTTATATCGCATAAAGGAGAAATTAAACTCGTACGAAATGAAGGTTTCAATGTGCCAGCTCAAAAATTGGCTGAGGGTACATTGTTTATAGAAATCAATAACGCTGCGATAAAAAGCGACAAAGAAAAAGTGAAAATTGGAGTGTATAGTGGTGATAAATTGATAGAAACAACATTAGCGGCTTTTTTAGCTCCTAGAAGTTATAAATAGACTTCAGCTCGAATCTGACAAAAAAAATAATTATGAAAATAAACTGGGGAACAGCAATTGTTTTGGCTTTCATAGCCTTCATTAGTTTTATTCTGTTTTTTGTGATACGAATGAGTATGGATAATCGTTCAAATCATGATTTAGTTACTGAAGAATATTACAAAGCCGAATTAGGCTATCAAGACGAAATTGACGCTGAAAATAATGCTGCGAATAATTCAGTCCAGTTGAAAACAGAAAAAATATCTGAAGGATTTTTGATACAGTTTCCTGACAATTTAAATTTTAAAAATATAAAAGGAACAGTATCCCTTTATAGGCCTTCTAACAAGCACTTGGATTTTGATTTAGACATAAACCTATCCACTTCACAATTGCTTTTACCTCACAAACGTTTGTTAAAAGGTCGCTGGGATATTAAAGTTTTATGGACATATGAGGGAGAAGAATATTTGCACAAACAAAAATTCACGTATTAAATCAAGATGATTTTATCAGCAATCATATTAGGGTTAATGGGAAGCTTGCATTGCGTTGGTATGTGTGGTCCAATAGCATTTATGCTACCTGTAGATAGAACGAATAACTTTAAAAAAATCAGTCAAATATTTATTTATCATTTCGGAAGATTAATGGCCTATAGCATCATGGGCATACTTTTCGGATTTATAGGAAAAGGACTGTACGTCTTCGGCATCCAGCAGAAACTATCTATCCTCATAGGTGTACTTATGATTGTAGTAATTCTTATTCCATATAAAACATTTAATAAATACAACTTCTCGAAGCCCATGTACATGTTAATTTCTAAAATAAAAAACCGTTTGGGTAAAGCATTAAAAAAAAAGACCGCAGATACATTTCTTACCATCGGTTTCTTAAATGGGTTTTTACCCTGCGGATTGGTTTATATGGCTCTTTTCGGCGCTATTGCCATGGCAAATCCGCTCGAAGGCGTTTTATACATGATGCTCTTCGGTGCGGGCACTATACCTCTAATGACAACCGCAATTTACTTTAGTGGATTTTTAAAAGGCGCAGCCAAGCAAAAAATACAAAGATTAATTCCTGTTTTTGTAGTAATTATGGGTCTGCTCTTTATCATCAGAGGTTTAGGATTAGGCATCCCTTATGTATCGCCCAAGCCTATTGTTGAAATTGCAGCTACCGCAATTGATTGTATTAATTAAAAAGTAGTCTCATGAAACCTTTAGCCAATGATATCGTTTTACGACCTCGATTTCAATTGGAACTTTTAGGTACAACAGAAGAAGTATTACAATCCTTTGAAAACTCAGAAAACGATTACTTAATAGTCAAACGACTTGATGAACATATTTTTATCAAATTCAATAAAAAGAATATCCATTTTTGGTCTCCTCAATTACATTTAGAAATTGAAGCACGAGACGACACAAACAGTAAACTTTACGGCGTTTTTGGGCCCAACCCTTCCCTTTGGACGTTTTTTATGTTTCTACACTTCGGTGTTGCAACTATTTTTATCATTTTAAGTATTTGGGCCTACTCTAGTTCTACTCTAAATAAACCTTATACACTTCAAGTTGGCTTGATGGGCTTCATGACTGTTTTATGGTTTGTTTTATATTTTTTCGGGAGAATAGGAAAGCGAAAAGGAAAACCGCAAATGCAAAAGTTATATCGATTTATGATGGAAGTTTTGACAGATTAAGGATAAATCATGATGTCATTAATTCAAATGCCTGCTTCGCAATTTCCAACTCTTCATTTGTAGGGATTACTAAAATTTTGACATCAGAATCGACCCCCTGAATTTCATGAATACCTTTTGCGCGTTCTTGGTTCTTATTCGTATCAATTTGAATACCAAGTGCGTCCATATTTTCGCAAACCATAGCTCTCAGCAGGCTTGAATTTTCACCAATGCCGGCAGTAAATAGGATAGCATCAACACCGTTTAAAACTGTAATGTAACTACCTATGAATTTCTTGATACGATAAGCCATCATATTAAGAGCCAGGTTGCAATCTTTATTTCCTTGGGCTGCTTTGTCTTGTATATCTCTTAAATCTGAATAGCCTGTAAGTCCTAAAAGTCCGCTTTGTTTTTGTAAAAGTTCATTTACTTCTTGAGATGACAACCCTAAAACATCCATCAGATAAAAAACAACAGATTGGTCTATATCGCCACTCCGAGTTCCCATAATGAGTCCATTTGAAGGTCCAAAACCCAACGAATGGTCTACACTCTTACCTTCTTTTACTGCAGTTATGCTAAATCCATTTCCTAAATGGATACTTATGATTTTACCAGATCTTGTTTTCAAATAATCAATTGCCTTTTTAGTAACATATTTATGACTCGTACCATGAAAGCCAAATACGCGAATATGATGTTCGTCGGCAAGTGTTTTCGGCATCGCGTACCGATATGCTTTTTCAGGAAGCGTTTGATGAAAAGCAGTATCAAAAACCGCAATTTGAATTGCATTTTTGAACATTTCGGTTGCTACTTTGATTCCCGTGGCATTTGCCGGATTATGAAGCGGAGCCAATACTGATAAGCGTTCAATCTCCTCTAAAACAGTTGCATCAATTCTGGTGGGTTGGTCAAAACGATTTCCGCCATGCACAACCCGATGACCAACAAGCGATATTTCATCTGGAGTTTTCAATACTCCAATTTTATCATGCATCAACATATCGGTAATCGCTTGTAAACCTTCTTTATGATTAGAGAGCGATTTCATTTCAGACATAGAAACTCCTCGAACCTCGTAATGAATTTCCGCATTTTCATGTCCTATGCGCTCTACCAAACCTTTACAAATGATTGTTTCGGATGGCATTTCAATAATTTGAAACTTAATAGAAGAACTTCCCGAATTTATAATTAGAATCTGCATGTATTTTTAACTTTCTTGCGCTTGAATAGCTGTTACAATTACCGTATTAAAAACATCATCAACAGTACAGCCACGACTCAAATCATTTACAGGTTTATTTAGACCTTGAAGCATTGGCCCTATGGCCAAAGCACCTGTTTCTCTTTGCACCGCTTTATAGGTGTTATTACCAGTATTCAAATCAGGAAATATCAGAACAGATGCCTGTCCCGCTACTTCCGAATTTGGCAATTTACTTTTACCTACCAAAGGATCAACCGCAGCATCATATTGTATGGGTCCTTCAATCTGTAGATGTGGATGCGTGCGTTTGACTATTTCCGTAGCCGTCCTAACCTTATCCACATCTTCACCCTTTCCTGAACTTCCTGAGGAATATGATAACATCGCGATTTTTGCTTTGATTCCAAATCTTTCCGCCGAGGCAGCTGAAGAAATTGCAATCTCGGCCAACTGTTCCGCAGTTGGATTCGGATTTATGGCACAATCTCCAAAAACGGAAACTCGATTTTCTAAACACATAAAGAATACAGAAGAAACCACCTTAATTCCGGGTTTCGTTTTTACAAATTGTAACGCTGGGCGTATCGTGTGTTGCGTCGTGTGAACTGCTCCCGAAACCATACCATCTGCATGGCCTTGATAGACCATCATGGTTCCGAAGTAAGACACATCAAGCATCGTGTCTCTTGCAACGTCCATATTAACCCCTTTATGCTTTCTTAATTCGCAAAAGGTTTCCACATAGTTTTCAAAATTTGGTGACTTTGCAGGGTCAATCATGTTCAAATGAGAAATAGCAATACCTAATTGCATTGCCTTTTTCTCAATTTTTTCTTGATTTCCTAAAAGCGTTATTTCCACGATTCCTAAAAGACTTAGTTCGCTGGCCGCTTCTAAAATTCTTGCATCCTCGCCTTCTGGCAAAACAATATGCTTTTTATGCGCTTTAGCGCGTTGCAAAAGATTGTATTGAAACATTCTTGGTGTAATGCTTCGCGGTTCAAAAGTTTTTAACCGTTCTAACAATAATTCACCATTTATATGAGTATTAAAAAGTGCTATTGAAGTCGCAATCTTCTGCTTACTCTTTGCGTAAATTTTTGATTTGATATTCCCTACGGAATTGGTAGTTTCGAAAGTGCCTTGCTGCACAGAAATAATAGGAACATGAGTTTCAAAGCCTTCAAGTAATTTTAATATGGAAGGTTCAGGAAGAATACCACCCGTAAGCACAATACCAGAAATAGCAGGATAATTATCCGATAAGTTTGCTTGCAAAGCTCCGAGAATAATATCAGAACGATCCCCTGGGGTAATAACTAAACTATTATCGCGAAGGTGGTTTAGATAGTTATGCAATTGCATTGCTCCTACCCCAAAACTACCAGTTTGATTATCTAAATTTTCTTTTCCAAAAAGAACCTTCCCGTCAAGAGATTCTAGAATTTCATGAACCGTAGGATGAGATAGGTTTTTAACTCTTGGTACCGAGAAAGAAATCGTTTTATCCTTTAATTCAGATTCAAGTCGCTTGTGAACTGCATCAGCATTTTCAGGACGGACTTTATTCGCAACTACTGCCAAAATTTCAATCCCCTTTTGGATATAGGTATTTACTGCAGATTCAAAATTACCAGCAAACTCTTCAAGGTTCTTACCTCTAGCATTATCAATTAAAATAACAGGAATACCAAGATTCTTAGCAATATCGATATTCAAATCGAATTCGATAATACTTCCGTCGCTAGAAAAATCACTTCCTTCTACCAAAATAAAATCGAAATGCTCTTCTAATTGTTTGTACTTGGCTATAATCGTGTCTAAAATATCGCCTTGTCTTCCATCGTTAAACATATCGACCACCTGACTTTGGGTCAAAGCATAAGCCTCTTCTGGAGCGACATCTAAGCCAAAATGAGAAACTACAGTATTAATGTGATTATCTACTTCCCCTTTTTTCACGTCATCTATTACAGGTCTGAAATAGCCAACTTTAGCCATCTTACCTAGCAGTAGTTGCATCAAACCTAGCACCACTAAAGATTTACCGCTATGAGATTCTAGTGTCGCAATGTAAAGGGCTTTTGTCATAATTTATTGGAAATATTTTAAACCAATAAAGATATGATTTTTGGCTCTTTGAAGTATGATCGTTGAGAGCTAAACGGCCACAAACTTTTCATATGTTTTTAAAATACCATCAGACTAAAAAAGAATCAACGAATTCAATATTAAAAATCTTTCTTTTTTGATTTATAGATGAGTCGCCAAATAGGTAAAATCGTCCAGAGGATAAGCATCAAAATAGATATAATCAAACCCTGATTCGTTCCGAAAAATTGTTTGAATACTGCGCCTGTATATCCTAACAACGCAGAAATATCTAATTTTAAGAGAATAAGAGTACGCGATAAATCAATTGGATTAAACATAGTGGCAGCCAATGAAAAACTATCCAATGGATATTCCTTAAAAATGATAAGTGACATTAAGAATAGGCCGTCGTAAATGACAGCTAGAAATAACCAGAGTAAAACCGCATAACCAAAACCTTTAATTTTGTTTTCATTTGAAAGGGCAATATTAAATGATAATGCTGTAAATATCATCGTCAAGAAAGCCCCTGTAACTAGAAGCAAAGTGAAATCAAATATTGCGTCGCTTTTGAACAAACCATACAGCACAAATGGTATACCCAATCCTAGAACTAAACTCATTGTTAATGAACCTGCAACTCCTAAATATTGACCTAAAAATATTGAAGAGCGTTTGATTGGTTGAGCTAACAGAAGCTCTGTAAATTCTTTAGAATTATAATAGTACATAATTCCGAAAATGGTTCCAATTAGTGGCACCAAGACGATAATAACATTCATCAAGGTAATCACCGCTTTCGAAACATCATTATTTAGGAATAAAAGCACAAAACCCAAAAGCAGATAAAATAGAAAGTACACGTAACTCCATCGGCTGCGAATTAGATCATAAAAACTATATTTTAATATTTTAAGCATCAGTAGGTGTGGTTGCTATGGCCGCTATGGCATGTTCTAAATCGGCTTGATTAGTCATTGTCTTTAATTCTTTGATACTTCCTTTAAAATAAATCTTACCTTCTAAAAGATATACAATTTCATCAGCTACCTCAGCTACAAACTGCATGATATGTGATGTTATCAGAATTGTTTTTTTATTTCCCTTTGCATGTTGTATCAATTTCTTTAAACTGATCAGAGAAGCTGGATCGAGTCCCGTTGTGGGTTCATCTAAAATCAGTAAAGGACAATTAAACATAAACGCCAAGACAATATTTACTTTCTGCTTAGTTCCTCCTGAAAGTGTAGAGAGTTTTTTGTCTAAAAAAGGTTCTAAATGAAATTGTTCAATCAGCTGATTTTCATCGCTAGGCATTTGCCTAAGATCTTTTATCATTCGAATTAGTTCTTTAACTTTTAGATTGCCAGGAAAATTTGCAATCTGTGGTAGGTAATTTATTTCTTGACGGTATTTCCAGTTTTTATTAATGGATTTACCTGAAACAGATATATTGCCTTTGTTTGGCACCACCATTCCTAAAACACTCTTAATCAAGGTTGTTTTTCCAGACCCATTCGGACCAAGTACAGCATAAATTCCACCTTCGTTGATTTCAAGATTCACTCCCTTTAGCACTTCATTCTTTCCAAACTTTTTATAAATATTTTCAACCTGAATCATAACGCTTTATTCATTAGAGGGTTAGCATCTAAAAGATTATCGGGGGTGAAAACTGGTGACACTTTCTCCGAAAAATCAATAATATCCATAAACAAACTCCTGAGTAAAACTATGGTTTCTGGGGTCTTATTTACGATATAAGAAAATAGCTTTACTGGCCGATAAGGAATATCTCCGACTCCATTTTTATCCAAATCGTAGCCTGTGTAATCACTCCAATAATTTTGATTGAATACATTATCATTCAACTTGCTATTATAAGAGATATCAAAAGAATTATATAAAAAATTATTTTTTGTAAACGTATTCGTATAACATGCACCTAGTACTTTAACTGCCCATCCGTTTTTGATAAAATTATTATTCGAATATTGAATACGATTAGATCCTTCGATACTTATACCAATAGTATTTTCTTCAAACGTATTACCTCTAATCTCTGCATCATTTATTTCTTTTAAAAGCATTCCGAAAGCAGCTGTTCCCCAATTTTTACGAAATGTATTTCCAATCATTTTAATCCGTTTGGAAAACATTACTGCTACTCCAGCTCCATTATTTTCAAAAACATTATCTGTGTAAACATCATCATTTGAAAACATAAAGTGGAGTCCATAACGCAGGTTATCTGTACTTCTATTATTCTTTATTGAAACATTATCAGAAAATTCCAAATAGATACCATCTCGTACATGTTGGACTATATTATTTTCGACCAACACATTTTTAGAATACCAAAGCTGAATACCATTACCTGAGTTGTATTCGTCTACCGCATCACCGATTATTTTATTGTTGTATACTTTTCCGTTATTCGATTTCTCTAAATAGATACCGAAAAATAGCTTTTCTAATACAACATTTTGAATCAGATAATTATCGCTTTTAACAACACGTATCGCTGCATAGTCTGTGGTATAGCTAGTTCCAACGTTAATAATAAATAGCCCATCAACAGTTACATTGTCAGAAATGATTCTGATAATTTCCCCCTGATCTTCACCATCAATTATGGGATAGTCTTCACCAAGTAGTGTCAACGGTTTATTAATAATAATATTGAACTCTTTGTATGTTCCTTTTTTTATGAGAAGGGTATCAAAATCAGATGCCGAATTAACACCTACGATTATTGATTTTACCTCACACTCCGAACAAACAGGAATCATTTCAGCACATAGCATCAAACTAGAAAACAAGAGCAAAAAAAATATAAAGAAATCTCTCATTATCGAATAATCAAAAATTTAGAATTCTCGTTAGCCTTTACCCAATGTTCAGTTTGCTTCGGGAAACTAAACCGTTGTTGCTTGCTTAATTCATATGACTCTCCATCGATATAGAATACGATATTACCGTCTAAAACAATAAGTTCAGCATCTGTTGGCGAACTATGGTTTGGAAAAATCGAATCTTTTTCAAGACTTATACTTAAAATATCAAACTTAGGTGTTTCAACCAATATTTGAACTTGTAGTTTGTCATATTTCTGATCAAAAATCTGATTACTTGTTTCGTACATAGCTTTTAATTGTTTCTTATTTTTCCATTTATTCCATGAATGTTGATACGATATACTATCGGCATTTTTCGTTCTTGCAATCTGCTTGAAAAATCACTTATAAATTTTGGCTTATCTCCTTTGACACGTTTAATAGTTTCTTGAACTCCTAATGCAAAATTGTGTAGATATTTTTTAGCAGAACTACCTTCAAGTTCTTCGAAAGTTCCATGAATTTGAATAGATACCCATTCTTGAATTGACCGTACCTGTTCAACTTGAATTGAAACTTTTTTATACATTCTCATAGCATCAATTTTATGCCCATTAGTGGAGTAACTAATGATGCATTTTTCATCAGCATCATGAAAATATGTGATTGGAACTATGTATGGCTCTTTACCTGAAATATAAGCCAAATGCCCTATGTAATTATTACTTAGCAGTTCTAAACAAGCCGTTTCTTCTAAATCTTCTATCATGCCTTTTTTAATTATTGAAACCTTACTATTAATTCATTCCATGTCAAAAGCTCACCTCCATTTTTCTCTTGTGCGTATTTAGCATTCTCCGTATTTGCAAATGCCGTTAGGTATTCTCCCATTGGGCTTGGAATATTTTTACTGATCAAATACATCGCTTTAGTTGCATCAATAGTTTCTCCAGGTGAATCATAATCGTTCGCTAAAAAGGCAGAAACTGTTGACTTATCTATTTCCTTTAAATAGTTCAGCATGCATTCAGAAGCATCGAAAGAATAGGTTCTTCCTTTTTTGGTTAAAAACTGAGCTGCATGTTGTTTATCTACAATAGTCATACTACAGAAGTGACATCCGTCAGATCCATATGCTATTGGTTTAATAGTATTGCTACATCCCAAAAGGGCAAATACAACAAATACGAACATCATTTTTTTCATGAGGTTGCCAGTTTAGTAAATTCTTTAATCGCAGCGGATTTACTGTTTTTCCTTCCAAGGAAAAATGCTACAACGGTTAACATCATTCCAACAAACATGAGCCAAGCCCCCGTCGATGGTAAGGAAGTAACCTGAAAATTCAGCATGTCGGCCTTGCCAAAAAGTGGTGGGCTATAGGTCATTGGAGTACCATCTAGGTTTGTGAGTTTCATAATTGCATTTGGGTCTAAGTTGGTACCGTAATCTACCATCCATGCATTGAAGTCATATATGCCAAGAATACCAAGAATACTCATTACAATAAACCACCCTATGAACCATGTATAGCTAACTTTTCCAAAAAAACCAAGTAGTCCTATCAAAACACCTAAGGCAACCATTCCGCTTATTACTAATGGAAAAATGCTAAACTCCCACATATCTTCTGCTTTTGGTAACGTGCGCATACCTATGTAATGGTTTAATCCATCTATATTCTGTAAATCGAACTCATTCATATCACGAAGACCATCAATATGTATATTCATACCTAATGGGTCTGGGTACTGCGGCGCGCCAAGCATAATATTCCATAATGGAAAGGAAAATAATCCTAGTAAGAACAAAGGGCCTATTATCATTATGATACTTGCCTTTTTCATTTTCTATATTTTTAAATCGTGTGACACGTGATTTAAAAAGCGGGCAGGTAAGCATACGCAACCCGCTTTTGGTGTTAAAACAATCACTAAAAAAACTTTTACTCACCTAAAGTATACGTAAGTGGAACGTTAGAGTCTGCTGGAGAAACTCGCACGTAACCTTGCATTTCTTGATGCAATGCTGAACAGAAATCTGTACAATAGAAAGGCCAAACCCCTGGTTTTTTAGGCTCCCAAAGTGATGTTTTTGTTTGCCCTGGCATTACCAATAACTCTGAAGTATTCTGACCAATCATGGCAAATCCATGGGGCACATCAAAATCTTGTTCGTGATTCGTAATGTGGAAATATACCTTATCACCCACTTTGACACCTTCAATGTTGTCAGGTGTAAAGTGACTTCGAATCGTTGACATATACACATGCACTTCATTACCCTCACGTGTTACTTTAGCATCATTTGGAGTTAATACTGCATAGGGATGCTTATTCTCATCCAATCGATAGATTTTTTTGGACTTCGGAGCTAATAATTCCGCAGGTATACCAGCAGCATAATGAGGCTCACCATGTGTTGGAAAATCATAAATCAGTTCCATCTTATCACCAGAGATATCATAAATTTGAGCTGAATGTTCCATCTCAGGACCTGTTGGAAGATATCTATCTTTAGTAATCTTATTCATGGCGACCACATACTTGCCAAATGGTTTGGCAGAGTTACCACCAGGTATCATCAAATGACCCACAGAATAGAAAGTTGGTTGTCTATCTAAGACCTCCCATGTACCTAATTTCCATTTTACAACTTCAGAGGAAATAAAAAACGTAGTGTAGGCATTTCCTTTCCCGTCGAACTCGGTATGTAAAGGTCCTAATCCTCCACTTTTCACTACTCCTGCTAAAACATCATCAAATTTCAATATTGGAATGCCATAAGCCTCACCATCAAACCTTTTACCTTCAATTGCAGCAATCATTTTATCAAATGAATGCACCGTTAAATCAGCTGAAAGCTTACCATTACCAATAATGTATTGGCCAGATGGGTCAACATCACAACCGTGTGGCGATTTTGGGGTTGGCAAAAAGAATACAGCACCAGGTACATCAAGTGGATTTACCGTCAAAACTTCTTTTTTAATAGTGGATGTTGCTGAATGTGTATGTTCATCGTACACATTGTGTGCATATTCTGCTGGCATAATAGTACCTCCTCCATTTTTTACATATTCTTCAACTTTTTTCCAATTTATAGCGGCGATAAAATCTTTATCATTCTGAGAAGAGTTAACCTCCATCAATGAATTTGCTTCTTCTGTATTATAGGTTGTAAAGAAAAACCAGCCATGTGATTTGCCACGCCCCGGGTGCGAAAGATCATAGTTAAAACCAGGCATTATTAGTTGAAATTCAAGATTCAATCTACCATTATCAGGTGCTACACTAATAAAAGACAAAGAGCCTTTGAAATTACCCTTATACTCATTAATGGGCATATCCTTTTGAGGAATTGGTACTGAAAAACGTGTTCCTGCGACAACATATTCTGAGTTTTCAGTAATGAATGATGAACTATGATTACCGGCACTATTCGGTAACTCAATAATTTCCTCAGTTTCAAAAGTCTCCAAACTAATACGAGCAATCCTTGGTGTATTATTACCATTAATAAAAATCCATCTTCCATCTAGCTCACCATTGGTTTGTGAAATATCTGGGTGATGAGAATCATCCCAAGGAACAAATCCGAAAGAGGTATTCAACATTGGTTTAGTTTCCTCAGAATATCCATAGCCTGAAGTTGGAAACTGTGAAAACACAGGAATCTCTTTAAACATTCTACCAGATGGCAAACCATAAACGGTAATATTACCACTATATCCACCAGACATGAAAGCATAAAATTCATCATGTTCCCCTGGTGCTACATATGCTTTTTCGGCAGCACTAGAGGAAAGTGCGCCACTTGATGAACTCTTAGCATCACCTTGGTTACCGCAACTACTTATAAGTACGCTGAAACCTAAAAGCATCAATACATAAAAACTATACTTTTTCATTTGTTCTATATTAAGTGATTATTTTATTGTTCTATTTATTCTGAAGAAGGTAAAATTACTTTATCAACCACATGTACGATTCCGTTTCCAGCCTTGATACTGGCCACAATTTTAGCTCCGCCAACATATACATCGTCACCTTTAACTTCGACTATTGCATTCTGATCATTGGCTTGACCTATCTTTTTAAACTTTTTCAAAAAGTCTTTAGAATAATTACCCGCCGTTACATGGTGCTTTAAAATATTTGCCAACACTTCTTTATTTTCTGGCTTTAGCAAATCATCGACCGTACCATCAGGAAGAGCATCAAAAGCAGCATTTGTTGGTGCAAAAACCATAAGGGGCCCTGCGTTTACCAATGCATTTTCTAATTCAGCTGCCTGTACAGCAGCAACCAATATTGTGTGATCTGGAGAACCAATAGCTATTTGTAATACATTAGGTGTTGAACCATCATCTTTTATAAAAGCTTGACCCGTTTTTTCTTCATCTACTATTGTTGAAGTAGTAGGTTCATTCTTGTTATCGGTTTTTACTTCGTTTTTACAGCTTAAGACTAACATTAGCGTTAAAAACAAACCTGAAACTAGTTTTAAATTGATTGTTTTCATTATAAATTATTTTAAGGTTCTAAAAAATTCTAATACACTTCGGGCTTGAATTTCAGTCAAGCCCTGATTGGACATCGGCGCTCCGTTAAACTCTTGCAACAATTCCTTTGCCAGGGCATCTTCTTTAACCATACCATCTGGGTTTAATATCATATTCATAACCCATTCAGGACTACGTCTTTCTAAAATACCATTAGGTGCAGGACCAATAAATTTCTTGCCAACTCTGTGACAAGCTAGACACATTTTATTATAGATATCCTCTCCTTTTTTTGCTAGATCAATGTTAATTTCTGGGTCCAAACTAACAGCTGTGATTGGACCAACACCTTTGCTAAGTAAGTCGATACGAGTAGATGCTGGTTCAGCATCAATAACTGGCTCAGATTCAATAGGCTTTTTAGTAGTTTTTACTCGGTCGACGCTAAAACCATCTTTATTCTTTTGCTCTTTTTCTCCACAGCTGATTAAGAGTATAGAAAAAATAATTGCTAAGCTTTTTGTTGCTATTTTCATATTATGGTGATTTACGAATCTATGCCTCAAAAGTAAGTCCATGTTAATACTTAGAATATGACATTTATCATATAAAAGATAATAAAGTCTTTTAATCTTTATATTTGCAATAACAAAATCTATTTATGCTTTCAAACTCCTCAAAATACTCCCTTAAAGCTGTAATATTTCTAGCGCTAGACATCAATAAGGATCGTAAAGTAGGAGCAAAGGAAATTGCTTCATCTATTGATGTACCTCTCCCTTTTTTAGCAAAATTGCTACAAGATCTAGCTAGGAAAAAAATAATCTCGTCTACTAAAGGTCCATCGGGTGGGTTTTACTTAACTGAAGAAAATAAAGCTCAGAAACTTTTAGTTATCATCGAACACATAGATGGTTTATCAAAATTCAATGAGTGTATTCTTGGCCTGAAAGATTGTAGTCTCGATAAACCGTGTCCGGTACATTTTTTGGTACAACCTCTTCGAAAAGTTTTAATCGATGAAATGAACAATAACTCTATCTCTGTATTTGCCAAGAAAGTGCAAATCGGAACCACTTTCTTAAGTCTTTGAAAAAATATTAATTAAAGTATGAATATTAAAAATGACATCACGAACAGAGACCAAGTAGCAATTCTTGTACGAACCTTTTATATCAAAATTCGAGCACATGAGATTTTAGGTCCTATATTCAATAAGGTCATCACCGATTGGGAAGCGCACTTTGAGCTCCTTACCGATTTCTGGGAAGCACAACTTTTCTTAAAGCGTAAATACCATGGCAACCCAGTAACAGCGCATCAAGATGTTGATAAAAAAATGGACCATTCAATC
>CALHGE010000002.1 GCA_938029725.1 uncultured Flavobacteriaceae bacterium
GAAGTGGCTTGTTTTAAAATTTCTAATGGTGAATACCATTTGGCTCGTGAAGTAAATTCAGTTAAGGCATAAGATTCATAACCTAAATCACCATAAGCATCAGAACCAAAACCTACATTGATATTATACTTTTTGGCTAAGTTGAAAACGTTATCAGTACCTTCTAAAACAGGCTTTATTTTTTTACTTAAAGCATCAGGAATCTTATCACTCCCTGGTACCCAAAAACTTGGCGGGGTATCATTCCAGAAAGCTTGAGGCACCAGCCAAGCATCTTTTTCTTTTATTAATTTTATAGTTTCCTCGTTGATTAGATGTCCGTGGTCTAAACACTTTACACCTGCATTTAAAGACCGAATAGCTCCTTTTGATTCGTAAATATGAACAGCAACATAAGTATCCCAATCCGCAGCTGCTTGAACAGCAGCTTCTAATTCTTCAGTTGTGAATTGTACAGAATGAATTGGGTCAAAATCAGAAGCGATTCCTCCACCTGCCATGACTTTAAGTTGGGTTGCTCCCTTTCTTAGGTTTTCACGAGCAGCCTTTAATACTTCTGGTACCCCATCAACGACAAACGACCAACCTAGAACATCAGCAGGATGCATTTGGCCACCTGATAATTGAATACTTGGTTCGTTGGCGCTGCGAAAATCACCATGGCCAGAAGTTTGGCTAATGTAGGCTCCTGAAGGATAAATACGAGGTCCTGGAACCAAGCCTTCATCCACAGCTCTTTTAATGCCAAAAACAGGACCTCCTAAATCACGAACTGTGGTAAAACCCAACATTAAAAAATTCTCTGCTGCCTTAGCTGTTCGAATGGAGGTGTACATCCAATGGGCTTCATTTCTGGTTTCTCGATCGCTCATGGTTGCAGATAAATGAACGTGGGCATCTGAAAGACCGGGTATAAGTGTTTTGCCACCACCATCAATTATAGTGGCTCCTGTAGGTTCGGAAATATTCTTTCCAACTGCTGTAATTAAGTTATCCTGAATAAGAACACTATAATTTTCATTTAATTTAGCACTGGTACCATCCCAAATATTGACATTTTTAATTAGAATATTATTTTGAGCAAAGGAGATACTAGTAATAACTAGAAATAGGAAAGTCAAAAAAAAAGTTTTCATATCCGTAAGGTTGAAATTAATGCAGAAGCATCTAAACCAGAAAGATAGCTTTTTCTGTCAAAAGCAAGTTTTTCTTTTTTCATTGCTCTTCGATAGTTCATGGCTACGGCATCAAATTTCAAATGGAGCTCTTCTGTAAAATCAAAAGGCACTTGTTCAGGGCGTTGTGATTCTACAATGCGTTTATCTTGGTCAAAAATCACTTGTTCAAACTCTTGTAAAATAGTATCAGGTTCATCATGGTTGTAATTGCGACCTATAATACAAAAGCCACGGCATTTGTTATGTGATATCGGTTGTGAAGTAAAAAAGTAAACCATGCCTTTTTCTCCACCCCAACCAAGTCGTAATACTATAGTATATGGAAGATGTAGTTCATAAACACTTTTTCGTTCAGGTTTTACGATATCATCATTCGCAAAAATGGGAAAGTCATCACTATTAGTTGCTTCTGGTCTTACCACGGAATAATGCAAAACTGAATCTTTAACAATCACTTTGCACTCCGGCACTTTCGGCCGCTCTGGGTCGCCTAATAAACCTGGGTGTACCCATGGAAAATGACCGAAATCGGTAAAATTTTCTACTTGTCTTGAGCTGTCACTTTTCCAGTCAAAAGGACCTGTATTCACTAATTTCCAATCCTCATTTTCGTATTCAGGAATATTGGGTAAGTCATATACGGGCTCTTCTAAAGCAACCCAAACTAAGCCGAATTTTTCTTGACAATGATAAGCTGGCGTCTTGGCCTTTGCTGGTATGTCAGCATCTGGGGCTTGCGGAATCTTAACACAATCTCCTTTTTTGTCAAATTGCCATGCATGATAAGGGCAAACAAGGCAGTCATCTTTTATCCATCCCAAAGACAAAGCTGTACCTCGGTGAATACAAACATCGCGCATCGCCTGAATACCTCCATCAGTAGTGCGCCAAATAACAATAGGCTCATCCAAAAGAAAAGTACCAAATGGCTCATCAGGTTTAATTTCATAGCTATAGCCTACAGGGTGCCAGCAGGCAAATAATTTTTCTGGAAATGGTGTTTTTATGCGTGCCATAGATCAATTATATATATTTACATGAACAATTGTTCATGTAAATATATATAATTGATCATAATCAACAAATTTTTCTTTCTTTTGTGGCGGTTCAAATAGACCATGAAAAATAGCACCAAGAAAGAACGATTTTTGTTAGTAGTACTGAAGCTTATTCATAGAAAGGGCTTTAAGGCTACTACCATGCGTGATATTGCTCATGAGCTGAATTTCGAAGTAGCGAATGTTTATAATTATATTGATTCAAAGCAGTCTTTATTAGAGGGATACCTTTTTGATATACAAGACGAGTTTCACAAGGCTATTGATACTATTTTAGCGACTCCGCATAGCCCCAATGAAAAATTAAGATTACTGGTCGCTTCCTATATTGGCATTACAACTAGGCGACCTTATCATCAAGCTTTATTGGTAAATGAATGGCGTAATTTAAAAGAGCCCCAACTTCAAGAATTTGTTAGCCGAAGAAAAGATTATGAAAATAAGATGCGGGGTATTATTGCCGAAGGTATTGAAGAAGATCAGTTCAGAGCTAACGATGTTGAAATGATGGCACAAACGATTTTAGCAACATTACGTTGGTTGCACAACAAGTGTCTTGATTCAGAGACAATCATTAATCCCCTTGAAATTGAGAAACAGTTGTTGGATTTTATTTTCACTGGAATTTCAAAAAAATAATATCTTATTTTCTCACATTACTGAAGCCCAAGCCCTGTATCTATTTTAACTATCTTAGCCTCATGCTCTCTAAAAAGACCAAATACGGACTTAAAGCACTCGCTTTTCTAGCCTCCCAAAAGGGAAAAGGACCCGTGCAGATTGCCGAGATAGCGAAGCATGAAACGATATCACAAAAATTTCTAGAGAGTATTTTATTATCGCTTAGAAAAACGGGCTTCCTCGGATCGAAAAAAGGAAAGGGAGGGGGATACTATCTTATTAAAGAACCAAAAGAGGTTTTGATGACTGATATAATGCGAGTCTTGGAAGGGCCCATAGCCATGGTGCCCTGCGTAAGTTTAAATTTCTACGAAAAATGTGACGATTGTCCTAGCGAAGATGACTGTTCGGTTCATATGTTAATGCTGAAAGTGCGAGATAGCGCTTTAGAGGTGTATCGAAATAATACCTTAGCCGATCTAGTGACCTAATTCTACAACTAAAAGTTCATTTTGTTTAAATATCTGCTAAAGAATCTGGGGTTATTTTAATAATCTACTAAATCTATAGGGTAAAATACAAATTGTATTTCTTTTAACCCTTTCTATCGGAAAATAAATCTATTTTTGATTATCCTATTAAGTCTATAGGGTAATAGAAATATAATAAAAAGAATGATTTTAGATCAGATTTTACAGCAAAGAGCGGTAAATAAAAAGAAGTATTCCGAAGATAAAAGTTCTGAAAGACCCATGCGGAGTGTGGCTAAAGCGATTAGTTGGCGAGTCATTGGAACCTTTGACACCTTGATGATTTCGTACTTACTAACCGGTAAAATGGCCTTGGCGGCATCTATCGCTTCCATTGACTTTGTGACTAAAATGTTCTTGTATTTCTTTCACGAAAGACTTTGGAATAAAATTAACTGGGGTAAATAAAACGAAGTATGGCATTTACACAACAACAAATTGCGCAATTAAATCATCAGTTCAAAGGCATAGCACCTGCAGAAATTATTTCTTGGGGGGTCAAAAATGCAAAGAAAGCTATTGTGACGACAAATTTTCGCCCCTATGAAGTTGCTATTTTACATGCAGTTTCTGTGGTTAAAAATTCCATTCCTGTAGTATGGTGTGATACGGGCTATAACACAGTAAACACCTATCAACACGCTGAAGAAATCATAGAAGCTTTGAGTTTGAATATTGATTTATATGTGCCTAGGCAGACTACAGCTCATAGAGATTTGGTCTTAGGAATTCCAAAAATTGATGACCCAAAACACGCGCTATTTACAGAGCAAGTAAAATTAGAGCCCTTTAAAAGAGCCATGAGAGCGCATCAACCTGATTTTTGGTTTACCAACTTGCGAAAAGGTCAAACCGCTCATCGTGATAGTCTTGATATTCTTAGTTTAAGTAAAGAGGGTGTGTTGAAAGTAAGCCCATTCTATCATTGGGATGATGCGCAGCTTGATGGGTATTTAAGGCATCTAAATTTACCCAATGAGCATAATTATTTTGACCCAACCAAGGTTTTAGAAAACAGGGAATGCGGTTTACACGCTTAATGCATAAGACCGCTGCGCTTTTAGAATCAATAAAAAAGACTACAGATTAAAATTTCTTAGTAGAGATTCTTGGCTCTTGATTCTGATTTTTTGTAAAATGATGAAGTAGACTAAAAAGTTTGACAAACAAATAAAGAAAAATTAATCCTATGAAGGATACATCACATAGTAATTCTTTAGAAAATGAAGCCATCTACATTTTTAGAGAAGTGGCTGCCCAATTTGAAAAGCCCGTGCTTTTATTTTCTGGAGGTAAAGATTCGATAACATTAGTGCGATTGGCACAAAAAGCATTTTGGCCAGCGAAAATTCCGTTTCCATTGCTGCATATTGACACAGGGCATAATTTTCCAGAAACCATAGCATTTCGTGATGGATTGGTTAAAGAATTAGGATTGGAATTAATTGTTCGAAACGTACAAGATTCTATTGATGCAGGAAAGGTGAAAGAAGAATCTGGAAAATACTCCAGTAGAAACGCCCTTCAAACCACCACACTTTTAGATGCTATTGAAGAATTTAAATTCGATGCTTGTATTGGTGGTGCGCGTAGAGATGAAGAAAAAGCAAGAGCGAAAGAACGCATTTTTTCGGTGCGTGATGATTTCGGTCAATGGAATGAAAGAAACCAACGCCCTGAATTATTCGATATGCTAAACGGGCAAATTGAATTGGGGCAGAACGTAAGAGTCTTTCCAATTTCTAACTGGACGGAATTAGATGTTTGGTCTTATATAGAAAAAGAGGAAATGGAAATTCCATCGATCTACTTTGCACATAAAAGAAAAGTTTTTTTAAGAGACGGATTGATATGGTCTCATTCTGATTATGTATTTCAAGAAGACGATGAAGAAGTTCTAGAGCGTATGGTGCGATTTAGAACCGTAGGTGATATGAGTTGTACCGCAGCTGTGTTTTCAGAAGCAGCTGACATAGAAGCTGTGGTAGAAGAAATAAGAGATGCTACTATCTCAGAAAGAGGTGCGCGTATAGACGATAAGCGCTCAGAAGCAGCCATGGAAAAAAGAAAACAACAGGGTTATTTTTAATATAAAAAATATGGAAGTACTAAAAATAGCAACAGCAGGAAGCGTAGATGATGGTAAAAGTACCTTGATAGGTAGATTGCTGTATGATACAAAATCATTGACTACCGACAAATTGGAGGCCATTGAAAAGACCAGTAAGCAAAAGGGCTATGATTATTTAGATTTCTCGTTAGCAACCGACGGGTTAGTTGCAGAACGCGAACAAGGCATCACTATCGATGTCGCTCATATCTATTTTTCTACAGCTACTAAAAGTTATATCATAGCCGATACACCGGGTCATGTAGAGTATACTAGAAATATGGTAACAGGTGCGTCAACTTCGCAAGCAGCCATTATTTTAATTGATGCAAGAAAAGGAGTTATTGAACAAACCAATAGACATTTTTTTATTAATAATCTGTTACGTGTAAAAGAGGTCGTAGTTGCGATAAATAAAATGGATTTAGTCGACTTCTCTGAAGAAAAATACAATGCTATAAAAGCTGATTTTGAGCAATTGATGAGCAAACGCGATTATCATGAGCAGAAAATTACCTTTATTCCAGTTAGTGCTTTGAAGGGAGATAACGTGGTTAATGCATCAGAGAATACACCTTGGTACAAGGGCGAAACAGTATTAGAACATTTAGAAGGTTTAGATATGGCGGCGATATCTAATGTGGGTACGCCTCGTTTTCCGGTGCAATATGTGGTTCGGCCAAAGACTGATGATTTTCATGATTTTAGAGGTTTTGCAGGTAAGGTTTATGGAGGTGAATTGAGTGTTGGTGATGAAGTAGTTGCGCTTCCATCGCAAACTAGATCTAAAATAAAAGATATTTATTTCTACGATAAGAAATATAAAACAGCCGCAAGACGCTCTTCAGTTACAATTACATTAGAAGATGAAATTAATGTGAGCAGAGGAGATATGTTGGTTAAGGCAGATGATTTACCCAAGATTGAAAAACAATTCAAGGCAACAATTTCTTGGATGGATTCACAGCAATTGACTGCCGGTAGCAAATATTTAGTACAACACGGCGTGAATAAAGTCTTGGCTAAAGTTGAAACCATTCATCATAAAATTAATCCTGATTATTCAGGTATTGACACAGGTGCAACCGCCTTAGGTATGAATGATATAGCCCAGGTCAGTTTTAAACTGAATAAGCCCATTTTTTATGATGCATTCAAAGATCATCGTACGAATGGTTCATTTATTCTAATTGATACACAATCAAATAGTACCGTAGGAGCAGGTTTTATCAACTAGCTAATTTGTAATGGTTTTCGTGAAGGCGAAAGTTCTTCGAATGAATAAGTGTTTTAGTTTACCATAGTAACCCTATGGGTTGTATATAATAATATTCTAGGAGCTTATGTCTAGAATCCAAATCCAATTTGATGCAAAGTTTTAGAACAGAAATAGAAAATCCGGTAGTTGAAAAAGACATCCTTGAGTTGGAGCAAAAAATACGCCAATTCAAAGAAGGTAATTTAGATGAAGAAAAATTCCGAAGTCTGAGACTTGCGCGTGGTGTTTATGGTCAACGTCAGCAGGGTGTGCAAATGATTCGTATCAAATTACCATACGGTAAACTGACCTCGAAGCAACTGCATCGAATTAGCGATGTGTCTGATGAGTATTCTACGGGGCGATTACACATCACAACACGTCAAGATGTACAAATTCACTATGTTGATTTAGACCGCACTCCCGAGCTTTGGGCAGCGCTAGAAAAGGATGCAGTAACTCTTCGTGAAGCTTGTGGAAATGCAGTTCGAAACGTAACTGCTAGTGAAACAGCAGGTATTGATGTTGATGAGCCTTTTGATGTTTCTCCCTATGCTGAAGCTTTATTTAAGTATTTTTTGAGAAACCCAATCAGTCAAGAAATGGGTAGAAAGTTTAAAGTGTCATTTTCTGCAAGTGCTGCTGATACCGGACTTTCTTACATGCATGATTTGGGTTTTATAGCTAAAATTCAAAATGGCACAAAAGGTTTTAAAGTAATGATTGGTGGTGGCTTAGGTTCTCAACCTAGACATGCTGATGTGCTATTTGAATTTTTAGCCTCCGATAAAATTATTCCGCTCATGGATGGAGTGATTCGCGTTTTCGATCGCTACGGCGAACGCAAAAGTAGAGCAAAAGCGAGAATGAAATTTTTGCTAAAGGACTTAGGGCTAGAGGGATTTAAAAAACTTTTAGCAGAGGAGCAACACGCGGTTCCGTATAAAAGCATATTTATTGATGCGTTAGCGTATCCTAAAATAAAAATAGCTTCCAAGCCTGTACCAAAAGTTGAAATTAAAGATGTTCATGCCTTTGAAAAATGGAAATACACCAATCTAATTGAACAAAAACAAGTGGGTTATGTAGCTATAGGCATCAAAGTATTGTTAGGTGATTTTTATACAGATAAAGCAAGGTTACTTGCCGATTTAGTTGAAAAATACGCGGCTGGAGAGATTCGATTATCCTTAAGACAAAACATTTTGATTCCCTATGTACGTGAAGAATTGATTCCGTTTTTCTATACGGAGCTTAAAAAGTTAGGCTTTGGAGAAGCGGGTTATAATACTGCTTTAGATATTACGGCCTGCCCGGGTACTGACACCTGTAATTTAGGCATATCAAGTAGTACTGGAATTGCAAAGGAGTTAGAGCGTGTTATAAAGGCAGAATATCCGCAGTATATCAGTAACTCAGATGTAGTTATTAAAATTAGTGGCTGCATGAATGCCTGTGGGCAACATAATATGGCGAATATCGGGTTTCAGGGCATGAGTATCAGAACCAAAGATAAATTGGTTGCACCCGCACTTCAGGTATTATTAGGCGGCGGAAATATTGGAAATGGAGAAGGTCGTTTTGCAGACAAAGTGGTGAAAGTGCCTAGCAAAAGAGGTCCAGAAGCATTGCGATTGATTTTAGATGATTTTGACGCGAATGGAAAAGGCAGCACCTATGCTGATTATTATGTAGAAAAGGGAGAACATTACTTCTATGATTTTCTAAAGCCGCTAACCGATATTGAAAATCTAACACAAGATGATTTTATCGATTGGGGAACGGAAGCACGCTATGAAAAAGCGATAGGAATTGGCGAATGCGCTGGCGTAGTCATAGACTTAATAGCAACTTTATTATTAGAAAGCCAAGAAAAGATCAAAAATGCTAAAGAGGCTTTGGAGTCTGATAAATATTCAGCAAGTATTTATCATTCCTATTCTTCAATGGTAAATACGGCAAAAGCAATGTTGACTTCTGAGAAAGTGAAAGTGAATACGCATCGAAGTATCATTAAAGACTTTGATGAAAAATTCGTGAAATCAGGACGCGTTCTTATTGATGGAGGATTTGATGATTTGGCACTACAAATAAACCAAAATGAACCCACGAAGGAGTTTGCAGAAGAATATTTGAATAGCGCCTTAGTGTTTTTAGAGAAGGTAGAATTGTTTAGGAAAAAAGAATTGGAACATGTGTAAAGAAGCAAGACTTACTGTAGTTGGTGCAGGCCCCGGCGATGTAGAACTTATCACCATCAAAGCAATCAAAGCTTTAAAGCAGGCAGATGTAGTTTTATATGATGCTTTGGTCGACACTGAATTATTAACATACGCACCTCAAGCTGAACAGATTTTTGTTGGCAAGAGAAGAGGCTGCTATTCGTACCAGCAAGAACAAATCAATGATTTGATCGTAAGTAGAGCAAAAAGTTACGGACATGTTGTTCGCCTAAAAGGAGGAGATCCTTTTGTTTTTGGTAGAGGTTCAGAAGAAATGGAATATGCAGCAAGGCAAGGATTAGAAGTTGCGATAGTACCCGGAATTTCATCATGTCTTTCCGTACCAGCAGCCCAAAACATTCCGGTTACAAAAAGAGGTTCTGCCGAGAGTTTTTGGGTGATTACAGGAACTACGAAAGAGCATAAGCTATCAAATGATATTCGACTAGCTGCCAAATCAAGTGCTACTGTTGTGATTTTAATGGGAATGTCGAAACTCTCACAAATAGTAGAGGTCTTCAAAAATGAAGGAAAATTAGAAATGCCAATTGCGATCATTCAAAATGGTACAAGAGAAGAGGAAAGAATTGCAATAGCAACTATCACCTCTATAGAAGATGAGGTTAAAAAAAGACAACTGTCCAATCCGGCAATAATAATAATCGGCGAAGTGGTTAAGTCCAGAACTAATTTAGTTAAAATTAGAAATACCAATTATCAAGAAAAAAAAGTCTTATAAAATGAATCATAATACCTTGCATCCTATATTTCTAAATACGATTAATATACATTTCTTAGTTGTCGGTGGGGGTCATCTAGCTCAAGAGCAATTAACATGTTTGCTGTATTCCAGCGATGAATTCAAGGTGACGATTGTCTCGCCCTTCTTTCGAAAAGAACTAAAATCCTTAGCTAGTAATTTAAAGATCGATTTGATTACAGATGTCTACCACTCAAAATATCTAAAGGGTAAGCATATTGTTCTGGCGACAACCGATAACCCTGAGGTGAACATGCAAGTTTATACCGATTGTAGGGCTGTTGATAAACTAGTAAATGTTCCTCATGAGCCTTCCTATTTTGACTTCTATTCAGGAAAAACAGTAACAAAGGGAGACGTGAAGATTGCGATATCGACAAAAGGAAAACATCCAGAAATATCAGAACGTCTATGTAAATTTTTTAAAGATGTAATTCCGGAAGATATCGACTGAGAGTTTATAACATATGCAGGAGTTGAAATAAAATCAATCATTTATGGAACGCAATAATCTTTATCCCATATTTCTCAAAACGGCAAAGCTACATATCCTTATTGTTGGTGGCGGAAATGTTGCAGAAGAAAAGTTGACTTTTTTGACAAAGTCGAGTCCTGATGCAAAAGTAGCTATGGTTTCACCCATGTTTCGAGAAACTACCAAAGAATTGGCGTCAAAGTTTGATGTTAAGTTGATTATTGATACGTATCATATTCAGTATTTGAAAGGGAAGCATATGGTAGTTGCGACAACTGATGTTCCTGAAGTAAACGTGCAAGTCTACAATGATTGTAGAGCACTTGATAAGTTAGTAAATGTTGCAGATAATCCACCTTACTGTGATTTTTATATGGGTGGAATTGTTACGAAAGGAAATGTAAAGATTGCCATTTCCACCAATGGAAAATCTCCAACAACAGCAAAAAGATTACGTCAGTTTTTTGAAGATGTAATTCCTGAAGATATTACCAAAATGGTTCAAAATTTGAATGATTACAGAAAAACAATAAAAGGTGATTTTGAACATAAAGTTGAAAAAATGAACGAAATCACGCAAAAATTGATCGAAAAAGCATAAAACGAAACAAAAATGATAAATACAGATATAGTAATTATAGGTGCAGGTCCAACAGGGCTCTTCACAGTTTTCGAAGCCGGACTACTGAAATTAAAGTGTCATTTGATAGATGCCTTGCCGCAACCCGGAGGTCAATGTTCTGAAATTTATCCGAAGAAACCTATTTATGATATTCCTGCTTTTACAGAAATATTAGCAGGTGATTTGGTTGGTAATCTAATGGATCAAATAAAACCCTTCGAACCAGGATTCACACTAGGTGAAAGAGCTGAAACTTTAGACAAGCAAGAAGATGGTTCATACATTGTAACTACGAATAAAGGAACAAAGCATAGGGCTCCTGTTGTTGTTATTGCAGGTGGTCTTGGTTCATTCGAACCTCGTAAACCACCAATTGAAAACATACAAGAATTCGAAGATAAAGGTGTTACTTACATCATTAAAGACCCTGAGGTTTATCGAGATAAAAAAGTTGTCATTGCCGGCGGTGGAGATTCGGCGCTAGACTGGGCTATTTACTTGACTGATGTGGCTTCAGAAGTATCTCTTGTACATAGAAGAAATGAATTTCGAGGAGCATTAGATTCGGTAGAAAAAGCATCTGAATTAGCAAAACAAGGAAAAATAAAATTGTTTACTGAAGCTCAAGTAAAGAAGCTTTATGGTGATGAGCAGTTAGAGGCAGTTGTAATTAAACACAATGACGAAGAGAAAGGAGAAACTTATTTGGAAGTAGAGAGTTTCATTCCATTATTCGGGTTATCTCCAAAGCTAGGGCCAATAGGTAATTGGGGCCTAGACATCCATAAAAATGCCATAAAAGTTAACAATGCGAAAGATTACCAGACTAATATGCCTGGGGTGTTCGCTATTGGTGATGTAAATACTTATGAAGGTAAATTGAAATTGATTTTATCAGGTTTTCATGAAGCTGCGGTAATGTGTCAATACGCCTATCAAATCATAAACCCAGGTAAACGCTATGTAATGAAATATACCACTGTAGGTGGTGTTGAAGGCTTTGATGGTACTAAAAAAGAAGCTAAAAAAGAGGTTGTGCAAAGTATTCTATAGAACGTTCCATTTTAAATTAGCTTAACCCCTTTCTTTTACAGTAATTCAAGGGGTTTTTTTTTGTTTTGACATCGTCAAAAAAAGAATCTATAATTTGGTTTTCATTACGCTGTGGCTTTACTTTGTCATCAGTTCATACAAACATTGAAATTGTTATCAAGAAAGGTGGAGGGATTAGACCCTATGAAGCCTTAGCAACCCTTTATTCTTAAAGAAGGTGCTACGTTCTATCCGCCACCATGCAGAGAGATAACCAAAGACAAGGCATTTTGCCTATTCCTTTACCTTACTTGATAGTATTATTTTGAGCGTTCCCTTTGTAAAAAAAACAATGGACGGGCTATTGGCTATATTTTTTTGAATCAAAAAAAGATGTCGCTACTATCCCTAACGCAAGTAAGATTTGAGAAATGAAAAAGATAAAAGACCTTTTAAAAGAACGTATTTTAGTGTTGGATGGTGCCATGGGTACCATGTTGCAGCGTTATAAATTTCAAGAAGAAGATTTTCGAGGCGAGCGATTCAAAGACTGGGAGCATCCTCTTCAAGGTAACAATGACTTGTTGTCGCTAACGCAGCCAGAAGCTATTGCTGAAGTGCATCGCAAGTATTTTGAAGCTGGTGCTGATATCGTAGAAACCAATACATTTTCAGGTACTACGATCGCCATGGCCGATTACCATATGGAAGATTTGGTTTATGAGCTCAATTATGAATCTGCTAGAATTGCTAAAAAAGTAGCAGATGAGTTCACGGCTAGAGAACCTCATAAGCCAAGATTTGTCGCAGGCAGTATTGGTCCGACGAATAAAACGGCTAGTATGTCACCTGATGTAAATGACCCTGGGTTTCGAGCGGTGTCATTTGATGAATTACGAATCGCATATAAACAGCAAGTTGAGGCGCTACTAGATGGCGGTTCAGATATTCTTCTTGTGGAAACTATCTTTGATACCTTAAATGCGAAAGCCGCTTTATTCGCAATTGAAGAAGTAAAAGAAGAGCGAAATATTGAAGTTCCAATCATGGTAAGTGGTACTATTACCGATGCTTCCGGAAGAACCTTATCAGGGCAAACTGCAGAAGCCTTTTTGATTTCTATTTCTCATATTCCGATTTTGACCGTAGGATTTAATTGCGCCTTAGGAGCAAGTCAACTTGTACCCCACTTAGAAGTATTAGCTAATAAAACTAATTTTGGGGTGTCAGCACATCCAAACGCAGGCTTGCCTAATGCCTTTGGAGAATATGATGAAACTCCAGAACAAATGGCTGCCCAGATCAAAGAATATGTGGAAAAAGGTTTGATAAATATCGTTGGTGGTTGCTGTGGAACCACTCCCGAGCACATTACTGCAATCGCTGATTTAGTAAAAGAATACGATCCTAGAAATTTGATCTCAGAAACCTTTTAGAAGATGATATTAGAAGTAGCTACATTAAATATAAAGGCAGGAATGAAGCTAGAGTTTGAATATAATTTCACTGAAGCTTCTTCCATTCTTGAAGCAATGAGCGGATATATTTCACATGAGCTGAAAAAGTGTATTGAAAAAGAGAATCAATACATCCTATTGGTGAATTGGAAAACTTTGGAAGATCATGAAATAGGCTTTAGAAAATCGAGCGAATATGAAAATTGGAAGAAGTTATTACATCATTTTTATGAACCTTTTCCAGAAGTATTGCATTATAACTAATGATTGAAAAAAAACCAAAATACTTGAAGTTAAGCGGGCTTGAACCACTTGTGGTTACTCCTGAAACGAATTTTATAAACGTTGGTGAGCGTACAAACGTTGCGGGGTCAAAAAAGTTTCTGAGACTTATTAAAGAAGAAAAATTTGAAGAAGCACTTAGCGTTGCTCGTGATCAGGTAGAAGGCGGAGCTCAAATTATTGATATTAATATGGATGACGGACTCATCGATGGCAAAGAAGCTATGGTGAAGTTTTTAAACCTAGTAATTGCAGAGCCTGATATTTGTCGAGTACCCATTATGATTGATAGTTCAAAATGGGAGATTATTGAGGCTGGTTTGCAAGTAGTACAAGGAAAATGCGTAGTCAACTCGATTAGTTTAAAAGAAGGAGAAGATGAATTCATTCATCATGCTAAGTTGATTAAAAGATATGGTGCTGCTGTAATCGTAATGGCTTTTGATGAGGCTGGTCAGGCTGATAATTACGATAGACGCATTGAAATATCAAAACGCTCTTATGATGTTTTGGTCAACAAAGTTGAATTCGCTCCTGAGGATATTATTTTTGATTTAAATATTTTTCCTGTTGCCACAGGAATGGATGAACACAAATCGAATGCAATTGATTTTATTAACGCTACGAAATGGGTAAAGGAAAATCTTCCACATTGCAGTGTAAGTGGGGGTGTGAGTAATGTTTCTTTTTCTTTTAGAGGAAATAACCCGGTGCGAGAAGCGATGCATTCAGTGTTTTTATACCATGCGATTAAGGCGGGTATGAATATGGGAATCGTGAACCCGACGATGTTAGAGATTTATGATGATATTCCAAAAGACTTACTTGAAAGGGTTGAAGATGTGATGCTGAATCGTCGTGATGATGCTACTGAAAGGTTGCTTGACTTTGCAGAATCTGTTGTAGGTACCGCTAAAGAAAGTAAAGTGGATCTAACTTGGCGAGAAGAGTCGGTTCAAAATAGAATTACACGAGCATTGGTGAAAGGAATAGACCAATATATTGTTGAAGATGTAGAAGAGGCACGGCTGGCCGCAGACAAACCTATTGAAGTCATCGAAGTGAATTTAATGACCGGAATGAACGTCGTTGGTGATCTTTTTGGAAGCGGAAAAATGTTCTTGCCACAAGTTGTAAAGTCAGCCAGAGTAATGAAAAAAGCCGTCGCTTATCTACTTCCTTACATAGAAGAAGAAAAGCGGCTAAACCCGCAAGAAGGAGATTCGCGTGGTGCTGGAAAAATTCTGATGGCTACAGTTAAAGGTGATGTTCACGATATTGGAAAGAATATTGTTAGCGTCGTTTTAGCATGTAATAATTACGAAATAGTTGATTTAGGTGTTATGGTACCGCCAGAAAAGATCATTGCTGCGGCCATTGAACACAATGTAGATGTGATTGGTTTAAGTGGTTTGATAACCCCGTCACTCGACGAAATGGTGCACTTGGCAAAAGAAATGCAACGCAAGAACTTTACTGTGCCTTTATTGATTGGCGGGGCGACTACAAGTAAGGCGCATACTGCGGTAAAGATTGACCCGCAATACAGTCAGGCTGTGGTTCATGTAAATGATGCCTCGCGAGCAGTAACTGTTGTTGGTGATTTACTTAAAAAAGAAACTTCCGTTAGCTACAAAAAATCTATCAAGCAAGATTATGATGTCTTTCGCGATAAATTTTTGAAGAGGTCGGTTAAAAAGGAATACAAATCCATAGAAAAAGCACGAGTCAATAAATTCAAAATTGACTGGAGTACCTCCGAAATTGTGAGGCCAAATAAACTTGGAATCCAAATCATTGAAGATATGGATATGGACAAATTAATTCCCTTCATTGACTGGACACCCTTTTTTAGAAGCTGGGAGCTGCATGGTAAATACCCTGATATCTTAAGCGACAATGTGGTGGGCACCCAGGCAACTGATGTATTTGCTGATGCCCAAAAGATGTTGAAAGAGGTCTTGGTAGAGAAAAAATTAAAAGGAAAAGCTATTTTCGGATTATTTCCTGCGAACACTATAAATGATGATGATATTCAGGTGAACGGTCACCCCGATCAAAGTAGAGGACGTACAGATTCGGAGGGTGAATCTGAAACTTTTGTTTTCCGAACCCTACGACAGCAGCTCCAAAGACGAAAAGGCGTTGCCGATTATGCATTAGCAGATTTTATTGCTCCGAAAGAAAGTGGTCTACAAGATTATATAGGTTGTTTCTGTGTCTCTGCAGGATTTGGAACCGCTGAATTAGCAGCGGCCTACGAAAAAGATTTAGATGATTATAGTTCCATAATGATCAAAGCATTAGCCGATCGTTTGGCGGAAGCTTTTGCAGAGTATTTACATAAAGAAGTTCGAACAAAACATTGGGGCTATGCTGCCGCGGAAGGTTTGACTAATGAAGACTTAATTAATGAATCGTACAAAGGCATTCGTCCAGCACCGGGATACCCTGCATGTCCTGATCATTTAGAAAAATCAACTATTTGGGAGCTGCTTCAAATAGAAGAAAAAATAAATGTAAAATTGACGGAGAGCTTAGCTATGTGGCCCGCAGCTTCTGTTTCAGGGTACTATTTCGGCAACCAAGAAGCACGTTATTTTGGATTGGGAAAAATAAAAGAAGATCAAGTGGTAGATTTTGCAACTCGTAAATCAATACCGCTAAAAGATGCAAAAAAATGGTTAGCGCCAAATATTGCTGAAGATTAAAAAAAATAGAAATGAAAGTTACAGATCATATCAAAAATACAAAAGGGAAAACATTATTTTCCTTTGAAATTATTCCTCCAGTAAAAGGGCATAAAATTCAGGAATTATACGATAATATTAATCCTTTAATGGAGTTTGAGCCCCCCTTTATTGATGTGACAACGTCACGCGAAGAATACGTTTATTTGGATCGATCTGGGCTTTTAGATAAAAAATTGACGCGCATGAGACCGGGTACTCTGGGTATTTGTGCTTCTATTAAACATAAATATGATGTCGATACCGTGCCTCATGTGCTTTGCGGGGGGTTTACAAAAGAAGAAACCGAATATTTATTAGTTGATTGTCACTATTTAGGTATTGATAATGTTATGGCTCTTCGTGGAGACGCTATGCGCGAACAAACTTATTTTGAACCAACAAAAGGGGGGCACTCTTTTGCCATAGATTTGGTTTCTCAAATTCAGAATTTAAATTGCGGAAAGTATTTGCATGAAGTTATCGAAACAGATGACTGTTCTAATTTTTGTATTGGTGTAGCTGGCTATCCTGAAAAACATTTAGAAGCACCTTCTTTACAGTCAGATTTAAAACGATTGAAAGAAAAAGTAGATGCGGGTGCTGATTATGTAGTTACTCAAATGTTTTTTGACAACAATAAATATTTTGAATTTGTAGCAGCAGCGAAAGAAATGGGCATAACTGTACCAATAATCCCAGGTATAAAACCAATAGCAGTAAAGAGACATTTACAGCTCTTGCCGCAGGTTTTTAAAATTGATTTACCACAAGATTTGATTGAAGCGGTAGACAATTGCGAGAATAATAAAGCGGTGCGTCAAGTAGGCATAGAATGGGCAATTCAACAATCTAAAGAATTGAAAGAAGCTGGTGTGCCTGTGCTTCACTATTATTCTATGGGCAAGTCAGATAATATTAAGGCAATTGCCAAAGCGGTTTTTTAGGAGAGAGTTAACGGTATATAAAAAATAAACCCCGCTTTAGTTGAAGACTATCGGCGGGGTTTGTGATTTATTGAGAAACGGTAATACTATAATTGTAGTTTTGAGCTGTTTTAAATTGTTCGGGAACTGAAGCTATAATTATATAGGATTCTTCCACAGCATTTTCAAGAGTTAGGTTTAAGTTTCCTTCTGATGCTGTATTCATAGCAAACGATCGTACTTCTGATTGTCCTTTGATAACAAACCTTCCCTCAAAATGACTTGCTGCTCCTTCAGAACCTTCTTTTTCTCCATTTAGTGAAATTGTATAATTCCCCTTCGGAATATTTTCTAACTTTATTACATTGTAGGCCCAACTTCTAGGCTTTACAGCTGCTGGGGGATTATGAGTGCCGATTAAACTTGTTCCGTTAAGACGAAGCGCATAAGGTTTACGATTAGTAAGGTCGGCAACATTATTGAGTTCTACCTTAGCTCTTTCTACTTGTGCTCTAGTAAGATAGTCAAAATCTAAAGTGTTTCTGGCTGCCCAGTTCGCAAAAATTTCTCGCAATTTTTCGGCACCTATATTTTGATAATGATACTCTTGAGGACTCAAATTGGTTCCAGAATAGAAGCCGTCTGTTATCAAATTTTCTGCAACACCTTCTTGGCTTGTCATATAGTACAACCATGCTTGTATGGCATATTGCCTCACTTGGTATAGCCAATCAGTAGGGTCTCCAGGCGCTTCATTATCAAAGCTATGCCAAAGTGCCAAGTGTGGGTTTGAGGTCAATGTTTCAATTTCAACAAAAATATCGATAGCATCAGGATTTCTACTTACGGCATACCATTGAGCTGTAGATTCAGTATACCATGCGGTATCGCCAGTATATTCAAATCCAGGACTATAACTGGAATATTGAAATACATGAAAACCTTCATGAAGTAGATTATTAAAGTCTAGGTGTGCGCCTTCAGGTAAAGTCATGTAGGGTACTCCAAATGTATTGGTGCCTACTCCATTGGCCCAATCATTTGGCAAGTTATCTTGTTCTCCATGATGAATGTAGATGTTAAAGAGCACACCTGCAGCTACATTTGGGGGGTCTTTCATTCCTAAGTTGTTCAAACAATCTTGCCGAAGTTTTTTGAATGTATCTAGCATAAAAGGAATATCATTTTCATGATCAAATCTCGGGTCCCACCAAATTGCAAAAATATCATCTGTAACCACTTTATAATCTTGCTCGTTGGCAAATTCTGATTGTAGTTTTAATCCTAAAGGATTGTTCTCAATTGCTTCTTCCCCAACAGGATTAGTTTCGGTAATAGGCGCTATTCCAGTATTGTCGTCCGTACTGCAGGAACTACAGATGAGAATAAAAATAAAACATAGTAGCAATAGGTTTTTTTTCAGAACCTTAATATTCATTGTTGATGTATTCATAGTAAACGGGTTTATTATACAACAAGGGAAAAGTAATTTACCCTAGTTTATTTATTAATTTAAAATTTCCACAAAATTTAGCCATGTTTATGAATTACCTTTGTATCCCATGAGGCAGCTATTTGTTTGCATACTATTTTCTTCTGTCTTCTGTTTTTCTCAAGATGATGGTGCCGAAGTAAATAACTACACTTTTGATGCGAATGCATTTTATGGTGCTATTATGCTTCATAATCCTGATATCAGTCATTTGATTACGAAACATCCCGAGGGTTTGATTCTAGGATACAATCGAAAAACCTATGGTTCGGAAGATTGGGAACAAGGGTATAATTACCCCGACTTAGGAGCTTCATTTATTTATCAAAATTCTAATAATTCAACCTTAGGAGATAATTTTGGACTGTATGCGCATTTCAATTTCTACTTTTTAAAACGGAAGCTGCAATTTCGAATAGGGCAAGGTCTGTCTTACGCTACCAATCCGTATGATAAGATTGAAAATTTTCGAAATAACGCTTATGGTTCAAGATTTTTAAGTTCAACTTTTTTGATGTTGAATTATCATAAAGAAAATATTTTTGAAGGGCTAGGGTTTAAAGCAGGTCTAAGTATTATCCATTATTCTAATGCAAACGTAAAAGCGCCAAACACCTCTACAAATACCCTCGCGTTCAATGCAGGATTGACCTACACTTTGAAAAAAGATGAACCCGAATATATCAAAAGAGAAAAAGTAAAAATCACAGAACCTTTAAAATATAATGTAGTGTTTCGTTCAGGAATAAATGAAAGTGATGTGCTTGGTTCTGGGCAGTTTCCATTTTACATAGCCTCCGCTTATATCGATAAGCGTATCGGAAGAAAAAGCGCGATTCAGGTAGGAGGTGATATGTTTTTTAGCAATTTTTTAAAGGATTTAATTCGGTATCAGTCCGTGTCATTCCCAGAAAATAATATTGCTGCTGATACTGATTTCAGGAGGGTTGGGGTCTTTGTGGGACATGAACTCTTTATTAATAAGCTGTCTATTGAAACACAAATTGGGTACTATCTCTATTATCCTTTTGATTTCGAAGGAAGGCTATACAATCGCTTTGGCTTGAAACGCTATTTTGGAGATAAGGTCTTTGGGCTTGTTAGTTTAAAATCTCATGGGGCGGCCGCTGAAGCGGTTGAATTTGGAGTCGGTATGCGATTTTGAGACATCAGTTGAATCAAAAATTTTGATTTATTTTTTAACGAAGGTATGGCGAGAGTTGTGGTTACGTTTTAAATAGCAAGGCGAAGCGCTAACTTTATAAACACGAATGATAAAAATAAAACACATAACGCTCTTAGGAATACTGCTGCTTATCAATGCGTGTTCCTCTGATTCCGCCCCTGATTGTTTTCAAAAGGCAGGCGATCTCATGCGTGACGAAGTCTTTGTTGCTAGTTTTACAAAAATCACAGTTTTTGAAAATGTAAGCCTTGTCTTAAAACAAGGAACAGAAATAAAAGTAGAAGTAGAAACTGGTAAAAACTTGCGGAATGAAGTTGAGGTTACTGTAAAAGATAATCGTTTGCTACTTCGTGACACCAATGATTGTAATTATGTTCGTAAGTATGGTTTGACCAAAGTCTATGTTACGGCGCCCAATATAGACGAAATTAGAGGCAGTACGGGCTTAAAAATTGAAAGTGACGGTATTCTTACTTACCCTGTTTTGAAGCTGATATCAGAGAGTTTTAATAATTCTGAAAGTGAAACCACAGACGGTGAGTTTGACCTCGACCTAGATGCTGATGCTATTACTGTTTTGGTAAATGGCATAGCCTATTTTAAACTTCGTGGAAAAACAGATTTTCTTGAGGTCACGATTGCCGCTGGAGATTCTCGAATTGAAGCGCAAGATTTAATGGCTAATACGGTGGAAGTGGATCATCGTGGATCAAATGATATACTCATAAACCCACTGCAAGAAATCAAAGGAAAAATAAGAGGCACAGGAGATGTGCTTAGTTTCAATGAGCCCTTACTTGTGCAAGTAGCGGAGCTTTTTAAAGGCAAGTTGATTTTCAAGAACTAATTCTTGATGAACCAAAAACGCTTCTCTATAGTGAACCCCATAACCAAATACATCAAAAACCTTTTTGCTAAAAAACGAATCATCGGGGCTCATAGTAAGCTCCGGGGTTTGGTGAAAGCAGAAGCGATACTGAACGATTTGGTGAATGAAAAGAAAGTACCAGGTTTGGCTATTACGGTTATAAAAAATGGTGAAACCCTGCTCCAGAAAGGATATGGCTATACTGATTTGGAGAATAAACTTTCAGTAGACCCGCGAAAAACAATCTTCCGAATTGCCAGCGTTTCTAAACCGATTGCTGCTACAGCTTTAGCTCATATGGTAGATGATGGTTTTATACATTTAGATAGTTCTTTTTATGAATATGTACCTTACTATCCAAAAAAGAAATGGGACTTTAGCATACGTCAACTGGCAAGTCACACGGCTGGTATCAGAGCCTATAGAGGCGCCGAATACGGTCTCAATAAGCCCTATTCGATAAAAGAGAGCATTGAAATATTTAAAGATGATGACCTCTTATTCGAGCCGGGTACCGATTACCTATATAACAGTTTTGATTGGGTTTTGATTTCGCTGGCAATGCAGGAGGTTAGTGGTGTACCTTTTGAAGAATATGTTCAAGAAAAGGTTTTGAAGCCATTGGGAATGTCTACTACTTTTGCCCCAACTAAAACTGTCAATTCGAGCACAGTCAAGATTGGGTTAGGCGATATTGATAGGTTCTCGACTCCGCTAGAGCTAACGGAGAGAATAACTAGCTTTTACTCCAAAAATCGTCTAGGCTTTCGAAAAGCAATCCAGGTCAATAATTTCTATAAGATTGCAGGCGGCGGTTATCTATCGACAACAGTAGATATAGCTAATTTTGGTCAAGCCTATCTAGAAGGAAAAATTTTAAACAAAGAAGTACTATCCCCTTTTTTGACCTCAGAAACGGTAAACGAGAATAAGACCTATTATGGCCTTGGTTGGCAAGTTAGTGAAGATAAAAAAGGTAGGAAATATTATGGGCATATTGGAAATGGAGTAGGTGGATACTCGAATTTGTATATCTATCCTAAGGAGAAACTGGTGTTCGCGGTATTGATCAACTGTACCAATCCTGGCATTCAAGAAGAACTAGATGAAATGTTAGGTATTTTTTTGAAATAAAAACCCAAAGGTTGACTTGATACAAAGTCAAATACTAATTTAGGGTATTTACATCTGCTACAGAAGAATAGGTTAGTTTGAAAATTTTAATTCAAGACTATTCAATATACAGGTCCAAATCACCTGGCATGATATTAGTTCGATCTAAATTATAAATCAAAGGTTGATTCATAGAATCAAAATATAAGCCCCAAAATTGTGAATAAGGTGACTTAAAGTCGATCGGTTTCACTGAGTTGTTTTTATTTAAAAGCACTTTGGCAGCATCATCTTCTATTACTGGAATATGAATTTCATTGGGTATTTGACCCATTAGTGTAGCATAGTATTTGTAGTGATCAATGATCGACTTGACAATATATTCAAGCTCTGTTAGAATGCTATTTCTGCTGACTGCATGTATGGTGATAGATGTGTTTTTGAAGTATATCGAAATTTCTTCAATATCAAACCTTGTTTCTAGTGACTGGTTTAAGTTATATGCAGCATTCTGAAACAGGAGTATTGTTTTATTCAAATTTGCCGAGCGAAATTTATGGTCGAAAGGCATCTTCAACAAAGAAATAACTTCTGACAGACTAAAATCTGAATCTATTTCTATGGCTAAGGATACGAAGTCCTCCTCCGAAGGGCAAATAGCAACTTTAGTTTCGGTTGAAAAGATGTTTTCTAGATTTTTTTCAAATTCTAGAATAATATCGAGCTCGTTTTGGTCAAGTAAAATGTTTGAGTGGTTTGTCATTTGGAACTAATTAGGTTTTATAGAAATACGTGTTTCAATTTGAGCCTTACAATTATTCTGGTTTAAATAATTGTAAGATATAATCGTATATTAGTGCCAGTGTTAAAGTGAAGTTATAGATTTTTTTTTATACAAAGTAATTTTAAATGATTTTAATTAGGTTACGCGATTATCTTTTACATCGAAACTTGAGTTTCAATAAGTTTGAAATTTCTTTAGGCGTCAGCCATGGTAGTATTTCTAATGCGTGGAAACGTGAGAAAAACATTGGGTCTAACGTGATTGAGAAAATAGTAATGAGCTATCCAGATATCAGTACAGAATGGCTGCTTCGAGGTGAAGGTGATATGTTGAACATTAAAAATGCCTCTGAATCGAATCAGATCAACTCAACTGAGAAAGATTTGAATGAAGAATTAATTTCACAAACACTACTTTTTTTTAATTTAAAGAACCGTGGTGAGCTACAATCCTATTTGAAAAACGCATCGAATTCTGGAGCGATATTTCCTTTGGAACAGATGATTTTGAAAACTTGGGAAAACAAATATGGTCAAGAGCTTAAAACAATTAAGCTTCAACTCATGACCTTATTTACTTCTCAATTAGATTATGAAATGAAATCTGACAAAAGAAATGCTGATTCTAAAATAGTTTAAGAAATACGTTTTACCCCAGCAACATATTCTAATTTAAAGTTAATTAAATCAACAAGAAATTTAATTGTAGGTTCATTTCGCGATGTGTTGAACTTTTCAAGAAATTGAATGGTATCAACTGAATTCTGGCGATAAGATACTGCATGCTCTTCAACATTAACGATTTGATTATAAAGTCCATTGAAATATATAATCATATTATTGAAATATTTTTTTTCATCGGTAAAAGAGCGTAACCTTTCCATTTCTTGAGTAAGTTTCTCAATGCCGCTAAACTCATCGATTTTCTGAGTCATTAATTGTTGTAATGTCATTTTCCTAGTTTGAGTTAGTGCGGTTAGCGAAAAGAAAGATAGCTGATGTAAAATGAAATTGCAAACTTAAAAAATGAATCAAAATGGATCTTGGTTTTTTATTATACCAGCGTTGTAATTCTGTAAATTCAACAGGTTGATACTTAAAGGGTCATGAGGGTTTTGAAAAAAAATAGTTCTGCTACGCGTTTTAATTCCGTTGTTTATTTTAAAATATTAGCATTGATGCTTGTTATATTGCGTTTTGCCTATTCTTTTCACAACAATAACTAGTAGAATTACAGATTTAGAATTGGTTTAGCAACGCTTAGGTGCTTTCGCTATCATCGCTTAGTACGGCATTCAATGTAAGTAAAGGGCTTATGTGCAAATTACTTGGCTTTATGTTTGGTGAGGCTAATTCCCAATTGAACATTTGAATTATAAGCAGTGTGGAAAAAACGACCGCCGTAGTGTCCTAGTCATTGCAGTTAAATTAATAGGCTTGAGTGAAGTACTGTTTTTTATGATTCTTTGAAAAATAACAAAACCACATAAGGCTTGGTTCTTTAAGTAAGCAAAAGAGTTTAGAGGGGTGGCAATAGATTTTTAACAAAACAGAGTCGAAATGAAAATAATTCACTCTAAAAGGTGATTTTTAAATTTAATTCATACATTCGCTTAAGTAAAAGTGTATAATGACAAACAGATATTTTTATAACAGATTCTTTTTTTACTTCTTTTTTAAGAGAAGCGCGGGACTGTTGTAGTATATTAAAGTTAAATATAATATATGAGTCCCGCGAAAAGCGGGACTTTTTTTGTGATAACAATTTTAGAAATGGAGTTAAAAATAGCCATACAAGGAATACAGGGTTCGAACCACCATCAGGTGGCTAAAGACTATTTTGGAGATGCGATTGAACTAGTGGAATGTCTGTCATTTGATTTTTTAGTAGACCAACTTTTGAACGGTACCGCTGACAAAGGTGTTATGGCTATTGAAAACTCTATCGCGGGCTCTATCATTCCGAATTATAATTTGATTTATCATAAGGGGCTTCACGTTATTGGTGAGCATTATTTAAATATTCATCACCATCTAATGGTGCTGAAAGGGCAGAAGATTCAGGATATAAAAGAAGTACGTTCTCACCCGATGGCCTTATTGCAGTGTAAAGACTTTTTTCGTCAATATCCAAATATAAAATTGATGGAAGATGTCGATACAGCCGAGACTGCAAAACGTATTCAAGAAGGGCAATTGAAGCATGTTGCCGCTGTAGCTCCGTTTGTAGCAGCTGAATTATACGGGTTGGACATCGTAGCGAAGGACATACAAACGATTAAGAATAATTCCACTCGATTTATCATTGTAAAAACAGAAAACAAGGAGCTTCCAAAAGAGGATATAAATAAGGCATCTGTGCGCTTCGTAACAGATCACAAACGTGGTAGTTTAGCGGCTATGCTTAATGTAATGAGTGATTGTAATTTGAATTTGACAAAAATTCAAAGCCTTCCCATTATTGAATCACCTTGGAAATATGCCTTCTTTGTTGATGTAACTTTTGATGGTTATACCAATTTTGAAAAAGCAAAAGCATTGTTGAACATCATGTCAGAGGACTTTAAAGTGTTGGGTGAATATAAAAATGGTAGAGCATGATACAAACGGCTGATAGACTTGAAACGGTTCAAGAATACTACTTCTCTAAAAAGTTACGAGAAGTACGCGGACTTATGGCGAAAGGGCGCCCTATTATTAATATGGGTATCGGTAGCCCCGATTTGGCTCCTTCGAAAAACGTTATCAATGCAATTAAAAATGCGGTAACCGATATCGGAGCACATCAATACCAAAGCTATCAAGGATTGCCAGAGTTGCGTGATGCTATTGCAGAGTTCTATCTTTCAAAATTTGGCGTTAAAGCTGATGCTGCGACTGAAATTTTACCTTTGATGGGGTCAAAGGAAGGTATCATGCATATCAGTATGGCCTTTTTAAATGAGGGTGATGAGGTGTTGATTCCCAATCCGGGATATCCAACATATACTTCGGTAAGTAAATTAGTTGGTGCAGTACCGCAGTATTATGATTTGGTAGAAGACAAGGGCTGGTTTCCTGATTTGGAGGAATTGGAAAAAGAAGATTTATCTAAAGTGAAGCTGATGTGGGTGAGTTATCCACACATGCCAACAGGTGCCGCAGCGACTACAATGCAGTTTGAAAAATTGATTGCATTTGCACTACGAAATAACATTCTTTTAGTTAATGACAATCCGTATAGTTTTGTTTTGAACGAGAATCCGACGAGTATTCTTAGTATTGATGGGGCAAAAAATATTGCTCTGGAATTGAATTCACTCAGTAAAACTTTTAACATGGCTGGTTGGCGTGTGGGTATGGTTTTAGGAAACGATGAAAACTTAAAATCAATTTTAAAGGTAAAAAGTAATATGGACTCGGGCATGTTCTACGGTATTCAAAAAGGGGCGATTGCTGCTTTAGGAAGTTCTCAAGAATGGTTTGATGACCTGAACAAGGTATATAATGCTCGCAAAGAATTAATGTTGCAATTGGTGAAGAAATTAGGGTGTACCTATGACTCTTCTTCCGTAGGAATGTTCGTTTGGGCAAAGTTACCATATGGCGTGCCATCGTCAGAAAAATTCATTGATGACATTCTGTACGATAAAGATATTTTTATCACTCCTGGTACCATTTTCGGAAGTAATGGAGAAGGCTATATTCGGTTTTCGCTTTGTGTGACGGAAGAGAAGATACAGGAAGCTATTGATAGGTTTTAAAGGTAAGAGGCGTAAAATAAGTAGTTTGAAGTAAATATAAAGGAAAGGAAAAAAGCTAAAAAGTTACCATCGAAATGGCTTTCTTGAAGAAATTTTAGAGGTGTTTTTCGAAATGTTGAATAAATGAATACAGCGTATCTAAAGTCAAACGGCTAGCGCCTAAACAGCATGAATATATTTATAATAGGTATTGGATTAATTGGAGGCTCAATGGCCAAGGATATCAAACGCATTATGCCGTATGCTAAAATTTATGGTATTGATGCAAGTGAATCACATTTAGAAGAAGCCTTTGCCTTGAATTTGATTGATATAAAGTCTAGTTATGATGACTTAGGTATTGCTGATATGGTCATTGTTAGTATTCCTGTAGATGTTCTGGTAACGGAGCTTCCTAAAATATTAGATGCTGTAAATGATGCGTGTGTAGTTTTTGATGGAGGTTCTACAAAGAACCTAATCTGTAAGCAATTAGAAGACCATCCGAAGCGAAGAAATTATTTAGCCTGCCACCCCATTGCAGGAACAGAATTTTCTGGTCCCTCCGCGGCGATAGAAGGTTTGTATAACGGAAAGACTAATATTATCTGTGAGGTAGAAAAGACAGCGTTCAAATTGCAGGAAAGAGCATTGGAGTTGTTTCAAAGTATGGGAATGCGTATTCGTTATATGAACCCCGAAGCGCATGATAAACACATTGCATATGTTTCTCATTTGTCGCACATCAGTGCTTTTATGTTAGGAAAAACCGTTATTGAGAAAGAGCAAAATGAGCGCGATATTTTTGATATGGCAGGATCGGGTTTTGAAAGTACAGTGCGTTTGGCAAAAAGTTCACCCGCCATGTGGACCCCTATTTTTGAGCAGAATAAAGATAATGTTGTAGAAACACTTGAAGAATATATTCAAAATCTGGAAGAATTTAAGCAAATGCTTTTGGAAGATAATTTTGAAGGAATTTATAATGTGATGAATAATACAAATAAGATTAAATCAATATTGAATGGAATTCCTTTAAATAAGAAATAGGTTTTTAATGGAAAATAGAACAAAGAGTCAAGGCTAAGGAGCATAGAATAAAGAGCTCAGAGAGAAAACTAAAAATAATTTAAAAAAAGTCAGAACTAAACATAAAGTAATGGAGAATACAAAAGAAATGAGAACATGGTTGGATGATATGGGTTTAGACCATCCACTAGTAATAGCAGGGCCATGTAGTGCAGAAACCGAAGAGCAAGTATTAAAGATAGCGCATAGCTTGAAAGATACCGATGTTAACTACTACCGTGCAGGTATTTGGAAGCCAAGAACACGTCCTGGAAATTTTGAAGGCGTAGGTGCCTTAGGCCTAAAGTGGCTTCAAAAAGTGAAAGCTGAAACAGGTTTGAAAACAGCTACTGAAGTTGCGAATCGTGCTCATGTAGAGTTAGCCTTGGAGCATGATGTTGATTTACTTTGGATTGGCGCTCGCTCAACTGTGAGTCCGTTTATAATGCAAGAATTGGCTGATGCCTTAAAGGGAACAGATAAAATTGTTTTGGTTAAAAATCCGGTAAATCCTGATTTGGCTTTGTGGTTAGGAGGAATAGAACGTTTGCATACTGCAGGTATCAAGAAACTAGGAGCGATTCATAGAGGTTTTTCAACCTATGAGAAAACCAAATATAGAAATATTCCAGAATGGCAATTGGCGATTGAGTTTCAAAATAGATTTCCTGATTTACCATTGATTAATGACCCGTCTCATATTACTGGAAAGCGTGATATGATCTTTGATGTTTCGCAAACAGCACTCGATTTAAATTTTGATGGATTGATGATTGAAACACATCATGATCCTGATAATGCATGGAGTGATGCTGCACAGCAAGTGACCCCTGAGCGTTTGGTGCAAATTATGGATGATCTAAAAATTAGAAAAGAATCTGACCCTGAAGCCGCATATAATAGTAAGTTAAGCAACTTAAGAGCTCAAATAGATGTAATTGATAATACATTACTTGAAACTTTAGGAAAGCGAATGAAAATTTCAGACGGAATTGGAAGCTTGAAAAAGGAAAAAAACGTAGCCGTTTTACAATCCAACCGTTGGAATGAGATTTTAGGTAAGATGATTCTAGAAGGAGAGACAAAAGGTCTTAGTGAGGAGTTTGTTTTGAGAATGTTCAAAGCGATTCACCAAGAATCTATTAATCACCAAGAGAAAATAGTAAAAGCTTAAATAAATAAAAACCCCAGCGAAAGCTGGGGTTTTTATTTATGTTATTTTTTGAAAATATATCTTGTAATAAAAATACCAGACTTATCTCCTTTACCACCATCACTTTCAACGGCACTGGTTACGAAAGCAAGCTCCCAACCATCGGCTACCATGGCATTTATTTTTGAAGATATTAGTGCGTCGTTAGCAGCAATATTTTGAAAACGGATACCAGCGATATTAAAAAAGTTTAGCAACTTGGTTTCATCAAAGTTTTTAACTCTAATTTCATCTCTCTTAGATTTGTTACGCGTGTTATCTTCATCTGTCTGAGTTGTTGTGAACTCAGTGTGATCTTTCTCTTCGTTAACATCTATGATTCTTGAGCGGCCAAGACCACTTGACACAATAGATTCTACACTCGTAATTACCTTAAATTGTTGAGCGCTCATACTTAGGGCTCCAAAAATAATCATTGTAATGCTAAAAATTGTTTTTTTCATAATACTTGAAATTTAGGTTTAATGGGTTTGATGTGTGTACAACGGAACTAAATGAAATTAATTGTTAGTTTTTTTTAAGACAGGTACTATGATAATATTATCATATTTATTTGCTAAGAAAACAGTTACTTTGTAGTTATGGAATATTCTTTAGTTTTAGTATGGTAGGAATTGTTTATAAATCTACCGGAAGCTGGTACACCGTAAAAACTGAGGAGGGTACTTTTTATGAATGTAGAATCAAGGGTAAATTTCGTATTCAAGGCATCAAAAGCACGAATCCGATTGCGGTAGGTGATGTTGTTCAGTTTAAGATTGAAGAATTGGGCGATGCTACCGTAGGAACCATTTCTAAAATTGAAGATCGCAGGAATTACATTATTCGAAAATCGGTCAACCTTTCGAAACAAACTCATATAATTGCATCTAATCTAGATCAGGTTTTCTTATTAGTTACGCTAAATAACCCGAAGACCTATCCTGTATTTATTGATCGATTTTTAGCTTCAGCTGAGGCTTATGATATTCCTGTGGTGTTGCTTTTTAATAAAGTCGACACCTATACTGATGACGAGTTACTTGAGATAAAATATTTGGCTGCGCTCTATAGAAATATTGGTTATGAATGTATCGGTATTTCAGCAGAAACAGGAAAAAATGTAGAAAAGGTCAAAGAACTTATGATTGGAAAAACCAGCATGTTCGCAGGTCATTCAGGAGCTGGGAAATCTACTTTGGTCAATGCAATAGAAAAGAGCCTTGACCTAAAAACAAAGAAAATTTCAGAACAACACTTACAAGGGCAGCATACTACGACTTTCGCAGAAATGTATGATCTGAGTTTTGGTGCAAGAATTATAGATACTCCCGGAATTAAAGGCTTCGGAATTGTCGATATGGAGAAAGAAGAAATTGGAGATTACTTTCGAGAATTCTTTAAATTAAAAATCAATTGCAAATTCAATAATTGCCTACATTTAGATGAACCCCTATGCGCTGTTAAAGAAGCTTTAGATAATGATACCGTGGCATGGACGCGTTACAAAAGTTATGTTCAAATGATAACGGGTGAAGATGAAAACTATAGAATAGATATTCATACAAGTAAAAAGTAAAACACCTTCTCTCAAAGAAGGGTATTCTGAAGGAAAGTCATGAGAGCAGTAATTCAAAGAGTATCAAGAGCAAGTGTTACCGTTGAAGGACAACTAATTTCCGAAATCAAAGCAGGACTTCTCATTCTTCTTGGTATTGAAAGTGAAGATTCGCAAGAAGATATAGAGTGGCTTTCTAGAAAAATCACAAATCTCCGTGTTTTTAATGATCAGAATGGTGTGATGAATGCATCGCTTCTTGATACTAAAGGAGATGCTATTGTAGTAAGTCAGTTTACATTACACGCATCTACAAAAAAAGGAAATCGACCTTCTTACCTAAAAGCGGCAAAACCAGATATTTCGATTCCTTTGTATGATAAATTTATTCTTCAGCTAGAAATTGATCTTGGTAAAAATGTTGGAACAGGTATTTTTGGAGCTGATATGAAAGTTGAGCTGTTAAATGATGGCCCTGTTACCATTATCATAGATTCAAAGAACAAAGAATAGCTCTATTTTGTCGATTTTCTAACGAAATATGTAAGAAAATTAGTAATATAGCTTTTGTTTTTAAACCACCAAATTTAACCAATGCGCTTATTTGCAATACTAAGTACCCTAGTGCTGTGTTTTACCAGTCTAGCACAAGAAACTTCATATCAATCTCTTTTATTAGACAAAAGTCTGACTGACAATTCAAATGCTATTGTTCGCTTAGATGAGATGAAAATAAACCTGTTGGCAACCAATAAGATGACCTACGTTGTAAAACAGGTTACCACTGTTCTCAATAAAGATGGAAATAGCTTTGCTACAAATCGCTTAGCGTATGATAAAGAACAAAAAATAAAAAGCCTCGATGTATTCGTTTATGATAAATTAGGCAAAGAGTTGGACCATATCAAGAAGAAAGACTTTAAAGATATAAGTGCTGTAGATGGGTTTTCACTTTATACCGATGATCGTTTGCTTGTAAATAATTATATACCAACTAGTTACCCCTATACCATTTCATTCAATTATACGATCGAGACTTCTGATACCGGTTTTTTTCCGCCTTGGTACTTCCTTTCCAACTATAAGGTTAGCGTTGAAAAAAGCTATTATAGCATCACCTTTGCTAATGAAGAGCTTAAACCAGAAATAAAAGAATTCAACCTCGAGTCTATTACCGTTTCTAAAAAAGAAGAGAGAAGAAAAATAGTTTATGAGGCTTCAAATATTCAAGCTATAAAATCGGAAAGTCTTGGGCCTGCATTTAGAGATGTTGTTCCGCGTTTAAAAGTGAGGTTGAATACCTTCAATTTGAAAGGAGAGGAAGCACAAGTAAAGGATTGGAAAGATATGGGGGCTTGGATGAACAATGCCCTATTAAAAGACAGGGCGGTTTTGGATGTTGCTACCATTGCAAAGGCGAAAGATCTGGTTGCGGGTGTTGATGATGCGCTTGAAAAAGCAAAAATCATCTATAAATATGTTCAAGACAATACAAGATATATTAGTGTGCAAATCGGTATCGGTGGCTGGAAGCCTATACGCGCTATAGATGTTGATCGCGTAAAATATGGAGATTGTAAAGGCTTGTCGAATTATACATATGCCTTGTTAAAAGCAGTTGATGTACCCTCATATTATACCGTAATACATGCTGGAAATAGACAGGTTGATTTCGATGCGGACTTTGCGGCTTTGCAGGGTAATCATGCCATTTTAGCAATTCCTTATAATGATAAATATTATTGGATAGACTGTACCTCGCAGGTTCATCCTTTTGGTTTTGTGGGTGATTTTACTGATGACAGAAAGGCGTTGGTTGTAAAACCTGAAGGGGGCGAAATTGTAAATACCGTTGCGTATATCAACGAGGATAATTATCAATTTATAAAAGCAGAATACACGTTAAACTCCTCGGGAGATATTTCTGGAAATGCTACCATTTCTACAAAAGGTATTCAATATGATAATCGCTTTAAACTAGAGCGAGCGTCTGAGGATGATGTTTTAAAGCATTACAAAAGCTATTGGAGTGCGATTAATAATCTCAAGGTCGATAAGTATAGTTTTGAAAATGATAGAGATAAGGTTATTTTTAAAGAGAAGGTTGATTTGCAAGCGACCAACTATGCTTCGATGAGCGGCAACCGAATTCTTTTTGCCGTAAATGCCTTCAATAATAATGGCTATGTGCCCGATAGATATCGAAACAGAAAGCTTTCGTTTGAGATTCAACGCGGGTATTTAGATGAAGACGAGTTTGTTATTCAACTTCCTGAAGGCTTTACGATTGAAGCCATTCCAACTGAAAAATCTATCGATACTGATTTCGGAACGTATCAAGTATTCATTGAAGAAGATAAGGAAGCCAATTCGATTAGCTACAAAAGAAAATTGCTGCTAAAGAAGGGGGTTTACCCGAAAGAAAAATACGCTGACTATCGTAATTTCAGGAAGCAAACAGCTAGGGCAGATAATGCACAAATTGTTCTTGTAAAAAAATAAACTACTACCATACCAACAAACACAAATATCATGATTAAATTTCAAAATCACCTCTTAGTTAGTATACTGCTAACAGCTTCAATACTAAACGCCCAAGATTATAAATTCGGAGAGGTTTCTAAAGAAGAACTGGAAGAAAAATTTAGCCGAATTGATAGCTCGGCTGCTGCAGAGTACCTCTATAAATACAGAAAAACCAATTTTGAATATAATGCTGGTGTAGGTTTTAAATTAGTGACTAGGGTTCATGAGAGGATCAAAATATACAATAAAGATGGTTTTGACTATGCAACTAAAAAAGTTGTGCTATTTAAAAATAGTAGCAGCAAAGAGGAGCTAAGTAAATTAAAAGCGAAGACCTATAATTTACAAGGTGGTGAAATTGTAGAAGTTTCATTAAAAAAGGAGGGCGAGTTTAAAGTTGAACTTTCAGATTACCGAAGTCAAGAATCTTTCACTATGCCCAATATTAAAGAGGGCTCGGTTATAGAATACAAATACGAAGTGATTTCGCCTTTTATTTCAAATGTTGATGAGTTTGTCTTTCAACATGGTATACCTATACGAAAATTAGAAGCGACACTAGATTCACCAGAATATTTTGTTTTCAGGGTGAATACAAAAGGATTTTTTAACGTTGTGCCAAAAACTGAACGAGTAAATAGAACCTTGAATTATCAGCAAAGAGTAGCTGATGGCGGTGGAAATGGCCCGCTAAAAGGGCTTGGAAGCACAAAAGTACAAAGAGGGTCTCAGCAGTATTTTAGCAATATCTCCAAGTATGAAATGCAGAACGTTCCCGCATTAAAAGATGAGCCCTATGTGAATGAATTAAACAATTATCGAGCGGGAGTTAAATATGAATTGTCGTATACTCAATTTCCTGACACACCTAGAGAATCATATGCCACCTCTTGGGAGGCCGTGGTGAAAGCCATTTACGATAGCTCTAGATTTGGTAACGAATTAAAGCGGACTTCGTATTTCGAAGATGATGTAGATGCAATAATCTCTGGAGTTAATGAGCCTCAAGAAAAGATGTTGAAAATTTTTGACCTAGTGAAGTCAAAAGTAAAATGGAATGAATTTTATGGTAAATACACCAGAGATGGGGTTAGAAAAGCCTACAAAGAAGGAGTGGGTAATGTTGCTGAAATTAATTTAATGCTAACAGCAATGTTAAGTTATGCCGGATTGAATTCAAATCCTGTTCTGGTAAGCACCCGATCAAATGGTATTCCGCTTTTTCCAACTCGTGAAGGTTATAATTATGTTGTTAGCAGTGTGGAATTTCCTGAAGGAACTGTTCTTTTAGATGCCACTAGCGCATACAGCTCACCGAGTGTATTACCTTTCAGAACTTTAAACTGGAACGGTAGAATAATTAAAAATGATGGCACGTCGAAAACTATTGGTCTTTATCCCGAAAATAAAAGCACGACTCGTATTTTTTTAAATGCCAACTTATCCCCGACGGGTTCCATTCAAGGCAAGTTGCGTAAATCACTCTCAAACCACAAAGCGATGTCTTTTCGTAATTCTTTTAATACAGCTAGCGAAGATGAATTTATTAGGAATTTAGAAGAGGAGAATGGAAAAATTGAAATTAGTAACCTCGATGTAAAAAACAACAATGATATAAGTAAATCAGCAGTTCTATCTTATGAATATCGTATGGATAATGATATCGATGTTATTTCAGATAGAATATATTTTTCACCACTTTTATTTTTAACCACAACAGAAAATCCTTTCAGGCTAGAACAACGTGATTTTCCAGTAGATTTTGGTTATCCTTCAGGAATGAGTATTGCCTCCAGCATAACCATACCAGATGGTTATCAGGTTGAGAATTTACCTAAATCATTATCTATCGCATTGCCAGAAGAGATGGGTAGTTTTAAATTTATGTTGATAAACAAAGGCAGTTTACTTCAACTAAAGGTTAGTACGGAGATGAATCTAGCCATTGTTCCTGTTCAACATTACCTCAATCTGAAAGAATTTTATAAAAAAATGATTGAAAAAATGAATGAAAAGGTAGTTTTGTCTAAAATCTAATTGGATGAAAATTGAAGATTCTCAGAAAGCGGTTGATAATTGGATAAAAGAGCATGGGGTTCGTTATTTTAACGAGCTTACGAACATGGCACAACTCACTGAAGAAGTAGGCGAGGTAGCTCGAATTATTTCTCGTCGGTACGGCGAGCAAAGCGAAAAAGAGTCAGATAAAGACAAAGATTTAGGTGAAGAACTTGCTGATGTGATGTTTGTTGTACTTTGCTTAGCAAATCAAACTGGCGTAAATCTTCAAGAAGCTTTCGATAAGAAACTAGATCTAAAAACGAAGCGTGATCACGACCGGCACCACAATAACAAAAAGTTGAAATAGTGTTATCTTTAGCTCCTGATTTTGGGTTGTACTAAGTATTGTTTTTATTTGTACACTTCGAAATATAGAAACCATCAAAAGAGCACACTACGTTGAAATTACATCTATCAGGTCCGTTGAACAATCTTTTACAAGCAACGCTGCAAATAACAGGCTCTAAAAGTGAGTCAAATCGGTCGTTGTTACTGCAGGCATTGTATGCTAATTTGACCATTAGCAATCTCTCTAACTCAGATGATGCTGAGGTGATGCAAAAGGGTTTGCAAATTTCAAATGGTAGTGTAGATATTCACCATGCAGGTACTGCCATGCGTTTCTTAACAGGTTATTTTGCATCTCAAGAAGGTAAGGAAGTTACTTTAACAGGTTCACAGCGAATGACCGAACGGCCTATTAAGGTTTTAGTAGACGCTTTGAGAAGTTTAGGCGCAGACATTGTTTATGAAAAGAATGATGGATACCCGCCAATTCGTATCAAAGGAAAAAAGCTTATTAAAAGCGTGGTAAGTCTACCGGCCGACATTAGTAGTCAATATATTTCTTCATTGTTATTGATTGCTCCAAGTTTAGAAAACGGACTCGAATTAAAATTAGTCGGAAAAATTACTTCAGTACCTTATATTAAAATGACCCTTTCGTTATTAAATGAGATAGGAGTAGAAAGCTCTTTTGAAGAAAATACGATTAGGATATCACCAAAACATGAGGTTGCTAAAACAAACTTAGTAGTAGAATCAGATTGGAGTTCTGCTTCTTATTTTTATAGTATAGTTGCGCTTTCAGAGCTGGGAACAGAAATTAAATTATCGGCCTACAAAAAGAATAGTCTTCAGGGTGATAGTGTTCTTGCAAAGATTTATTCAGATTTCGGAGTTGAAACTGTTTTTGAAGAAAATAGTATCACATTAAAGAAAACGACGAACTGTCAACTCTCAGGTGTTCAATATGATCTTGTAAACGCTCCAGATATAGCACAAACGATAGTAGTAACTTGTTTTGGTTTAGGAATTAGTTGTATTCTTACGGGGCTCCATACATTGAAAATTAAGGAGACCGATCGTTTAGAAGCCTTACATGCCGAACTTTCAAAATTAGGCGCGGTTATCTTCGTTTCTGATGAAGATTTGACTCTAGCACCTTCGACTGACATCAAAGCAGACATTGTTATTGAAACCTATAACGATCATAGAATGGCCATGGCTTTTGCCCCTTTGGCTATGAAAACGTCAGTTGTTATTAATGATGCTGAAGTAGTTTCAAAATCATATCCTGATTACTGGAAAGATCTGAAACAACTACAATTTTTGGTAAAAGAATTATAATCTGCATTTAATCATCGTTTTACTTGACAACCCCTATCTCGGGGTCGTATATTTGCAGCCGAAAAAAATTCGAACTAAACCACTGTAAATGAAATTATCACACTTCAGTTTTGAGCTTCCTGATGACTTACTAGCAGAGCATCCTTCAGAAAATAGAGATGAATCTAAGTTGATGGTAATCCACAAGGATACCGGCAAAATTGAGCACAAAATGTTCAAAGACATGATTGATTATTTTGACGAAGATGATATCATGGTAATGAACAATACCAAAGTATTTCCTGCGAGATTATACGGAAATAAAGAAAAAACTGGTGCGCGTATCGAAGTGTTTTTACTTCGCGAGCTCAATGAAGAGCAACGCCTTTGGGATGTACTTGTAGACCCTGCAAGAAAAATACGGATTGGCAACAAATTGTATTTTGGAGATGATGAGACTTTAGTTGCAGAGGTTATTGATAATACTACCTCTAGAGGTAGAACCTTGCGTTTTCTTTACGATGGATCATACAATGATTTTAGAAGAAAATTAAAAGAATTGGGTCAAACACCTTTGCCGAAATATATCAAAAGAGATGTAGAGCCAGAAGATGAAGATCGTTACCAAACGATTTATGCAAAGCATGAAGGTGCCGTTGCTGCCCCTACTGCCGGTTTACACTTCTCAAGACATCTTTTAAAACGTTTAGAGATCAAAGGAATTAAATTTGCAGAATTAACTTTACATGTTGGTTTGGGTACTTTCAATCCTGTTGAGGTTGAAGATCTTTCAAAACACAAAATGGATAGTGAAGAGTTGATTATTGATGAAAAGACAACAGAGATCGTAAACAACGCTAAGGCAAACAAACGTAGAATTTGCGCAATAGGTACTACTGCTATGCGTGGTTTAGAGAGTGCTGTGTCTTCTCAGCATACCTTGAATACACATGATGGGTGGACGAATAAATTTATTTTCCCTCCATATGAGTTTAGTCTAGCTACTGCAATGATTACCAACTTTCACCTACCAAAATCTACATTGTTGATGATGGTTTCTGCTTTTATGGGTCATGATTTAATGAAAAAATCATACAAAGAGGCAATCCTAGAGGGGTACAAGTTTTACTCGTACGGTGATGCAATGTTAATTATATAAGTACCTGCTAACTAAGGTATACCTTAGTGGAGCTAAACAACCATCATAAATAAATACTAATCCCTCTTTCGTACAATTTACTAAAAGAGGGATTTTTTTATCTACCCTATACGTGGAAATAAAAAAGAAAGACATACGTGCTTTAACGCGTGAGCAATTGCGAGAGTTCTTCGTTAAAAATGGCGATAAGGCTTTTCGCGGCAATCAAGTTTATGAATGGCTTTGGCAGAAATCTGCGCATTCTTTTGAGCTAATGACGAACCTCTCAAAAGAAACACGCGAAATGATGGAAGCTAATTTTGTTATCAACCATATTAAGGTTGATTTGATGCAGCGTAGTACTGATGGTACTATAAAAAATGCAGTCCGCTTACATGATGATTTGATCGTTGAATCTGTATTGATACCTACCAAAACCAGAACAACTGCCTGTGTGTCAAGTCAGGTTGGATGCAGTTTGGATTGTAAATTTTGTGCTACATCAAGATTGAAGCGTATGCGGAATTTGAATCCTGATGAGATATACGATCAAGTGGTTGTGATAGATAATGAAAGTCGACTCTATTTTGATAGACCCTTAAGTAATATCGTATTTATGGGCATGGGCGAACCACTCATGAACTATAACAACGTGTTGAAAGCAATTGATAAGATCACATCTACAGAGGGCTTAGGGATGTCTCCAAAGCGAATTACCGTTTCGACTTCAGGGGTTCCTAAGATGATTAAAAAGATGGCAGATGAAGAAGTGAAATTCAATTTAGCAGTCTCGCTCCATTCCGCCATTGACGAGATACGAACGTCAATTATGCCATTTAACGCAACATTTACTTTAACGGACCTTCGAGAAGCTTTGGTGTATTGGTATAGTAAGACTAAAAATAGAATCACCTATGAATATGTGGTTTGGAATGGTATAAACGATGCTCAAAAAGATGTTGATGCTTTGGTGGAATTTTGCCGATTTGCACCATCTAAGGTAAATCTAATTGAATATAACCCCATTGACGATGGTGAGTTTCAACAAGCGGAGAATACAGCTATAGATATGTATGTAAAAACGCTTGAACGAAATGGAATTACCGTAACGGTTCGCCGTTCTAGAGGTAAGGATATTGACGCTGCTTGCGGACAACTGGCCAATAAGCAGTAGAAGTAAGGTAATAGTAGTAAGCCGGTTTTAAGCAAAAAGCTAGATTTTTCGTAAGCATAAAACTGAACGCTGCGAACTGAATACTGCGAACAGAAGACTGTTTCCTGCTTCCTTTTGCCTAATTTTATACTTCCGAGCAAACGTATTGGTAAAATAGATTATACTTTGAAGATAGTATCACAAATAAAAGATCCGATTCGCCCAGAAATGGAACTCTTTGAATCAAAGTTTCGGGAGTCCATGTCCTCAAATGTTGCGCTGTTAAATCGCATAACCCATTACATTGTAAATCGGAAAGGAAAGCAAATGCGACCTATGTTCGTCTTTCTTACCGCAAAGATGCTCAATGACGGAGAGATAAACGAGCGCACGTATCGCGGGGCTTCTGTAATTGAATTGATACATACCGCCACTTTAGTACATGATGATGTTGTTGATGAAAGTAATAAGCGTCGTGGATTCTTTTCGATTAATGCTTTGTGGAAAAACAAAATCGCTGTTCTAGTAGGCGATTACTTGTTGTCGAAAGGATTGTTACTTTCTATTGATCATGGAGATTTTGATTTGCTACGAATAATATCTGTTGCAGTTCGCGAAATGAGCGAGGGCGAATTACTGCAAATCGAAAAAGCAAGACGTCTAGACATAACAGAAGAAGTTTATTACGATATCATCCGTCAGAAAACAGCAACTTTAATAGCGGCATGTTGCGGACTAGGGGCCTGTTCTGTGAAGCCAGATTCGCCTGATGTAGAAAATTTTCGAAAATTTGGTGAGCTTTGCGGTATGGCGTTTCAAATTAAAGATGACCTTTTTGATTATGGTAATACTGCAATTGGAAAACCTACTGGTATTGATATCAAAGAGCAGAAAATGACACTTCCTTTAATTCATGTTTTGAATATTTGTTCTAAGGATGAAAAAAAATGGCTGATCAATTCCGTCAAAAATTATAATAAAGACAAGCAAAGAGTCAAAAAAGTTATCGCCTTTGTAAAAGAAAAAGGGGGGCTAGACTACGCAGTAGAAAAGATGTTGACCTATAAAAATGAAGCACTTCTCTTGTTAAAAGACTACCCTAAATCAGATTACAAAGATGCTTTAGAACTTATGGTTAACTATGTTGTAGACCGTAAAAAGTAGGATTGTTGTTGCGCACACAGGCCCACATAAGGGTGCATTCCTAAGTAGGAGTAGTGTATAAAGTATCTTTTCAAGGAACCAAGTCAAGTGGTGAAGTAGACTTTTACTTTTTAAAACAAAACCTGTAGATTAGGTAATCATAAAAAATTTCTTAAAAAGATAGAGAAACTTTTTTTAAATAAAATCAAACTTCAGGCAACGTTTCCAAAACATCGCACGTCTATACTAATAGAAGATAACCAAAACTGTTTTGAAGATTATTCCATTCTATAAAAATGAGAGGCAGCTGATAAAAAAATCAGCATTAGGCAACCGAGAGGCGCAAAAGCACCTTTACGAAAAATATGCTCCAAAAATGCTCGGCGTTTGTAGGCAGTATATTAAGGATATTCATTTCGCTGAAGATGTAATGGTAAATGGTTTTGTAAAGGTTTTTAAACACCTAGATAGTTTTAGATTCGACGGAAGTTTTGAAGGATGGGTACGCCGAATCATGGTGCGCGAAAGTATTACGCACCTGCGCAAACTACAATTTGTAGTATACGATGACAGTATCTATGACAGAACTACCTTAGAAAGTACGCCTGCATCTTCAGAACTAGACGTAGCGCATATTCAAAATTTGATTGATGCTCTGCCAGAAGGATATAGAGCGGTATTTGTCCTCTTTGCAATCGAAGGCTACTCGCATATTGAAATAGCAGAGATGTTGAATATTTCAGAGGGTACATCAAGATCACAATTGTTCAAGGCAAGAAAAATGCTCAAAGAAAAATTAAAGCAACAAAATATTATAGGGTATGGCACCAAATAAATTTGAAAAACATATTAAAAATCAACTTGAGGAGCGTGAAATAAGGCCTTCTGCTACTGCATGGGAAAGCTTATCTGAAAGGCTTGATGCCGAAACACCGCGAGCAAAGAAACGCGATTATTTCTTGTACGGTATAGCAGCAACTGTGATAGGGTTTTTGATTATTTCTATATTGTATTTCAATACTAGCGACACGGTAAATGCTACTGATGTTCAAATTGTTGATACTAATGAGGAAGCCATTGAGAATAAAATAAGTTCTGAAATAGAAATTAGGGATGCTCAAGAAGCAGTTGTTCAATCTCAACCAAGTAAAGAGCAATCTTCAAGCGCTATTAAATCGAGAAATGAACATTCGATTTCAATGGTAAAGAATCAGGTGGCTTCAGTAGAAAAAATGGATGTGAGAATTGAATCAGTTCTTGAAAAAGTGGCAACAGTTGAGATATCCAAAGAGGAGGTAATTCACACCAAGATATTGGAAATTGTTGCGGCTGTAGATTCTCTTGAACAGAATAATGGTGCATTAACCAATGTAGAAGTAGATAATTTATTGCGAAATGCACAAGAAGAAATACTTCGAGACAAACTTTTTAATGAAAATGGTTCCGTCGATGCCATGGCCCTGTTGACAGAAGTTGAAGACGAATTGGATCAGTCTTTTAGAGATCAAATTTTTGAATCTTTAAAAACAGGGTTTTTAAAAGTACGTACCGCCGTTGCAGATCGCAACAAATAAATATTCATCAATCACTAATTAGGTCTCGGTCTGCCCCTCTGAATAAGAGGGGGGCGGTGAGAGGCATTTAAATCAAAACTATTATGAGGACAATTACACTTTATGTTTTACTAGTACTTATTCAGTTTGTCTCTCAGGAGGTGAGCGCCCAAGAGGATAAGTTAAAAAGCAAAATCGAAATTTTAGAGAATCTAAAAGTTCAAGTAACAGAACAAGAAAAAGAAGCGCTAAAACTAGAAGTTGAAAAAATCAACGCACAACAAAAAAGTAAGTCAATAACAATTGAACAGGCTAAAACGCTCAAGGAAGATGTAGCGAAGAAACGTGCTCAAAATATTGAAGATAGAGTGGCTATTTTAACGAGTAAAATTGAGTTATTGAAAAGAAATGACGGCCAGGTATTGGAGCTTGATACCTTAAATTACGTCAGAGCTATTGAGCTTGATTGGGGAAATAAAAGAGAAGACGGAGAGCGGCTTTTCGGAATTAGATTATTAAAAAATGAGACTGATTTTGTTGAGAAATATGACCGACGAACCTATTCAGATGTAGTTGTGGCTGTTGGTCTTAATAACACATTGATTAAGGGTGAGTCTCTCGAAGATTCTCCATACAAACTTGGAGGAAGCCGATTTGTTGAATTGGGTTGGGCATGGCGAACAAGGGTTTTTAAAAATTCGAATGCTTTGCGCTTACACTACGGTGTGTCGTTTCAGTTTAATGGACTTAAGCCCAAAAATAACCAGTACTTTATTGTGGATAATGGGCAAGCAGAACTTCAAGAGTTTGAATCTGAATTGAAAAAATCTAAATTTAGAATGGATAATCTAGTTTTTCCAATACATTTTGAGTTTGGACCATCAAAATTTAGTGAAACGAAAGAAAAAATACGGTATTCGATCCGTGACCAGTTTCGATTTGGTATAGGAGGGTATGGAGGATTCAATATTGGAACAAGGCAAAAATTAAAGTATACACGAGAGGGTAGAAATGTTAAGGATAAATTAAAAGGAGGCTATAATACATCTAGTTTTATTTATGGGTTAAGTGCCTATGTTGGTTTTGACGGAATACAGCTGTATGCTAAGTATGATTTAAACCCTGTTTTTAAAAATGCAATTGTTGAGCAACGAAACATTTCTTTAGGATTGAGATTTGATTTGGATTAATTCTAAATTTATTTTAAACCAGATTTCTTGAATTTCTAGTTTGACTGCGAATCGAACTAGAAATTTTAGAAATCTAACACCAGCCGATTAAGCCCCTATCTACCAATTTTTTTGGTGTTTTAATTTTCTGTTTATTTTTTGAGAAGAGCAAAGATAGACCTCAGCTGCTACTCAATTTTATCCACGTAATTCTCTAGATTATAGCTTCTTTTTTTGAAGCTTAGTACAGCGTTTGTTAGTCGATAATACAAAGCGGGAACAATCTGCATGCTAATGCAAGGCATTTGCTAAGGAAAAAGGAGGCTGTGAAAATGGAGTTTGGGTTTTATAGAGATTGATTTTACCTTATATTTACCGATACGGATAACGATATCTCGTGAATAGAATAGCAAGCTGAATTGATCTCAAAATCTACCATAGACCAAGTATATGAAACTGCTCGCTTAGAGGAGGTTATTGGTGATTTTGTGCAATTGAAAAAATCAGGCACCAACTTTAAGGGTTTGAGTCCGTTTACTGATGAACGCTCCCCCAGTTTTATGGTGTCGCCGGTAAAGCAAATCTGGAAAGACTTTAGTAGTGGAAAAGGCGGTAATGTGGTTGCCTTTTTGATGGAACATGAGCATTTTACCTATCCTGAAGCCATAAAATACCTGGCGAAAAAATATAATATTGAAATAGAGGAAACGGAGCGTACAGATGAACAAAAAGAGGAAGCCAACGAGCGTGAAAGCATGTATTTGGTTTCTGAATATGCTCAAAAGTACTTTTCAGAAATTTTATTGAAAAGCGAACTAGGTAAAGCTATCGGACTGAGCTACTTCAAAGAAAGAGGATTTACAGATGAGACCATTAAAAAGTTTCATTTAGGATATTGTTTAGACCAATGGGATGGTTTTACCATGGCGGCTTTAGAAAATGCTTATCAGTTGAACTACCTTGAGAAAACAGGCTTGACTATTGTTAAGAGTGATGCTACTGATCCAAGTAAATCAAAAAAGTTTGACCGGTTTAAGGCGCGAGTTATGTTTCCTATTCACTCTATGAGTGGGAGGGTTTTGGGTTTCGGTGGCCGAATTTTAACTAATGACAAGAAAGCGGCTAAATATCTGAATTCTCCAGAAAGTGATATTTACCATAAGAGCAAAGTGCTTTATGGAATCTATTATGCAAAACAGGCTATTGCCAAGGAGGATAATTGTTATTTAGTTGAAGGCTATACCGATGTTATCCAATTTCATCAAAGAGGAATTGAGAATGTGGTTGCTTCAAGTGGTACCGCCTTAACTTCTGATCAAATTCGACTTGTCAATCGCTTGACCAAAAATATCACAGTCCTCTTTGATGGTGATGCCGCAGGGTTGCGTGCTTCTTTACGTGGAATCGATTTGATTTTGGAGCAAGGCATGAATGTGAAGATTTGCACTTTCCCAGAAGGAGAAGATCCTGATAGTTTTTCAAAGAATAATGATTTAGAGGAAGTTCTTGAATATTTAAATACAAATTCTAAAGACTTTATTCAATTCAAGGCTAATCTGTTAGCTGAAGAAGCAGCCGACGACCCAATTAAGCGAGCGGATACAGTTCGAGATATTGTGAATAGTATTGCAAAAATTCCTGACGCAATCAAACGAGAAATTTATATTCAGGAATGTGCGAGTATTATGAATGTTTCTGAGGGTGTTCTTTTTAGCACGCTTGCTCAGATAGGAAAAAAAGATGTAGCTGACGCTTCAAAAAAAGTACAACAAGAACAAAAAGCGTTTGCTGTTGTCAAGAATGAAGTTGCTGTTGAAAAGGTAGATGTGCAGTATGAGCTAGAGCGCAAGATTATAGAAATTCTATTACTCTACGGTAAAGAGCAGCAAGAGTTTGAAGATTTAGTTTTAAAAGAAAATGAAGAAGGTGATTTGATTTTAGAACCAGAGTCTTCAGAAATAAAGGTTTATGAGAAAATCTATTTGGATTTACAGGATGATGAGATTGAGTTGACCAATGAAAAATTTCGAAATATTTATCTGAAGCTTATCGCCGAACTAAATGAGAAAGAAGATTTTGCCGTAAATACCTTCTTGGTAAATTTAGATCAAGAGATGATTTCAGAAGTGTCCTCTATTTTGATGGAAGAAGAAAAGTACGCTTTGCATGATTGGGCTCGAAAAGAAATTTACCCAAAGAGGAAGGAAACGGTTGTCTCACAATTGGTGAGTGAGACAATATTGACATTGCGTTGTTTTTTGATTAAAAAAAGAATGGCAGCGCTTCAAAATAACACAAAAGATAATCAAGAAGATAACCGCGAGACACTCGAAGAGATTATGAATTACTTGCAGTTAAATACGCTTCTCAATAGAAAGTTGAATAGGGTTCTTTCGTAATACAGAAACTAGTTTTAAGAGTTTTAGAAAATAAAAAAAGCCTGACAAAGGTCAGGCTTTTTTTATGAACTGTTAATACATGCGTTGCTAGTATAGCTCTAATGCTTTAGCTTGCTGTAAGAGATCGACCATATTGTCAACGTTTAATTTTTTCATTAAACGCGCTTTATAAGTACTGACCGTCTTTTCGTTTAAATTAAGACCCTGAGCAACGTCTTTGTTTCGCTTTCCACTGGCCAATAATTTTAATACTTCAACTTCTCTCGTAGAGAGTTTTCTAAAGAAACGACGTGGCTTCTGTGTGCCTTCGTCGAAAGCTAGTCGTTGTGCAAGTTCGTTTGTGATGAACATGTTACCTTCACTAACTTTTCTTACTGCTGAGATGATATAATCAATATCAGAAGCTTTAGATAAATATCCAAAAGCACCGGCTCTGATGGTACTTAGGGCGTAAACGTCTTCCGACTGACCACTGTACATCAAAACTTTAATGTCTGGGTATTCTTTTTTAATTTTTCGTAGCGTAGCTATTCCATTAATTTCAGGAATATCCATTTCTAGCATTATAACGTCTGGAGTCACTTTTTCTAGGCGTTCAAACAATTCGGCTGTGGTGGACACAGTGTCTACAACTTGAAAGCCAGTTGCGGAATCCAATACGTGCTTTACTCCCATCCGTATGATTGGATGATTGTCTGCAATTAGTACTTTAATCATTTTACTATGTTTTGGGGACAAAAAACCGTTGGTTGTCGGTCTGTCTATAATTACTGACAGGCAATGTAAGGTTTAATTATCTAATTCGTTAACAAATGTTGTATTTTTTTCGCAGACGAAGCATTTTTTGTGATTTTATTCGACTTAAACACAACTAATTAGGTCAAAGGGTTAGATCAGTGTACTTGGAATCTTACAAATTGGTATCGGAATCATCTTATGTTGATTGGCGTAATTAAATCTTTTGAAAATCTCAAAAACTTCTTTTTCTCTATTTTTAAAATCTGTACTGCTTTTACCCTGATCGTTCATTTTCATTGCCCATTCTAATTCGGGGTAGGAAGCACCAATTTGATCTTCATCAGTTCGGTCGTCACCCCAAAGCCCATCAGTTGGTTCAGCTTGTTGTATTTCAGTGTTGATGCCTAAATATTTTGCTATCTCATAAACTTCCGATTTATATAAGTCTGCAATGGGGCTCAAATCTACCCCTCCATCACCATATTTTGTGTAAAATCCTACTCCAAAATCCTCAACTTTATTCCCCGTGCCGGCCACTAAATACCCTTCTAGTGCGGCAAAATAGTAAAGAGAGGTCATTCGCAAGCGTGCACGAGTGTTCGCTAAAGCCATAAATCGATCTGCCTCATGCGCTACTGTAGGAATTGCCTTTACCAAACTATCGAAAACCGGTGTGAGGTTAACCATTTGGCGTGAGACTTTTGAGAAATTTGCTTGTAACCATTCAATATGTGATGAGGCACGAGTCACTTGGTTTTCCGCTTGATGAATAGGCATTTCTAAACACAACAGATCAAGGCCAGTTTTGGCGCATAGCGTTGAGGTTACAGCAGAATCTATTCCGCCAGAAATTCCAATCGTAAAACCTTTTATGTTAGCACTTGTGGCATAATCTTTAAGCCAATTGACAATATGATCTACTACTTTTTCCGTTTGCATGTATCACTTGTTTATTTAAACTATTAACTTTAGCCCGAAAATAAACTGAACCAGTCTAATATTAAAATGTTAGGGAAATTACTTTCTATGAAAAGACTAATTTTTATTGTTTTACTACTATTCGTTGTTTTATTTGGATGTAATGACAAGGATGCAGTAGCTGAAGAAATCGCAAAAATTCAGGTGGAGATAAATGTTTCAAGGTTTGACAGGGAATTTGCTGAGGCGAAACCAGCTGACCTTCTGAAGTTGAAAAGTAGGTATCCTTATTTATTTCCAGTGCAATTCGCGGATAGTACTTGGGAGGCTAAGCTAAAGGACACGATTCAAATAGAACTATTTGAAGAGGTGGGTAAAACCTTTCCTGATTTTGAAAATGAATCTGAAGAGTTAAGCTCGCTTTTTCAGCATATCAAATACTATTTTCCGGAGTTTAAAGTGCCGAAGGTGATTACTTTGACCAATGACGTTGAGTATACATACCGTGTGATTTTAGCGGATACTTTGTTATTAATTGGTTTGGATAATTACTTGGGTCCACAACATCGTTTTTATGTAGATATTCAAAAATATATTTCTGCAGGATTGGATAAAAAATACGTGGTAGGTGATGTTGCTGCCAATTTCGCTAGCAAGGTAGTTCCGCCTTTACGAGATCGTACTTTCTTAGCAGATATGATTTATTACGGTAAAATGTTATACTTGAAAGACAAGTTTATGCCCGCTGCTGACGATGCCATAAAGATGGGGTACTCACAAGATCAGTTGGATTGGACGCTGGCAAACGAAGAGCCGATTTGGAGAAATTTTATTGAACAAGAACACTTATATAGCACTGATGGGCAATTGAGTTTGCGTTTTTTAGAACCTGCTCCTTTTTCGAAATTTGGATTGGAATTAGATAATGAATCACCTGGCAGATTAGGCCAGTATATAGGATGGCAAATTGTTCGAGCTTTTATGAATAAAAATGAGATAAGCGTTCAGCAATTAGTACATATACCAGCAGAAGAAATTTTCAAAAAGGCAAACTACAAACCTCGAAATTAATATGGCAGCTATACATAGTTCAGAAATTACTTTAACCGTCGGCTTAGATGATAATCGCGTACCCGAAACCCTAAAATGGTCTGCTCAAGATGGGGGAGTAGACAATGAAGAAGCAAAAGCTATGCTTTTATCAGTTTGGGACAGTAAGAAGAAAGAGTCTCTAAAAATTGATTTATGGACGAAAGACATGCCCGTAGATGAAATGAAAATTTTCTTTCATCAGACGCTGGTTTCCCTTTCAGATACTTTTATGAAAGCTACGCAAGATGAAAAGATGACCGCGCAGATGAAGGAGTTTTGCGACTATTTTGCGGAGAAATTGGAATTGAAGTAAACGGGGGTTTTCTTAAACTGAATACAGCATTTGTAAGTGTGAGTCATTTTTACAGACCTAAGAGAATGTGATCGTAAAGGCATATGAATAGTAAAATTCCTCACAAACTAATTTTCATCTACAATGCCGATTCGGGTATTCGAAATGTGATTGTGGATAGCGCCCATAAAATATTTAGTCCAGATACCTACGGTTGTAGTCTTTGTGATATTACTTACGGTGCTTTTACGGAGCGTTCAACCTGGAGAAAATTCAGAAAGGAAACCGATTTGCAAATGGTGTTTTTGCACAAAAATGAATTTGCAAAAGTCTATGCCTCAAAATTTGGTTACAAGTTTGATTTTCCAATAGTGCTTGTAGAAACAAATAATGGCTTAGAAGTTTTTGTAAATACAGGGGAATTGAATGGAATTGAAAATGCAGAACTATTGATAGATTTGATTAAAGAGCGTTCTCTTTAAAGTATCCCTCGTTAATTGAGCTTATAAAGTTTAACACTTCATCACGCCCAGTATTATTCGAAGAGGAAGTAACAAAGTGCTGCGGAGCTTCCTCCCAAATGCCGTTAATTAATTCTTGCAAATACTCACCTACTTGTCGTTCAATTGCCTTTGGCTTTAATTTGTCAGCCTTGGTGAAAATAATACAGAAGGGAATTTCGTTTTCACCCATCCATTGCATAAATTCTAGGTCTACTTTTTGGGGCTCATGTCGAATGTCAACTAAAACAAAAGAGCATACCAGTTGTTTGCGCTGCTCAAAATAATTAGTGATGTACTTCTGGAAAGTGTTTTTGTTTTTTTTAGAAACTCGAGCATAGCCGTAGCCTGGTAAATCAACTAAGAACCAGTTTTCGTTAACTTTGAAGTGATTAATAAGTTGTGTTTTTCCTGGTCTGCCAGATGTTTTTGCTAGGTGCTTGCGATCCATCAACATATTGATTAATGATGATTTTCCAACATTAGATCTGCCTATAAAAGCATATTCCGGTAGCGGTTCAGAAGGGCATTTAGACACATCTGAGTTACTGATCACAAAGTGGGCAGATTTAATTTTCACAACTAAATAATTAGAATTTTAATAAGAAGTCAGCCTTAGGTATTTGGCAAAGATAAAAACTGACTACTGAAACAACGAACTGAACACTATTTTGTTTAGTTATATCCCCGTTTTTGAAGCCAAGCATCAAGAATTTGATTAAACTCTTCAGGGTGCTCCATCATAGGCGCATGTCCGCATTTTTTTATCCAAAATAAATCAGAATCGGGTAGTAATTCATTAAATAAGTCAGCAACATCTGGTGGAGTAACTTCGTCATTTTCTCCCCAAATGATACAGGTAGGTGTCTTCATCTGAGGCAAATCTTGCGCCATATTGTGACGTATGGCACTTTTAGCTATTGAAAGCGTCTTTACCAACTTCACCCTGTCATTTACAGTAGCGAAAACGTCGTCGACAATTTCTTTTGTAGCAACTTCAGGGTCGTAAAAAACATCTTGTGCTTTTTTCTTGATAAACTCATAGTCACCACGTTTTGGATAGCCGTCACCCATAGCACTCTCATATAGGCCTGAACTACCTGTGATAACAAGAGCTTTTACCATTTCTGGGTACATTTTAGAGTGTAATAGTCCAATATGCCCACCTAAAGAATTTCCTAAAAGAATAACGTCTTTCAGTTCTTTGAATTCTATAAATTTTTGAACATACTTAGCAAACTGCTTCACGTTGGTTTTCAACATGGGCATGTCGTAAATGGGTAGTTCTGGAATGATAATTTTATATCCTTTATCTGGAAAGTATTCTCTAACTCCCTGAAAATTACTCAGGCCTCCCATGAGGCCATGTAAAATGACAATAGGGGTGCCTTCCCCTATCTCAATATACTTAAATTTTCCTGCAGTAATTAGTTTTTCTTCCATTGAGGGGGTGCTTCTGTCTTTACCTGGCAAATATACAATTTACCGTTTTATAAGAACGGTTCATTAAATCTGGCAAAAGATAGCTGTTTTCTTTCTAAATACAACTAAGGCGCCTAAAAATCAATTTTTTGAACGATCGTTTTAGCCTCCAAATAGATGTAGTTCATCTAAAAAAAGGTTTTTTTATTAACAAAGTGGTAATAAGTGGTAAAATGTGGTAATAATATATATATATTTGAGTTATAAAATGAAAACCAAGCTTTTAAGTGATCAATTTCATAGGAACATACGACTGTAAGGCCGATACCAAAGGTAGAGTAATGCTACCTGTTGCCCTAAAAAATCAGATGGCTCCTGTTCTGAAAGAGGGTTTTGTGATAAAAAGGTCTGTTTTTCAGCCTTGTTTGGAGCTATATCCGATGGCGGAGTGGAACCTTCTTATGCAGAAGATGAACAAAAAGAATCGCTTTAAAAAGAAAAACAATGATTTCATAAGACGTTTTTCGGCAGGCGTGAAAATGATAGAGATTGATGCTACAGGAAGAATGTTGATTCCTAAGAACTTAGTAGCAGTGGCAGGAATAGCAAAAGAGGTAGTTTTAAGTTCAACAATAAATATTATTGAAATCTGGGATAAAAATAGTTACGAGAAAGTGTTAGATGAAACGGCGGAGAACTTTGCAAGTTTGGCAGAGGAAGTAATGGGAGATGATGATGACGACTTTGAATATGTATCATAACCCAGTTTTATTGAAGGAGTCTGTAGATGGACTAGGAATTAAGGAAGACGGAATATATGTCGATGTAACCTTTGGGGGTGGTGGTCATTCTAAAGAGATTCTGAAAAGGTTAGGAGATAAGGGTAGGTTAATTGCCTTCGATCAAGATGAAGATGCTTTGGCAAATGGGCTTGGAGATGATCGATTTACGCTAATCAACGAAAATTTCAGGTACATCAAGCAGTTTTTAAAGTTCTATGGCATTCGGAAAGTTGACGGAATTTTAGCAGATTTTGGCGTTTCATCACATCAATTTGATAAAGCAGAGCGCGGTTTTTCTACGCGTTTTGATGCGGATTTAGATATGCGTATGAGCAAGAAGAATAATGTTTCTGCATTTCAGGTGGTTAATTATTATGCCTTTGAAGAGTTGAAAAACGTATTGTTTAAATATGGTGATCTAAGAAGTGGTGGCGCAATGGCCAAAGCGATAATTGCGAAAAGAGAAGAAAGTCCGATTAAAACCACAGAACAATTGAAGGATGCATTGCGACAATTTTTACCCAAGTCAAAGGAGCATAAAATTTTAGCACAGATTTATCAAGCTGTTCGTATTGAAGTGAATCAGGAAATTGCTGTCATTGAAGAGTTTCTAATGCAAGCCCCTGATCTGCTAAGTAAAGGAGGAAGATTAAGCGCGATTAGTTACCATTCTTTAGAAGATCGATTAGTGAAACGATTTATAAGGGCTGGCCAGTTTGAAGGAGAGCCTGAAAAGGATTTCTATGGAAATATTGATGTTCCTTTTAAAAAGGTGGGGGGCTTAATGGTTCCTTCAAGAGAAGAAATACAAATGAACAATAGAGCAAGAAGCGCCAAGTTGCGCATTGCTGAAAGAATATAATTCATGATGAAAAAAGGAATTTTAGACATTTTAAAAGGAAAGTTTTTGGTTAGCGGTGACGCTCCTAAAAACTGGCTGTTTATCATATTTGTTTCCTTTTTAGCCGCCGTAATGATTGGTAGTTCGCATAGCGCAGATAAAAAAGTTCATCAAATTGCTGCCTTAAATGAACAAGTTAAAGAATTGAATAGTGAGTTTGTTGATGTTCGGTCTGATGTTCAGAAGTTGAAGTTGGAGTCAAAGATTTCTGAGGTGCTTCAAGAGAAAGAATTATACCCATCAGAAACACCGCCAAAAAAGATTAAAGTAAAAGCGAAAAGTATAAAGTAGTGGCAGTAAGCGATAAGAAAATATTGACCCGTTTGTATGTAGTGGCCGGAGGCCTCTTCCTTTTTGCCTGCGCAGTAGTTTTTAAGCTGGTGAGCATTCAGATGGTTACGGGTGATAAGTATCGCGATCTAGCTAAAAAGCGTACTACTAAAATGTTTACAATTGCTCCGAATCGCGGTAATCTTATTTCTGACGATGGCAGTCTATTGGCAACGTCGGTCTCAAGGTACACCATAAGATTTGACGCTGTAACGGTAAAAAAGGAAACTTTTCAAGAGCATGTAAAACCCCTTTCAGAGGAGCTGTCAAAATTACTAGGGAAGCCTGCTTCTCATTACCAACAAATTTTGCGAAAAGCTAAAGCAAACAAAAACCGCTATACTTTAATCGCTAGAAACTTAGATTACTCCGAGTATATAGAGGTTAAAAAATTTCCTCTTTTTAATAAAGGGCCCTATAAAGGGGGGCTAATTGTTGAGCAAAAAACAGTTCGTGAGCATCCTTTAGGAAAGATTGCGGAGCGAAGCGTTGGTTACGAAAACGTAGATGAAAACGGCTATTATAGTGGTGTAGGCTTGGAACGTGCTTTTGGAGAATATTTACGAGGAATAGAAGGAAAGCGCTTAAAGCAAAAAATAGCGAAAGGCCAATGGAAACCCATCGGTTTTGATAATATTATCGAGCCCAAAGACGGCTATGACTTGATTTCTACAATTGATATCAATATTCAAGATATAGCGCATCACACTTTATTAGCGCAATTGGAAAAATACAAAGCCGATCACGGTTGTGTAATTGTTATGGAAAGGGAAACCGGAGAAGTAAAGGCGATAGCTAATCTCGGAATCACCAAAGAAGGGAAATATTATGAGCGCTTAAACTATGCAATAGGCGAGTCACATGAGCCTGGGTCGACCTTTAAGTTGATGAATATAGTTGCAGCCTTGGAGGATAAGATAATAGATTCAAGTACTATAAAAGACACCGGAAAAGGATATTGGAAAATATACAACCACAGAGTAAAGGATTCTAAACAGGGTGGTTACGGTAAAATTTCAATGGCTAAAGCATTTGAGGTGTCTTCAAATACTGCTTTTGCTCAAATGATTCATGACGGGTACAAGGAGAAGCCTTCAAGGTATGTCAATCGTTTGATGAGTATGAACCTAGGTAAAGAAATCGGACTTCCTATCAAAGGAGAAGGTAAGCCGCTTATTCGTTACCCTGGTGATAAAGGTTGGTCAGGTCTTTCTTTGGCGCAAATGGCCTATGGTTACGAGGTGTCAATGACCCCATTACAGGTACTAACATTTTACAACGCTATCGCTAATGATGGTGTTATGGTAAAGCCAAGAATGATTAAAGAAGTGAAAGAGTGGAATAAGACCATTCGTAAGTTTGATAAAGAAATCATCAACCCTGCGGTTTGTTCTAGGGAAACTGCAAAACAAGTGCAGCAGATGTTGAAGAATGTTGTAGAGAAGAAGCATGGAACAGGTCATCGGATGTATTCTCCTAATTTTTCTATGGCAGGAAAAACGGGTACCGCTCAGAAAAATTATCAAGATAAGACTAGCGATAAGTTTGGGTATATCTCCACGTTCGCCGGGTACTTTCCTGCAGATAATCCGAAGTACTCTTGTATCGTAGTAATTCATGAGCCAGATAAAAGTGTAGGATATTATGGAGCAGATGTTTCTGGTCCGGTTTTCAAATCAATAGCTCAGAAAGTATATGCCACATCTCCCTTGGTTGACGAGGTTGATATGTATCAGGCGAAATATGCAAGTCTAGATAATGCGTATCAAAAGTATTATGCAGAAGCACAGAAGAATTATAGTAAAGTGCCTAATGTAAAAGGAATGAGCGGAATGGACGCTATTTCTATACTAGAAAACCTAGGCCTGCAAGTAGAAATTAAAGGAAACGGTAAAGTTAAAAAGCAATCAGTCTCTCACGGAACTGATATTAGAAAATCACAAAAAATAGTACTCGAACTTTCATGAAGCTACTGAAAGACATATTATATGGAGTTGGCCTAAGAGCCGTTAGTGGCATTACGAATGTAATGGTCAACGAAATTCACTTTGACTCTAGAAATGTCAAGATGGACGATGTCTTTATTGCTGTTCGGGGTATCATTACTGATGGGCATAACTATATTGAAACTGCAATTAATTCAGGAGCAAAAGCGATTGTTTGTGAAGCGCTTCCTGAACAGTTGGTGAACGAAATCACCTATGTTGAGGTGTATGATTCAAACCAAGCCTTGGCTATTATGGCCTCCAATTTCTATGGTAACCCGTCTAGAAACTTAAGGTTAGTTGGAACAACAGGTACCAATGGAAAAACAACCGTGAGCAGTCTTTTGTATCAGTTGTTTAAAAAAGCTGGTTACAAAGTAGGCTTGCTCTCGACTATAAAAATTATGGTCGATGATACTGAATATAGTACACGTCATACAACGCCAGACCCTTTGGTGATAAATCAGCATTTGAATTTGATGAATGAAGCGGGAGTAGAGTTTTGCTTTATGGAAGTTAGCTCGCATGGCATTCATCAAAAAAGAACAGAAGGCTTGGTTTTTGAAGGAGCGATTTTTACTAATCTTTCGCACGATCATTTGGATTACCATAAGACCTTTGCAGAATATAGAGATACTAAAAAAATGTTGTTTGATGGTTTGCCGAAAAATGCTTTCGCCTTGACCAATATTGATGACAAAAATGGCCTGGTCATGTTGCAAAATACCGCAGCGAGAAAGAAAACATACGCATTAAAGAGCTATGCTGATTACCGAGCTCAAATTTTAGAGAACCAGTTCGATGGCCAGTTATTGAAAATTGACAACAATGAATTTTGGTCTAAACTCATTGGCCATTTCAATGCCTATAATATGTTAGCGATTTACGCTACTGCAGATTTGTTAGGATTAGAAAAATTAGAAATTTTAAGATTACTAAGTGAATTGGAAAACGTAGACGGACGGTTCCAGTATTTTATTTCTAAAGAAAAAATTACGGCAATAGTCGATTATGCCCATACGCCGGACGCGCTAAAAAATGTGCTTGAAACTATCAACACATTGAGAACTGGAAATGAAAACGTCATCACCGTTGTGGGGTGTGGTGGCGATAGAGACAGATCTAAGCGGCCGGTTATGGGTCATATCGCTTCAGCAATGAGCAATAAAGCCATTTTTACCTCCGATAATCCGCGAACGGAATCTCCAACAACAATAATTGAAGAGATGGAAGGCGGTGTAGAGCCTCAAAATGTAAAAAAAATAGTATCGATAGAAAATAGAAAACAAGCCATTAAGACAGCTTGTCAATTGGCTTCGGCTAATGATATTATTTTGGTAGCCGGTAAAGGTCATGAGACCTATCAAGAAACCAATGGAGAGCGAATTGATTTTGATGATTTTAAAATGGTTAAAGACTTTTTAAATAGTCTCGACAAGTAGAGAAGAGTCAAGACAGAAGACAGAAAAAATAAGAGTTTAAAGAGAGTAAAAAATAATAATGCTATACTATTTATTTGAATATTTAGAAAAACAGTATCAGGTGCCTGGCGCTAGTTTGTTTCAGTTCACGACTTTTCGTGCAGCTATGGCAATCTTGTTTTCTCTAATTATTGCAACGGTTTATGGTAAGCGAATAATTCTCTTTTTGCAGAAAAAACAAATCGGGGAGACGGTTCGTGATTTAGGACTGGATGGTCAAAAACAAAAAGCAGGTACGCCAACCATGGGCGGTTTGATTATTATTCTTGCGACATTGATTCCAGTGCTGCTTTTTGCAAAATTGGAGAATATTTACATCATTCTGCTAATTGGGGCAACGATTTGGATGGGGGTCATCGGATTTGTTGATGATTATATAAAAGTGTTTCGAAAGAATAAGGACGGACTCAAAGGAAGGTTTAAAATTTTAGGCCAAATTGGCCTCGGACTCATAGTAGGAGCCACGCTTTATTTTAACCCTGAGGTAACCATGCGCGAGCATAGTAAAACGATAATAACAGAACAATTTACAGTAGAAGAGGTTAGAGGGCAGCAAATAAAATCTACCATGACTACCGTTCCTTTTTTTAAAAATAACGAGTTTGATTATAGTGATTTAATTGGATGGGCAGGAGATGGCGCTAAGCAGTATGCTTGGTTGATATTTATTCCAATAATTATTCTCATTGTAGCTGGAGTTTCGAATGGGGCTAACCTAACAGATGGTATTGATGGTCTAGCTGCAGGAAGTTCAGCAATAATTGTATTCACCTTGGGGGTTTTTGCTCTGGTTTCAGGTAATATTTTCTTGTCAGAATATCTAGATATCATGTACATCTCAGGCTCTGGTGAGCTGTTGGTTTTTATATCTGCATTTGTTGGGGCATTAGTAGGGTTTTTGTGGTACAACACCTTTCCTGCTCAGGTTTTTATGGGTGATACTGGAAGTTTGACTATTGGAGGAATAATAGCAGTCTTGGCTATCATCTTAAGGAAGGAATTATTGATTCCATTATTATGTGGAATCTTCTTCGCAGAATCACTATCTGTGATGATACAAGTGGCTTATTTTAAATATTCTAGAAAGAAGTTTGGTGAAGGAAGGCGTGTTTTTTTAATGGCGCCATTACATCACCATTATCAGAAAATGGGATATCATGAAAGCAAGATTGTGACGCGCTTTTGGATTGTTGGTATCACCTTGGCGATAATTACTATAGTGACCTTAAAAATACGCTAGTATGCAGCGACTGGTAGTACTTGGTGGTGGAGAAAGTGGGGTAGGCACGGCTGTTTTAGGCAAGAATAAGGGATATGAAGTTTTTGTGTCTGACAAAGGAAAAATTAAAGACAAGTATAAAAAAGTTCTTGAACATTTTGAGATTGATTGGGAGGATGAAATCCATACAGAAAGCAAGATTCTAAACGCCAATTTGGTGATGAAGAGTCCGGGTATTCCTGATACGGTTCCTTTAGTGGTTCAGCTAAAGGCGAATGACATTCCTGTTATTTCAGAGATTGAGTTTGCATCTAAATATACTGATGCTACCATTATTGGAATCACGGGAAGTAATGGAAAAACCACGACGACAATGTTGGTAAATCACATTTTCACACAAGGTGGTTTGCAGGTTGGTATGGCTGGTAATATTGGAGATAGTTATGCGAAAATGGTCGCTGAAAATACATTTGATTTCTATGTATTGGAAATCAGTAGTTTTCAATTAGATGGTATTGTGGATTTTAAACCACACATCGCCATACTAACGAATATTACACCAGATCACTTAGATCGATATGACTATCAATTTGAAAAATATATCGCATCTAAGTTTCGGATTGCTATGAATCAGACCAGTGAAGATTATCTGATTTACGATGCGGATGATGAAGTGATAGTGAATTGGTTAAAAGAGCATCCTGTACAATCTAAATTAATACCCTTTTCTATAGAAAGAGAAGTTGAACAAGGGGCATATCTCAAGAATAGTAAGATTATTATAACAACTGAAAACAATAGAATTGAAATGACGACAGACAATTTAGCGCTAGAAGGAAAACACAACCTTAAGAATACTATGGCAGCCTCTGCAGCTGCGAAGCTGGTAAGTATTCGAAAAGAAACCATACGACAGAGCATCATGAATTTTCAAGGGGCTCCACATCGATTGGAAAAAGTGCTAAAAATTGGTCACGTTCAATATATAAATGATTCAAAGGCAACCAACGTAAACGCTACATATTATGCTTTGGATAGCATGAGTGCACCAACGGTTTGGATTGTTGGTGGTGTTGATAAAGGAAATGACTATAAGGAATTGATGCCTTTGGTTCGTGAAAAGGTAAAGGCGATCATCTGTTTAGGAATGGATAATTCAAAAATAAAAGATGCTTTTGGTAATGTAGTGGATCTTATGGTCGAAACATTTGCGATGGATGAAGCAATTAAAGTTGCTTATAAAATTGCGGAACGCGGAGATACGGTTTTGTTATCCCCCGCCTGTGCCAGTTTTGACCTTTTTGATAATTACGAAGATCGTGGAAACCAATTTAAGAACGCAATTAAAAATCTATAGTAGGTGTTAGCATTATTTAAAAATATAAATGGAGATAAAGCACTTTGGGCCGTTGTGGCACTATTGGGCTTACTCTCGTTTTTACCCGTTTATAGTGCTAGTAGCAACTTGGTCTATGTAGTAGGTAGTGGCACTCCTATTGGGCACTTAGTGAAACATGCCGTCTTTTTGATTTTTGGTTTCGGAATAATATTTGGTATCCATAGAATACCAACACATTTTTTTAAAGGCTTGTCTTTAATTGCAATGCCAATTGTGATTGTATTGCTTGTAATCACCTTGTTTCAGGGGAGTTCGGTGGATGGAACTAACGCCAGTCGATGGATACGCTTGCCTTTTGTTAAATTTCAGACTTCTACTTTAGCTGCGGTAGTTTTGATGATTTATGTAGCACGTTACCTGACAAAAATCAAGGATGAAGCAATTAGCTTCAAGGATAGTATTGTACCATTGTGGCTTCCTGTTTTTGCTGTAGTTGGTTTGATTTTACCGGCTAATTTTTCAACAGCAGGAATCATATTTACCATGGTTTTAGTCCTTTGTTTTATAGGAGGATATCCCACAAAATATCTCTTAGGAATTATAGGTTCTGGTCTTTTGGCTCTGGTGTTCTTTGTTTTAGTGGCAAAGGCTTTTCCAGATGCATTTGCTAATCGTGTTGACACCTGGGAAGGAAGAATTGAAAACTTTTTGAACGGTGAAGATACGGAAGCCGATTACCAAATTGAGAGAGCCAAAATTGCGATAGCAACCGGCGGTATTGTGGGCCGTGGAGCAGGTAAAAGTGTACAAAAAAACTTTCTACCACAAAGCTCATCTGATTTTATATATGCCATCATTGTTGAGGAATATGGATTGGTTGGAGGAGTGGTGCTAATGCTATTTTTCTTGTTTTTGCTATTTAGAATAGTGGTTATAGCAAATGGAAGCAGTACAACCTTTGGTATGTTATTAGCGCTTGGTGCAGGTTTGCCAATCATATTTCAAGCATTAATTAATATGGCAGTTACTGTGGAATTGTTTCCGGTTACAGGGCAGAATTTGCCCTTAATAAGTAGCGGCGGTACTTCTGCTTGGATGACTTGCTTGGCTATTGGAATCGTATTAAGTGTGAGTAATAAGGAGCATAAAACAAGTGTCTCTAATTTGAGTATTGATGAAACTAACCCTTTAGAAATTTTAAGTGGACAACTATAAGTTTATTCTTTCTGGAGGTGGTACAGGTGGCCATATTTATCCTGCTATAGCGATAGCAAATGAGTTAAAAAAAAGATATCCGGAGGCGGAGTTTCTTTTTGTTGGAGCTGAGGATAGAATGGAAATGGAGAAAGTGCCCTTGGCAGGTTATAAAATTATAGGATTGCAAATTTCAGGTTTTCAGAGAAAGTTGACTTTAAAGAATTTGTCATTCCCTTTTAAAGTGATAAAAAGTTTGAGAAAAGCTGGTAAAATTGTTTCTGAGTTCAAACCTGACGTCGTCATTGGTACAGGCGGGTTTGCGAGTGGTCCAGTTTTACGTGTGGCTTCGAGTAGAGGTATTCCTTGTGTTTTGCAAGAACAGAACTCATATGCAGGAATGACCAACAAGCTTTTAAAAGATAAGGTTGCCAAAATATGTGTGGCATATGATGGAATGGAAAAGTTTTTCCCTTTGAGTAAAATAATAAAGACTGGAAACCCAGTTAGAAGTAACCTAGCTCATTTAGCCACCGATAAACACCAAGCTCTAGGGTTCTTTAGGTTGAATCTTAGAATGCCAACGGTATTGATTTTAGGAGGTAGTTTGGGTGCAAGAAGGATAAATGAACTGGTAGAAGAAAAGCTTCCATTTTTTAAGAAGTATGATATTCAAGTCATATGGCAATGTGGTAAGTTGTATTACGATGAATACAAAAAATACATGTCCGATACCGTAAAGGTTGAGGATTTTGTGCATCGAATGGATTTCGCTTATACTGCTGCAGATTTTATAATATCAAGAGCTGGTGCTGGTTCTGTGTCTGAGTTGAGTATTGTAGGTAAGTCTACTATTTTTATTCCATCGCCAAATGTTGCTGAAGATCACCAAACTAAAAATGCACAGGCATTGGTTGATGAAAACGCTGCATTGATGATACGAGAAAAAGATTTAGATGTGCAATTTGATACAGTTTTTGCGGATTTATTCGATTCAAAAGACAAGCAGAAAGAGCTCGGGGCAAATTTTAAAAAAATGGCCTTGCCCAAAGCCACAGAACACATAGTCGACGAAATAGAAAAGTTATTGAATTAGCCTAGAGTTAGCGGCTCCTCTCTTTCCCTAAAGGGAGGTTGCTTCTAGCGTATTAAAAGTAAAGCGAACACTTTAAAATGAATTTGAAAAACATACATAAGGTTTACTTCATAGGTATCGGAGGTATCGGTATGTCTGCTTTGGCCCGTTATTTCAAGTTCATCAATACGCGTGTTGCAGGATACGATAAAACAGAAACGCCATTAACTAAAGAGCTAAGTAAACTAGGAATTGATATTCATTATGAAGATAATATAGATTTAATTTCTTCAGAATATTTCGATTTGGATGACACCTTGGTCGTGTATACTCCGGCTGTTCCGAATACCCATGCGGAATACCAATACTTTTTGGAAAAAGGATTTGCTGTTAAAAAGCGATCAGAAGTCTTAGGATTGATTACAAAAGACAGCTTTTGTTTTGCTGTTGCAGGTACACATGGTAAGACAACGACCTCAAGTATCTTGGCGCATCTGCTCAAGGAAACTGGTGCGCCTTTGACTGCATTTTTAGGTGGCATTTCAGAAGATTTTAATAGTAACTTTTTACTAGAGGGAACTGATTTTTCGGTTGTAGAGGCTGATGAATTTGATCGTTCTTTTTTAAAGTTAACACCAAATATAGCTTGTATTACATCAATGGACGCTGATCATTTAGATGTGTATGGAAGTGGCGACGAATTGCATAAATCCTTTAGAGATTTTGTCAATCGCCTAAAGCCAGGTGGAAAATTATTAATCCGTAATGGATTGCCAATAGAAGGAATAACTTACGGTATCGAAGATGACGCTGATTACTGTATCAAAAACATAAAGATTGAACATGGCACCTACGTATTTGATTTGAACACTCCTGAAGCTACCCTATCAGGAGTTAAGTTCAATAAGCCTGGAAGGCACAATTTACTGAATGGTCTAGTGGCTTTTGCAATGGCGGCGGAATCAAATTTTCCCATAAGACGTCTAGCTAAAGCTCTTGAAACGTTCAAAGGAGTTCAACGTAGGTTTTCATATAAAATCAAAAAGGAGGAATTTATTTTTATTGATGATTATGCACATCATCCCACAGAAATTAATGCCGTACATGATGCGATTTCCGAAATGCATCCCAATAAAAATGTATTAGCTGTTTTTCAGCCGCATTTGTTTTCAAGAACAAAAGATTTTATTGATGATTTTGCAGCGAGCTTGTCCAAATTTGATGCCGTGATTTTGTTAGATATCTACCCGGCGAGAGAATTACCGATTGCTGGGGTTACATCTGAATGGCTGTTGGAAAAGATTAAAAATCCGAAGAAGAAAATAATTAAAAAAGCAGAATTAGTAGAAGAAATTAAAAGGCAAGCCCCAGAAGTTCTAGTAACTATGGGTGCGGGTGATATTGGATTGGAAGTTTCGAAAATAAAAAGAGAATTAGATTATGCAAATTAATTGGAATTATATAAAGATAATTGCCTTGCTGATAGCAGTTACAGGGCTTTATGCATTTTCGAATCATAGAAGTAATGTTAAGAAAATTGACGAAATGAATATCGAATTCGTTGGGGATCAGAGTCTTTACATAACTGAAGCAATGGTTAATAAATTGTTAATACAAAATTACGGAAGCCTTAAAAATGTGACCAAAGAAAAATTAGTTTTGAATAAGATTGAAAAAATCATTGAGACCAATGAAATGGTTAAAAAAGCGCAAGTCTTTGTAACAGTAGACGGAGAACTTGAAGCAAGAATTGTGCAGCGTAAACCTATTGGACGAATAGAAGGAGAAAGTAAATTTTATTTGGACGAAGACGGTAAGCGTATGCCTTTATCTATGAATCATTCGGCAAGAGTGCCCATTATTACGGGTAATGTTACTGGCGAAAGTTTAGAAGATGTCTATGAAATTTTGAAGTATGTCAATGAAGATCAATTTCTGAGAAAAAATGTAATCGCTATTCATGTAGAAGAGGTGAATAAGTACCAATTGCGTTTTCGAATGGAGCAGTTTACAGTTCACTTAGGTGGAATTGATGGTTTGGAAGAAAAGTTTAACAATTTTAAAGCTTTTTATACCAAAGCGAACAGAGACAAAACTTTAGGAAATTATAATAGCGTCAGTTTAGAATTCAATAACCAAGTAGTGTGCACTAAAATATAAATCAATCAAATGGAACAAGGAAAATATTCTGTCGGTCTTGACATAGGAACAACCAAAATCGTTGCCATTATAGGTAAAGAAAATGAGTACGGTAAAATCGAGGTTTTGGGTATTGGTAAATCTAAAAGCTTGGGAGTTCACAGAGGTGTAGTGAATAATATCACCCAGACGATTAAATCTATTCAGCAAGCTGTTGAAGAGGCTGAAGTGAATTCTGGATTAAAGATTGGTTCAGTTGTGGTTGGTATTGCAGGGCAGCATATACGAAGTTTGCACCATAGTGATTATATCACACGAGCTGATTCTGAAGAGGTGATTAATGAGGATGATTTAGATAAGCTGTGCAATCAAGTGTATAAGTTGGTTATGCTTCCAGGAGAAGAAATAATTCATGTTTTACCACAAGAATATAAAGTTGATGGACAGGCTGAAATCAAACAACCTATAGGAATGTATGGCGGTCGTTTGGAAGCTAATTTTCACGTGGTAGTTGGTCAAGTTTCATCTATCAAGAATGTGGCGAGATGTATTAAAAGTGCTGGACTAGATTTAGGAAATATTACCCTAGAGCCTTTGGCATCTTCTGAAGCTGTTTTAAGTCAGGAAGAGAAAGAGGCAGGGGTTGCATTAATTGATATAGGAGGCGGTACTACCGATCTTGCGATTTTCAAAGACGGAATTATTAGACATACCGCTGTTATTCCATTTGGTGGGGGTGTTATCACGGAAGACATAAAAGAAGGGTGCTCAATTATTGAAAAGCAAGCGGAGCTTTTGAAAATGAAGTTTGGATCTGCATGGCCAGGAGAGAATAAAGACAACGAAATTGTTTCTATTCCGGGCTTACGAGGTAGAGAGCCAAAGGAGATTACCTTAAAAAACCTTTCTAAAATTATACATGCGAGAGTTGTAGAGATTATTGAGCAAGTATATGTGGAGATAAAAAATTACGGTCACGAAGAGCAAAAGAAAAAATTGATAGCTGGTATTGTGTTAACTGGCGGAGGAAGTCAATTAAAGCACCTAAAGCAATTGGTGGAGTATATCACAGGAATGGATACTCGCATCGGTTATCCAAATGAGCATTTGGCGGGTGATTCTGATGAAGATATCGCTAGTCCTTTATACGCAACAGCAGTTGGCCTTTTGATGAATGCAATAAGGAATGAAGGTAAGGGGCAGGCAGCCGAAGAGGAGGAAATGACTTTAGCTGATGGAGAAGCGGTTTTGGCAGGTCAAGAAGGAGAAGCACAAACGGCTTCTAAAGTTAGAAAAGAACGTAAATCAGTATTTGATAAATGGTCTGAAAAGTTGAAAGATTTTTTAGATAACGCAGAGTAAAGCCCCCATAGTAGTAAAAGAATTCATCCATAAACCAGTAATAAAAACAGTATGAGCAACAACACGGAATTTGAGGGAATAGCTTTTGATTTGCCCAAAAATCAAAGCAATGTAATAAAGGTCATTGGAGTCGGTGGTGGTGGTAGTAATGCCATCAATCACATGTTCCAGGCGGGAATCAACGGTGTTGATTTTGTGATTTTGAATACTGATTCACAAGCACTGAACAATAGTTCTGTGCCTAATAAAATTCAATTAGGGGTTTCTCTTACAGAAGGATTAGGCGCTGGTGCAAACCCTGAAGTTGGTGAGCAAGCAGCTATAGAAAGCACGGAGGATATCAAGCAAATGTTGGATGTAACCACAAAAATGGTATTCATTACCGCTGGAATGGGTGGAGGAACAGGTACTGGTGCTGCTCCGGTTATCGCTAAGATGGCTAAAGAGATGGATATCTTGACCGTTGGTATTGTAACGATGCCATTTCAGTTCGAAGGAAAAATGCGTTGCCAACAAGCTCAGTTGGGTATCGAAAGACTTCGAAACAATGTAGATTCTTTAATAGTAATTAATAATAACAAGCTTAGAGAGGTATATGGTAATCTAGGTTTTAAAGCGGGGTTCTCAAAAGCAGATGAAGTTTTGGCCACTGCAGCCCGAGGAATTGCTGAAGTTATTACCCATCATTACACGCAAAACATCGATTTGCGTGATGCTAAAACGGTACTATCGAATAGTGGTACTGCTATTATGGGTTCTGCAATTGCAACAGGTTCTTCAAGAGCAAATGAGGCAATCATGAAAGCTTTAGACTCTCCGTTATTAAATGACAACAAAATTAAGGGAGCTAAAAACGTATTGTTGCTAATCGTTTCTGGTTCTGAAGAGATAACGATTGATGAGATCGGTGAAATTAATGATCATATTCAAGCAGAAGCTGGTCATGGTGCGAATATCATTATGGGTGTTGGTGAAGATGAAGACTTAGGTGAATCTATAGCAGTGACTGTCATTGCAACAGGTTTTGATATTGACCAACAGGATGATATCGTAAATAGTGAAGCAAAAAAAATAATTCACACCTTAGAAGAAGGACAGAAGGCAGTTCAAAATTTGATGCCACAAAATATTGTGCATCAATTGGTTGAAGAGAAAGAAGTTGTTCAAATTCCAGCGGTAAAGGCTGCTTTAACAGATGATTTGGATTTGATTCCAACTACGAATTACATTAGAAATTTCAATGTTTTTTATGAAGAGGTTGTTGAAGAAGTAGCTGCTGAAAATGTTTCAGAAGATGATTTTATTATTATCGATTCAAGCAGCAAAATTAATGATATTGATGTTGTTGATTCGGAGGTGGTTTCTGGCATAGAGTTAGAAGAAGATCAGTTTGCAATGAGCTTTGAATTACCGATCGTTACTTCAAATGAGGAGGAAGAGGAAAATGTAATTATGTTTGACTTGTCAGAAGATGTTAGCGAAATGGATGTCAAGGATAGTATCGAAGTCATTCCTGTATTGGAATATAACAAAGAAGGAGAGACGCGCTATAGCTTGGATGACTATATGGAGTTAGAAAATCAATTGACTGGAGCGAAATCAAAAGCAGAGGAATTCGTGCCTAAAATTGTTGAAGACGAATTAATCTTTGAAAAAAGAACAGTAGCGGCAAAACCAGTCGCTATGCAAAAGGAAGTGGATCCTATGGAGACCCCATTGGAAGAATTGCTTAAGGAAAGAGCAGATGAAAGAAGAAGAAAGTTGAAGGACTTCAATTATAAATTTCAAAATAGCTTAAGCAATATTGACGATATTGAAAAAGAACCTGCTTACAAGCGTCAGGGAGTTAATTTAAACGATAGGCCTTCTGAGAATAGAGTGTCTAGAACATCTTTAAGTGAAGATAGCAATGATGAAATTCAATTGCGATCGAATAACTCTTTTCTACATGATAATGTAGACTAGTAAAATAATTACTTTGTAGTAAACCCGAAAATAGCTGCTATTTTCGGGTTTATTTTTTATCTTCGCAATCCTAAAAATAGTAAAGTCATGAGCTTACAACAACAAGTAATGGAAAAGATGAAGCTAGCAATGAAGGCGAAAGACAAAGTAGCTTTAGAATCACTGCGAGCTATTAAATCTGCTTTGTTGTTGATGCAAACCGAATCTGGTTCGGGGGATGATATTAGCGAAGAAGTTGAGGTGCAGCTGGTCCAAAAATTGGTAAAACAACGTAAGGATAGTGCTTCGATATTTATTGAACAAGGAAGAAACGATCTAGCGGAACCAGAGTTGGCTCAAATAGCGGTTATTGAACAGTTTTTGCCAGATCAGTTGGGTGAAGCTGAGATTGAGAAAGTAGTTCTCGATATTATCGCAGCTACTGGTGCTGAAGGAATGAAAGATATGGGAAAAGTTATGGGAATGGTTTCCAAAAAATTAGCAGGTCAAGCTGATGGGAAAACGATTTCTACTATAGTAAAAAGTAAATTGGTATAAGAATTAAGGTTTCAACATAAAACTTAATTTTGAGTACTGATTACAAAAATTAAGGCCGCGTGGCGCAACTGAATAGCGCATCAGATTTCGGCTCTGAGGGTTGGGGGTTTGAATCCCTTCGCGGTCACAAAAAGGGTTTTGCTTTAGCAAGACCCTTTTTAACTTTAAAGTCAAATTCATGTTTTATGTTTATGTTCTTCAAAGCTTAAAAGATACTAGATTATATAAGGGCCTAAGTCAAGATGTAGCAAAGCGATTGAAACAGCATAACAGAGGTGAGAATAGATCTACCAAAGGGTTTGTGCTATGGAAATTAGTATATCAAGAAGAATTTGAGACAAGGGTAGCTGCTAGAGAACGAGAGAAATTCTTTAAATCTGGCGTAGGGCGCGAATTTTTACAAAGAACAATTGAATCATCTAAGGACGCAACTGAATAGTACATCAGACCTGCCTGCTGGCAGGCAGGTTTCGGCTCTGAGGGTTGGGGGTTTGAATCTCTTCGCGGTCACTTTAAAAAAAGCCTTGCTTATGCAAGGCTTTTTTTAGTTTTAAATATAGGTTTATGGAGGTGTTATTCTGGTTTTTATTTTTTGATACAAATGAAATGGTACGCTTCTAGAAAAAGGAAGCACCATTAAAATTTATATTTTAGAAATTTTAATTGCCATAAATTAATTTATATCCATTCCGTGTTTTCTGTTTTTAAGGAAAGAAAACCTGCTTATTATAGTATGAAATTTTTCGAAACTTGTTCGCTTATCACTTTCTGAAAAATAGAAATTATTTTCTGCTTATTTACGCTCAAGATAATTATTCCATTTTGGACTCAGAATTTTACAAAGCTTCCTGGCTCTGCTAATTGTATTGTTAGTCTTTGGCGATACAATTATATTTGCCGAGTTTCGGTCATTTCTGTTTTAAGCCGTTGTTCTTTCTCTTTTAGGCTTTTAACTAAATCAAGTGCCTCAGGTACTACGTCGCTGCAAAGTACAATGAGCGAACCATCTATTGCATTGTCTATCGCATAGTGTATGGCTTCCTTTTCTGAAGGTATAACGGTCAGTTTCTTGTCAGGGTATTTCGCTAAAATACCATCTTTCAACATTGCTATAAGTTCTTCTTCGCTCTTGCCTCGTAATTGTTTGTCTTGTCGAATTATAATCTCATCGAACATTTCGGCGGCAATGGCACCTATCTCATTGTTGTCTTCAATACGGCGGTCGCCTATGCCGGCAACGATACCTACTTTTACGGTTGCGTCTAATTCATTGGTAAAATCTTGTAGCGCGCGCATTCCAGCAGGGTTGTGAGCGTAATCTAATAATATTTTAAACCTATCAAATTCAAAAAGGTTTAATCTACCTGGTGTCTGCGATGCCGATGGTAAAAAAGTCTGGAATGCAGCTTTCATATCTTCAATACTGATTCCTTTGACATTACAGGCAATTACAACAGGTAGAATATTCTGTATCATAAACTTGGCTTTTCCGCCATAGGTTAATGGAATGTGCTCTGCTTTCATGATCCGCATTTTCCAGCTTCCTCTGCATAGGGTTACATAACCATTTTCATAAATTGCTGTTATACCCCCTTTTCGCTGCAAGGCCTTAATTCTTGGATTATTTTCATCCATTGAAAAAAGTGCTACGTTGCATTCAAGAGACTTTCGCATCTCATATACCAAATCATCATCGGCATTTAAAATTGCATAACCATCAGGAAGCACCGTTTCAGGCACTACTGCCTTTACTCTCGCTAATTGTTCAATAGTATGAATGCCCTTCAATCCTAAATGATCTCCCGAAACATTGGTTACTATGGCAATGTCACAATGTGAAAATGCTAGTCCAGCGCGAAGCATACCGCCACGGGCACATTCTAAAACTGCAAAGTTGACCGTTGGGTCTCTTAAAACAAATTCAGCACTTTGAGGACCTGTACAGTCACCTGTCATCAAGAGTCTGTTTTGTATGTAGACACCGTCGCTAGTAGTATATCCAACACGGTAGCCAGACATTTTAGCCATATGGGCCATTAGTCTGCTGGTCGTTGTTTTACCATTTGTGCCAGTTACTGCGACAATTGGAATTTTACCTTTGTTACTCGATTGTGGAAATAGTTTGTCGACTACAGGTGCCGCAACATTTCTTGGCAAGCCTTTAGTAGGTGCTAAGTGCATACGGAACCCTGGCCCTGCATTTACTTCTAATACAGCTCCGCCGGTTTCAGAAAGTGGCTGGCTGATATCGGTGGTCATAATATCAATACCGCAAATATCAAGATCTATGATTTTTGAGATGCGCTCAGCCATCGCCACATTCGCAGGGTGAACAATGTCAGTGATATCTTCTGCAGTTCCTCCGGTGCTTAAATTAGCGGTGTCTTTTAAAATCAACCGTTCACCATCAGGCAGTACTGAATCTAATTGATATCCGGCATCAGCAATGATTGTTTTTGTAAGTTCATTAATTGTTATCGCTGTGAGTTCCTTTTCATGGCCATAACCACGGCGAGGGTCTTTGTTTACCGCTGCAACCAATGCTTCGATCGTAGATTTTCCATCTCCGATAACGTGGGCTGGTGTGCGCAATGCTGCTGCAATCAAAACGTTATTCACTACGAGCAGACGATAGTCTTCGCCTGTGATATACTTTTCAACGATGACGCGTTTAGACACCTCTTTGGCCGCGTTAAACCCTTTTAATGCTTCGTCATAAGTGTTAATATCTACGGTAATTCCACGTCCGTGGTTACCATCAATTGGTTTGATTACTAATGGGTAGCCGACATAATTGCAAGCTGCCTCTAAGTTTCTTTCTCTACTTATAATATCACCACGAGGTACTTCGACTTCTGCTTGTTCGAGTAGGTATTTAGTATCTTCTTTATCACAGGCAAGTTCTACACCAATACTGCTGGTTTCACTGGTAACAGTGGCTTGTATTCTTTTTTGATTCGCGCCATAACCCAATTGGCAGAGTGAATATTTATTTAAACGTATCCATGGAATTCCTCGTGATTCAGCCTCTTCGACGATAGAACCAGTACTTGGACCTAGACGTTGTTCTTCTCGGAGTTCGCGCATTTGTTGAATGTCATTGTCCATATTGTAATCTTCCCCAGAAATTAGAGCTTCACAGATACGTACGGCAGCCTTCGCTGCATATTTACCTGCGTTTTCCTCTATATAGGAAAATACAACGTGGTACACCCCTTTTTCGCCATACCCACGGGTTCTGCCAAAGCCAGTATCCATTCCGGCTAAGGTTTGAATTTCAAGAGCGATATGTTCTATTACATGCCCCATCCAGGTGCCTTCATCTACTCTCATGAAAAATCCGCCTTCGCAGCCTTCAGAACAACGATGCGAATACATGCTCGGAAACATAGCTTTCAAGCGCTCTGAAAAACCAGTTACTTTATCAGTTGGACGTTCTTCCATGGCTTCTAAATCTAGAACCATTACAATTAATTTATGGCGACGTACCGACCAATAGTTCGGGCCGCGCATGGCATTTATTTCTCTAATTTGCATAGTATTCACGGGTTTGGTTATAACAAGTGCATTCCGTTAAATATAAGGTATTTTTCATAACAATAAGCGTATTTTTGCGTTTGAAAAACAAATTTTACATGCAGATTAAAGGAACATTAATACCTATTGGAGGAAACGAAGATAAAGGCGTTCAGGCTGATGAGACAAACACTCTTGAATTTATTGAAGAAGGTATTTTGGCCCATGTTGTTCAGGAAGCTGGTGGAATTGATTCCAAAATTGTGGTCATTCCAACCGCATCTAGTATTCCAATCGAAGTGGGTGAAAACTATATAGATGCATTCGAAAAATTAGGATGCAAAGACATCCATATATTACATATTTTAGAACCAAAAGATTCCGAAAAACCAAGTGCTATCGCTTTGATTAAAGAAGCGGATTGTATTATGTTCTCAGGAGGTGATCAGTCGAAAATTGCCTTGAGAATTGGTGATTCATCTATTCATAAAATTTTGATAGACCGTTATCATAATGATGCTGGTTTTGTTATTGCCGGAACCAGTGCCGGGGCCATGGCAATGGCAACTGAAATGATTTCTGGCGGCAGTAGTACAGAAGCCTTTGTTAAAGGTGCTGTAAATATGAGGAAAGGCTTAGGTTTGATACCTGAATTAACCATTGATACGCACTTTATTCAACGGGGTCGATTCGGGAGACTTTCAGAAGCTGTAGCGAAATTTCCTAAGTTATTAGGAATTGGCTTAGCAGAAGATACCGGACTTATCATTAAAAATGGAAATGAGTTCAAAGTGATCGGTTCAGGCATGGTGATAGTTTTTGATGGGCAAAAACTGGGTCATAACAATGAGAAAATATTGAAAGAAGGTACTCCGATGACGATGACCAACCTTACGGTGCATGTGCTCTCTAATAGTGACAGCTACAATATCGAAGCGCGTAAGGTTGATGTGTTGCCTTTGGATGCCCCTTTCATGTAGATTACTTCTGTTTTGAGGCTAAAGTTTAATTGGTGTAAATTGAAATTTTCTCTTTCTCTCCAGATATTCTGCTAGCGCGATACATTCCCTCTGTGTTAAAAGGCATGGCAATATTACCTTTGGCATCAACGGCTATCAAACCGCCGTCACCACCAATTTCTAGAATTCTCTTTTGAATAACTTCGCTAGCTGCTTCGGATAATGACATGCCTTTGTACTCCATTAAACACGAAACATCATAGGCAACCACGCCCTTGATAAAAAATTCGCCGCTACCTGTACAAGAAACTGCACAAGTTTTATTATTTGCATAGTTGCCAGCGCCTATCATTGGACTATCGCCAACGCGGCCATAGCGTTTGTTTGTCATTCCACCTGTCGATGTTGCTGCTGCGATGTTTCCATTTTGGTCGCAGGCTACGGCGCCAACCGTACCAAATTTTGAATCTTTTTTTAACGAATGATCAAGTTGAAAACTATCAGTGTCTTTGATTTCATTCCATTGTTGATACCGCAATTCATCAAAGAAATACGTTTTGTCTTCCAATGTATAGTCCAAAGACTTGGCGAATTTTAAGGCCCCTTCACCCGCTAAAAAAACATGTTCGCTTTTTTCCATCACATCTTTCGCTAATGTTATTGGGTTTTTAATTCCTGTAATTAAGGATACGGCACCAGCATTTAGGTCCTTTCCATCCATAATAGAGGCGTCCATTTCATGCGTTCCATCTGTGGTGAAAACACTTCCTTTGCCGGCATTAAAGAGATAAGAATCTTCTAGCTCAACTACGGCTTTTGCCACAGCCTCTATTGCGGTTCCGTGGTTTTCTAAAATATGATATGCTTTCGATAACGCATTTCGTAACGCATTTTTATAAGCGATTTCTTTTTCAGGAGTCATCATGCCTTTTATCAAAGTACCGGCTCCGCCATGTATGGCTAAAGAGAATTTATTCATGCGTTCTTGTGTTGGGGTGTTTAATACTAATATTTCTGATGATCATTTGTGCGTGAATACGCGAGTTCTCGATAAACCACTTATGGGTTTCCATACCTCCACATATTACCCCAGCAAGATAAAGTCCTGAGACATTACTTTCCATGGTGTCTGTATTGTAAGTAGGTAGTCTTTTTTCATCTTGAGATAGTTCAACTCCTAGTTTTTTTAAAAATTCGAAATTGGGTTTATAGCCGGTTAGCGCAAGTACAAAATCATTTGCAATAAGGATCTCGCCATCAGGAGAATTGATGATTATTTTATCTTCTTGAATTTCTTTTACTGTTGAATTGTAGTAGACCTTGATGCTGCCTTCTGCGATGCGATTTATAATATCAGGTCGCACCCAATATTTAACACGCTGACCGACTTCAGGTCCGCGAATAATCAAAACGACTTGTGCGCCTTTGCGATAGCATTCCAAAGCAGCATCAATTGCGGAATTGCTTGCACCAATAATAGCTAGCTTTTGACTAGCATAAAAATGAGGGTTATCGTAATAATGAGAAACCTTCGGTAAGTTTTCTCCTGAAACATTTAGAGTTTTTGGTAAATCATAAAAACCTGTTGCTAACACAATATTTGAGGCGGAGTAGGTAGCCTTATCGGAAACTATAGCGAATAGACTTTCGGTTTTGTTTATATGTGTTACTTTTTCAAAAAGATGAATGTTCAGTTTGTTGGATGTAACAATTCTACGATAATATTCCAAAGCTTCATCGCGCTTTGGTTTTGCTTCGATGCTTATGAAGGGAATAGCATCAATTTCTAGCTTTTCTGAAGAAGAAAAAAACTGCATATTCGATGGGTAATTGAAAAGCGAGTTTACAATAGGCCCTTTTTCAATGATAAGATAGTCTAGTCCTTTTTTTTTGGCTTCTAAGCCACAGGCAATTCCGATTGGTCCGCCTCCAATAATAACCAGGTCGAATACTTCCATTACCCCGCTAATTCTTTTAAATCTTTGATGGTTTGGGTAGGGTTCGCGCTTTTGAATACAAAACTACCAGCAACCAAAATATCAGCGCCAGCGTCGGTCAATAATTTGGCATTTAGCGAAGTTACCCCTCCATCTATTTCAATAAGAGTATGGGCTTCTTTTCTTTTAATAAGCGCTTTTAAAGCTCTAACCTTTTCATAGGTGTTTTCGATAAATGATTGCCCACCAAAACCTGGGTTAACACTCATCAAACAAACAACATCAATATCTTGGATCGTATCTTCTAAAAGTTGAACACTTGTATGCGGATTCATAGCTACACCTGCTTTCATGCCCTCCGCTTTAATAGCTTGTAAGGTTCTATGCAGATGCGTACAGGCTTCATAATGGACGCTCAAAACACTTGCTCCTAGTTCTGCAAAAGTCTTAATATATCGGTCAGGATCAACAATCATCAAATGCACATCTAAAGGTTTTGTAGCATGTTTGGCGATAGCTTTTACCACCGGCATTCCATATGAGATGTTCGGCACGAAAACACCGTCCATAACGTCAATATGATGCCAGTCTGCAGCACTTTGATTTATCATTTCAACATCACGTTGTAGGTTGCCAAAATCGGCAGCGAGTAGGGAAGGGGCTATTTTTGTTGTGCTCATTATTATTTTAAACTTCAATGTTCGTTACAAAAGTAGTGAAACGCAGGTTCTTTTGCCGGCACTACGAATTTCTAAATCAGATTACTTTTTAAGTACTTCGCTTCCTGATGCTTTCAGTACTAGGTTTACTTTCGGTAGCTGCTTATTTAAAGTTTCGCTAAGTTGGTTTAGTTGTATTTCAAGTTCTTTAGAAAGTTCTTCAAAAACCATATACGCCCCATTAGTAGGTTTTGCTTCGCCGTTTTCCATACTACGACGCAAAGAAGCTAGCCGATTGTTCAGTTTTATAGGAAAATTTAATGGATCTTGATTCGATTGGTTTTTGACTTGATAAAGGGCTTCTTCAACTCTTGATAACTTCTCAAGAAAGGGCTTTATCGTTTTTTTGAAATCAGTACTTGAAATTTTTTCTTTTGCGCGACCAATTTGGGTCTTCATTTCTCGAATACGAATCACCGTTTCATTAGCCAAACTTGTCTTTTGCATGATTTTATTAGCCAAATCAAATTGCTCATCCAAATCTTCTTTGGTAATCCCTTTTAGATTAGGATTCATTTGGACTTCAAAAGAATACGTTTTTTCATAGTCTTTGGTTTTCATACGGACTTTATACTTACCTAAAGGTGCTTTGGGGCCGCGCTGTGGTCGCGCACTCCAAATAATCATGCCTTCAAATTCTGTGGCGCCAGGATATCTTAAATCCCAGGTGAAGGTATTGATGCCTTTTGCTGTTGTCGGTTTTGAAGAACCTCCTTTTTTCCACCATGGAATATCTGGGTCTACTTCATATTTCGGTTTGCTTCCAGTAAAAGTGTTTATTAATTTATCATTAGCATCTAAAACCTCAAAAGTAATGCTGTCTTGCGGCTCCTTAAGGTAGTATTGAATCGTTGCGTTTTGAATACCGCGAATGGCATCTGTTGGTTTAAAAAGAACAGCAGATTGATTTTGCATCTCCTTTTTATACTGTCGCAAGGGTTGAATGTCATCTAAAATCCAAAACCCTCTACCATGTGAGCCTATCACCACGTCATTGTCTTTAACTACCAAATCACGAATCGGAGTGTCAGGTAGTTTTAGCTGTAAGCTCTGCCAAAGTTTGCCATCGTTCATTGAGAAATAAACACCATGTTCGGTCGCCAAAAACAATAAGCCTTCACGAACCGGGTCTTCACGAACTGCGCGTGCAAAATCGCCTTCCTCGATGCCATTAATAATCTTTGTCCAAGTTTTTCCGTAATCATGGGTTTTAAAAACATATGGTTGACGGTCATCAACTTGGTAGCGATTAGCCGCTACAAATAGAGTGCCTGGGCGGTGTTTTGATTCATCTATAATGCTAACTCTAGAAAACTTGGGTAAGTTTTCAGGGGTGATGTCTGCCCAGTTTTTGCCTCCATCTCTTGTAATATGAATTTTCCCATCATCAGATCCAGCCCAAATGGTATTGATGTCATGAGAAGAAGGTGCCAAAGCAAATACGGTAGCATAAATCTCAGGACCATTCATATCCATGGTTATAATTCCACCGGTTTTGCCAAGTGTTTCAGGATCCGCATAGGTTAAATCTGGACTAATTTTCTCCCAAGATTGTCCATCATCTGTTGTTTTCCAAACATGCTGTGAACAGGTATACATTAGGTTTGAATCTTGAGGAGCAAACATGATAGGGAAGGTCCATTGCCATCTTTCGGGTAGGGCACTTGCAGGTTCTCCAGAAAAGAATCTAGGGTACACTTGAATGTCTCTCGTTTGACCGTTACTTCGGTCGTAGCGCGTCAAAAGGGCCCCTTGACTTCCGGCATAAAAAATGTCTTTTTTTTCTGGATGTTGCGTAATCCATCCACTTTCACCACCACCTACTGCATAATACCAGCCGTGGTTTGGTCCGCGAGCTTGTTTATGACTCCATCCGTCACTTGGCATGGCCAAAGTACTGTTATCTTGTTGTGCGCCAGCCACATGATAGGGTACATCACTAGTGGTCATAACATGATAAAATTGAGTCGTCACATAATCTTGTTCGGTCCAGCTTTTTCCTCCATTAATACTGACATTTCCACCGCCGTCGTTGGAGTTGATCATGCGATCAGGGTTATTTGGGTCTATCCATAAATCATGATTGTCTCCATGAGGTACTTTAATGGTAGTGTCAAAAGTTTTGCCTCCATCTGTCGATTTATAAAATCCGGTATTCAGGCCATACACCGTTTCTTTATCCCATGGATCTGCGTAAATTCTAGAATAGTAAAAAGCGCGTTGTCTTAATTTGCGCTCGTCATTGGTTCGTTCCCACGTTTTTCCACCATCGTCAGAACGAAAAACGCCACCTTCATTGGCTTCTATAATGGCCCAGACGCGATTGGAATCTGCTGGCGATACGGTTACTCCGATTTTTCCTATAGGTGGCGCTGGCATTCCTGAATTGCTTGTTAAGTCTGTCCAGGTGTCACCACCATCAATAGATTTCCATAGTTTACTGTCGCCGCCGCCGCCCCACATTTTCCATGCTTTGCGCTGAACCTCCCAGGTACTTGCGTATAAAACTTTGGGGTTGTTACGGTCGATAATAAGATCAACAGCACCTGCTTTCGGACTTACATACAAAACCTTATCCCATGTATTTCCGCCATTTGTACTTCGAAAAACACCTCTTTCCTCATTAGCACCATACGGATGTCCTAAAGCTGCTACATATACGATATCGGGGTTGGTAGGATGAATTCGAATACGCGATACCGCCTGTGTTTCTTTTAGACCCAAATGGCGCCAGGTTTTTCCGCCGTCCTTGGTCTTGTAAACTCCATCTCCTTGGGTAATACTACCTCTTAGTTGCACTTCGCCCATGCCGATATAAACAATATCTGGATTGGTTTCTGCCACTGCCACAGCACCTACTGAAGAGCTCGTTACTTGCCCATCGGTAACCGGTTTCCACTCTGTTCCTCCGTCTACTGTTTTCCATAGTCCGCCACCAGTAGCTCCAAAATAATATTCGTTAGGTCTTCCAGGGCTACCAGCGCAACCCAAAGAACGACCGCCTCTATTGGGGCCTATGTTTCGCCATTCCAAGCCTTCATAAAATGATTTTTCTAGTATCGGGTTTTCTATAGCTTGTGTTTTTGCATTAGTTTGAGAAAAAGCAGCATACGAACTGCCGATTAAAACCGCAACAAGCAGAATTTTGAAATATGTTTTCATAAGGTTGGTTTTAAGGTGAATTTTCAATGGAGACTTTTAAGAGCTCTTCATAAAAGTACAAAATGCTTCTGTATTTAAACCAAACTCTAGTTGGTGATAATTAAAATCTAAAGCTCAATTTTTTTCTGCAATAATTTCTACCATCAAGCAGGTGGCTATTGATGAGCCGTCTGTTTTTTCTAATTCTTCTAAATCAAGGAAGGCTTCTTTTACTTCTTCTTGGCTAAGATATTTTTGGAGTACAAGTCGCGGAAAGTAGCTTTGGAAAAATGTTTTCGGCCATTGCCAAACGCCGTTTTGTGGAGTGGCGATTTTTGCCATAGGTCGGAAGCCAATGATTTTCATCCCAATTTCAGGAAGCATGATTGATAAATGCCTGCCAATATCGATTTCATTGTCGGTATCCTTGAAACTCTTTAATGCCATAGAAATAGCTTTGGCAAGTGCGTTTTTTTTAGGCTCAGTTTGTAGTAGACCCCAATCATAATATTCATGAAGAACCATTCTTCCTCCCGGTTTTAAGGCGTCAACTACTTTTTTAAGAATTTCTTGGGGATTTGGAATCCAAGCTAAAGCCCATCTGCAATACATACCATCTAGGCTAGCAGCTTGTAATTGCATTGAATCAAAATCAGCGTGTATGGTCTCAATATTCAAAGCATATTGTGTAGCGACCCCATCTAAAAATTTAATATACTTTTCTGATTTGTCTATTCCAATTACCTTGCCCTCCTTTCCTGTAATAAAAGCAAGTTCTTTTGTGCAGTACCCGGGTCCGCAACCTAAATCAAGAATGGTTTGACCCGCACTAAAATTTGCTAAGCGCCATCCATTTTGTGCTTCCTCTGACCAAACTTGGTGTTGTACTCCTAGGCGAAAAAGTTCTTCTGCATCTGCCCCTAAAATATATGCTTGTTCTTTACTCAACATTTTATTTGCTTTTTTTATGGAGATGCACTTCGCAATTTATAGGTGCTTATAAAAAAGGAGTGGTTTCTTATAAAAGTACAAAAACAAAAGTTCTTCCAAAAAGCGAATCCTATAAAAGCTTCGGCTATTTTAACTGCCTTAATCCTTCGTAAACAGCAATACCTACTGAATTTGCTAAATTCAAACTGCGAATATGTTCACTATATAATGGGATTTTATAAAGTTTGGAGGAATTTTTTTTAGTGATTTCTTCTGATAAGCCAGCGGATTCTTTTCCGAAAACTAAGAACATATCATCTTTAAAGTTGATCGACCAATGTTCTTGTTCTCCATGGCTAGAAAAATAGATCATGTTCTTTTCATTATGAATAGCATAGAATTCATCAATACTTTCATAGATGAAAACAGAAATATGTTTCCAATAATCTAGGCCAGCTCTTTTTAATCGAGAATCACTCAATTCGAAGCCGAAGGGTTTTACCAAGTGTAAGCTTGAGTCAGTTGCTAAAGCTAATCGGCCTATATTACCTGTATTATTTGGAATTTCAGGTTCGATAAGAACAATATTCAAAGACATGGTTTAAGGTGTTAATTGGCTTATGATTTGGTGTTTGTTTTGGTGCCGAGAGATTGTAAATATAATTGTTCTACTTTTTCTCTCGCCCAGGGCGTGCGTCTTAGAAATTTTAAGCTTGACTTCACGGTTGGGTTGCTTTTAAAGCAATTAATATTTACTTGACCAGCAAGATCTTCCCAAGAGTATTTGTTGCTAAGAAATTCTAAAATCTCCACCAATTTTACACCATGTAAAGGGTTGTTGGGTTGTTCTTGTTTTAGGTCCATGGAAATAAAAATAGATAAAAAAATATGATATGAGATTGCCAATAGTATCTTAAAGGTGTCAATTTTTTTGACAAGCCACGAAAAAGGTCTAAAATGACAAAACTCCGGTAATCAGCCGGAGTTTATTCATCAATCAAAAAACGAACAGTCATGATAAACTGTTGTTACTATCAAAATTACAATATATATGCCAAATTTCCAATTTAAGGAGATTTTAACAGATGTTTTGCAATAATACTATGCTAAATTGTACTACCCGAGGTAAGTTTTCAAGATTTTACTTCTTGAAGTGTGCTTTAATCTTCGGATTGCCTTTTCTTTAATCTGACGTACTCTTTCTCTAGTAAGGTCAAAAGTTTCACCAATTTCCTCTAAAGTCATAGAGTGTTGACCCGCTAAACCGAAGTATAATCGAATAACATCTGCTTCTCTAGGCGTTAGAGTTTCTAAAGCGCGTTCGATTTCGGTACGTAAAGATTCGTGTAATAATTCACGATCAGGGTTTGGAGATTCACCACTACGAAGAACATCGTATAGGTTTGAATCTTCACCAGCAATCAATGGAGCATCCATAGATACGTGACGACCTGAATTTTTCAAAGACTGTTTTACGTCTGCAACGGTCATGTCTAATTCTTTTGCAATTTCTTCGGCAGAAGGCATGCGTTCATGCGCTTGCTCTAAGAAGGCAAAAGTTTTATTAATTTTGTTTATCGAACCAATTTTGTTCAATGGTAAACGAACAATACGTGACTGCTCGGCTAAGGCCTGTAAGATAGATTGACGAATCCACCATACGGCATAAGAGATAAATTTGAAACCACGGGTTTCATCAAAACGTTGTGCGGCTTTAATCAATCCTAAGTTTCCTTCATTGATTAAATCTGGCAGAGTAAGGCCTTGGTTTTGGTACTGCTTAGCAACTGATACTACGAAACGAAGGTTGGCTTTTGTTAGTTTTTCAAGAGCGAGTTGATCGCCTGCCTTGATACGTTGTGCCAATTCTACTTCTTCGTCTGCTGTGATCAAGTCAACTTTTCCAATTTCTTGTAAGTACTTGTCCAAAGATGCGGTCTCTCTATTGGTGACCTGTTTTGTAATCTTAAGCTGTCTCATTTTCGGGGATTAAATTTATAATTTAATAGACTGCATATACTTATACGTACAAATTTGTAAAATGTTACAAAACGATGAAGAAAAGATTGTTTATTAGTTAAACTGCATAAAAAAAGCCCCAACGTGAAGTTGGAGCTTTGTAAAATATGATTTAAGAAACCTTAGTCTCTTCTAGGTTTACGATCTCTAGTATCTCTACCACGGCCGCGATCACGATCATTACTACGTGGTGGTCTTTCAACATAACCTTCTGGTTTTGGTAAAAGTGCTTTACGAGAAACTTTCTCTTTACGCGTTCTAGGATCTGTACCTAAGTACTTCACTTCAAACTCGTCACCCATATTAACAACATCAGTAACATTTTCTGTGCGTTCCCAAGCTAGTTCGGATACGTGTAATAAAGTCTCGTTACCAGGAGCATCAAGATATTCTACCACAGCACCAAAATCAAGCATCTTAATTACTTTAACTTGGTAAGATTCGTTCATTTGAGGTTTGAACAGAATAGAATCTATTTTTGCCATAACAGCATCAATACCCTTACTACCTACACCTAAAATTTCTACGATACCTTCTTCCGTAACTGGATCTTCGTTAATTACGATAGTGGTCTCAGTCTCCTTTTGCATTTCTTGAATCACTTTTCCTCCTGGTCCAATTAACGCTCCGATAAACTCATTAGGAACACGTCTTGTTACCATTGTTGGTGCATGTTCTTTAACTTCTGTTGCTGGAGTAGCAATTGTATCAGTTAATTTTTCTAAAATATGCAAACGGCCATTTCGTGCTTGCTGTAGTGCATTCACTAAAATCTCATAAGAAAGTCCTTTTACTTTAATATCCATTTGGCAAGCAGTAATACCTTCAGAGGTACCAGTTACTTTAAAATCCATGTCACCCAAGTGATCTTCATCACCTAAGATATCAGAAAGAACAGCATATTTTCCAGATTCAGCATCAGAGATTAAACCCATTGCGATACCAGAAACGGGTCTTTTTAATTGAACACCAGCATCCATCATAGCCATTGTTCCAGCACATACAGTTGCCATAGAAGAAGAGCCGTTAGATTCTAATACTTCAGAAACTACACGCACAGTGTAAGGGCAATCTTCAGGAATCATTCCTTTTAATCCACGTTGCGCTAGATTACCATGTCCAACTTCTCTACGAGAAGTTCCACGAATTGGTCTTGCTTCACCGGTACAAAAAGGAGGGAAGTTATAATGTAAATAGAAATTTTCTTCGCCTTCGAAAGATGGCATATCTATTTTGTTTGCGTCTCTAGAGGTTCCTAAAGTTACAGTAGCTAATGCTTGAGTTTCACCTCTCGTAAAAATTGCTGAACCGTGTGTAGAAGGAAGATAATCAATCTCACACCAAATTGGTCTAATTTGATCTGTTTGACGACCATCTAAACGTAAACCTTCGTTTAAGGTTAAATCTCTAATAGCTGCTTTTTCAGCTTTGCGGTAATAATCAGAAACCAAACCACCATAGTCTGCTAATTCTTCTTCAGAAAAAGTAGCTTTTATGTCTGCTTTAATTTCAGCAAATGCAGCACTTCTTTCGTGTTTTGCTGATCCAGCTTTTGCTATAGCATATACTTTATCGTATGCCATATCATGAACCTTCTTCTCTAAATCTGCATCTGTTCTATCGCCTTCGTATTCACGAACTTCTTTCTTTCCAAATGCTTCAGCTAATCTTAACTGAGCAGCACATTGTGCTTTAATCGCTTCATGTGCAAACTTAATAGCGTCTGCCATTTCGTCTTCTGAAATCTCATCCATTTCACCTTCAACCATCATCACAGAATCAGCAGAAGCACCGATCATCATATCGATGTCAGACTCTGCTAGTTGAGCTCTGGTTGGGTTGATCACAAATTCACCATTAATACGACCAACTCTTGCTTCAGAGATTGCGCACTCAAATGGAAAATCTGATAATTGGATAGCTGCAGAAGCTGCTAAACCTGCCATAGCATCTGGCATAACATTTTCGTCATGAGACATTAACTGTATCATCACTTGTGTTTCTGCTGTATAATCTTTTGGGAATAATGGACGTAAAACTCTGTCTACTAAACGCATGGTTAATACTTCGCCGTCACTTGGTCTCGCTTCTCTTTTGAAGAAACCACCAGGATAACGACCTGCAGCTGCAAATTTCTCTCTGTAATCTACTGTTAAGGGTAGAAAGCCAAGGTCTTTTTGCTCATAATTGGAAACAACTGTACACAAGAGCATACATTTTCCCGATGTCACAACAACAGAGCCATGTGCCTGTTTTGCTAGTTTTCCGGTTTCGATAGTAATTTCTCTACCATCGCCAAGGTCTATGACCTCTTTAAATACTTTTGGAATCATAAAATTGATTTTTACCCGATATTACTTTCGGGATTTTGTTAAACAAGGGTCATCCGGTTGTTGAGGCCGAACGGTTGTGTTGTTGTGTGTGCTGAAAGCACATGACCAATGAAAAACTGTGTGCAGCTTTTAGTTTGCTCTGAACCTGTTTCAGAATTTTATTTAAACATAAATATGTGCTGAAACAAGTTCAGCATAAAAAAATAGGGGCTGAAAATTTTCAGCCCCTAAGAAATATTACTTTCTAATACCTAATTCTTTAATGAGCTCACGATATTTTACAATGTCGTTTTTCATCATATAATCTAGAAGGCTTCTTCTTTTACCTACCAATTTCACTAATGAACGTTCGGTATTGTAATCTTTATGATTTTTTTTAAGGTGACCGGTCAAGTGATTGATACGGTGCGTAAACAATGCGATTTGACCTTCAGTAGAACCTGTGTTTTCTACTTTCCCGCCGTGTTTCTTAAAGATTTCGGCTTTTACTTCCTTTGTTAAATACATTCCAATATTATTTTTAATGATTCTTATGTACGTGACTGATTTTCAGTCAAGCTGCAAAGATAAAAATATTTTACCAGTTGCGACCATAAGCACTCGATAATTTATAAAGATCTGGCCTTTGGTTTTTTTCGTTTCTTTTGAAAATAGCTCTTATCAGTAATCTAGATTGTTTTGCAAACCTCTCAAAACTTTATGGTTTTGTCTTGGTTGGTTTTCGCTACTTGTACACTGACTTTTGTAGTCTCAGAGCTGTCTTCTTCCTTGTCTAAAGTGTCATAATCGCAATTAACGAGGAAGAGGAACAGGTTGTTCATGCCGTGAGAAGTATTAGAAAAGAAGAAATTGAGATTTTCATAAATACAGGTAATTTATAGTTCGTAGCCTTCGCGTTTTAGTACGATCTATTTTGAGCGCGTGCTTTCTGAAAAAAAATAATCGCCATTTGTAGGGGTATATTACAAATAGCGATTAAAAAAATGTTTAGATAAACGTATACTAACTAGCCGATCGAACCGGATTATTCTGAATCAAATCAATATATAAGTTTATTTTGCTTTTCAAGTCACGACGGTGCGTAATAAAATCTAAGAACCCATGTTCTTTTAAAAATTCTGAAGACTGAAACCCTTCGGGTAAATCTTTACCGGTCGTATCTTTTACAATTCGAGGTCCGGCAAAGCCAATTAAGGCACCTGGTTCTGCAATGTTAATATCCCCTAGCATTGCATAAGACGCCGTTGTGCCGCCGGTTGTTGGGTCTGTGCATAGCGATATATATGGTAAACCGGCTTCCGCTAATTGTGCAAGCTTTGCTGAGGTTTTGGCTAATTGCATTAATGAAAGTGCTGCTTCCATCATTCGTGCTCCTCCTGATTTAGAAATCATTACAAAAGGAACTTTCTTTTTGATGGCATGGTCGATACCGCGAGCAATTTTTTCTCCAACGACGCTTCCCATAGAGCCGCCTATGAAATTGAAATCCATGCAACAGATTACTAGGTCTTTGCTAAAAGATTTTCCGAACCCTGTTCTTACAGCATCTATTAGCCCCGTCTTTTTTTGAGCGGCTATTAAACGTTCTTTGTATTTCTTAGTATCCTCAAACTTTAAAGGATCCTTTGATGTCAGGTTTGCATCGAGCTCTTTGAACTTATTATCGTCGAAAAGAATTTGAAAATATTCTTTACTACCGATGCGGACATGGTAGTCATCTTCCGGACTAACATAAAAATTCTTTGCTAAATCATCTGATTCTACAATCTTACCGGTAGGAGATTTATACCAAAGACCTTTTGGGGTGTCTTTCTTTTCTTCGGTTGCTGTTTGTATTCCTTTTTCTTTTCGCTTAAACCACGCTGACATATTCGCTGAATTAGAACTGGAAATTTACTAAAATTTTAAAGAGACTTTTTCAAAAAAGGCAATTAATTTTTTCAAAGCCCTTTCTGACTCGTTTGATGTCAAAAAGGGCTATTGAAAATAAGAAGCGCTATTTAAAATAAGCCCTATAAAGTATTGACGTTGTTTAGATCTTCGAAAGCTTTTTTCAAGCGTTCTACGAAAGTCTGTTCGCCTGCACGTAACCAAACTCTTGGGTCGTACTTCTTCTTGTTTGGCTCATCTGCGCCTTCAGGGTTTCCTATTTGGGTTTGTAGGTAGTCTTTGTTGTCTTGAACATAGTCTCTAACACCGGCAAGAAAAGCATACTGTAAATCAGTATCAATATTCATTTTGATTACGCCGTAACTGATACCTTCACGAATTTCTTCAACTGTAGAACCAGAACCACCATGAAAAACAAAATCAATATGATTGTGCTCTACTCCATATTTTTCTGAAATATGCTCCTGAGAATTTTTTAAGATTTTTGGCGTCAACTTTACGTTTCCAGGCTTGTAAACTCCATGCACATTTCCAAAAGCAGCAGCGATAGTAAATCTAGGGCTTACTTTAGAAAGCTCTTCGTAAGCGTAAGCGACCTCTTCTGGTTGCGTGTATAATTTTGAATCATCAACATCAGAATTATCAACACCGTCTTCTTCACCTCCTGTGATGCCTAATTCGATCTCTAGAGTCATATCCATTTTCGCCATGCGCTTAAGGTAAGTTGCGCAGATAGAAATGTTTTCTTCTAAAGGCTCTTCAGAAAGATCAATCATGTGCGAACTGAATAAAGACTTGCCAGTTTCTGCATAATGCTTTTCACTAGCATCTAATAAACCGTCTATCCAAGGTAATAATTTCTTAGCCGCATGATCGGTATGTAAAATTACAGTCGCTCCATAAGCTTCTGCTAATTGGTGTACGTGTTTTGCTCCCGCAATAGCGCCTTGAATTGCAGCATTTTGGTTTTCATTAGAAAGACCTTTTCCAGCATTAAACTGGGCTCCTCCATTTGAGAACTGAATGATCACAGGGGCATTTAGTGTTGCTGCTGTTTCTAAAACTCCATTTATAGTGTTTGAGCCAATTACGTTTACCGCCGGAAGAGCAAAGCCCTTTTCTTTAGCATAGTTGAAAATTTCTTGAACTTCATCACCTGTAGCAACGCCTGCTTTTATATTGTGAGCCATAATATTGTATTGGTTAATTTTATAAAATAACGGAGCAAAAGTACTAAAAATACAAGTGCAAGTTGAAGTGGGTGTTCAAAAGAAAAATAAAATTATGAGTTTGTCGGATAAAGGATTTCATTTTGGTTTTTGCGCAAAAATTAAATTAGATTTCTATTGAATCTTTAAATTCTAGCGTTTTAATTCGTGATAATCTCATAAAATATATCGAATTTTTATAGGGTCTAGATTGGTATTTTTAATGTCCGATTGAAATTGCCTTGGTAATTTCGACCCTAAAAAAGGAGCTGGGTTTTAAAAAGGATAATTAATTCCTATTTGTAAGACAGAATTGTCTAAAGAGAAATCTTGGAACCATCTTTCTGATAATTCGACAGCTGGATTATAGGTTTTAAAACCTAAATCAGCACGGAGTACAAAATAAGTAAAGTCATAACGAAGGCCAAAACCAGAACCAAGCGCTATATCTTTAAGCGATTCAACACCGTTAAAGGTAGCTTCAGGGTCATCGACATTATCAAAGACATTCCAAATGTTTCCGGCATCAGCGAAAAGGGCTCCTTTAAGGTTTCCTACCATAGGAAAACGATATTCTAAGCTTAAGGTGATTTTTAGATTAGCTTCATTAAAATCGTTTCCTGCATTCGTGCGACCAGGGCCTAAGGAATAGGGTCTCCATGCGCGGTTATCATTCGAACCTCCTGCAAAGTAACTTCGTACAAAGGGGATGTTGTCTGAGTTGCCATAAGGCACTGCAATGCCTAAAAAGCTTCGAAATGCTAAAACATTTGAACGAGAAAGGTCCCAATATTTCACATAGTCGAATTCGGTCTTTAGGTATTGTGAGTAGGGTACGCCAAAGACTAAAAGGTCGGGGTCACCTACCAAGAGGTCTGTAGTGTCTTCGGTTTCAAAAGGGATAATATAAGACAGTGCTGAAAGTAAATTTCCGGCGCTTTCTATTTTAAATCTAAATTGTGAAAAACTATTATCTGTTACCCCTTTTCGGTTGGTGGTATTAAAAGTATAGTTGCTGGCAAAGATGAGGTTGTTTTCTGTAAGTCGCTTCTCTCTTTCGGAAATGCTTTTAACATCAATAAAATCTTGTTGTCTAAAATCGGTAAGGTTTGTGCCTATAGGAATTCTACCTTCTAGTACATCGTCAATAAACCTTGTTGTGCCTGGTTCTGTATCATTGTTTACCTCCGCTTGAGTCGTTAGATTGTTGTTGTCATTAAAGTAGTCTGGGTTTACAAATTCGTTTTTGAGTTTTGCGATAATGTTCAGGCGATCAAAAGTGTTTTGATAAACATTGAAAAATCGAGTTGGATTGAGATTTCTGACATATTGAACATTCAGTACTTCAAGGGTATTCTTTTTGAGCTCGTTTGGCGTCCAATTATACCCTAAAATGGTATTAAAGGTCTGTTTGTCTAAACCAATATTCTGTTGAAAACTGGTACCGATAGATAAATTCGTTTTGGGAAGCATGTAATTTGGGATAATTCTATCCGTATTTACTAAGGGAAGCCATATTCTAGGAAAACCTAAATTTGCATCTGCACCAATCTCTGAAAATGAGTTTTCTGGTAGGTCGCTGCTTAATAGTCCGTAAGTTCCATTAGCAGAAATACTCAGGTTCTCAGCCCCTTTGAATACGTTTCTAATTAAAAGCGAAAGGCCTAATCCTACACCTACTTTTCTAAGACTAGATCGCGTGACTTCAAAATTAGGTGCAAAGGTATATTTTGGCTTCCTAGATAAATAAATATCTGCGGTCAAATTTGTTCGGGTACTGTCTTCAGCGAAGGTAATGGAGGGGTATTTAAAAACGTTCAAGCTGGTCAATTGTCGTAGGGTTCTAATGCGATCTAAATCGCGATACAAACTATCTTTTTTAAAAAAGATCGCATTCTTAAGCGTTTTCGGCTTAAAGCGTAGTTTGTTTCTATAATAAACTGTGTAGTCGCCAAATCGCTCGAATTTCAGTTCGCCATCAGTGTCGTTTGAAAGGTAATCTGTGTATACATTAATCTTGTTGAATTTAAAGACTTGATATTCTGAAGTGGTTACTGAATTTTCATCTCTTTTTTTTAGGTTATCGATATGTAATTCAATTTCCATCTTACGGTCATTTCCAGCTGTTGTAGTGTCGCTAATTACATCGTATTTGATAGAGCTTTCTTGAAAATCATAAACACCTCTGTTTCTAAAAATAGCAGTTAATCGCCCCCGTTCACTATTAAAATTTTCAAGATCAAATTGCTGTCCCGCTTTTACATAAGAATCTTTCTTTACTAAATTGTAAATAGAATCTATGGCGCTTGATGCGACCTTATGAGAAACAGAATCTAACATATAAGGCTCGCCTAGGCTAATATTGTAATGTACAGCAACCCTTTGTTTTCGTTTTAAAAAATCAACATCATAATTCGTTTTGTTATTGAAATACCCTTTTGTGCTATAGTATGCCTTTAGGCGTTCTAAGGTTCTTCGGGTTTGCGTAGTGTCTAAAACCGCAGGGGCTTCACCTATTTTTTTTAACCATTCGCTGAATCCTTTAACCAAGAATGATTCTCCCAAACGGTTTACTTGCTTTTCAGATAAAAAATTGGTTAATCGTTGTTTTCTTTTCGGCTTTTTAATAAGCCAATTTTGATATGAAGAATCGGGGTTGGTTTTGGCTAAGTTGTATAGATTTAAACGCAAAGGGTAGCCAAATAGATTGCTATTAGGTTCTTGTATAATCAAGCTTTCAATATCCTCGCTGAGCACCTTTACACTATCGGCCCATATGGTATTTCGCTTTATCAGCAACTTATCATCAGCAACTCTTTTCAAAGAGTTGCAAGACGTCAGTGCCACGGCTATCAATAATAAGCCTATTTTAGCAGAACTTGTTTTAACGGGCAATGGGGTCCTCATAGAAGTCAAAAATACATTAAAAAATAGATTATTTTGATGCTTAGCAAAAGCCAAATAAAACTAATACGAAGCTTACAGCAAAAAAAGTACCGAAATCAACTTGGACTATTTTTTGTTGAAGGAAAAAAGACGGTTCAAGAGCTTTTGGATTCTAACTTTAGGCCACATTCTATTTATGCAGAGGATGTAAATATGTTTTCTATTTCAGACGATAGCTTCACGCAAATCACAGCGGCTGATCTCAAGCAGATAAGTTCTCTTAAAAACCCGAATGGGGTCTTAGGTGTTTTTTATATCCCGAAAACTAAACCTGTAGATTTAAATGATTGGATCGTAGTCTTAGATGATATTCGCGACCCTGGTAACCTTGGAACAATTATTCGGCTTTGTGATTGGTTTGGCATCAAAAATTTAGTTTGCTCTAGTAATACGGTAGATTGTTACAACCCAAAAGTGTTGCAGGCTACAATGGGTTCTATTTCAAGAATTCATATTACTTATACAGCGCTTGATGTTTTTTTAAAGGGTTCTGAAATTCCCATATTTGGAGCATTTATGAATGGTGCATCGGTGTATTCTTCCAAACTTCCAGAAAAAGGAATGCTAATTTTAGGAAATGAAGGTAAAGGTATTTCAAAGGAAATTGAAACGCTAGTATCGAAAAAAATCACCATTCCCCAGCATGGAAATAAAACCACAGAAAGTTTGAACGTAGCTACTGCAACGGCTATTTTATTGAATGAAATCAGAAGAGTTTAGGCGCCTGTATTTTTAGATACTTAAGGCGGTCATCGTACTTTATTAGAAAATATTCTTTCTTGGATAGCTATTTAGAGTATCAAAAATGGGCTTCTACTCAAATGTAAAATTGATAAATAGACCCCTTGTTCTCAAGGCATCTATATTTCCTGTCCATGGGCTATCTGTGCTGTTGTCAGGAACCAATTCATCTGAAATAGCAAAAACTCCACGAATAGAAGGAGTGAATTTGAAGTATTCTAAATAGAAATCGACACCGAAGCCTAATTCATAATTATAAACCCATTTTTTCATTCGAAAGGTGCCTGATGAATTGTCGTCTAAACTAGTTTCGTTGCTTCCTAGGTTGAGTGATGTCGAAGCTCCACCCACCAGAAAAGGTTTGAAATTGCCAAATCGTCTCGTGCTAACTTTCAATAGTAGCGGAAAGTTGATGTATGTTGATTTCACTTCACGTAGTGCATTTCTTTTTGCCAAGACCGGATCGGGTTCATTTCTGAATCCTGGAAAACCTAAAGTCCGAAGATTGTATGCTAGTCCCGGTTCAAAACGAAGATCCAAAAATTCATTGATACGCATTTCGCCAATAAGTCCTACCGTAAAGCCAAATGATTTGTCAACTAGAATATCTGTTAAATTATTTCCTTGAGCATCTCGACCTAAATTATTTTTATAGTCAAATTTAAAATCATATTGATTTAACCCGAGATAGTATCCGTAGTTTAAGAATTTTTTGTCTTTGTTCTCAATATTGAGAATAGGCTTTTCATTAAACTGAGCTTCAAGGGGCAAAGCCAGGAGAAACATTCCTAGAAAAAGAAAAAACAATCGCATCATTTAGTAGAATTAGAAAGAGTGTAAACGCGTTTGAAAAACCAATACTGAATTTGAATTAACTTATTCAGGTTTTGTCGCTACATAAATAGATGCAACACCAAAGGTTTGCGGTTTATTCTCTACCTCTATAAACCCTATTTTGCGTAAAATATTGTTGAAGTTTTCACCGTGAGGAAAAACCGCTGCTGATTCTGATAAATAGGTATAGGCAGAACGGTCTTTTGAAAAAAGACGACCGACTAAAGGAAGAATATAATTGCAGTGAAATTTATAACCTTGTTTGTAAGGGGTTTTGGTGGGTACAGAAGTTTCAAGCACTACAAATGTGGCTGAAGGTTTGAGAACGCGGTAGATTTCAGATAAACCTTTTTCTAAGGTTTCGAAATTACGAACGCCAAAAGCTACCGTTACGGCATCAAAAGTATTTTCTTCAAAAGGGAGGTTTTCGCTATCGCCTACAATCATTTCTATAGTTTCATGCAATTGCTTAGCATTGACCTTGTTTTTTCCAACCTCGAGCATTCCGGGGGAAATATCTAATCCAACAATTCTCTTAGCACCAGTTTCTACCATGTTGATGGCTAAATCACCTGTACCTGTTGCAATATCAAGAATTGACTGTGGTTTATTTTTTTTTAAAATAGCCACTACGCGTTTTCGCCATTTGATATCTATTCCGAAAGATATAACACGATTTAATCCATCGTAATTTTTTGAAATAGTATCGAACATTTGGGTTACTTGTTCCTTTTTTCCGAGTTCAGAATCTTTATAAGGTGTGACTTTTTTGGCCATCAAGAGCAAATTTTTGGTAAAGATACGATTTAAGCCTTCAATTACTAGCGTTCTTGAAATGCAATAAACTACTTGACTCTTAGTTTAATACTTAGGTGAATACGGTGGTGAGATGATAAAAATTGTGTAATTTTGCCCCGCAAATTGTTGCAAATTTTTCTTGAAAAGAGCTGTAAAAAAGCCAAAGTGTTTCAAACGACACTTCTTTCTGAGTTGAGGTGGTTAGAAAAACTACGTCTAAACTACAATAGTATTACTCGATGAAAATTATAATTGCTGGCGCAGGTGAGGTAGGCTTTCACTTGGCAAAATTGCTTTCTTATGAATCTCAAGACATTACCTTGATAGATTCAGACAAAGAGAGTTTGACTTACGCAGATAATCATTTAGATATACGTGTTTTACGAGGCGATGCTACGTCAATAGCCGTATTAAAAGATGCTAGAGTTGAAAATTCAGATCTGGTTATCGGAGTTACTTCTTCAGAGACTACGAATATTACCTTGTGTATGTTAGCCAAACAATTGGGGTGCCAGCAAACCATTGCTCGAATTTCGAATACTGAATTTATAGATTGCAAGGATACCATTAAGTTTAAAGAATTAGGAATTGATGAACTGATTTCTCCAGAAGAGTTGGCTGCTGCTGAAATTCAGCAGCTGTTGAATAAGTCTGCATTTAACGATACCTTCGAATTTGAAGATGGAGAGCTTATTATGGTTGGTGTGTCTCTGCCAAAGTCAGCCCCTTTTGTGGGTAAGATGGTAAAGGAGGCAGCAACTATTTTTCCTGAGCTTCATTTTATGCCTATTGCGTTGAAACGCGCAGGTACACAATACACTGTAGTACCTAGAGGTGATACTATTTTTAAAGAAAGCGATCAAGTTTATTTTATTACGGTAAAAGAAGGTGTTGACGAATTGTATAAACTTACGGGCAAGAAGAAAGAGGAGATAAAAAATGTGATGATTCTTGGCGGCAGTAAGGTAGGGTTCAAAGCGGCCCGAGATCTTTGTGCCAAGAAGTTTAATGTAAAGCTTATTGAAAAAAACAAAGAGAAAGCCTTTGACCTTGCAGACGATCTTCCATCAGCTTTAGTAATTAATGGTGATGGTCGAAATGTAGAACTCCTAGAAGAAGAAAGCCTAGAGTCGATGGATGCTTTTATAGCGGTTACAGGAAATTCAGAAACAAATATTATGTCATGTTTGGTTGCGAAATCTAAACATATTAAGAAAACAATCGCACTGGTTGAGAATATGGATTATTTTCAACTTTCACATTCTATAGGAATTGATACGCTAATTAATAAGAAGCTATTAGCGGCTAATAAAATATTCAAACACATCAGAAAAGGAGATGTGGTCGCATCAATGCGTTTAAATAATTTGAATGCAGAAATCTTAGAGTTCGTGGTAAAACCAGGGTCTAGGGTTACTAATAATACGATTCGAAAACTCGATTTTCCTAAAGAAGCTACCATTGGTGGTGTTGTGCGTAATGGCGTAGGGGTTATTGCGCTCGGTGGATTTAAAATTGAAGCGGGCGACCGTGTGGTGGTTTGTTGTTTGCCCGATGCCATCGCTAAAATAGAACGATTGTTTTTGTAATATGAGACTAAATTCCAGAATCATTCTGCATATCATGGGTTTGCTACTGCTGGTCAACGGTGGGTTTATGTTAGTTGCTGCTTTGGTGAGTTTGATCTATGAAGATGGCGCTACTTTAGATATCACATTAGCTGCAGGAAGTACTGTAGTTACAGGGTTTCTTTTAATGTTTGCTACCAGAAAACACAAGAAAGAAGTACAGCGAAAAGAGGGCTATATCATCGTTACTTTTGGTTGGATTGTAATGTCGCTCTCAGGGATGTTACCCTATTTGTTTTCAGGTGCAATACCTGGGGTAACCAATGCCTTCTTTGAAACGATTTCAGGTTATACCACCACAGGGGCGTCTATTGTTGATGATATTGAAGCGCTACCAAAGGGAATCTTACTTTGGCGAAGTCTTACGCATTGGATAGGGGGTATGGGTATCATCGTATTGGCTATAGCTATCTTACCGCTTTTAGGTATTGGTGGAATGCAATTGTTTGCGGCGGAGGCTCCTGGGCCAAGTGCTGATAAGTTACACCCAAGAATTACCGATACCGCCAAACGTTTATGGCTTATTTATGTCGGTTATACTGCGGCTGAAACCCTATTGTTAAGTCTTGCTGGAATGTCTTTTTTTGACGCTATTAATCATGCCTTGGCAACTTTGTCTACAGGTGGATTTTCTACTAAAAACGAAAGTTTGGCCTATTGGAACGATACCCCTGCCATTCAATATATTGTTATACTATTTATGTTCTTAGCCGGAAGTAATTTCGTTTTAAGCTATTTTGCTTTTAAGGGAAAAGTACAGCGTGTATTTCAAGATGAGGAGTTTAAGTTTTATGGAGGATTTATACTATTATTCACTATTCTTTCTGCTGTCGTTGTTTATACGCAGGCAAATGTGCCGGTTTCAGAATTTCATCCAATGGTGTTTGGAGAAGCGGAAAGTTCTTTTCGTCATGCACTATTCCAAGTTGTAGCTGTCATAACAACAACAGGATTTGTAACTGCCGATTTTACGAGCTGGACACCTTTCTTGACTATCTTTTTCTTTGGTTTGTTTTTCTTGGGTGGTTCTGCCGGATCTACCGCTGGAGGAATAAAAGTTATGCGTCACCTACTGATCATCAAAAACGGATTGTTAGAATTTAAGCGCACGCTTCACCCGAATGCTATAATTCCTGTACGGTACAATGATAAAACCGTAAAGGAACATATTGTATATAATATCATTGCCTTTTTCGTGCTCTACATGTTGCTCTTTATAATTGGAGCTCTGGTGCTAGGCTTTTTGGGCTTGGATTTTGAATCTGCCATCGGAGGTGCTGCATCTTCTTTAGGTAATGTAGGTCCGGCGCTCGGAAGTTTAAACCCAGTCAGTAATTTTAATACTTTACCAGATGCTGGTAAATGGTGGTGTGGGTTCTTGATGCTAGCGGGTAGATTAGAGCTTTTTACAGTTTTAATTTTACTAACTCCTTATTTTTGGAAACGAACATAGCCGAGATGGGCCAACCCATCAATTCTCTGGTACAGCTTTAAGGGCTCTTCGCTTTGTAAACCATGCCTTCATTGCTTCAGGTGATTGCATTGCTATTTGACATAGTAGGCTTGGTGTCAAGATGATCAGCAGCCCTTTTTTTAACCTTTCCATAGCGTGTTTGTGACTTAGCTCTGCCATTTCTTTAATGGTTTTTGACTAAAACATGGTATCTCAGGCGTACCAAGCTGATGGCAGGTCATCGGCTTCATTTTTTTTGGCACTTAACTTTGCTAGTTCATTCATGCAATAGCGAATTAAACTGAACTCCGTTTGATATGAATTTGATTCCCATGCTTTAAGGTACTCTTTAGGTGTAATAGGCTTTTGATTTTGATGCGAAAACGTAGTTAACTTTTTGATCATTTGTACTTACCTGTAGCCTTTGGTGTATACCGTGCGATTTGTAGAGGTTAAGCCATTAAAAAGGCCTTCTCTGGTTGTCTCAACAACCAAAGTAGCTTCCCAAGGGGTTCTAGTGGCAGGCTCTAGCCATAAGGTCTGAGTCACTTTACTGTTTAACCATTTTCCGTTCTTCGAATCTTGAAATGGATACGAGGATGTTATGATTAATCTATTCTCTTTCCAAGCTGTTGTTGAAATGATCGGTTTTCCGGTACGGCCCATTAGTATAGCATTCTCAGACTTTAAGCCATCTGTAGCAAAGCGATATCGTACCAATTGTTGAATTTCTCTGGGTGTGAATACTACGCGCTCTATCTCCAATTGATTTGCTGTATGTTTGATAGATATGTTATTGCCCCAGCCACTACCGAGAGTAGGCACTAAGGGTTTATCTACGCGATTAATTACCGAAACCCTATGTAGTATTGCGGTTGACCAGGTACCTGAAAAATCAGGTTTTTCGATTGCCTTGCTACGGGGTACAAGCGTAGTTCTATCGGTTCTTGAGTAGGTGGTTACAGGACTTCCAGAGCCAACTGGGGGAGGAAAATAGGGATCGGCAGCATTGGCACTTGCCGATACGCGAGGATGCGTAATGAAGGTGGCTTCATATTCTTTTACAATGCTGTCCATAACGCCGATGACCCCTGGGTAGTAATCCTTGACGTCGATTTCTTCTCTTGGATCTACCCTTAAATCAAATAACCGTACTTGATTGTTTGGTTCAGGATCAGGCATTTCTGTTTTATATACATACCACAGTTTCCAATTACGCCATTTGACGGCCATTACTTGCCCAAACCGCTGTGTGAATATGGCACTTTCTCGGTTAGAATGTTTTTGTTTTCCCTCTAAAAAAGGAAGTTGATTTACCCCATCTATAATTCGATCTTTTGGAAGAGCATCAGCTGTGCCCGTAGCATTTATAATAGTCGTAAACAAATCAACCTCATGAAACATCTCGTTAGACACCTGCCCTGGTTTGATCTTATTGGGCCATCGAATAACTGCTGGTGTTCGAATACCGCCTTCCATGGCTGAATTGTAATAGCCACGCCAAGGGCCGGGTGAACCTCTCCAAGGGCGCCTCATTTCGGCCCCGTTGTCAGTACACCATATGATAAGTGTGTTGTCTTCAATTCCCTGTTCTTTTAATTGATCTAGAATCAAACCGACATTATAGTCTACATCGGCCATTGAATCACCCATATCACCTGCGCCAGTAGTGCCAGCCTTATCAGGGTGCGGTAGGGCAGGAAAATGTAGCTGTGTCATGGCGTAATACAAAAAGAACGGTTTGTTCTTCTTGGCATTCTCCTTTATAAAAGTAATGCTGTGCTCAGCAGCTTCACGGTCAATAGTGCGTCTGGTTTCTTGATTGAAAGGTTTTATTTTTATGGAAGGGGTTCCGGCTATTCCTTTCCATATATAAGGCGTAGGTTGCATATTCTCATGAAAACCACTCATTGACGGAAACTGAGATACATGTGTGGTTCCTGGAATTCCATACCATTCGTCAAAACCCTGATTTGTGGGTTCTCTCTTATTGTGCCAATTTTTTGCTCCAAGATCCCATTTTCCAAAAAGTGCTGTTGCGTAGCCTTCTGATTTGAGGCGTTCGGCAATGGTCTCTTCCCATAAGGTGGTGCCTTCATAATACGATTCGCCAGCTCGAACGGCATACCTACCTGTAAGAATAGCTATGCGAGAAGGAGTACATGAATATTCGACATTAAAGTTTGTCAACCGCATACCTTCGCTGCCTATTCGGTCAATGTTCGGTGTAGGTACGCCTCTTGCGCCTCCATAGGCAGCTACTTCGCCTACACCTAAATTATCAGGAAAAATCAATATTACATTGGGTTTCTTTTGTGCAAAAGCAGAAAATGTAACTAGGCAAAAGATAAGTGAGGCTAAATTTAAATATAGGTTCTTCATTTGTAAAGTGTTGCGAAACTCAAGATACTATTTGATTTTATGAACTGAGGTAAAATTTCATAAAATATCACATGAGCAGCACTAGAATTGGAGGTAGGTATCGGATGATAAAAGGCTATATCTGGGGTGGAACAGAGAACTTTAGGAATAAAAAAACCCTCAAGAATACGGTATTCTTGAGGGTTTTTTACTTGTAGCTAGTGCTGTTCTAGCCTACAGCAATTTTTATTCTTGAAACGGCTTCGCGAATATCTTTTTCAGAGGCGGCGTACGAAATTCGGATGCAATTTCCGTTTCCAAAGGCATCACCGGTTACCGTAGCTACATTTGCATTTTCTAATAGATACATGGCAAAATCAGAAGCGTTGTTTATCATTGTTCCGTTTAGGGTTTTGCCAAAGTATGCTTTAATATCAGGAAAAACATAAAAAGCTCCTTCGGGCTCATTGCATTTGAATCCTTCAATACTGTTTAATAATCCTAAAATTAAAGTTCTACGCTCTTTGAATTCATCAACCATAAATTGAATGCGACTGGGCGATTCTACAAGCGCGGTAATCACAGCTCGCTGCGCAATGCAGTTTGCTCCACTAGTTACTTGGCCCTGAAGTTTATTACAGGCACGAGCGATATAAGTTGGAGCACCGATGTAACCGATACGCCATCCGGTCATTGCAAAGGCTTTGGCTACCCCGTTTACGGTAACTGTGCGGTCATACATATCTTCAAAAGAAGCCATTGATGCATGCGCGGTAACTCCGTAGTTAATATGCTCGTAAATCTCATCACTAACAATTATAATTTGCGGATACTTTTTCAAAACATCTGCCAAAGCTCTTAATTCTTCTTTGCTATAAATAGAACCACTTGGATTACAGGGAGAGCTATACCATAACATTTTAGTTTTAGGCGTAATGGCAGATTCTAGCTGCTCAGGGGTCATTTTAAAATCAGTATCTATTGAAGTAGCTACTTCCACGGGTACACCGCCAGCTAATTTTACAATATCACTATAACTTACCCAATATGGGCAGGGTAAAATCACTTCATCACCATCATTTAAAACTACTTGAGCAACGTTATATAGTGCTTGTTTTGCTCCAGTGGAAACAACTAATTGCGAGCGATCATAGGTCAGGTTATTATCTCGTTTCAATTTGGTAATAATGGCATCTTTCAAATCTACATAACCATCAACTGGTGTGTATGAATTGTAATCGTCATGTACCGCTTGTATTGCCGCGTCTTTGATGTAGTCGGGCGTATTGAAATCAGGCTCTCCTAGGCTGAGTCCGATAATATCTTTTCCTGCCGCTCTTAATTCGCGTGCTTTTGCTGCCATTTCAAGGGTTGCAGATGGGGTAACGTTGTTGATTCTATCCGATAGTTGGTTGCTCATTGGAATGTTCTTTTATTTTCATTGCCTGCCTATGTCGAACTTGTTTCACTAAAGACAGTAATCTAGTGTGTAACTGCTAAAATTCATTACAAAATTAAAACATTTGAAATTCTTTGAAGCTGGAAAGAGCAATTGATTATTAACTATTTGCGTGTAGTTTGTGAATAGTGTAAAAATGAATAGCCCAATAATCGCGGCTTATGTTTTCGCAAACACATCAATCGATTATTGAGCTATTAAAAAGCTTCCTTTTAAAGGTGTACCTATGCTTGAAAAGCAGGCTGCTTGCCCAATTCTTTTAAATGCTTAAAATGAGAGAAGATTGCTTTTCGTGTTGTTTTATATTCGTTGTAAGGCAGATTAAACTCTTTCGCTGTCTTTTTTACAATCTTCGCTATGTCAGTATAATGAACATGGCTAATGTTTGGAAAAATATGATGTTCTACTTGGTGATTTAAACCACCAGTAAACCAATTTACTATTTTATTTTTGGTGCCAAAATTTACAGTGGTAAATAGCTGATGAATGGCCCAGGTGTTTTTCATTGTGCCGCTTTCGTCAGGTAATGGCGTTTGTGCATCGTCAACGATATGTGCTAATTGAAATGTAACACTCAAAATTACACCGGCTACGTAATGCATAATAAAGAAGCCTAAAAGAATCTGCCACCAAGCAATATCAAGGAAAATTAGAGGTACTACAATCCAGATAGTGATATATATTAATTTAGCAATTACCATGGTACTCCAGTTCATTGCTGGGCTTGGAAGTTTGCCATAGGATAATTTTCTTTTCATGTAACGGTACATTTGCTGAAAATCAGTTGTAATGGCCCAATTAAAAGTTAATAATCCGTAGAGAAAAACGGAGTATAGATGTTGAAATTTATGATGTTTTTTCCATTCGGTATGTGTTGAAAAACGAAGTACACGACCAGCTTCCATGTCTTCATCATGCTCGTGAATGTTCGTATAGGTGTGGTGTAATACATTGTGCTGTACTTGCCAATTGTAAACGTTACCTGCTAAGATATAAATACTACCGCCCATTATCTTATTGACCCATTTTTTATTCGAATAAGAGCCATGATTTCCATCATGCATCACATTCATTCCAACACCAGCCATTCCAACTCCCATGAGTATGGTTAGTAGTAAATTGGCCCAAGTAGGAAGCCCTAAGGTTAAAATGAGAAAATACGGGGCTAAAAACATCGTGAACATCACTATTGTTTTTAAATGCAATCGCCAGTTCCCTGTTTTTTTTAGTTTATTTTCTTTGAAATAGTCGTTTACCCGTTTGTTCAAGGTTTTGAAAAATTGAGCAGAATCTTTTCTTGAAAATCGAATTGTAGTCTGGTCCATATCAAGCGTATTTTTTTACAAAGATAAGGGAATAGCATCCCTATTTATCTGAATACTTTCCCAAAAAAGAAAATATTAGTCCTTGTGAATATACTATTTTTGCGGAAATTAATTAGTGATGGGGATAGAAATAGTTTTAAAGTATTTTCCTGATATAAGCGTGGAACAACAAGAACAGTTCGCTCAGTTGGAAGATTTATATAAAGACTGGAATCAGAAAATTAATGTGGTGTCTAGAAAAGATATTGATGAGCTTTACCTGCGTCATGTTCTGCATTCTCTTGGCATAGCAAAAATTCAACAATTTCTACCTGGAAGCGCGGTTTTAGATGTAGGAACAGGTGGTGGTTTTCCTGGTATTCCCTTAGCTATATTATTTCCGGAGACTCATTTTACTTTGGTAGATTCCATCGGAAAAAAAATAAAGGTTGTTGAAGAAGTGGTAGAAGGTTTGCAACTTACCAATATAACTCCAATGAATGCAAGGGTTGAAGAAATCAAAGGTCAATTTGATTTTATTGTAAGTCGGGCAGTAGCTGCTATGCCTACTTTTACGTTTTGGGTGAAAGGAAAAATAAAAAAAGAATCCGTTCATGAAAGGCGCAACGGAATACTATATTTAAAGGGTGGTGACCTCTCAGAAGAACTCAAAGCTTATCGAACCGCTGAAATTTTTGACCTACCCGATTATTTTGAAGAAGCGTTTTTTGAAACCAAGAAGGTGGTATATCTCCCTAAGAAATTCAAAGGTTGATATGTTTCAAGTAAAGCTGTCTAAGCGCTTAGCATTCGATTAAAGGAGTGGCGGCAGTTTTTCGCATAGCTCTTTAGGTACGTAGCGATGTTTTTTGGGCTCAAATTCTTGCTATTCTTCTGGGTTTTATTGCGCTTGCTTTCTGTCATAACCTTAGGTTTGGAGCCTTTGTATATTAGGCGAATCATATTTAATTTACATTTACTTAACGTTAAATTTACATTGAAATTGTGTAAAAATCTAATTATTTTAACTTAAATACTTGGTTTGCAGGTTTTAAGGGTGATTTTTTTGATGCGATAGGTGTATTTAAGTGCAAAGTGAATGAAGCAGTGGCTTTATAAAGTGAAATGAGCGCAAATTTGAAAGCGGTACTTTGTTTGGGTGAGGCGGATAAAAAAAGCCTCTATTTAGGATATAAACAGAGGCCTTTTAGGTGATTTTGATTTACTCTTCTTTAACGCTCCAAGGTGGTACCACATCATTTGAACGTGCATAAGCAATAAGTTGTCCTTTGTGTTCTCCGTTATGCTCCATAATAGATAGAAGTCCGCCAAGTTTGTTCATTTTAGCAAAGCCAAAATCAACTTCTTCGTTAAGTGCGGTGGTTTCTACCATTAGAATTTTATCCAGTACAAAGGCATTTGACTTTTTTAAAGCAGCTATGATATTTTCTTTTCCTGTGATTTTACCTAAATTCATCATGTCTACATCTTCTGGCGGTGCGAAGCCCATTTTTGACGCTAGAAAGTAATTTCCGCCTGCAACATGCAAAAGTGCCTCGCCAACCGAGACTACGCCTTCTGATGGTCTCCAATCGTATTGTTCCTCAGAAAAAGCTTCTGCTAATTGTATAACCTGACCTTGGTTGCCAGTTAGTACAGCTTGAATCGTAGTTTGTGTGAGATTGTCTTGAGCTTGTGTTCCAAAGAATGACAGGGTCAAAACTGACGCTAGTAAAAATTTTGTTTTCATTTTTGTGCTTTTAAATTAAAAATCTATTCCCATAAAGAGAATTCAAAAGTACTACAATTAAAATGACTTAGTTGGGTTAAGAAATTAGTTTTAAGCTAGTTAAGCTTATTAGGGCGAAGGTGTTTTCTTTACAAATTGATCTGACATGCGAAGTCGTTGCCTTTCCAAATTATTGTTTTGTTTTTAAGCTGTTCAAATGCTAGTGCGCTTTCTTGGGTATCGATTTCAGTGCCTTCGCAGGTTAAAATAAAAATGGCCTTGTTGATTAAGGGGTTGCAATCCTCATAGATAAATACATCTTGCCCGTTAAGTTCGGCTTGTACAATATAACAGTACTTCATGTCTTTGGTAAGAGTTTCGTTTCTTCGGTCAATTTCTGCTTTTAACCAGGCTAAATCTTCTGTTGGATTGTTTACGCCACAAGCTGGTAAGGTATTGCCGTCTTTGTCAGTGCAAGCGTTCATAAAAAGTAAAGCTATTATAATGAAGGGAATATATCGTTTCATAAGATTTGTTTTCCTCTTTGATAAGATGAAGTATATCCAAAATGGTTGCGCATAAAAAAAGCCTACACTAGTATAGTTAACAGTGTAGGCCTTAGATTGTTTTTATGAGAAAATTATCCCAAAAATGGGTAGCGATAATCTTCAGGAGTTACAAAAGTTTCCTTGATCAATCTAGGAGAAACCCAACGCAATAGATTCTGTGCAGAACCTGCTTTGTCGTTTGTTCCAGATGATCTAGCGCCTCCAAAAGGTTGTTGGCCAACCACGGCTCCTGTAGGTTTGTCATTAACATAGAAGTTACCAGCACAATTCTGTAATGCTTTGGTGGCTTCTTCAATGGCATATCTATCAGTAGAAAGAACCGCTCCTGTAAGTGCATATTCTGAAGTTTGATCAACTAACTTCAAGGTTTCGCTCCAGTCCTTGTCTTCATATACATAAATCGTAACTACGGGGCCGAATAATTCGGTTTCCATAGTGCTGTATTTTGGGTCTGTAGTTACAATAACTGTTGGCTCAATAAAGTAACCTTTTGATTTGTCATAATTACCACCTACCAAGATGCTGGCATTTTCATCTTTTTTAGCCTGATCAATATAGGAAGCTAATTTATCAAAAGAGCCTTCATGAATAACGGCTGTAACAAAGTTAGACAGGTCTTCTGGTGAACCGGGAGTATTGAAAGATTCTACATCTATTTTAACGAGCTCTAAAATTCTTTTCGAATTAGATGCTGGTAGGTATACGCGCGATGCTGCGCTACATTTTTGGCCTTGAAATTCAAAAGCACCACGAACAATAGCGGTTGCAACCTGTTCAGGTTTTGCTGATTTATGTGCTACAATAAAATCTTTACCCCCAGTTTCTCCTACGATTTTCGGGTAGGTTTTATAGCTGTGTATGTTGTTTCCGATTTGCTTCCATAATTCCTTGAAGACGTGCGTAGATCCTGTAAAATGGAGACCAGCAAAATCAGGACTTGCTAAAACGGTATTGGTGATCATAACGGGGTCTCCGTAAATAACATTTATAACCCCGTCAGGTAAGCCAGCTTCTTTAAATACATCAACAATTACTTTTGCTGAGAATATTTGACTGTCACTAGGTTTCCAAACTACAACATTACCCATCATCGCTGCACTCGCAGGAAGGTTACCAGCAATAGCGGTGAAGTTAAAAGGAGTGATCGCGTATATAAAACCTTCTAAGGGTCTATATTCAACTCGGTTCCAAATACCTTCTGCAGAGTCAGGTTGCTCTTGATAAATCTGCGTCATGTATTCAACATTAAAACGAAGAAAATCAATAAACTCACAGGCTGCATCAATCTCAGCTTGATGAACTGTTTTTGATTGCGCAATCATCGTTGAAGCATTAATTTTTGCGCGGTAAGGACCAGCGAGTAATTCAGCAGCTTTTAAGAAAATTGCTGCGCGTTGCTCCCAGGCTAAATCAGCCCAAGCATCACGAGCTTTCAAAGCCGTATCAATGGCTTCTGTAACATGTGATTCATCTGCAATGTGATAGCTACCTACGATATGTTTATGGTCATGTGGAGGTGACATTGGTTTTGTGTTACCAGTTTTTACCTCTTTATCGCCTATGTACATTGGTACTTCTACCGTACCGTTAAAATAAGCTTTGTATTGTTTAAGCACGGCTTCCCGTTCTGGGCTGCCTGGAGCGAAACTATGTATAGGCTCGTTGAATGCTGTTGGTACTTGAAAAAAACCTTTTCCCATGGAGTGTATTTTTGAAAAATTAAACTCCGTAAAGGTAAGGAAACCTTTGTTGATTTTGTAACAGAATCTACGAAAGAAGTTAGCTATTGCTTAGGTATAGTGGTCTGCACTTAAATGCACAATGCCACTGTTGAACTTGAAGACTGTAAAATAGTTTTGACCTTATATTCAGTATTAGTTTAATGCAAAAGGAGCACTAAACTTGAAGGTAGGAATATACACTCTAAATTTTTCGGTAGAGCTAAAATTAACCATGTTGTAATATCCTTTCATGGCACCGATAGGAGAAGCTAGTAAGCATCCAGAATTATAGGTATGCGATTCACCGGGCCTGATAACTGGTTTTTTTCCAATTACACCTTCACCATCTAAGATCTCCATGTCATTTAGCGCATCATAAATTTCCCAGTGACGCGATGTTAATTGAACAGAGTCTTTACTTTGATTTTCTATGGTAATGGTGTATCCAAAGGCAAAATGCATCTTGTAGTTTTTGAAGAAAGTTCCTTCAAAACTAGTGTTAACCGAAACTTTTATGCCTTTTGTAACCTGTGTTGTCATATCATTCATTGCTCTAATAGGTAAATGCGCCTCCTGTAAAAAAGGATTACCATGGCGAACATGGCTAAAATAAAGAAAATAGTATTTACAAATGCATATTTAACAATTGTTTTAACTAATCCTTGTCGGTAGAACTTCTGCGTTGCTAAAAATAAATAGAAGGCATAAATCAAAAAGAAAAGCCACCTTGTAACAATATCAAAAAAAGTGTCTACTAAAAAGCTAATAATGAGCAATATAAACAACAAATATTGATTGTGAAAGCTAAAGACTAGATGTTCGGTGTAGGTGTATTTTTTTCGGATGTATTTCAGTTAAATGAAGAAAGCAAAGACAGAGAGAAAGAAAATAGAACAAAAGGTAGTCGGGAAATAATATGGCTTAAGAAGCTGCCGGGTTGTTGCTTTAAGCGTAAAAAGTTTTTCGCGGCATTGAATGCAGCCTCGTTTTCGCGGGATGCTTCAATGCTGTAAGAGCTGGGAGTTTCATCAAAATCGGGTAAACTTCCAGAGTTTGAGATAATATTTCCAGTGTTAAACTCCTTAAATTTAGGAAAGTCATCTGTTAGCCCTAGTCCTTTGAAGGGCCCATAAGTCATAAAGAGAAAAAGAGCGCTACCTATAATAAAAAGCGATAGGTATAGATTTGAGTCTAGCGTGCGATTGTAGTTTTCGCCGGTTAAAAAAACCGTTAAAATTGTAATTCCGATTACAAGTAGTGAAACTTTAAAAACTGATTTTCCTTTTAGGTAGGTCTGTTTTGCTTTCAATTGTTTTTATTCAGCCTTTTTATTTCGAAAGTGTAAAGAGAAATTAATTGCTAATTTGATCAGAGTTGGCAGATCCTATTCCGATGACGCCGTCATATAGGTCTCCGAAATTACGATAATAGACCAAAACCAAATAGTTGTTTTCTGTGAAATGGAAGTTACCTGATACTGTATTGAGGTCTACTACATCATCTTCTCTTTTTATAACATACTTGTAATTGTAGAAACCCTGCTTCATCATGATAATACCTTCCATCATGCCGGTGTCTTCATTGTAGGTTAATTTATTTTCCTCTGTAAGGGCATAGTTATTATGCTTTCCAAAGACATATACCTCGTCTAGGGCCAATTCTTCTGCATAAGGTAACTTAAAGTGAATATTGGTGTATTCTGCTTCGCGTGAAATATCATCGCCCTGTAATGTTCGAATGACAAAATCGCCATTGATATCAGGATAGTAGGTGTAAGGAATGCTGAATCTGTATCTATCACTGAACAAGTAGTGATGATAAATATCTTCAAGCTCAATATGAGAAATTACTGATGTAGGTGCTCTGAGGTCTTTAGTGTCAAAATTTAAAAATTCATTACCCCCGTAAAAACTAGTTTCTTTATCATATTTATATACGAGCTCGGTACCAATGGTAAACTGAGGGGGCACATCATAAATAGCTGTTTGCCAGTGATGATTTTGTAAGATTGCCAATTTCACTTCTTTTTTAGGATTTACTAATCGAAAGCTAGAAGCGTTGATGGTGATGTGAACTACCTGCTTTTCGTTCAAATATTTAAAATCTCGCGAGCGTTTTACCAAAGCGCCTACTTGCACGGCATCGGTATAGACAACGAATCTTCTTGAAAATTGCAGTTCGTAGCTATCGTTGTAAATTTCAATAAGAAAGTTGCCGGTCACTTTTAATCGAACATTATCGTTTGGTATGGTTAATCGATAATTTGAATAGGGTTGAAGGGTATTGTAGCTGTTGCCGTAGTCAATGATGCGTTGATTGTCTACTCCTGTTAGGTACTGTGATTTTAAAAGTTGGGAGGGTGACCAGTCATAATCACAGTGTACTATTTTATAGTAGTAATCTTGCTCATTGGCTAATATGTCATCAAATTCAAGGCGTATCTGTTCCCCAATTTTGATGATCGGAAATTGGTCATCTGTAGGTCCTTTGAAAATAATTGATTTGATATTTTCTGGCGGATTTATCTCCTCTTGAACCTGGGCAAAAAGCGACGAGGCGAAAAGCAAAAAGAAGATTTGTTTAAGGGGTATGCGCATTAAAGGGCTATTTTTTAAACAAAGGTAAACAAAAAGCATACCTAAAAAATTAAGCTCGTTGTAATACCAAATTTATAGGCAATAATTATGAAAACAAACGTTTTAATACTAAATTTGCAGCATATTTGATAACCCTAAGGTCTGTAGTATATGTCTAAAGACATCCGAATCAAAAAAGGCTTGAACATCAACCTTGTAGGCGCCGCCGAAAAGGTTACTTCGAAAGCCGTTTTAAGTAATGTTTACGCAATTAATCTTGAAGATTTTCACGGAATAACTCCTAAAATGTTAGTAAAGCAAGGTGCTGAGGTGAAAGCCGGTGAAGCGTTGTTTTATAATAAGAACATTGAAGATATGTTATTTGTTTCTCCCGTAAGTGGAGAGCTTGTTGAAATCGAAAGAGGCGAACGAAGACGTATTTTGACACTCAAAATATTGGCAGATAAAACACAAGCTTATGTCGAGCATCCAAAATTGGATCTTGATGCAGCGTCTGCTAAAGAAATTAAAGCACACCTGCAGAAATCAGGTTGCTGGCCCTTCATACAGCAAAGACCGTACAGTGTCATTGCTGATCCGAATACAACGCCAAAAGCCATTTTCGTTTCTGGATTTACCACAGCGCCATTAGCTGCGGATTTGGATTATGTCTTGCAAGGAAAAGAAGCTGAATTACAGGCTGCGATTTCTGCTTTAGCGAAATTGACACCTGGTAAGGTTCATGTTTCAATAGCTGGTGCAGGAAACTCGCCTTTGGCCGGATTGAATGGTATTGAATTGCATAAGGTTTCAGGGCCGCATCCAGCAGGATTGGTGGGTACTCAAATCAATAAAATAGCTCCTATCAATAAAGGAGAACTAGTTTGGACGATTTCACCGCAAGATTTGGTGATCATCGGTGAGCTATTGCTAAGTGGAAAATTCAATGCTGAGCGTACTATTGCATTGGCTGGGTCTTCTGTAAAGGAACCAAAGTACTATACCACGAAAATAGGAACGGAAGTTTCTACTTTTTTATATGGTAGTGGTGTAAACGGAGAAAATTTTCGAGTTATAAATGGTGATGTTCTTACGGGTTCAAAAAGTAGTCAAGATGGCTATTTAGGATACTATAATAATACAGTTACTGCCATTCCGGAGGGAGATGATTATGATTTCTTCGGCTGGAATAAGCCAATTTTTAATAAAATATCTTCTACAAGAGCCTTGACATTTTCATGGTTAATGCCTAAGAAGAAATTCGACTTAAATACAAATACCAATGGTGAGCACAGAGCTTTTGTGGTCACGGGGCAGTATGAGCAAGTATTTCCATTAGATATCTACCCTATGCAATTGCTTAAAGCATGTATGGTTAAGGATTTAGACGAAATGGAGCAGTTAGGCTTATACGAGGTAGCGCCAGAAGATTTTTCGTTGACGGAATTTGTTTGCATATCGAAACAACCGCATCAGCAAATCATTCGTGAAGGATTAGATTTATTACAACAAGAAATAGGATAAGAGATGAGTTTAAAAACCACAATGCACGACTTGAAGATGAAGTATAAGGGCAAAAAGATGGCTCCTGCTATCAATGCTTTTCATACTTTTTTGTTCACTCCAGATGAGACCACTCATTCAGGTTCTCACGTAAGAGGTGCAGACGATTTGAAGCGCACAATGAATACAGTAATCATGGCTTTAGTGCCTGTTTTGTTGTTTTCAGTCTTTAATGCTGGGTACCAGCATTTCTCTGCAATAAATGGTTTTCCTGAGAATTTTTCTTTGATGGAGCACTTCTTGACTTGGGATAATGCATGGATTGGTATTATAAAAATACTGCCATTATTGGCCGTTTCTTATGGCGTCGGACTTATAGTAGAATTTATATTCGCTGTTATAAAAGGACATGAGGTAGAGGAAGGCTATTTGGTAACAGGTATTTTAGTTCCTTTAATTGTACCTATAGATACGCCACTTTGGATGTTGGCTGTAGCTGTTGTTTTCGGTGTTGTTATCGGAAAAGAAGTTTTTGGAGGTACAGGAATGAACATCTTAAACCCAGCACTTACGATACGTGCTTTCTTATTCTTTGCGTATCCAACTTGGATGAGTGGTGATAAAGTTTGGGTACACGAAGCGCGCGAACGTTCAGAGGCTATTTTAGCGGGTGCAACAAATGTCGATGCCATTTCAGGAGAAACAATTTTAGGATATCTAGCACAGAACAATGAAGCGGCCATGGCTGCAAAGTACTCCCTTTCAGATATGTTCTTCGGGTTTATTCCTGGATCAGTTGGCGAAACACCCACTTTTTTAATCCTATTAGGGGGTCTTTTCTTAATCTTTAGTAAAATAGCAAGCTGGCGTATTATGCTTAGCGCTGTATTAGGTTCTTTAGTTATGGGGCTGATGTTCAACCAAGTAGTTGAAATGGGATGGGTAACAGAAACAAGTAAATTCTACGGGTTAATGAATTTTGATTTCTGGAAGCATTTGATAGTTGGCGGATTAGCATTCGGTATAGTCTATATGGCAACCGACCCAGTAACGGGTGCCCAGACCAATCGTGGTAAATGGTTCTACGGTTTTTTTATCGGGTTTCTCTCTGTAATGATTCGGGTATTTAACCCGGCCTATCCAGAAGGTGTTTTCTTAGCAATACTTTTGATGAATGTATTTGCACCAACCATTGACCATTACGTAGTGCGTGGAAACGTAAATAAAAGATTGAAAAGGCTTAAAAACGCTGTCGTTATTCCTAAAGATTCAGATAGTGCAGCAAAAGAACTTAAAGCAGAAACCGTTTAGTTATGGCATTAGATACAGATAAAAACAGTTATACCATTATTTTTGCCGCTGTCATGGTGGTGATAGTTGGTTCTATTCTGGCATTTTTAGCTTCAGGATTACGTCCGAACATTGAAGAAAATGAGCGGTTTGCAAAGCAGCAGAATATACTTTACGCCATGGGTGTAAATGAAAATGGTGATGACGCAGGTAGTGTTAATTTTATTCCTACCGATAGGGTGGGCGGTGAGTTTACGACCTATATCAAGCAGCAATTAGTGATAGAAGGTGGTAAAACCACTCAAGATGAAGAGGCTTATTTAATAGACCTTAAAAAGCAACTGTCTGCAAAGAAGAAAGGAAAACCGTACAAGTTGCCACTTTTCATTGGTGAAAAGGATAGTAAGAGTTTTTATATCATACCTATGTATGGCAAAGGGCTATGGGATGCCATCTGGGGGTATATTGCCTTAGATGAAACGATGACCGTACAAGGAGTTTATTTTGATCACAAAGGTGAAACAGCAGGGTTAGGAGCAAATATTAAAATGCGGTACTTCATGGATGATTTCGAAGGAGAAAGTATTTTAGATGGCACTAAGTATGCTGGTATAGCGGTCGCGAAAGGTAATAACGATCCTTTGAATAAGACAAAAGATGACAATGAAGTAGATGCATTGGCAGGTGCTACGATTACAGGAAACGGTGTTGCGGTCATGATTAAAGAGAGCGTGAACCTATATAAAGACTATTTAGAAACCATAAGAGTTAAATAATATGGCCTTACTTACAAAAAAAGACGCTAATTTAATTTTAGATCCTCTAACAGATAATAACCCTATAACCATACAGGTATTGGGTATTTGTTCGGCACTCGCAATTACCGCAGAATTAGAGGCATCAATAGTGATGGCCATTTCCGTGATTTTCGTAATGGGTCTTGGTAACGTAGTAATATCGCTCATGAGAGATATTATTCCGTCTAAAATTAGAATTATTGTGCAGCTAATTGTGGTTGCAACTTTGGTTATTATCGTAGATCAGGTTTTAAAAGCCTATGCCTATGAACTCAGTAAAACGCTGGGTGCATTTATCGGTCTGATTATTACTAACTGTATTATAATGGGCCGTTTCGAGGCTTTTGCATTAGCAAATGGGCCGTGGAAGTCCTTCTTAGATGGTATTGGTAATGCATTAGGGTATGGAATCATTCTTATTATTGTCGGGTTTTTTAGAGAATTATTAGGTTCCGGTACGCTCTTGGGCTATCCTGTGTTGGGTGATCCAATCATGAAAACTGGATTATACGCTACCGGATATGAGAATAACGGATTTATGATTATACCGCCGGCCGCTTTAATTGTGGTAGGAATTCTTATTTGGGTGCAACGGTCAAGAAACCCTGCATTAATAGAAGAAAATTAGAAATAATGTTCGCTGAGCAGTGTTTATTGCACAGCAAACAGATATGCTTTTACGGAAGCAAAAGAGTGTCAAAAGAATTGATTATTATAAATGAGGCAGTAGAAAAGTGAATTGATTATAGGGTTTTGAATCCAACTAGATTGGAAGAAAGAAGCGATAGTTGAGTACTGATTACTGACCACTGAATACTTATGTATTATGTTAGAGCATATAGAGTTATTTTTTAAGTCCATTTTCATAGATAACATGGTATTTGCCGTGTTCTTAGGAATGTGTTCCTATTTAGCAGTATCCAAGAAAGTCGCAACCGCAGTTGGTCTTGGAGCAGCGGTTATTTTCGTTTTGGCGGTAACCGTTCCTTTGAACTGGTTGTTAGATAAGTATTTGTTGCAAGACGGTGCTTTGGTTTGGTTGGGAGAAGAATATGCAGACTACAACCTAGGTTTCCTATCTTTTATTCTTTTCATTGCTACTATTGCAACCATGGTGCAATTGGTAGAGATAGTGGTAGAGAAATTTTCACCTTCACTGTATAATTCGCTAGGAATATTTTTACCGCTTATTGCAGTAAACTGTGCTATTCTAGGAGGGTCTTTATTTATGCAGGCAAGAGAAATAGAAACTTTTGGTTTGGCATTGAATTACGGCATTAGTTCCGGAATAGGATGGTTCTTGGCTATTTTGGCTATTGCAGCAATCCGTGAAAAAATCAGATATTCTAATGTTCCAGCGCCTTTAAGAGGTTTAGGAATTACGTTTATCATCACAGGGTTAATGGGTATTGGTTTTCAAAGCTTTGGTGGAATGTTAACCGGTGGAGGAGAAGAGGCACCTGTAGAAGTTGAGAAAACGACGGTTCAGCAACTAGAAACTCCTGAGGTACGCATAGAAGATGCGAAAGAAATAAAAACGGAAATAGACGAAAAGGAAATTTCTTATAACGATTTAAATAAGTAAAAGAATGATTTTAGCTACTAGTACAGTTGGAACAATAATGATTACCGTGGTAGCCTTTTTACTGCTATTAATGATTTTGGTGTCAATTCTGTTGTTTACGAAACAGAAGTTATCACCTTCTGGCCCTGTAACCATTACGATAAACGGAGAAAGAAAGGTAGAAGTTGCATCTGGTAGCACCTTACTTACAACGCTTAGTGCGCAAAAAGTATTTTTGCCTTCTGCTTGTGGTGGTGGTGGAACATGCGTGCAATGTGAATGTCATGTAACTTCTGGTGGAGGTGAAGCTTTGCCTACTGAAACACCTCACTTTTCTAAAAGAGAGCTAAGTCACGGAATACGTTTGGCATGTCAAGTGAAAGTAAAGCAGGATATGGAAATTACCATTCCAGAAGAGGTTTTTGGAATAAAAAAATGGCCTGCAAAAGTAGTTCGTAACTATAACGTTGCTTCTTTTATAAAGGAATTTGTTGTGGAGATTCCAGAAGATATGGGATACAAAGCGGGTGGTTATATTCAGATCGAAATTCCACAGTGTGAGGTTAAGTTTTCTGATATGGATATTACAGCACACCCTGAAGAGCACGAGACGCCTGATAAATTTCAAGCGGAATGGGATAAGTTCAATCTTTGGCCTTTGGTAATGAAGAATCCAGAAACGGTTGAAAGAGCATATTCAATGGCTTCTTTTCCTGCTGAAGGAAGAGAGATTATGTTGAACGTGCGTATTGCAACTCCACCTTGGGATCGGTCTAAGAATGGTTGGATGGATGTAAACCCTGGTGTAGCTTCTTCTTATATTTTTGGATTAAAAGAGGGTGATGATGTAACTATTTCAGGCCCTTATGGTGAGTTTTTTATCCATGAATCTGATTCAGAAATGTTATACGTTGGTGGTGGTGCTGGTATGGCTCCTATGCGTTCGCATTTATACCACTTATTCAAAACATTAAAAACGAATAGAAAGGTATCGTACTGGTACGGTGGGCGTTCGAAGCGTGAATTGTTCTATTTGGAGCATTTCTATGAATTGGAAAAGGAGTTTCCAAATTTCAAATTCTACTTGGCGCTATCTGAGCCAGCGGAAGAGGACAATTGGAAGGTAAAAGAGAATATAGACGCCCCTGGAGATGGTTTCGTTGGGTTTATACATAATTGTGTAATTGATAACTATCTAGAGCTACACGAATCTCCTGAGGATATTGAATTGTATTTCTGTGGACCACCATTAATGAACAAAGCCGTTCAAAAAATGGGTGAAGATTATGGAATACCTGATGAGCACATCCGATTTGATGACTTTGGAGGCTAAACGCTAGGTCTTAGTATTGGGCTGCTTAGCAGTACGTAAATAAAATTTAAACCGATAGCCTGCTATCGGTTTTTTTAATTAACTCGCATGTACGAGCAGGGTGAAGTAAGCTTTTGTTATTTCTATAAACACACAGTCTGCTTGGCGCCTCGCAAATATCTTGCTAATATATAGTAAAAATGCAGCCACTAACTGAACAAGAATTACACAACTTAGCGATGAACATCGTTGGTAAAGAACTAGAGGTAGCTGGCTTTGAGTTTATGGCGGTGAATAGTGAGCTTAAAAAAAATCCTCAGTTCGTTTGCTTGAAAGATAAGAAGCTACACTTTATTGTGGTTAAGGGGGTTGAATACCCAGGAGATCCAAAAGACTTTGAGTTTTTTAGAGCAGATCTGCATAAGATGCGAGAACATGCTTTGAATTTTGAGGCAGATACCTTCTATGCGGGTGTTGGTTTGGTAAACGCTGCCGATTATAATTTACCGGTGTATTTGAATGAGGAATATATTGTCGATTATGATGGATTAGTAAAGATTTGATTTTTGCTGTTATTTTGAATCGACAAAGGGTTACATTAAAATAATAATTTAAATAGATGAAAAGGTTCTTGCTAATATGGAGTGTAATTTTTTTGGCTTCTTGTGGGTCAAAAGAACCAGAAATCTTTAAAAATCAAAATTATGGCGCTGCATTAGGTACCACCTATAGTCTCACGTATTTGGCAGATAAAGAAGTGGACTATCAGAAAGAAATTGATTCAGTATTCGCAGCGGTAAACAAATCGATGTCTACCTATATTTCTGATTCAGACATCTCAAAGATTAATAAGGGTGACTCAACAATTGTAGTTGACCTGATGTTTCAAGAAGTGTTTCTGCTCTCGAAAGAGATCTACGAAAAGACGGAAGGTTATTTTGATCCAACCGTTGGGCCATTGGTAAACGCGTGGGGTTTTGGTCCAGAAAAACAAATGGCTCTTGATAGCGCCAGCGTAGACAGTTTAATGAATTACGTAGGCTTTGATAAGGTTTTTTTAACGCCTAAAAAAACCATTAGAAAAGAGAAAATTAAAATTTATTTTGATTTTAATGCTATTGCTAAAGGCTATACAATTGATCGTTTGGCTGTCTTATTGGACAACAAAGGAATTCAAAATTATCTATTAGAAGTTGGTGGAGAGTTGGTTGCAAAAGGAGAGAATATACTACAAAACAGACCTTGGGGTATTGCAGTTACAGATCCAGAAGCGGAACGAGCTAAAATTTCAATTCGTCTAAAAGATAGAGCAATGGCTTCATCAGGTAATTATCGAAAATTTAGAATTGATTCTATTACAGGAAAAAAATATGTGCATACCATAGACCCAAAAACTGGGTTTACCAAGAATGCTAATACGCTCGCTGTAAATATCTTGGCTGCTACCTGTGCCGAAGCTGATGCGTATGCAACTGCCTTTATGGCGATGGATTTAGATACTGCCGTAGCTTTTTTGACAAGGCAAAGTGATTTGGATGCTTATATCATTTACTTAGACGAAACAGGTGAAACACAAGAGTTTATGACAACAGGGTTTCGTACCTTGGTGATGGAGTAATTATTTTTTTACTACCGGAATTAATTCACCTTTCGCCAAGCGATATTTTTCAATGTCTTCAGTGGTCATTTTAGCAGTATAGTTTACTTCTTCCACCAAAAAGCCAATACTCCTTAGTTTTTTAAAGTAGTCTCTACCATAGATACGAACATGGTCGTATTGACCAAAGATTTTCGCACGTTCTTTCTTATCGGTTATCGTATCGTCTTCGAAAGTAGTTTCTCTTTCTAGGTCTTGTGGAATTTGTAAAATACCCCATCCACCAGGTCTTAAAATACGATAGAGTTCTTGCATTGCTTTCGTATCGTCAGGAATATGTTCTAAAACATGATTGCAAAAAATAACATCGAAAGAGGCATCTTCAAAGGGTAGCTTGCAAATATCTGCTTGTACGTCGGCTAATGGAGAGTTCAAATCAGTAGTAGTATACTCTAAATTCTTGAGTTTCCTGAACCTTTTGTAAAATGCTTGCTCAGGGGCGAAGTGTAATACTTTTAAGGAAGCTGTAAAAAAATTGGTCTCATTCTTTAAATAAAGCCATAATAACCGATGGCGTTCAAGCGATAGCGTAGCTGGAGCTAAAACATTCGCTCGTGGGCTTTCATAACCATAAGGAAGAAAACTTCTAAATCGCTTTTCATCTATCGGGTCAACATAGGTATCGCCTCGCATTGAAAATGCCAAGATGGGCCTGACTAAATAACTGAGCTTAATTAATAAAGGTCTCGGTACCGTATTCAGGATGTATTTGAAAAGGTTTTTCATCCTAGGCAGCCTTAAAGCTGTAGTTTTTTCTTGCGGAATTCATCTTCCTCATTACTTTCAATTCCTAGGGCTTCATAAACGTATTGAAAAGTGGATAGCAACTCTGGCTTTCCATCTACTAAGGCAATATTGTGCTCAAAGTGCGCACTTGGTTTTCCGTCAGCAGTTAGAATTGTCCAGCCGTCTTTCAGCTGTTTGATGCGCCGAGTTCCTAAGTTGGTCATCGGTTCAATGGCGACTACCATGCCTTCAATAAACGTTTTTCCGCGACCTCTTTTACCATAATTTGGCATTTCAGGGTCTTCATGCATTTTACGGCCTAAACCGTGACCGACTAATTCGCGAACAACACCATACCCATGATCTTCGGTAAATTTTTGAATCGCATACCCAACATCACCTACCCGATTTCCTTTTTTGAATTCGCGTATGCCTACATAGAGAGATTCTTTAGTGACATCGAGCATTTTTTTTGTTTCTATGGCAACTTCGCCAACTTCGAAAGTATAGGCATGATCACCGTAGAAATCATTTTTTAAAACACCGCAGTCGATTGATATGATATCACCATCTACCAGTGGCTTGTCATTTGGAATACCGTGAACTACCTGAGCATTCGGACTCATGCAAAGTGAGTTAGGAAAGTCATAGAGGCCTAAAAAACCGGGTACTCCACCATGATCGCGTATAAAGGTTTCTGCAAGGGTATCCAATTGTAAAGTGCTTACACCTGGTTTTACTTCCTTCGCAAGCATTCCTAAAGTTTTAGACACGATTAACGCACTTTCACGCATCAATTCTATTTCTTCTGCTGTTTTTACTATAATCATAGGTGGTAAAGGTAAAGTTTTTGCAAGAAAGGCTTACACTAAAGGTTTTCTAGTCATTACTTCAGGTTGAGCAACACCCATCAATTTCAAAATTGTCGGCGCAATATCACCCAAAACACCATCTTTAATAGCTTTCAACTCTTTGTCTACTAAAATCAAAGGAACAGGATTGGTAGTATGCGCGGTATTCGGACTACCGTCTGGATTGATCATGGTTTCACAATTGCCGTGATCAGCAATTACGATGGTCGTATAGCCCTTGTCAAGTGCGGTAGAAATTACAGATTCTGCACAACTATCAACAACTTCACAGGCTTTTATTGCCGCCTTCATATCACCAGTATGCCCAACCATGTCGGGGTTTGCGAAATTCAAGCAAACAAAATCTACAGCTCCTTTTTCCAATTCAGGAATAATAGCATCACGAATTTCATAAGCACTCATTTCAGGCTGAAGATCATAGGTAGCTACTTTTGGTGAAGGGCATAACAAGCGTTCTTCCCCCTCAAAAGGTGTTTCCCTGCCTCCATTAAAGAAAAAAGTAACATGTGGATATTTTTCCGTCTCTGCGATTCGTATTTGCTTTTTGCCAGCTTTCTCCAATACTTCACCCAAGGTCATTTCAATATTGTCTTTGTCGTAAATCACTTGAACACCCGTATAGGAGTCATCGTAATTGGTCATGGTCACATAATGAAGATCTAACTTATGCGTGTTCTGCTCGTGAAAATCTGCTTGACTCAGCATTTGAGTAAGCTCTCTACCACGATCTGTTCTGAAATTGAAAAATACAATAACATCACCATCAGAAATACGAGTTAGGGCTTTGCCTTGGTCATCTGTCATGAGCAAAGGTTTTATAAATTCATCGGTAACCCCTGAATCATAACTTTTCTGAATGGCAGAAGAAATAGCTGTAGATTTTTCACCCAAACCATTCACCAAAAGGTCGTAGGCTAGTTTTACTCTTTCCCAACGTTTATCACGATCCATGGCGTAGTACCTTCCAATTACAGAGGCTAATTTTGCGTGTTTATCAGCGCAAAAACTGTTTAAATCTTCCAAATATCCTTTTCCACTTTTAGGATCGACATCTCTACCATCAGTAAAGGCATGAATAAACATGTTAGGTACCCCGGCTTCCTCGCCTGCACGTATCAATCCTTTTAGGTGTGAGGTATGGCTGTGAACGCCACCGTCACTTAGTAATCCTAAAAAATGAACGGGTTTATGATGCTCTTTCGCATAAGAGAAAGCATTTTGTAGCACCTGTTCATCTCCGAGGGTATTTTCTTTGACCGCTAAATTTATTTTTGCTAAATCTTGGTATACGATTCTACCAGCTCCTAAATTCATATGTCCTACTTCGCTGTTTCCCATCTGGCCTTCTGGTAGTCCAACATTCATACCGTCAGTCAATAGATTGGCATTGGGGTATTTTGTATATAGCGAATCTACAAAGGGTGTATTGGCATTATCTATGGCAGATATTTTTGGATCTGGAGATTTCCCCCAGCCGTCCAAAATCATCAATATAACTTTTTTGTTCATTTTATTTTAATTGGAATTTCAAAAATAGGGTGATTTGGTTTGTATCACTAGTAAATTAGAAAGCTTTTTAGGTATTCAGAAATTCTTTTGTCAAGTCTTAAATAAATCCAAATGAATTTTCCGAAGATGTTAAACTTTAGTTATTTAACTGTTAATCGTGAAACAAAAAGCGATAGACGCTGTCTATATTTATATAATCAAAATTTATTCATTAATCTAAATTCACTCATCATGAAAAAAACGATTTTAACTACTATGGCATTTTGTATGCTGATGGTTACCGTGGCTGATGCCAAAATTGAAACAGGTAACTCCAATGAAAATGGTACTGAGCTAGCTCTAAAAAAGGAGGCAAGTATTTTTTGCAAAGCAATTATGAGCGGAGATATCGACCGGGTTAGAGGTTTAATTGAACTCGGAGAAAATGTGAATGCGAAGTCTCTTGGTATGACCCCGGCGATTTTTGCAGCGCGTTACAATAAAGCTGAAATTTTGGAGCTTTTGATTGCGAAAGGAGCGAACCTTAAACTGAAGTGTAATAAGGGCTGGTCTATAGCGAAACATGCCAAACTCTCAAATGCCAAAGCGGTACTTAGGGTACTTAAAAATAATGTTTGACAGCTACGTGTTTATTCATCAATCAAAAAACCCGTTCACCTTAAGGCAAACGGGTTTTTAAATTCATAAAATAATCCGTTCAATTAGTGTTCAAGTAAAAGAGCGATTCGTGTTTTCTTAGAAATCCCAACCATTCAATGCTCTGTGAGATAAGGCGTAAATCGCCATAAAAATCATGATAGCACAAAATACAGAATATGCCTTTAGCAATACAACTATTGCTACTGGTTTACAATTTTCAAATGCCTGCGTGTAAAGACTACTAAAGTGTGATAGTGTTCCCATTATAGTTCTATTAAAATGCTGAGTACTAGTTCAGCATGAATTATTAATTAAAAGCTATAAGGGTTAAATTTGAAACGGTGTAAAGATGTTGGGAATGTCAAATATACAAAAAACTTGTCGCTTAAAAGTGCAGTTCATCGAATTTGCAACTATCCTTGGTTTTTGTATTTGTTAATCGCCTCCTTTATTTTTTCAATACGATTCTCTGGATCTGGGTGCGTACTTTGAAATTCTGGCGTGCGATTTGGTCCAGCTGCCGCCTTTAGAATTTTCATTACTTCTATCATCTGGTTAGGGTTGTAACCTGATTGTATCATAAAAAGAACACCTAACTCATCGCTTTCGAGTTCATCACCACGACCGTTTTTAAGTAATGTGTTTTGGCCAATTCCACCAACGACATTACCAATATCGCCAGCGCCTACGGTAGCGCCCATGGTTGCAGTTTGCCAAAATTCGCTAGAGGCAATGCGCTCCGCGGAGTGCCTTCCAATGACATGTCCTATTTCATGCCCTAGTACGCCTGCTAATTGTTCTTCATTTAATTGTTTGAAAAGGGCATAGGTTATAAAACATTGCCCGCCAGGTAGTGCAAAAGCATTTATGGTTTGCTCATCTGCCAGTAAATGAAAATCAAATTTATAAGGAGTTTCTCGTGCTATGCTACTTTGTACAAGCTTTCTACCAACTTGGTCTACATAACTTTGAAGCCGTTCATCAGGGTACAAGCCACCATGCTGTTGCGCCATTTGGGGTGCGCTTTGAAGTCCGATCGCAATTTCTTGATCAGCAGACATCGTGATGTGCTGAGATCTGCCCGTATAGGGGTTTTCTTCCGTATTATTACATTTCTTGATAAGCGCAAAGGCAACAATGGCCAGGCCTATAAATATTCGAATTTTCCAACTTCCTCTGTTCATGCTAGTATGCTATTAGTGTCGGAAGGAAGGTACAAAAAAGCTATAAAAGACCTATAGAAGTTCTTTATTTATGTCTAAAATATTGTTTTGGATATACGTTTTTAAGAATCCGTTGGTGAAGTGCTCGCTACCCAAGAAAGTTTCTTGTTGTAAAATTTGAAGAATATTTTTTCTTCTGAATTCGGTTAGCATGGGTACTGAAAGCGGAGCAAAGCTGTAATGCCAAGGTTCGTATTTGAAACCTTTTCTTTTAGGTTTGTCTGTGTAAACTAAGTGAAAATCAAAGACTTTCGCGTTTTCATCCATCCAATTTTTGAAATTCTCATAGGGGCCTCCCGGGCCAAATTTTTCAGGAACTAATACATCACCCTCTGCTTTTGGATACCCGTCAATAAGGTCAATATCAGTACCCCAGTGGTGTCTACTGGTTCCAGGAATGGTGGAGTATTCTATGATTTTATCAATAGCTTCTATAGGTTCTAGTCCGTCTTCTTCTGTATAGCGCTCAAATTTTCGTTCAAAAATAGCTTCTTGACGCATAAAATTACGGTAGCTAGAAACTACTTTTAAATCGATACCATCGCTATAGGCCGCTTTTTTCATTTCTACAAAAGCATCATGAGCTTGGGCTCTTAGATTGATACCTTTACCATAGAGCTCAATATCAGTTTTTCCCATAAGCTCAAGAATGGAGAATTGAAAATCTTTGTCTTTTGCGAATGCTAGGCTCGGCGCGATGGCCAAGGCTAAACCTGATATACTACTTCTTTTAATGAATGATCTGCGTTCCATACGTATCTATTTAACTGCTGTAGTATTTAATACAAAAACGTTGCCAAATGCAATGTATTATGTAATTAACGACTTTAAAAGTAATTAATTATTCGCTTTGCGCTTAGCGAGCATCAATAATCAATTCGCCAAGTACAAAAACCCTTGAAAATCAAGCCCTATATCGCTTAAAGAAAGAATGTAAAAATACACTCCGGCAGGTAGCCCTTTGTCTTTAGCGATTACAAAATTATTGGTAGTTGCAAAACCGTTAAATTCATTGGTGTAGTTATTCATCTCAAAAACTTTTAAACCATAGCGGTCAAAAATTTGGATGGCATTGTTAGGGGATAGTTCAGTTTCTGGAATCACCAAAAAATCATTTATACCATCTCCATTTGGCGTAACTAAAAAGTTATCGGGGTTGATTAGTGCTGTTGCTTCGCCTAAACTGTTACCAAAAGTAATGATCTCATACGCATCAGGAATAAAGCTTGTTGATCGAATAAAGCCTTGGCTAAGATCACCTACAGCTCCGTTACTTGGTATACTAACCCATTGATTGCTAGCTTTGCTCCAGCCTACAATACCTAGTCGATTTACATCGGTTACTAGGCTTTCTATAGCACTGCGCTCGTTCCAGGTAATCTGAATGGTAGAAGGTACATTTCCTTCGAGTCTCCAAAACTCTGTGCTGCTAATTGGGCCAAGGGTATTTGCTTTGGTATTGGTGTTAAAGCCTTGAGCAAAAGTGGAGGGGTTGTTCGCATCTTCAAAAAAATAGGCACATCTTGCAAATATATTTACGGCATTTGAATTCAGTACTAATTGGCGCAATTGGAACTCATCACCAACAGGAAAGCTGAAGTTTTGCTGATTGCTGATACCGGTATAACCATCTACTTTTGAAATATTACCACTACCATTGCTGGTGGCGGTATCTAAAAAATTCAAGTAATTGTCAGTTAGCGCACGGTTGGTGAAAAAATCACCCATAATAAAATTGCTGTTGTTGCGGGTATTCAAACTGGTTTCTAAACTTACATTATCAGGGTTAGAAATCTCCAGATCAAAAAAAGTAACGGCAAAAGCCCCGGATACGGTTAAGGGTAAATCGCCATAAAAACCCGCCAAGCCTAAATTTTCATCAAAAGAACCGTCATTAATCAAATTGGTATGAAAACCCATTTGACCTTGGTCATGAATTTGCATAGTGCCGGAGTTGTATAGCGCGGTTTGGGCTTGACAGAGCAGGCCTTGGAAAGCGAATAGTATAAAGGCGAGTTTTTTCATGGTTTATAAGTCAGTTATGGTAAAGAAAAAGTCTGAATTAAATGGAGCACTGTTAAAGGGTAATGCTGCATTTGAATTAGTTAATTCCGTAATCTTTACGGTAAATCTAGTTGGAAACTGATCTGAAACCCTTATAAATACAGGGTTGCCCGAAGCGGTAAATACCGTCGCGTTTACGATATAATTAGCATCAGTTAACCCAAGTGATGCAGGAAGATTGATGGTATAGTTTCCTGCACTTGGATTATCAATTGTAATCCCCGGTGTTACATTGATAAGAGCGCCAGTTAACCCTACTTTTCCCATAGCTATTATGGTAGGCACTGAGGCTATTTTGTCATCTACATATTTTTTAGTTGCTGCGTCAGCATCTGCTGTTGGTTCATCCAAATTGGTTATTTTGAAACCACCCATACTTACTGCTGCTGTAGGGTCTGCAAAGCCACTCAAGGGAATATTAGTTTTATCAAGCATCGTATCTTCAATTGCATCTGCTTGAATAGTTAGCGCTCCGGTATTAGAAATACGCGCATCTCCTAACATGGGAACAGCGGTAGCTTGACTTGAAGTATTTCCTACAAATATCTGGCCGTCAGGAAGCTCAGGTGCTCCACTAGTGTCTGTGCCCAGTACCCATGTGGAGCTAGTATTGTCCCATTTGATGACTTGATTAGCTGCTGTTCCTGTTGGTAGCCCTTGAACCCATTTCACCGGGTTTCCTAGACCGCCCGAAGCCAATACCTGATTGTCTAAGCCAAAACCAGTACCTGTGCCGCCGATGTCTATACCTTTCTTTAATCGAATATCACCATCATCTTCAATGGTAAAAACGCTTTCATCAAACGCGGGTCGCTCTGATTTAGCGGATTGACTTATCAGAAAATGGAAATCTCCTTGACTTTCCGTCGTGCCTCTCTGAAAAACCAGGGCGCCTTTACCCGGGTCTCCATCCTCGTTTATTGCGAAAAGTACCCCAACACCTGTTGCATCAACTAAAGATTCATTTCTTAGTTGTAAAGGAAAGGCCAAAGAAAACTCTCCTGAAGTTGCATCGTATTGCTCAGCTACAACTAATTTGGACTGTCCACGTGGATTTGACTCCAGAACACTACCAGCAGGGTTTTCTTCATTTCCGTTACCCTTTAAGCCTAAATATAAGGTCCCCGTATCAAAACGTTTGGTTCCATCCCAGAAAAAGCCGCCGTTGTCTTTTGTTGTAGTTGTCGCTTGCGTATCTGTTGGTTTTCCATCCGCACCAGCAAAGAATATGTTCTTGCGCTCACCAGTATGGCTTTCATTTGCTGTAGGCACCCAAGCCCCAACTTCTGGGTCTGGAGCTGCAGCATCATCTACCCATACTAGAACTTGTTGATCAAGAGCGCCCATTCGGTCTAGCTTTTCTGCGGTTATGCCATCATTCTTTATTTGAATTACATTATCTGTGCCGTTATCAAAAGCTTCAATAGAAACGCCATCTAACTTTACCGAAGAGTTAATGCTTGCGTCGGCATTGAGTAAGTTGATTGCATTCGTTCCGTCGTCGGTTAGTGCAATACTTTGTTCGTCACTTATGACCCCTGCTACAATCTCATCAATAGCCGCCTGAGTTGTGATAGCTGTAAGCGCTGAGGTTGTATTGTCGTATGCTACTTCGGTTGCTGTTTGGTCATCTGAACCACCTGCTGCTGCAATCTCATCAATAGCTGCTTGCGTTGTGGTCGCTGTAAGCGCTGAGGTTGTATTGTCATAAGCTACTTCAATTGCTGTTTGATCATCTGAACCACCTGCTGCCGCAATCTCATCAATAGCCGCTTGCGTTGTGGTTGCTGTAAGCGCTGAGGTTGTATTGTCGTAAGCTACTTCAATTGCTGTTTGGTCATCTGAACCACCTGCTGCTACAATTTCATCAATAGCCGCTTGCGTTGTGGTCGCTGTAAGCGCTGAAACGGTGTTGTCATAAACAACTTCAGTTGCTGTTTGGTCGTCAGTGCCTCCGCCAGCAAGAAGAGGTGTTAAATCAATAATGTTTCCATTTTCGATTTCAATGGTATTACCAGAAAGCGTCAAATTTTGATCGTCCGTACCCGCAGTGGTAAGAATAGGTGTTAAATCAATAGTGTTTCCATCTTCGATTTCAATTGTATTAGCATTCAAGATGAGATTTTGATTATCCGACCCTCCAGCTGCTACTTGTGCGTCAACATAGCCCTTATTGGCTGCATCAGCAGGGTTAGTAGGGTCAGCAAGACCCGTAATGCTAAGGTTAAGCGCGTTGTTATTCTCCGTAAGAACTTCATTTAAAGTTGGAATACCAATCGCATTTATAGCTGAGGTATTATCTAGAATATCATTCATCAAAACACTATCATCATAAAAAGCCCCATTGTCAGTTCCTATTTGGAGAACATTTAAAGGATCTGCGCTAATGATTTCAGTAGCTCGTATAAAGCCAGAAGCGTTATTGAAATCATCAAGGTCAATAGCGGTATGATCTAATTCTACCAGACCTACCGAGTTTTCAGATAAATTCTCTCGCGTAATGGAGTTCAATTGCAGTTCTCTCGATCCGATGGTATTGCCCTGTAAATCTTCACCTCTTATCGAGCTATTTACAATTTGTTCGGTTCGAATACCGTTTTCAGCTACTTCGATATTGTTTCCTGTAGCTGTCGGTGTTATGACGATGCTAGCTTGCGTATTAACTATGGGGTTTGCTGTCAAAGACCCACCAGCGCCATCGCCAATATTTAACCATTGGCTGCCATCGTAGTAATGAATACTTTGCAAATCAATGTTGTAGCACAAAGCCCCTTGAAGTGGTGCAATTGCATTCATCTGAGCAGTTGTAACCCGGGTTACAACCAATACTTTATCAGTGCTTTCGAGTTCCAAAATAGAGGAAGGGTCAATGTTTTGGGGGTTGTTGCCAATTTTCACCTGTGCACTAACGGTAGCGACAGCGAAAAAGCTAAGTAGTAGGAATAATAATGAATTTCTCATAGTATATGGGTGTAAAATCAATCGAACAAACAAAAATAAAATTATACAGTTACAAACCTCACTTTACTAGTTAAAATGTACATCGAGTGGGGTGAAGAACGGAGGTGATACTTGAAATACGTTTTTTTGACCAATAGATTCTGGTGTTTTTACTTTCTTATCTACGTATGTTTACAAATTAACAAAAATTTAGTGGTGTTGGTTTTTTTTAGAACTAAACTTATATGTTCTTTATAACCATTTAATACGCAAAAACCCTACGTGTAAAAACCTATTTATTTTAGGTCATTCACGAAAATAAAAGAGAATGAAACAAATTTTACTTTTCGCCTTAGTAGTACTTTTTTCGATAGCTGGTTGGTCACAAGATGATGAACGAACGATTTTACGAGGTAAGGTGCTGTATCGAAATATGAATGTGCCGAACGAAAATGTGATCAATGCTACCTCTGAAAAAGGAACCATCACCAATGCGAATGGGGAATACCAAATTCGTGTAAAAGTGGGTGACGAATTGTATTTTTCTGCCTTGAATTACCAAATAGAAATTGTTGAAATCACCGAAGAAATCCTAAAAAAGAACCGACTGGTTATAGAGGTTAATGAGAAAGTTACCGAGTTAGAAGAGGTTGTGGTAACCCCTGAACAACAAGAACGTTTTTTAGCAGCAAAAAGTAAAATGCTAAAAGAAGAATTTGAATACGAAATAGATCGATCATCAGAAGTTGAAAATATTGGTTTGTCTCAAGCAGAGTTAGGTATGCGCGACGGACTTAATTTCGTAGGTATGTACAAAGCCTTAGCGAAACTTATTAATAAAAATAAAGTTGAAGAAAAAGCGCCTCTTAAGGTGAGTCAGGTATTACGCCAAGTGTATGAAGATGAATTTTTCGTGACTGATTTGAAACTTCCACAAGACAAAATCGATGCCTTCTTATTTTATTGTGACACCAAAATGCCGGTGCAATCACTACTCAAGAAAGAAAATGAGTTTGAGCTAATCGATTTTCTTGTGACTGAAAGTAAACTGTTTCTCAACGAATTAAATGATCAGAAATAGCCTTCTTTTTTTAGGTTTTATTTTGATTTCTGCTTCTCTTGGAGCACAGTCACTTTTTTCAAAAAAAATTGAAGGGCGCGTTTATAGTAAAGGCGGCGATGTCGCGGCCACCACCGTTCAAAATATTTCAACAGATCGAGCAACCATTACTAATACGGACGGTTTTTTTCAGATTGCTGGCAACCTGAACGATACGCTTGTGTTTTCTGCGGTTCAGTTCAAGAAGAAGGAACTTATTCTCACGCGTGAAGTTTTACGGCAACGCCTGCTGAATGTTGGGCTTGAAGACGCACTAACCGAATTAGATGAGGTAATCGTTACGCCTTATAATCTAACCGGTGATATTTTGAAAGACATTGCTATCATAAAGACAGATGCTGTGGTGACTGCATCAACCTTGGGTTTACCAAATGCTTATGTATTGCCTATTTCCAAGGCCGAAAGAGAATTGTATGCTGCTACTGCCAACCCATTAATGAGTTTTGACCCCTTAATTAATGCCATTACCGGGCGTACAAAGATGTTGAAAAAGCGGATTGAAAGAAATAAATTGTATTCTAGGACGGAACGTGTAAAAGAGTTTTATGCAGATTCTCTATTTCGAAAAGATTTGAAGATACCTGAAGATAAAATTGATGATTTACTATATTTCTGCGAGGTAGATGATGCTTTTCAAGCGGTTGTAGATAGCCATGATAGACTCAAAATTTGGGAGTTTATTCGTAGAAAGAGTATTCGCTATCGTGAGAATAATGATTTTGATTGATCCGATCGAATCTCATTTTTTAATAAAATAGTAGTGCGCATTAGTAGTAAACATATTGTTTTTCTGTTGTTGCTTTTCTTCGGTTGTTTTTCAAACGCACAAGAATATAGCACAAAAATTGAAGGGCATATTTTTAGTAAAGAAGGAGATGTAGCGGCTATTCATGTGTCTAATATTTCACAAAATCGGGGTACCATTACCGATGCAGCAGGCTATTTTGATATCTCAGTAAAATTGAATGACACGCTTGTTTTTTCGGCCGTTCAATTTAAAAGGAAACAAGTTGTAGTAACGATAGCGATTCTTAAAAGTAAGCAATTACAAATTCCGTTAGAGCGGTCGCTCACAGAATTAAATGAAGTTGTGGTGATGCCGTATAATTTATCTGGTGACATCAACCGCGATATGGATAGATTAGAAACAGGAAGAATTATAACTGCTGCTACGGAGAAGTTGCCCAATTCACAAGTATTAGTCCCCACACAAACCGAACGTAAATTATTTGCTGCTACTGATTGGGGTTGCAAGTGCATAGGAGTAAAACTAGACCCTCTTTTTAATTATTTTTCTGGTCGAACTAAGCTCTTGAATAAGAGAGCTGCTCGAGACGCTCAAGAAGATGTAACGAATCAAGTTCGTGACTATTATGCTGATGTTCTCTATGTAGTACATCTAAAAATTCCGAAGAATAAAATTGATGATTTTATATTTTTTTCCGAAAGAGATTCCAGTTTTAAAAGTATAGTAGTAGCAAATGATAAGTTGAAGTTATGGGAATTCTTTCAAAGTAAAAGTATAGCATATAGAAACCTTAACAATCTAGATTAATGGGCATCTTGGCACACCATTTGCTTATTTTTGAACGATTAAAGCGAATATGAAATGAAACATTTGAAAAAGGGACTTCTTATTTTATTACTTCCGTTGGTTGCATTTACAACTGTGCACAAATTCTATGTCAGTGTTACAAATGTCGGCTACTCTGAAAAAGATGATGCTTTGCAAATTACCACCAGAATCTTTATTGATGACTTAGAAGAAGTTCTATTAGAACGTTACGCTGTCGAAGGAAATTTAGCGACTGAAAACGAATCACAGCAGGCTGATACATACTTGGAAAAGTATTTGCGTAAGAAATTTCAAATTCAAATTGATGGCGAGCAAAAGGCCTATGATCTTATTGGTAGAAAATATGATGATGATGTATGCGTGTTTTATCTAGAGCTTCCTAAAATTAATTTGCCCACGGTGAAATCTATTCAAATACAAAATGAAGTATTGACTGATCTTTTTGATGAACAGCAAAATGTGATCCATTTTAAAATTAAAGGAAAGAAAAAAAGCTTCGTATTGTTAAAGTCGGATGCTAAAGGAATGTTAAAACTGTAACAATTCTTAAGAATTTCTTAAAAAAACTTTACATTTCAAGCTATTAATAATTAACACAAATGATGACTAAAATTAAGTATTGTTTCGCATCTGTACTGTTTCTCTTTGGGGCGGTATTGATAGCACAAGAAGAAGCTCCAAAAGAGAGAGAATCAGGGCATACAAATCAAAGTGCTTTTAAGCAGTTGTATGAGGAGTTTTCTACTCCAAATACCTATCGTTCTGCTTCAGGTGCCCCGGGTCCAGATTATTATCAGCAACAAGCTAACTATGTAATGAACATTGAGTTAGATGATAAAAATCACAGAATCTCTGGTGACGAGACCATTACCTATATCAATAATTCTCCTGATGATCTTGAGTTTTTATGGGTGCAGTTGGATCAAAACATTAGAGAAAAAGATTCAAAGGCGCTTTTGAAGAATGGTGAAGGCGTACCAATGGCGTACAGAACCTCGACTTTCAATGGTAAGTTTTTGAACGAGCCTTTTGATGGTGGTTTTGTTATTGAGCACGTTAAAGATGCTTCTGGTAAGGCATTGCCGCATACCATCAATTTTACGATGATGCGCATTGATTTGCCGCAACCTTTAAAGAGTAAAGCGCAGATTTCTTTTTCTATTAAATGGAATTTCAACATTCCTGATCATACGGTTGACCGTGCAAGATCAGGTTATGAAGAATTTACTGATGGTAACCGCGCCTATGTGATTGCTCAATTCTTTCCAAGAATGGCAGTATATAATGATGTCGAAGGATGGCAAAACCACCAATTTTGGGGTAATGGAGAATTCGCATTGACTTTTGGTGATTATGATGTGAATATCACCGTGCCTGCAGATCACGTTTTAGATGCAACAGGAACGCTTCAAAATCGAAAGGAAATCTATTCGAAAGATATGATGAAGCGATATGAAAAAGCAAAAAAATCATATGATAAGCCTGTAATTATTGTTACACAAGCTGAGGCCGAAGAAGCATCAAAAGGGTTTTCTGAAAAGAAAAAGACATGGAGGTTTAAAGCAAAAAATGTACGTGATTACGGTTTTGCAACTTCCAGAAGGTTCATTTGGGACATGCAAGCGGTAAAAATGAGTACGAAAGATGTAATGGCTGTTTCTATGTATCCGCCAGAAGGAAATCCACTTTGGGAAGAATATTCTACAAAGGCGGTTGCACTCACCTTAAAGTCGTATTCATCGCATACATTTGATTACCCTTATCCGAAAGCAATCTCTGTTCATGCTAAGAATCAAGGAATGGAGTACCCAATGATTTGCTGGAATTACGGTCGACCAAATGCTGACGGTACCTACTCTGACCGTGTTAAATACGGAATGATTAGTGTAATTATTCACGAAGTAGGTCATAACTACTTTCCGATGATTGTAAACTCTGATGAGCGTCAATGGGGTTGGATGGATGAAGGTCTAGATACGTTTATGCAATACATGGCGGAGCAAGAATTTGGGGAAGAATTTCCAGAAGCAGTTGCGCCTAATAAAGCATACCCGTCACGAAGAGGAGCGCCTTCAAAAATAGTGCCTTACATGAGTGGAGATCAGAGTACGATTTCACCGATTATGTCAAATCCTGAAAATGTGTATCAATTAGGCCCTAATGCCTATGGTAAGCCTGCAACGGCATTAAATATTCTTCGTGAAACCGTAATGGGAAGAGAGTTGTTCGATCATGCTTTTAAAACATACTCAAAACGTTGGATGTTCAAACACCCAACTCCAGAAGATTTCTTCCGCACAATGGAAGATGCTTCTGCAGTAGATTTAGATTACTATTGGAGAGGCTGGTTCTATACTACTGATTATGTAGATATGGGCGTAAAAGGAATTAAAAAGTATTATGTGTCTAATAATCCTTCTGAAAAATTGAAGGCAGCTTTAGCTGAAAATGGACAAAAAATAGAAGATTTACCACCTCTTGTGTATTTGGTAGAAGAAGATAGTGCTGAATTTGATGCCAATCTAAAAGGCAAAACGCCCTCTGAATCATCTGTAGCATTAAAAGAGTTTATGATGGATAATATGACTTCTGCAGAAAGAGCAGCGGTTAAAGAACCAAAGTACTTTTATGAAGTTACCTATGACAAGCCAGGTGGCATTCCAATGCCATTGATTGTAGAGTATACGTATGCTGATGGTACTACAGAGAACATTACCTACCCTGCTGAAATCTGGAGAAAGAATAGCAAAGAAGTAAGTGTTGTTATTTCTTCTCAAAAAGAGCTAACAGGTGTTCTTATAGACCCTAAAGCAGAAACTGCTGATATCGATACAAGCAATAACGGTTGGCCGAGAAAAGAAGAGAAAAGTGAATTTGATGAAATGAAAGAAAAAATCAAAGGTTAAATACATACTTTTTATAGACGAGACCTGTCAGTTTTATACTTGACAGGTCTTTTTTATTAAGCTGAGTTCGTAAACTTGATTATATTTGTAGTATGTATTTGATGCACTTTTTATTTATAAGCGGAGGCGAAATATTTTTTATCATGTTTATTGTGGTAATGGTTTTTGGTGCTGATAAAATACCTGGTATTGCCAAAGGTTTAGGTAAAGGTATGCGCCAGTTAAAAGATGCTACCGAAGATATCAAACAAGAGATTCAAAAAAGCGCCGATAAGCAGGGTATAGATACCAGTTTCGTTTCTGATATCAAAAAAGATATTGACGATGTAAAAGACAATCTTACTTCAGGGCTTTCAAAAGAAATTAATGAAGTAAAAGATGGCGTAGAAAAATTTTCTGGTTCTATAAAACGGAAATAAAATGCTAAAAAAGATACTCGAATGGGATAGAGAAACTTTTGTTTTTCTCAATAACCTCGGTATCGAAGACTACGATTTTTTTTGGACCACAGTAACCAATTTTAATACCTGGATTCCCTTATTCATTCTTTTTATTGTTCTTGTATTTTTGAAATTTCCGAAATGGGAAAATCTTGCCGTTTTGCTGACAATTATTTTGATGATTAGCTTTGTAGGGATCGCGACAGACCTTACTAAAACCTATTTTGCTCGTTTACGGCCAAACAATACCGAAGAAATAAATACGCTCATACGTATTCTTAAAAACCCAAGTTCGTATAGCTTCTTTTCAGGTCACTCAGCAAGTTCTTTCGCTATTACGACGATCGTATTTCTTTTTGTGAGAAGGCGTTTTAAATGGGCTTGGATTTTTTATCTATGGCCAATAACCTTTGCTGCAAGTAGAATATTTGTTGGTGTACACTACCCATTAGATATCATCGTAGGAACATTGGTAGGCGTTTTGTGTGCCCTTGTATTCTATCTAGTGTATGCAAAAATCATAGTACCCTACAAAGGGTTAAGCCATCCCTAATGGGAAGCAAGACCGTTTCTACTCTAGGGTCTTCTTTTAATTTTTTATTATACTCTAATAGCACCTTTGTAGCCTTGTCTTTTGGGTCTATTTGCTCCACAACTTTACCTGACCACAGTACATTATCGGAAAGAATAAGGCTTCCTGGTTTTGTTTTTTTAAGGGCAGCCTCAAAATAGGCGTCATAGCTTTTCTTTTCAGCATCGATAAAGACTAAATCGAAAACCACATCTAATTCAGGAACAATATCCACAGCATCACCCGTGTGTTGAATGATTTGATTTCCATAATCGCTTTGATCAAAATAGCTTCGCTGAAGCGAGGTCAATTCTTCATTCACATCAATGGTGTGTAGTTTGCCATTTTTTTGAAGACCTTCTGCCAAACAAATAGCAGAATACCCAGTATAGGTTCCTATTTCTAATATGTTCATCGGATGTAGTATTTTTGAGAGCATACTCAAAACACGACCCTGAAAATGCCCAGTAATCATTCTGGGCTGAAGTACCTTTAAATGAGTTTCTCTGGTTAGTTCGGCCAATAATTCAGGCTCATTTTCCGATTGGTTCTTTATGTAATTTTCTAATGCGTCAGATAAAAAATGCATCGATTTTCTTTTCTGTAAATATATAGTACTTTAGGCTTTTGACCATTATTTGACAAAATTATGACTGATTTTATAGTACGCGTAGCAAGACCAGAAGATTTAAAGGTCTTGTTGGCATTTGAACAAGGTATAATAAGCGCAGAACGCCCCATGGATCCTACCTTGGCAGAAGACCCGATCTCGTATTATGATATTTCAGAATTGATACGTTCCGAAGAGGCTGAGGTAATTGTAGTGGAGTATAAAACTGAAATAATCGCTTCTGGATACGCCAAAATTAAGAAGGCATTGCCGTATTTAAATCATGAATTCTATTCGTATTTAGGTTTTATGTATACCCATCCAAATTTTAGAGGTAAAGGGGTGAACAAGCTTATTGTTGATAAACTAAGGAGCTGGTCTGTTTCGAAAGGACTCAAAGAAATTCGTCTCACCGTTTATGACGATAACAATGCTGCCCTTAAAGCTTATGAAAAAGTAGGCTTTAAAAAGCATATTATAGAGATGAGGTTAACTGATTTTGATGACAACTAGGCTCATTATATCAAGTCTGAAATCGTAAATTTGAACAAAAAACTGCTATGCCCTTTCAAAATACCCTAGAATTTGCCCAAAGTTTGGATCGCGAAGACAAGCTTCATAAGTATCGTGATGAATTTCATTTTCCAAAAGTAGACGGAAAGCAGGTGATTTATTTCACAGGAAACTCGCTTGGCCTGCAGCCCAAACGAGCCAAAAAGTTTGTGGATGGCATCATGACCGACTGGCAAGAATTAGCAGTTGAAGGGCATTTTCATGGCGAAAAACCATGGTGGAGTTACCATGAAATGCTTGCAGCGCCACTTGCAAAAGTTGTTGGTGCGAAAACGGAGGAGGTTACTGTAATGAATACGCTTACGGTAAACTTGCATTTACTGATGGTTTCTTTTTACAGACCAACTTCAAAACGGTATAAAATCATTTGTGAAGAAAAAGCTTTTCCTTCAGATCAATATATGTTTCAAAGCCAAGTGAAATTTCATGGCTATGAAATTGATGACGCGATCATTGAAATTAAAAAAAGAGATGGAGAGAAGCATTGGCGCACCGAAGATATCATTGCGAAAATTAATGAGGTAGGTGATGAACTAGCGCTTGTGCTCATCGGTGGGGTAAATTATTATACCGGTCAAGTTTTCGATATGGAAAGCATTACGAAAGCAGGTAAATCTGTTGGGGCATTTGTAGGTTGGGATTTGGCTCATGCTGCCGGAAACATAGAATTGAAATTGCACGATTGGGATGTTGACTTTGCAGCCTGGTGTAGTTATAAATATATGAATAGTGGCCCAGGGAATGCTTCTGGAGTTTTTATTAACCAACGCTATTTAGGAAAAACTGATATACCGAGGTTTGAGGGTTGGTGGGGCACGAAAAAGGAATCGCGTTTTCTAATGAAACCTGAATTCGAACCTATGGAAAATGCGGATGCTTGGCAAATTAGTAATTTACCGGTTTTAAGCTTGGCTCCATATTTGGCGTCCTTAGAAATGTTCGAAGAAGTTGGCATGTCTGCTTTGATTGATAAACGAAATAAAATAGTGTCGTATTTGGAATTTATTCTCCATGAAATAGATGCAGAAGTAGACAGTTCTTTTGAAATAATAACCCCGATAGAACGAGGTTGTCAGCTTTCCGTTTTTCTTCACGGACAAGGCAGACCCTTATTTGACTATTTGATGAAAAATGGCGTGATTACCGATTGGCGCGAACCCAATGTCATTCGCTTAGCGCCTGCTCCTTTCTATTGCTCATTTGAAGATATGTACCGCTTCGGTCAAATTCTTAAAAGAGGAATTCTAGAAGGCGTTTCTTAAAACGACTAGAGTTTATTTTTTTTAGGAATCTTATCGTTGCAATGAAGGAAAGTTGCAACTGGAGATTTCAGAATCTAAGCTGTTTACTATTCGTCAGGAGTGCTGCTTTAAGGTTTTTTGTGTGGCAAATTTTATTTCGATCTTAAGACTGTCTTTTAGGCGGTCTTTTTGTTTCGGTATTCTTGCCTTTGTTATCTTAGCGACCGCTAAACTAAACTTCAAATGAAATCGTTGCGGTTAATTCTTTCGAATCCTAGGTATTTTGGTCCCGCTTGGGTGTTTGCCAGTTTAAATATTCTATTTGGTACTTGGGTTATTTATATTCCTACTGTTCAAGAGGCCTTAGAAATTGATAAGTCTGAATTGGGAATTGCTATTTTCTTCTTATCACTTGGGGTATTTACTGTTTTTCCTTTTGCGGCTACATTAATTAATCGGGTAGGGGTCGGTAAGGTAACTTTGTACGGTATATTATTTAGCTGTGCAGCTGCAATGCTCCCCATTCTTGCGCCGAGTTATTATACCTTAATGGCAGGACTTTTTCTGCTCGGTGCGGCTAATGGTTTTACTGATATCGCCATGAATACCTTAGTTACAGAGCTTGAGAAGAAAGATGATTCAAAATTTATGTCAGCCGCCCATGGTTTTTTTAGTTTAGGAGGAGTCCTAGCAGGGCTGGGTAGTTTTTTAATTGGGCCTTTAGATAGCCCTGTTTTGCACATGGGTATTGCCGTGGCTTTGGTGGTGTTTGTGAACCTACTGTTTTATAAGAAATTTATGCATGTAGTTGCAACTCCCATAGAAAAGGAAGCTTTTAGTCTCAAACTTTTTAAACCCTTGTTATTATTAGGATTGATTGGCTTTGTCGCTATGGGAAGCGAAGGTGCTATCATTGATTGGAGTGGTTTATATTTAAAAGAAATTAGCTTAGCACCCGAAGCATTATGGGGTGCTGGTTTCTTAGGTTTTCAAGTTACTATGACTATAGGGCGTTTCTTAGGTGATGGCATAAGTGCGAAAATAGGTTCTATGAAAGTGCTAACCTTTGGAACGCTATTGGTAGTCTTAGGCTACGGATTAGTACTTTCAGTAGACACCTATTTAGCGCTGTTGGGTTTTGCTTTAAGCGGACTCGGCTTCTCTGCAATGGTACCTGAATTTTTCCGAATAGGAGGCAATATCAAAGGCGTTGAATCTTCTCAAGGTGTTTCTTTTATTGCGGGTTCAGGCTATGCTGGTTTTTTATGTGCACCACCTATTTTGGGTCAAATTGCAGATGGCTATTCACTGGTAACCTGCTTCTGGGTATTGTTATTCTGTGCGCTTTTTATTCTTGGAGCTAGTTTTCTTTTGCAGCAAAAGCAAAACTAATTCACTTCGCTTCTTATTTTGAATTCGGTGTTTTTTCTCCCATGCTATTGATGAATTCTTGCCTATCTTCTGTAAGTAAGAGCTGGTTTTGGAAAGCCCAATACAAAATGATAAAAAAAAGTAAGGCTAGTGTAGCTCTTATAAGATAAATTTATTGAAATACCGACAGTAAATAGTATTGCACTTAGTTCACTTCTAGGTCTGTAAAATAGAGTTTAAAGTTTCCTTCTGCCATTTTGTGCATGGTGGCAATGTTGAGTCCGTTTACCATTTTGTAGCCTTCAAACGAAGTAATCATAGAGGGCTCAGTTTGATTTGATTTTCGAAACACCCATTCTTGTATGATAAGATCATCCCCGAAATAAAAATCATAAGCATCTCCGGGCGTATATCCTCCTTCATTACCATAAACAATTGTCAATTTTTGCATGGCTTTCTTACTCATTGGAGCTTCGGCTTCTTTCTTGTGTGTATGGTTTAGGTTATCAGCATCCCAAACCAATTGATAGGGCGCAAGTAACCAGTATTTGTCATTGATGAAATTTCCATTGGTTTTGAAGGCAACACTATCCATATCTGCCCAATTATAACGGATGGTTCCTTCTGCGGATGTTGCGGTGATATCATTGGTTTTAGGTTTCCATGCCCAGCTACGCTCAAAATGTGTGGTATCTCTATCTACGTTGAATGTAAATTTGATTTCTTCTACATTCTTCCAATTTTGGAATCCGTTTGCGTTGGCAACTTTTTGAAGAATAGTCTCTTCTTGTGCCGATTTTGAGATCATAAAACTTGAAGTCAAAATGAAAATGACGGTTGCTAGGAATAGGAATTTTTTCATAGTTCTTCTTTTTTTTCAAATATAATGGCTTTTGTATCTATATTATAAGAATAGCGAGTTTTATTGGTATTAGATTTCCCAATAAATTGATTAATTTTGAAGTTCAACAAGAAATTTAAAAATGGGTTCGAAAAAAGGAAAAATACAAGAGGCTATCGACGAAAAAATGCTCGAGGAACGCAAAGTGTTTCTTTGGGGAATGGTTGATGATGATTCTGCAAAACACGTTATAGATCGTTTACTATATTTAGATATGCAGAATGACAAAGAGATTCAATTGTATATCAATAGTCCGGGTGGTTATGTTACTTCTGGTTTTGCAATGTACGATACCATCAAGGCCTTGAAGAGTCCGGTTTCGACGATTTGTACTGGTTTAGCTGCTTCAATGGGTTCTATTCTTTTATCAGTAGGAAAAAAGGGAAGACGTTTTATTCAGCCTCACGCACAGGTGATGATTCACCAACCAAGTGGTGGTGCTAGAGGGCAAGCTTCGAATATTGAAATTCAGGCGAAAGAAATTATAAAAACTAAAGAATTAAGTGCCCATATTTTAGCTGATAACTGCGGACAAGATTTTGACCGAGTAATGAAAGATTTCGATCGTGATTATTGGATGAGTGCAGAAGAGTCTGTGAAATATGGTATTGTAGACGGTATTTTAGAATAAGCATTTTTTTAGTTCTCCCTTGAAAAGGAGGGTGTAAAATCTGTTTTAATACATAAAGTCCCCTGAAAGCTATTTCAGGGGACTTTATCGTTCTATGCTCTTGGCTACTTATCGTTGCTAGTAAAAGATTACACGTATAGTCTAGGTTACTCTCGATATACTTCTAATCAGCCCTTCGAATGGCTTAGGGTGACATTGGTCATTTCTTGATTCTCGGTTCTTTTTCTCTATTATTTGTTCTCCATTCTATGCACTTTAGTCTCTTGTCTGTTCTAGAAAAAACGTGGTGATTTAATGCCGCCTAAACGTTTAATTGGCAATTCATAAATCAGAATGATTTCATGTGTTCCACCAGAATAAGGGCGAATTTCTGCAGTGGGCAGATCGTACGCATAGCCAAACCGAAAAGAATTTGAAATTTGATAATCAGCTAAGATGCCAAAACTGTCTGCATCGTTAAATCGGTAAGAGGCTCCTAGCCATAATTTATCAAAGAATAATAAACTTCCTGTGATATCAAAAGATGGCGGTGCACCGTTTGTTATCTTTGTTATCCCTGTAATTTTTAATTTATTATCTCTGCCTAGGTCAAATACCATACCTCCAATGGCATAATAACTATTACGTTCAATAGCAGCGAACTCACCAGAATTTAAATCCGTATTTAGCAATCTAGGAGAAGAGAACCCGGCGTACCACATTCTACTACTCACGTAAATACCAGCACCGAAGTTAGGATTCCATTGTGAAAAACCTTCATTAAAAAAAGGATCGTTGATATCAGGAGTCGTTAAATCATAATTAGTGAAACCGGCATTTAAGCCGAAGGCCATATTTACATTTCGGGTCAACGGAACGGTATAGGACATATTTCCATAAATATAATTGGTGCTTTCGCCACCTATATTATCATTTATATAACTAAGGCCCAATCCAACTCTACTGTGCCTAACAGGGGAATGGATTGAAAAAGTACTTGTAGTTGGATTACCTTCTATACCTGCCCATTGGTTACGGTGAAGACCTGTAATATTTAAGGTTTCTCTACTTCCTGCATAGGCAGGGTTCACTGACATTGTATTGTAGACGTACTGTGTAAATTGCGGCAATTGCTGCGCACTTGTCATTGCGGTGACAAGAAAGATACTAAGTATAAATAATCGTTTGATTAGTAGCATTGGGGATGTGTTTAATTAGATCCGATATAGACGTATCCATTAATAGGTTTGATTTCAGTATCTGATAAAGCAATGATATAATAATAGGTGCCCGTTGGAACGACGGAATGCGTTCCGAAAGAACCACCTGGAGCATTCCCACCCCAGTTATTTCTGTATTCTTGAGATTCATATACCATGGCACCCCAGCGATTGAATATTTTTACATTGTAGGTGTACCCGCAGTTTTCTAAGCCAGAAATCTCGAAAAAATCGTTAATTCCATCGCCATTTACGGTGATTGTTTTTGAAACTATGAGATCAGTAATACTACAAGGCAAACAGTCTGCATTCACTGTAATTATAAAATCGGCAACATAGTTACAAGAGCCTGCTGTAGATTCATAAGAGATAAGGTATTCGCCAATTTCAAGGCCATTTGGATCAAATAGACTTCCATCTAAAGTGATAGCTCCTTGTGTAATGGTAAATGTACCATTGGTGTCAAAATCAGCTGGTAAGGAGTCTATTAAGTTGATAACTTCATCCTCAATGCAAATAGCTATTTCAATCAGTGCTCCTTCGCGCTGCATAACGAAAATAACCTGCTCGAAAGATGCGGTATTGCCACATGAATCTGTGACGTTCCATGTTCTTATGATTAAGAAGTCATCGGTGCCGGTGGAAAAATCTTCAACTTCGGTGAAAGCTACTAAGTAGTTGCCACATCCGCCAGTAAAAATTAAAGTAGGTACTTCAGGAATTTCGTCACCACAAATCATGCTTATATTTTCTGTATAAGCTTCTACCATGATTTCAGCACTGTCATCATCGTTGATAGTGCCATTGGCTGTGTTCATTATATTAGCGTCTACAAAACCGATTCCTAGATTTGATTGGATATTAGATAGCGTTACAAAAAAAGCTTCTTGCTGCTCAATAATCGAATCATCAGTAATGGGTACCTGTACATCAAAAGAACCAATGGTTGGTGTAAATATCAAGGTAGTAGTAGTACTTATAAAATCACCTGGGTTCAATGCTGTTCCTTCGCTGGTGCTAAAATCTACGCTAACATTCTCAGAGATGCTTCCGGTAAGGGTAACTGTGAATATGGCGAAGGCATCTGTACCTTCTGTTACAATTACAGCTGTATTTGTAAATGCGATTCCATCACCTGGCATAGCCGTATCATCATCGATGATGGTAGTATTGCTTGTGTTGCTTGTGTTTCCATCCACAAAACCGATTCCAAGATTAGATTGAATATTTGAGAGGCTTACCGAGAAGGCTTCTTGCGGCTCAATAACGGAATCATCGGTAATGGGTACCTGAATATCAATAGCGCCTAGGCTAGGTGAAAATATTAAGGTGTTAGTGCTGCTTGTAAAATCACCGGGGTTTAATGCTGTTATTTCGTTTGTTGTATAATCAACGCTAACATTCTCAGAAATATTTCCGGTAAGGCTAACCGTGTAAATGGCAAATAGATCTGTACCTTCTGTTACGATTACGGCTGTATTTGTAAATTCGATTCCGATTCCTGGCGTATTAGCGTCATCATCATTGATAGTACCGTTAGCTATGTTGCTTGTACTTCCATCAACAAAACCTACTCCTAGGTTGGATTGTATATTCGATAGTATTACCGAGAAGGCTTCTTGTGGCTCAATAACTGAATCATCGGTTATGGGCACTTGAATATCAAAAGAGCCAAGGCTAGGTGTAAATGTCAAAGTGTTAGTGGAGGCTGCAAAATCACCAGGGTTCAATGCTGTTCCTTCATTAGTGGTATAATCTACGCTAACATTCTCAGAGATGTTTCCGGTAAGGCTAACTGTGAATACGGCGAAGGCATCTGTACCTTCGGTTACGATTACAGCTGTATTTGTAAATTCGATTCCAGTTCCGGGTGTATTGGCGTCATCATCATTGATCGTGCCATTAGCCGTGTTACTCGCTGTGCCATCAACAAAACCGATTCCTAGATTGGATTGTATATTCGATAGGGTTACAGAAAATACTTCTTGCGACTCAATAACTGAATCATCGGTTATTGGTACTTGAATATCAAGAGTGCTAATGCTGGGTGTAAATATTAAGGTGTTAGTGCTGCTTGTAAAATCACCGGGGTTCAATGCTGTTCCTTCGTTTGTTGTATAATCAACGCTAACATTCTCAGAGATGTTTCCTGTAAGACTAACCGTATAAACTGCGAAGGCATCTGTACCTTCCGTTACTATTATCGCTGTATTGGTAAATGCGATACCGGTTCCGGGCGTATTTAGGTCATCATCGTTAATCGTGCCAGTAGCGGTGTTGCTCGCTGTTCCATCCACAAAACCGATGCTAAGGTTAGATTGAATGTTTGAAAGAGTTACAGAGAAGGCTTCTTGCGACTCAATAACGGAATCATCGGTTATGGGTACCTGAATATCAAGAGTGCTAATGCTGGGTGTAAATATTAAGGTGTTAGTGATGCTTGTAAAATCACCAGGGTTCAATGCTGTTATTTCGTTTGTTGTATAATCAACGCTAACATTCTCAGAGATGTTTCCTGTAAGGCTAACCGTATAAACGGCGAAGGCATCTGTGCCTTCTGTTACGATTACATTGGTATTTGTAAAAGCAATACCGTTACCTGGGGTATTCGCATCATCATCGTTGATGGTAGCATTTGACGTGTCGGTGGTATTACCATCCACAAAACCAATACCTAAGTTCGATTGAATGTTTGACAAGATTAGCGTAAAATCTTCGGTAGGTTCAATGACAGTATCATCTGTAATCGGTACTTGAATGTCAATTGATCCAAGAGTAGGAGTAAAGATAAGCGTGCCTGTGGTAGTCGTAATATCACCAGGGTTCAATGCGGTGCCTTCATTGGTGGTATAATCAACCGCTACGTTCTGAGAAATACTTCCGGTAAGGGTTACATTAAATATAGCAAAAGTATCAGTGCCTTCAGTTACCATCACATTCTTATTCGTGAAAGTAATACCTGTTCCTGGTATGAGGTCGTTATCTAAAATTGACCCATTGGCAGTGTTATCCAATATCGTAATATTAGCGATCGACGAGGCTACTATTTCGAATGTTTCGGTAATTTCAATGATTGTATCGTCTAGCGCAGGAACATTAAAGAAAGTATTTCCAGTTCCTGTAGGAACAGTAAAGGTGTTTACAATAGCATAATCACTACCAGAAGCACTAAAATTGTTGTACGTCAAGTTTAAGAGGGCATCTTCTGCAAGCAGGTGAGAAGATGAGATTGTGAAAACCAAGTTAGTACCTTCAACTGCTGAAGCATCATTTATAGATAATACCGGAGTTACATGTAAATAGGTTGGGTCATGATTGCCTATTCCACAGGCATTTATTGTACCCGAACTTAAGGTACCCACGGTGTTGGGGTTAATAACTCCTGTAAAGGTTGCAAGTGCTTGCAAACCAATGTCTGCGCTGCAGGTTACACACTCGTTATTTACAAATAGGTTGAAGTCTAGCTGATATTCAGGATCGTTAATATCTGTAAATCCATCCTGTACAAAAAATCGAAGTTCTCTTGTCACCGTATCAAAATTATAGCTAACACCAGGTGGTAATGGTTCTGTGCTTAAAAATTCTACCTGTGGCGGTAATGTCAATGCGATCTCAAGATTTTGAATATCATCATTTCCAACATTTTGTATGCGAATTTCAACTGGTGCATTATCACCCGGATTGAAATTAGAACCAACTACGCTTGTAGTAAAACTTAAAGCTCCAAGGCTGGGTTCGAAAACTTCAACACTGAGTCCCATTAAGTATAGGCCGTAGGTCTCTTGATTAGAGGTCATACGAACAGTAGCCGAAGTTTGATTATTGGCGATTAAAGTATTCCCGTTATTTTGAAGCGCAAAATAACTCGCATCAAAACCAAGCGTATTTGTACTTGCTGGGTTTCTATCGAGAAACTGAGTCTCATTCGTAGTTATTTTACTGGTAAAGAAATTGTTTGTCGGTCTTTCGGCCGTAGAAAGGGCTACCCATGAATTGGTTGTGTCTAAAATTTCTAAGGCATCACCTTGAATTGATCGATCTCCTTCAATAGAGCCAATGACAACGTTTGCATTCACTGCGCCATTTGAGACCGTTTGAAAACCATTAAAATCTACATCAAACTCATTTTCACTTAAGGTCACATTTGCATAACCATCAAATAAGGTAACGTTTCTGCTTACGAGTTCTGGGCTTTCATATACGAATACAATCTGCCAGCCACCTGACGTGCCGGTGATTCCGCCACCACCACCATGTGATCTTAGCGTTCCTTCAGTACCTTTAACATTAGCGACTTGAAATTTGCCATATGGGCTAGCAAGTGCTTGAACGTCTGTTGTAATATCTTTTACACAAACGTATGGGTCATTTACAAAATGATCATCACGACCACGATAGATCGTCTGATCAGCAGTAATTGTGCTGTAAGCAGTAGCGCCAGGTAACATTAATTTAACTTCATTGTAATTCCATACAGGCTCAGTTCCACCATTTCCTGTATTGTCACCATATTCTTTATCAGCTGCTGACCAATATAAGAAGGCTTTTGTTACTGTCAAACAGGTACTCGTCGGAGAGGGGTTACTGAAATTAGCACTACTTGAATTAAAGGTAGACCCATCAGTATCTATATCTACAAATACGGTTGTAAGGTCATGGTTATCGTCAATGCCATTATAGTTGCCGGTTGCAGTTGCTGAAACAGTATTGTTGGCAATCGTTGTAAAGTCTCCATTGACAACATCTGAAAAACGTGGATTAAAGGATTGCTGTACCTGGCCGATCGCGTTAATCGATAGGAGCATTACTCCAAATAGGAGCAAGTGTTTTAGCTGTTTTATTTCAAGAGTAATAGTGCGCATAGACATACATTTTGTAACCTTATACATGCTAGCTATGGAGAAAACAAAATCTTAATTGGGATTAAAGATCGTATTTCATAAACCATAACCCTGCAATTGAGTTAAATCAGTGAAAATGTTAAATAGGTTAAATTTACTAGAGCAAAGAACGATATACGAAGGCCTATATTGTCTAAGTAATAGTTTAAAACCCTGTTATTTTCGCTTACTGACAGCGGTTTCGGCAAAGTGTAAGAATTGACGGACGTATGAAAAATAAAGATTTGTGAAAGTGTTGCTGAAAGGCATAAAACTCCTGTGAACTACGTCCAAAAAAAACCGTTACCATACTCAAAACGAATATGTTTGTGAGAGAAGGGCCCTTTGCAACTGTATTTTGAATGACTAATTTGAATATTTAGTAGTTCTCGCAGGCACTTTGTCTGTGTGTGAGGCATACTTGTGCTATGTATAGTTTAGAATTCTTAAGATTGTGATACAGCATCCTTAAAACTATTTTTACCCTATGTTAGGCTTATTTTTTTGGTCTTCCTTACGAGGGAAACCTATTTTTGTTAACTTTAAAATTATTCAATAAACTGCGAATAGATTTATGACGCAAACTTCAAAAAATATCGCCATTGTTGGATCTGGTTTAGTAGGCTCTTTACTGGCCTTATATCTAAAGAGACTGGGTCATTCTGTAACCGTTTTTGACCGTCGACCAGATATTCGTAATATTAAATTTTCAGGACGTTCGATCAACCTTGCAATGAGTAATAGAGGTTGGAAAACATTGCGCGAAATTGGGCTTGAAGAGGAAGTTAAGAAGCTTGCTATTCCATTGGATAAGAGGGCGATGCATATTGTCGGGCAAGCTGAATATTATCAAAATTACGGTAAGGAAGGAGAAGCTATTTGGTCTATATCAAGAGGCGTTTTAAATAGGAAAATGATTGACTTAGCAGAGAATGCTGGCGTCATTTTTAAGTTTGAAGAAAAGGTTTGGGATGTTGACCTTCCAACGGCAAAACTCTTTACAGGCGATACTGAAAAAGGACAGTGGCAAGAATACCGATTTGATATTATTTTAGGTTGTGACGGGGCCTTCTCTCGTGTGAGACACAAGATGCAAAGACGAAGTAGGTTTGATTATTCACAAGACTTTATTGATGTTGGATATAAAGAGTTAACAATACCGCCCAACGAAGATGGTAGTCATAAGCTTGATAAGAATTCGTTTCATATTTGGCCAAGAGGAAAGTTTATGCTCATTGCGATGCCTAATTTAGACGGTAGTTTTACCTGTACGCTGTTTATGCCTTTTGAAGGAGAAGTTTCTTTTGAAAATATAAACACTACAGAACAGGCCAAAACTTTCTTCTCCACCTATTTTCCAAACGTCATGCAGGATATGGATGACTTGATGGAAGATTTTTTCAATAACCCTACTAGTGCAATGGTAACGATGAAATGTTATCCCTGGACTTACTGGGACAAGGTTGCTCTAGTTGGTGATTCTGCGCATGCTGTGGTTCCGTTTTATGGACAAGGTATGAATGCTGGTTTTGAGGATATTTACGAGTTAAATCGCATTATAAAAAAGCATGGTGATGATTGGGAAGCTATTTTTCAAGAATATCAAAAAGAACGCAAACCGAATGCAGATGCCATTGCGGAATTGAGCTATCGCAACTTTATTGAAATGAGCAGCAAGACGGCTGAGCCTAAATTTTTATTGCAAAAGAAGATTGAAAAGCATTTTGCAAGCAGGCATCCTGAAAAATGGATTCCGGCATATTCTCGGGTAACTTTTTCAGACAAGCCTTATACTGAAGCGCTCGCGCTGGGTGATGCTCAGGAAGCGATTATGAAAAAAGTGATGCAGATGCCAGATATTGAGAAAAATTGGGATAGCGTTGCGGTAGAAGAAAAAATATTATCCTTGCTCTAAACCCAGGCTATTCCTCCTAATTTTACGTTCTCTAAAAAACAAGAATAAAGGAAAAGTAAATGCAATGGCAATTAAAAAAGTAGCTGGAATAAGAATCCACCAGTATTTTATTTTAAGTTTTCTAGCCTCGTAAAACATCCATATTAAAAAAGCTATCGCAACTACGCTAATATCTGCAACAATTGATTTTGCAGGTAAGGTGGTCTTTGTAAGCGCAATGAAATTGGTGATCGCGGTATCTTCTGTACTGCTATAGAAAAGTATATTGTAATACCATGTAGAGGCCATGCCTGCAAGAGCAAGTAGGAGATAAGTGATTTCTATTAGTGTAAATTTCGGTTTCAATTAAGGCTTATTTTTAATTTCAGCAGCCCGCATAGGCATACCATCTATCAAATCGAAAATAGTTGACGGGTTAACGATAAACTGCTCCTTCAATTTCGTGCTGCCATCTTTACCAATTAGTACTAGGCCCTCAAAATTTGAAAGTTCGTATTTGGTGACGATTGCAGCTACTTGCAAACTTGTTTTATTGAGCTTTTCGTCGTAGACCGAGGTATCGGTAAGTAAGAACAATAATACTTCGCGCTCAAGAAGGGCTTCCGAATTGAATCTTAAGCGTTTGAGCTGCGCCTGCAGCCAATCAGAATCTAGATGAGTGTCTTTAAGAAGAATGATGCGATTTTTCCATTGATATGCGCCTAAATCTTGTGAAAAGATTTTTGAAAAGGTCATGAGGAATGTTAAAATCAGAAGAATTCTTATCGAACGCATGAGAGTGTCGCTTAAGGTATAAAAATAAATAAAAAAAGCCATTCGCTTGACAACGAATGGCTTTGATTTTATACTAAAACCTAGGCTTATAGCTTAGCGAATATTTTTTTCATTTTCGCCTGCTCTTCTTCCGCTAAAATATGATCAACGAGTATTCTACCGCTATGTTCGTCTGTAATTATTTTTTTTCTAGAAGCAATTTCTACTTGTACTTGAGGTGGAATGGTAAAGAAAGAACCACCAGATGCTCCTCTTTCAATTGGAACAACCGCTAAACCGTTCTTCACATTCTTGCGAATACGAACATAAGCTTTCACTAGGCGCTCTTCAATGTCTTTCTGAAACTTTTCAGATTTAGCTAGTAGTGCTTTTTCTTCTTTTTCTGTTTCAGCTAAAATCGCATTCAATTCACTTTTTTTGTGTTTTAAATGTGTTTCTCTTTCTCCGAAACGTTCTTTTGTTTCTGAGACTACAATTTTTTTCTGTTCAATCTTAGCTTTAAATTCTTTGATATTTTTTTCAGCTAATTGAATTTCAAGTTCTTGAAATTCCAATTCTTTGGTAATCGAATTGAACTCACGACTATTTCGTACGTTCTTTTGTTGCTCAGTATATTTTTTAATCAAGGCTTTTGACTCATCGATTAAATTCTTTTTAGCTGTAATCTCAAAGTTGATTGTCTCAACATCAGTCTTCAACTTATCCATTCTAGTCTTAAGACCTAGTACATCATCTTCAAGATCTTCAACTTCTAAAGGAAGCTCACCTCGAACATTACGAATTTCATCAACTCTAGAGTCGATTAATTGTAAGTCATACAAGGCTCTTAACTTATCTTCTACAGTTGCTTCTGCTTTTTTTGCCATATCTATAAATACTTGATTGGATTGGTTTTGCTTTCCGATAAACGGACTGCAAAATTAGGAATTTTTTTCGTAAGATAATCAACTAAAAGGTTTTTTGTAAACTGCTCAGTTTCATAGTGTCCGATATCCGCGATAAGTATCTTGCCTTCGGCTTCATAGAACTGATGATACTTGAGGTCAGCTGTTATAAAAACATCGGCTCCACAGGCTTTTGCTGCTGAAATGGCATAAGCGCCACTTCCACCAAGCACTGCTATTTTTTGTACCGGTTTGTTCAATAAATTTGAATGTCGAACACTTGATGCGTTCATAGTTTTCTTTAGTTGTTTTAGAAATACCATTTCTTCCAGCGGATTTTTAAGTGTTCCGACCATGCCCATACCAATATGTTGATTGGTGTTTTCAAGAGAATAAATTTCATATGCCACCTCTTCATAAGGGTGGTTTTTAAAAAGCGTATTCAAAATCTTCGCCTCTTGCCCTTTTTGATAGGTTACATGAATTTGCGTTTCTTCCTCATAATGTGTTTTACCGATTACTCCTTTTGTAGGCTTGGCAGCGATATCTGCCTGATAGCTTCCAGTACCCTCATTAGTAAAACTGCAATTACTGTAGTTTCCGATGTTGCCGGCTCCAGCACTAAATAGTGCTTGTTTCAAAGCATCGGCATCTGCCTTAGGAACATAGGTTGTTAATTTCTTAATCGTACGTTTTTGAGGAATCAATATTTCAGGGTTTTCTATTCCGAGCACCTCACATATTTTTGCGTTTACACCATGCTGTGAATTGTCTAAAGCCGTATGCATGCTGTAGATAGCGATGTTGTTTTGAATTGCTTTGATAACAACTCTTTCTACATAGGTTTTTCCAGTGATTTTTTTCAGTCCGCTAAAAATAATAGGGTGGAAGCTAACAATCAAGTTGCAGTTTTGTGTAATGGCTTCATCAATCACATTTTCCAAAGTGTCTAAAGTCACCAGAATTCCTGATATTTCAGTATCCATATGACCTACTAGAAGGCCTACATTATCAAAATCCTCTGCATAGGCCAAAGGCGCTAGTTCTTCCAGTACATCAGTAACTTCTTTTACAATCATTTTGTGATTTTGAGATGCTCAAAGATAAAATATTATATTTTCGCTTAAATGTGGATTCTTAGAAAAATACTTTTTCCGGTTTCTTTAGTATACGGCGCTATTGTGTATACGCGAAATCGTTGGTATGATTGGGGCGTATTTTCATCAAAAACATACAAAACACCAATTGTATGTATCGGTAATTTAAGTGTGGGAGGAACGGGTAAAACACCAATGGTTGAGCTTTTAATACAGCTGCTACAAGACCAATACAAAGTAGCCGTGTTAAGTAGAGGCTACAAAAGAAAATCTAAAGGATTTGTTTTGGCAGTTCCTGAAAGTACAGTCACTGACCTAGGAGACGAACCGTATCAAATATATTCAAAGTTCAGCAAGACACAGGTCGCGGTTGATTCAAATCGTCAAAATGGAATTGCGAAGTTGGAGCAGGCTATAAAGCCCGATATTATTATTTTAGATGACGCCTTTCAACATCGAAAAGTAAAACCTGCATTCTCAATTTTGCTAACCGCTTTTGACAACCTGTATGCTTCAGATTGGTATTTGCCTACAGGAAATCTTCGCGATAGTAGGAGAGAAGCACACCGCGCAGATATTGTTGTGGTAACAAAGAGTCCGTCTGAAATTTCTAAAAAGCACCAGGCTAAAATCGAACGCAAGTTAGACCCAAAAGCACATCAGAAAATCTTATTTAGTTACTTGAACTATGATCGAAATCTCAAAGGAAAGGGCCCACTGAAGGGTCTTGATGATTTGAGAAATAAAAAAATCACTTTGATAACAGGTATTGCAAACCCAAAACCATTGCTAGATTTTCTAGAAGAAAACAAAATTGATTTTGAGCACCTTGCTTATAGAGATCATCATAACTTTAGTCAGAAAGAACTTGAAACTCTAAAGGTAAAAGCAAATATTATAACAACAGAAAAAGATTATATGCGTTTAAAAGAAGATGTTGTTTGCAATTATATTAGCGTACAGCATGTTTTCTTTGGAGAAGGTTTACAGTACTTGAAAACCGATCTGGAAAGTATTATGAGTTCGTAGTCTTAGCTTTTTTAGTAAATATATTTTCGCCAATTTTTTGATAGAACACTTCAGGTTTGAAAGGTTTGGTGACGACATCATTACAGCCTGCGGCATAAAAACTTTCTAAGCTATCATCAAGTGAGATAGCCGTTAGGGCAATTATGGGTATTTCAACATCAAATTTTCGTATACGAATAGTGGCTTCTTCTCCGCTAATGCCAGGCATATGAATATCCATTAAAATTGCATCGTACGTGTTGGTTTTGACCAATTCTATCGCTTCTAATCCGTTGTTTGCGATATCACTTGTCATCTCTTTTTTCGATAACATTTTCTTGGTGATGACTTGATTGATCTTATTGTCTTCAACAATTAACAAGTGTAGGCCTTGAAATTCAAAATCTTGTGGGGTGATTTCAAATGGAATATCATCAACAAGACCATCTTTACTTTTTAGTTCGAGTTCAAAAAAGAATGAACTTCCTTTTCCGGGTTCGCTCTCTAATTGAATCTGGCTATTGAATAAGCCAAGTAAACTTTTTACAATGGTTAGCCCTAAGCCAGTTCCACCATACTCTCGGTTAATCTGAATAGAGCCTTGTTCGAACCCTTCAAAAATACTTTCTTGCTTTTCTTTTGAAATACCAATACCGGTATCCGCTACTTCAAAATAAATAGTTACATCTTCCTCCTCTTTTTTCATTAGCTTGGCAATAACTTTTACTTCACCCTCTTTGGTGAATTTTAAAGCATTACCTACCAAATTCATAAAAACCTGAGTAAGCTTAATCGGGTCGCTCATTAAATGACTTGGAATGTCGTCATCATAGTCCAAAATTATTTTGGTGTGGTTTTCTTTAGCACTCTGCTGCAATGAATCAATAACCTCTTTTAGGGTTCTTTTTAAATTCAGATCCACCATAAGCGGCTCTAGTTTGTCTGCATCAATTTTATTGATTTGTAGAATATCATTGATGAAGTTCAGTAAATAATCACCTGAAAATTTTAGTGCTTTTAAATGTTCGAATTGATTCTTACTCGGGTTTTCTTCAAGCAGCAAATGTGTCAGCCCTGTTACCGCATATAAAGGTGTTCGAAGCTCATGGCTTACTGTTGATAAGAAGTTAGTCTTTGCCTCCATGGCGTTTACAGCGGCATCACGTGCAGCTTGTAGCTCGCTATTTTTGGTCTGTAAAAGATCGTTGGTTTTAAGTTTTATTTGATTGTTTCGGTACAGCGAAACCGCTAAGAGTGAAATGATGATTAAAAATGCAGAAACTAGAATTACTATAATCTCTGATCTATTTGTCGCATCGGTAAGCTCTTCAATTTCTCTATCCTGTTTTTCTATTTGGTCACTCATAAAATCAAACTGAATCTTATTCGCTGTTTTTGCTTCAGTTCTCAATTTTTCAGTAGTAAGGATTGAATCTTTAAGTGCTAATAGGTTTTTGTAATTCGTGTTTGATAAGTCATAACGACCTATTTTTTCATAAATCTGTGTGAGTTGTTCGTTGGCTTCTTTTACTTCATCATCAAAACTGTTTTGTAGTGCTAATTGAAGTGCACTTTCACCGTTTGCCGCAGCTTCTTCATATTTCTCGGTCTTAAAATTTAACAGAGACATGCCTAAATGTGCTTTTGTAGTCAGGTATTCTTTTTCGTAAACATCGGTGTTCACAATTAAAGAATTTAAATTTTTTGAGGCTATTTCGTATTTTTCAAGGTCTACATAGATAATTCCTTCAAGTAAAAGAATGTTGTTAAAGAAGTTACGATCATTATTCAGCTGTTTCGCTTCATCCAGCATCAATAAAGCTTGAAATTTATTGTCTCTGCGATAGAGCATTATCGCCTCAATGTACTTGAATATGGCATCTCCGTAAGGGTATTCAATATCTTTTAAAAGACCTTTAGAACGATCCCAAAATATTTCAGCGCCATCTTGTTTGTCTAATTGAAGAAATAGAATAGCTTGCTTTTGATAACTATCTATAAGAAGTTTTTTATTTTCTTGGCGCTCTGCTAAGTCTTCTGCCTTTTTTAAGGCCGATAAGGCAAGTTCTAGCTTGTTTTGGTTCTGAAGCGTACGCGCATCTTCAAAATAGGAAGTTATACTATCTGTGGCGACGCTATCAGTTTGGCCTTGAAGAAACGGGCCAATGATAAGAAGCACTAGTAGCACTAGTAGGTTATGCAATTTAATATGTGATGTTAAAATTTTCAAATGTATTTTTTAGAAACTAATAAATTGATTAAATCAATTATTCTACTGCTATAGCCTGTTTCATTGTCATACCAGCCTATTATTTTGACCATTTTGCCTATAACGGAAGTCATCTGTGAATCAAACGTACAAGAGTAACAACTATTGTTTATATCTACCGATACAATTGGATCTTGGGTATAAAAAAGGATATTTTTCAGTCCATTTTCAGAAATGCTCTTAAAAGTATCATTAATTTCTTGAATACTTGTTGGTTTTTTAACATTGAAAGTAATATCGGTAAGTGATCCATTAGCTACCGGAACACGAATACCGCAACCCCCAATTACATCACCTAGCTCTGGAAAAATCTTGGTTAGTGCTTTTGCTGCCCCTGTGGTGGTTGGAATAATAGACTGCGAAGCTGCTCTTGCACGTCGCAAGTCTCTATGTGGTTGGTCATGAAGGCTTTGGTCACTGGTATACGAGTGAATGGTTGTAATATAGGCCTGTTCTATTCCGCATAGGTCATTTATGACTTTTATCATCGGAGCGGCGTTGTTTGTTGTACAAGATGCGTTTGAAATAATCGCATCAGTTGCCGTTATGCTGTCATCATTAATACCATAAACTATCATTTTTATATCATCGTCGGTAGGCGGAACGGAAAGAATAACCTTTTTTGCTCCATTTTTGATATGATAATCAAGCAGTGCTTTGGTTTTGAACTTTCCTGTAGATTCAACGACAATATCAACATGGTGAGCGGCCCAATTAATATGTTTAGGAGATTTCTCATTCAAAAGTGCAATTGAATTTCCATCAACAATAATACTTTGCTCAGTATGGTCAATTTCTTTTTGAAAAACGCCGTGGATACTATCATATTTTAGCAGATGCGAGAGTGTTCTTGCATCCGCTAAATCGTTAATAGCAACTACCTGCAAATGTTCGTATTTGCTAAGTAGACGGAATAGGGTGCGACCAATTCGTCCGAAACCATTGATACCTATCGTTGTCTTATTCATAGATGAAATATGATTTCGGGAGGGAATATGAACAGGTAATTTAACTAGTGAATATGTTTATGAGCCTTATATGAGGAACGGACCAAAGCGCCACTCTCAACATGACGGAAGCCCATTTTTAAACCTAGTTCCTCGTATTTTTTGAATTGTTCTGGTAGAATAAACTCTTTTACGGGTAAGTGTTTTTTGGAAGGTTGTAAGTATTGACCAATGGTAATCACATCAACATTCGCTTTTCGAAGGTCTTCCATGGTTTCTATAACTTCTTCTTCCAATTCACCTAAGCCTAGCATAATACCAGATTTTGTTCGGTTGACTCCCTCGCCTAGGTATCTTAAAACTTCTAAGCTGCGCTCGTATTTCGCTTGAATACGTACCTCACGCGTCAATCGTTTTACCGTTTCCATATTATGAGAGACCACTTCAGGTTGAACTTCTATAATACGATCAATATGCCTTTCAATACCTTGAAAATCAGGAATCAAAGTCTCAAGAGTGGTTTTTGGATTCATTCTTCGGATAGCCTTTACGGTTTCTGCCCAAATGATTGACCCCATATCTTTTATGTCATCGCGGTCCACAGAAGTTACTACGGCGTGTTTGATACCCATTATTTTTATAGAACGTGCTACCTTTTCTGGTTCTGCCCAATCCACATCTTCTGGTCTGCCGGTTTTTACACCGCAAAAGCCACAAGAGCGGGTACAAACGTTCCCTAGGATCATAAATGTTGCAGTACCTTCTCCCCAGCATTCGCCCATGTTAGGGCAGCTACCAGAGGTACAGATGGTATGTAAATCGTATTTTTCTACTAGCCCTCTTAGCTGTGTATATTTTTTGCCTGTAGGAAGCTTAACGCGAAGCCATTTCGGCTTTCCTTTGGGTGGAAGAACACTTTTTAAGGTATCAGTACTCATAGTCAATTTTTCAACAAATATACGAACATTTCGAGGGATTGAAATCTTGTTGAAAAAGGAAATGAATTATAATGGTCATATGTTTTTATCATGTATTATCTCAGGTGTTTTGTATTGAAAAGGGCATTTTTAACTAGATTTTTTTTTTTTAAATAGGATCGCTATAAAATTAAGGTGATCCTACTTAATAAGTATTATTATTTTTACTAAATGTAAAGTTTACTTGTCATTAAGTTAAATTATTATTACATTAGATAAAATTAAATACCCTATTATGAAAGTAAGTTATCTTTTGCCAAGAAAATTCAAGCATATCGGTTTGGTAGTTATGATTCCATCTTTGCTAATTGGTTTAGTAATTCATGTACAGGGTTACGAGCCAGCATTTTTGGATTTTAATGTTCCTGCTATTTTTATCGAAGAAATTTTTGAGAAAAAACAATTAATTGGAACCACGAATAATAATATATTAAACGAGATTTTTGCTATTTTAATAATTGTTAGCTCGCTAATGGCTGCTTTTTCTAAAGAAAAGTTAGAAGATGAATATGTTTCTAAAATAAGACTAGAGTCTTTGGTTTGGGCAGTGTATGTTAACTATGCTGTTCTTTTATTTTCATTTCTATTCATTTATGATTTTGATTTTTTATTGGTTATGATGTTTAATATGGTTACCGTTTTAATCTTTTTTATCATTAGGTTTAATTGGCAAATTTCTAAATTTAAAAAATCAGCTAGTTATGCATAATAGTATAAAAGTAGAGCGGGCCAAAAAAAATATTACTCAAGCTGATTTAGCTGCTTTGGCCAAAGTAAGTAGGCAAACAATTAATGCAATGGAGTTAGGTAAATATGTGCCATCGACTGTTTTGGCACTGAGGTTAGCTCAAATTTTTAAAGTGGAAGTAAGCGAAATATTTATGCTGGAAGCTTCTGATTGGAATTGATAAGTATGTTGCTTTCAAGTGAAGAATAGAAAGGTCTCAGTAAAAAAAGTATACTATTATTCGATTTTTAATAGGCCTTATTTTACTCCTGCCAAGCGATGTTAAAAGTTTTACTACCCATTGAATGGATAACTCTTTTTGAAGTTTAATCAAGCTATAAGTTATCAAATTGAAAGACCTACTTTGCATGATTGTACCCTTTAAAATTAACGAAACAGTTATCGCATAAGGTTTTAACATGCTTGGGTCTATTTGCAGTTCAATTGAACTTTGCCCTAAGCATTATTTCTAAAAAAATAGGAAACAAAAATACCCAAGCATTACTGTTTGTTCGTCTACGAATAGAACATACGAATATAGTTGCTATAGGTGATGATTTAGGGTTTTAGAATCTGGTCTCTGGTAGCGCTATTAGCAGTGAGGGTGGTTACCTCGGCTATTTCTTCTTAATCACTTCAGCAAGAAGTTTTTTTGCTCGAAGTAATTTCACTTTTATATTATTTATAGGTTCGTCAAGTTCTGTGGCGATAGCCGCATAACTTAATTCATTAAAAAAGCGAAGATTAATAACCTGCTGGTAATGTGGTTTTAACTTTTTGATGTGCTGTAGCAGCGCGGCTAGGTTTTGTTCGGTGATGAGTCGATCTTCAGCTGTTGGAGCATCATCAAGTACTTTTTGGACTGCTTCATTATTGCCCCATGAATCTAAAACATTACGTTTTCTTTTGCGAACAAGGTCAATATGGATGTTTTTAGAAATCGCTATGAGCCATGTTTTAAACTCGTAATCGGCATTGTAAGTGCTTAGTTTGTCAAAAGCTTTAGAAAAGGTCTGAACGGTTATGTCTTCAGCGTCGTTTTCGTTTTCAGTACGTTTTAACTGAAACCCGTAAACATCATTCCAAAAAGTGTCTAGCAAATTGCTAAAAGCAATTTGGCTTCCGGCTTTTGCTTTGTTAATAGTTTCCTGAATACTGTTCTCAGTTTTATCCAAAAGTAATGATGCTATAAACTATGAAATGGTGATCTAACTGAACTAGTGCTGCTCAGTACTGGTTTCGGTTGTACAATCTTGTTCACTAGGCAGTTTTCCACACATGCCACAAGCTTCTCCATCTTGATTTAAAAAGGGACTTTGACTGGCACAGGTGCCTGCGAATTCTCCGTCTTTCTTAGACCAAATTTTTATTGCAATTCCCGCGAAAGCGATAGCCAATAATCCGATTGTTAATAATACAAGTTTCATCTATTCTGAGTTCGATATAACTATAGACGTGATTACATCTCTAAAATTACATCAATGTGAGTGACAAAGGTATAAAAATAAAGCCCCAAAATGGGGCTTTCAAACTTGTTTGTAAATGAGCGTGTTTAGTAAGCGATATTCGCAACGATATTCTCAACGGTTGGAGTTTCGTTTCCGCCAAAAGGTTCAATCGTAATATAACCTACAGCGCGATCACCATATGGGAGCTCCATAAGATTATCTTGATTTCGCGATTCTTTAATAACCCCTAAATTGACCATTTCGCCGTTTACCTCAGCCCACATCTGAAAGCATTGATCTTCAGGTAGATTAGGCAACTTGCTTACATTGATATAGGACAGCTTTTTTACAGGGTTAACGTAGGCGACAGCTTTCAATTCTTTCGCTTTGCGATTACCATTAACATTATATTTCTTAGTATTCCTGTTTTGTAATACAATGAACTGGTTTCTCATATCTTCTAAGCCAGCTTTCATATCTTCTTTCAAGAGCTCTATCTGGTTGGTAACCATTTCATTCTCTTGTTGTAGACTTTGATTCTGATTGTAGAAGAAATACGCAGCTGTAGCACATAAAAATGCTGCAAAACTAGCGGCAACAGCATATTGGAAGAATCTTTTTCTTCCTGCTTTTTCGCCTCTAATTCTTAGTAGAATCTTTTCTTTTAAGCCTTCGGGAGTTTTTACTGCATGCATTTTCGCAAAAGTTTCCAGGTTTTCTTGAAGCTCATCAAACTCTTTTGCTACCTCTGGGTACATTGCAATGTATCGCTCTACTTGAAATGATTCCTCATTTGAAGTGGTGCCTAGTAGATACTTTTCGAGAAGGTCAGTATCTAAAAATATGCGTATTTTTTCTTTCATCTGTTTTTTTTTATTGCCTTTTCAGGTCATACTTGAGATCATAACACTTATAATCAGTGCGCGCATCGAAGTGGGATCATATATCTTTCTTAATTCACGCAAGCCAATTTTTAATCTGGACTTGATTGTTCCAAGAGGAATATTCAACTCATCGCTGGCTTCTTGTTGTGTCATACCTTCAAAAAATAGTGCTTCAAGTACAATTTGGTACTTTTCTTCTATCTTAGTTAGATTTTCGCGAACGTCGATTAAGTCGGGTTTAATACCTTCGATACCCAAATTATATACGTCAGAAACATCAATTTGGATTTCCTTGTCTTTTTTTGTGTTTACACTTCTTAGTTTATCAATCGCGGTGTTTCTTGTAATGCGAAACAACCAGGTAAATAATTTCGCTTTAGACGGGTCGTAGGTGTCTGATTTTTTCCAAATTTTTACAAAACTTTCTTGTAAAACATCTTGGGCTAATTCATCATTGCGAACTACTTTGTGTGCAACCCCATACAAGGTGTTGCCATAATTTTCATACAATAGAGATATTGCTTTTTCATTGCGCTCTTGAAGCAGCTCAACAATAGTTTTTTCAAGTAGTGTGCTCATAAGTAGTATTAGGTTCGAAAAAAAAATTCAGCTTGGGGCATCCAATTTATTCATCTCTACCGTATATAGGTAAACGCTAATTTATAAAATTGATTGTTAAGTTAGTGTTTCTAAGATTTTAATTAGATAAATGTATAGCTGGTAACTATACATTTAATTTTGGTTAGTTTGGTTTGGTATAACCCTCGTTACTTGTAACGAGGGTTATTTTATTATATTAACCTCTGGTGTGATTTGAATACCAAACTTATCTTGAACAACAGCTATTATCTTGTGCGCCAATTCTAAAATCTCACGACCACTGGCATTGTCATAATTAACAAGTACTAAGGCCTGATTCTTATGAACGCCGGCATCGCCAAAACGCTTTCCTTTAAAACCACATTGTTCAATTAACCAACCTGCCGGAATTTTATAGGCATTCTCAGAAACTTTATAAAAAGGTGCTTCTGGATTTTTTTTTGAAAAAATATCAAATTCTAATTTTGAAATCACAGGATTCTTAAAAAAGCTTCCACTATTACCTAATACTGCCGGATCGGGAAGTTTACTTTGCCGAATTTTAATTACTGCATTCGAAATGTCTTTTATAGTCGGCTGAGCTATTCCACCCTCTTCCAGGGCTTGTTCGATAGCTCCATAAGAGGTATTTAAGCTGTGGTTTCTTTTTGATAATTTGAAGCTAACCGAAGTGATAATGTACTTTTCTTTTCCCTTATTTTTGAAATAAGAATCACGATAGCCAAACTGACAGTCTTCTTTGGTGAAGTTTTTGATTTGCTGCGTCGCAATTTCCATGGCCTCGCAACTTTCAAAAGTATCTTTTAGCTCAACACCATAAGCCCCGATGTTTTGAATGGGAGCTGTTCCTGTATTACCCGGAATTAGAGACATGTTTTCCAGTCCTCCATAGTTCTGTTCAAGCGCCCATAAGATCATTTGATGCCAATTTTCTCCAGCCATGACTTTTAAAATGACATGGTCTTCCGTTTCAGAGATAATTTCTTTCCCTTTGAGGTTGATATGTATGACTAAAGCAGCGATGTCTTGCGTTATCAACATATTACTTCCACCACTGATAATGAACTTCTCAGGGTATTCATCCATCCGAAGAACTTCTGCTAAATCATTCAAATTATTGATTTCACATAAGAACCTCGCTTTTGCAGAAATGCCAAACGTATTGTACTTTTTTAGGGAAATGTTTTGTTGAATAGTCATCAACCTATATAACTCTTAAGGGCTTCATTTAGTATCTTAACTGCTCGCTTTAGACTTTCTTTTTCAAGCACATACGCAATTCTAATTTGGTTTTTTCCTAAACCTTCTGTTGCATAAAACCCTGCTGCTGGGGCCACCATAATCGTTTCATTATCCAATCTAAAATCTTCTAATAACCACTGAGCAAAATCTTCAGCATCTGCTACAGGCAATTCTGCAATACAGTAAAATGCACCCTTTGGTCGCGCTACTTTTACCCCGTCAACTTTCTGTAGTTCGTCAATAAGGAGGTTTCGTCTCGAAACATATTCTGCCTTCACTTCGTCAAAATAATCTTGCGTGGTTTCTAAAGCAGCTTCTGCAGCAATCTGGGCGTAGGTGGGCGGAGATAAGCGTGCCTGAGCAAACTTCATGGCCGTTTTGATCACTTCCTTGTTCTTTGTAACCAAACACCCAATACGCGCGCCACACATACTGTAACGTTTAGAAACCGAATCTACAATAATCGCATGTTCTTCTAAGCCTGCTTCTTGCAAAACCGAATAGTGTTCTGCCCCGTCATAGGTAAACTCTCGATATACTTCATCTGCTACTAAAAACAGATTGTGTTTTTTTACGATAACTGCTAACTTCTGAAGTTCTGCTCTGCTGTACAGATACCCAGTTGGATTGCCAGGGTTGCAAATCAATATGGCTTTGGTCTTCGGAGTAATTAATTTTTCAAATTCTTCGATAGGAGGTAAAGCGAAATTATCTTCAATTCGAGAAACTACCGGCACCACAACAACACCCGCACTTGTTGCGAAGCCATTATAATTCGCATAAAAAGGCTCAGGAATGATGATTTCATTATCAGCATCTGCAATACTACCCATTACAAATGAGAGCGCTTCAGAACCTCCTGTGGTGACAATTATATCATCTGCAGCTACATGAATGTTATTTTTAGCATAATACCCTGCTAATTTCTCACGGTAGGTTTCTGATCCTTCGGTTCGGCTATACTCCAAAACATCGATTGTGTTATTCTTTACCGCATCTAGAGCAACTTGAGGTGTTTTTATATCGGGTTGGCCAATGTTCAAATGAAGTACCTTGGCACCTCTTTTTTTAGCCGCCTCAGCAAAGGGAACTAGTTTACGAATAGGTGATTCGGGCATGTTTAGCCCTTTTTTAGATATTGCTGGCATTTGAGAATATTTTTAACAAAAATCGGCAATAGTAACGGAGTAGGCAATCAATTAATTCACCTATTTTTCCTCCCTAGGATTACAGGGGTGAAAAGCAGCATGGATACTATAAAAAAGCCCTGTCATAAAACTTAGAACGAAGCCATTTTTGACATTGATCATCTAGTCACCCTTGCCACACATGTCTCAAAACATTCTTTCAATATTAGGGTTTTCCAAGCTCCAATTCTCAGCTCAATATGCTACCCTCTTAAAGTCGATTATGTTAAATAAAAACATCCAATTCAAATAAACCGTAACTTATTAATCGAATTTAGTTTAAAATCAATCGGTTGCGTAAAAGAAGCTTGTATATTACTTTGTTTTTTTGTTGTCTTTCATTTCTTATGTCAGCGCAAAATTTTGATTTACCCGATAGCCAGAAATATCAAAAAATCAAGTTTCAACTGATTAACAATGTGATGGTTATTCCTTTGGAGGTAAATGGCACCCAGCTTTCGTTTATTCTAGACTCCGGAGTAAGCACGCCTTTGCTCTTTAACCTGACTGAGCAAGATTCTATTCAAATCAACAAGGTTTCTGAAGTTACGATTCGTGGACTAGGAGAAGGAGAACCTATACAAGCCTTGAGTTCGCGAAATAATGTATTCCGACTGGGGTCTGTGATTAACCCGAATCAAGAACTGTACGTCATTTTAGACGAATCTCTTAATTTTTCGCCTTCTTTGGGCGTTCCAGTTCATGGTATCATAGGTTATGATTTGTTTCGTGACTTTGTGGTTGAGGTGAACTACAACGCACAGCATATAAAGTTTCACAACCCTGAGCTGTATAGCGAGAAACGGCATAAGAAAAGCCAAACACTTTCTATAGCTATACGAAATAAGAAGGCCTATGTTGACGGTATTGTTGTTCTCAATGATGCTAAAGAAGTGCCTGTTCGTATGCTTTTAGATACCGGTAGTAGTGATGCTATTTGGCTCTTTGAAAATCATGATATAGGCATACCTGATAAGAATTATGATGATTTTCTCGGTAGGGGGCTAGGCGGAGATATATTCGGAAAACGGACGAAAGTTCGCAGTATCAAAATTGGTGATTTTGTCATTGAAGATGCTAAAACAGCTTTTCCAGATCAAGCATCCTTTAGCGGTATTCAGAATCTAGGAAATAGAAACGGAAGCTTAGGTGGTGAAGTTTTGAAGCGTTTTAATTTCGTTTTTGATTATAGAAATAGTAAAATCACACTCCGTAAAAATAGAAATTTTAAGACACCTTTTCAGTACAATCTTAGCGGAATAGACCTGCAGCACAATGGTTTGAGGTACCTTACCGAGAGTATTTCAGGGCCAAATGGTGTCATTAAAGAAAACCAATCAAAGACCTATGGAAATGTTCAAATTCTTATGGAAAACCAAACGCGGCTGAGTTTGGTTCCTGAAATAATAGTTTCAGGCATACGCGCTGGTAGCCCAGCAGAAGACGCCGGTTTAGAGGAAGGAGATGTCATTCTTGCCGTAAATGGTAAAAGTGTGCACTCGTATAAACTGCAGCAAATACTTCAAATGTTAAATGAAAAAAAAGGAAAACGGGTTCGTGTACTTATTGAACGTGCCGATGCTGATAAGCTCTTTACCTTTGTTCTCAAAGATGTGTTCAAGGATAAGCCTTGATGGTCTACGGTCAAGCCAAAAAGATTTGGTAAAGACCTGCCTTTCGGGTCGGTGCAAATATTTTTTAGACACAAAAAAACCCCAACAGTGCTGTTGAGGTTTCTATAGGTATAACTGAATTCAGATTACTTTCCGTCCGCAGCTTTAATTTCTCCTTTAATTTTCAAAACCTTTGTTGGCGTATCTGCATTAGAAATAACCGTAATGGCTTTTCTAATTGGGCCTACTCTGTTGGTGTCATATTTCACAGAAATTTCACCAGTTTTACCAGGTAAAATTGGTCCTTCAGGTTTCTTCGGAATTGTACATCCACAACTAGAGCTTACTTTGCTAATAATTAATGGAGCAGTGCCAGTATTAGTAAATTCGAATATACGAACGCCATCAGCGCCTTTAACTATTTCACCATAATCTACAGTCTCCGTTTTAAATTCAATTTTTGCCGCCGCATCTTGTGCAGTCATTGTAAATCCAAGTAGGCCGACAAATAATACGAGTACTATTTTTTTCATCATTTTTTGTTTTGGGTGAATTTCAAAAGTAAATGTTTTTAATGAACCTCCAAAATTCTTTTGTTATATACTAACGTTAGCTATTTTTGTTTCGTATTTGATTTTTGATAAAAAAAGAACAAATACACTAATTTAACAAACGCCTTTTGTGGTACTTCTTTAGTACCGCCAACAGTAAGACAAAAACCGTTCCAAAAAATGGATATCCCTTCAAAATATGACCCTCAAAATGCTGAAAATCGCTGGTATGACTACTGGATAGAGCATAAGTATTTTCATTCTACTCCTGATGATCGTGAGCCGTATACTATTGTAATACCGCCGCCAAATGTGACGGGTATCTTGCATATGGGGCATATGTTGAACAATACCATTCAAGATCTTTTAACGCGCAGAGCCCGTATGATGGGTAAAAATGCCTGTTGGGTGCCTGGTATGGACCATGCTTCAATTGCTACAGAGGCTAAAGTTGTTGCCAAGTTGAAGGAAGAAGGTATCAATAAATCGGATTTGACCAGAGATGAGTTTCTAAAGCACGCTTGGGAGTGGACCGATACCTACGGTGGTGTAATCTTAGATCAGTTGAAAAAATTAGGCTGTTCTTGTGATTGGGACCGGACTGCTTTTACCATGGATGAAGAGCGCTATGCAAGTGTTATCAAGGTTTTTGTTGATTTATTCAATAAAGGTCAGATTTACAGAGGATATCGCATGGTAAATTGGGATCCTGAGGCCCAAACCACACTTTCCGATGAGGAAGTGATTTATGAAGAAAAACAAGGGCTATTATACTACCTGGAATACCAAATTGAAGGTTCTGACGAAAAAGTAACTATTGCTACAACAAGGCCAGAAACGATATTGGGTGATACCGCTATCTGTATCAACCCAAACGATGAACGTTTTCAGCATTTGAAAGGAAAAAAAGCGATTGTTCCTTTATGTCATAGAACGATTCCTATAATCGAGGATGATTATGTAGATATTGAATTTGGTACAGGGTGTTTAAAAGTTACGCCTGCGCACGATATCAATGATAAAGCTCTAGGTGAAAAACACAAGCTAGAAACGATCGATATCTTCAATGCAGATGCGACATTAAATTCTTTCGGTATGCATTATGAAGGAAAAGACCGTTTTGTGGTTCGAAAGGAAATTTCCAAAGAATTGGAAGAAAAAGGGGTTTTGGTAAAGACGGAGCAGTACATGAATAATGTAGGTACTTCAGAACGGACTAAAGCAGTTATTGAACCACGCCTGTCTGATCAATGGTTCTTGAGGATGGAAGATTTGGTAAAGCCTGCTATCAATGGTGTGTTGGATACTGATGATATTAAGTTTTTTCCTAAAAAGTTCGAAAACACCTATCGCCATTGGATGGAAAACATTCGTGATTGGAATATTTCGCGACAACTTTGGTGGGGTCAACAAATTCCCGCGTACTTTTTTGGCGATGGGCAAGATGATTTCGTAGTAGCGGAAAGTATCGATGAAGCCTTAGCTTTAGCTAAAGTAAAATCGAACAACCAACAACTGACAACTGACGACTTAAGACAAGATGAAGATGTTTTAGATACCTGGTTCTCCTCATGGCTATGGCCGATAAGTGTTTTTGGCGGAATTACAGATCCTGATAATGAAGAAATAAACTATTACTACCCGACCAATGATTTGGTAACAGGTCCTGATATTCTATTTTTCTGGGTAGCCCGTATGGTTATCTCGGGCTATGAATATAGAGACGAAAGACCTTTTGAAAATGTTTATTTCACGGGCTTAGTTCGTGACAAACAACGTCGTAAAATGTCAAAGTCCTTAGGAAATTCTCCAGATGCCCTAGAATTGATGAAAGAATACGGCGCAGACGGTGTACGAGTAGGAATGTTGTTATGTTCTGCCGCAGGGAATGATTTGATGTTTGATGAAGATTTATGTCAGCAGGGTAAGAACTTCGCCAATAAAATTTGGAACGGTTTTCGATTGGTAAAAGGATGGGAGGTAGCTGATTTACCGCAACCAGAAGCATCAAAAAAAGGAATCGCATGGTACCAGTCTAAGTTCAATCAGACCTTGGTTGAAATCGAAGACCATTTTAGTAAATACCGCATTTCAGACGCTTTAATGTCTATATATAAATTAGTGTGGGATGATTATAGTTCCTCTTTGTTGGAAATCATCAAACCCGCTTACCAGCAGCCGATTGATAAGAAAACATTTGATGAAGTAATACAGGTATTCGAGCAAAACCTAAAACTGCTGCACCCATTTATGCCGTTCTTAACAGAAGAAGTTTGGCAGCATATCGCAGAGCGAACTCCAGAACAAGCCTTAGTGATAGCTGAATGGCCAAAGTTTGATGTGATCGATAGCGATTTAATTGAAGGCTATGAATTTGCTGATGCCGTTATATCTGGCATTCGAACGATTCGTAAAGAAAAGAACATTCCTATGAAAGAAGCATTGGAAGTTTTGGTGTTAAACGAAGGTAAGGTATCAACCGATTGGGATGCTGTAATTCGCAAATTGACAAACGTTTCTGAAATCTCTTATATAGCTGCTGCTGTTGATGGTGCCTTGTCGTTTCGAGTAAAATCGAACGAATACTTCATTCCTATCAGTGGCGCAATTGATGTAGAAGCTGAAATAGCTAAAATTCAAGACGAGTTGAAATACACCAAAGGCTTTTTAGTCTCAGTGCAAAAGAAACTTTCGAATGAGCGGTTTGTGAACAATGCACCAGAGCAAGTGATTGCTGGTGAGCGTAAAAAGCAAGCTGATGCCGAAGCAAAAATTGAGACTTTAGAGAAGAGTTTGGCTAGTTTAGGCTAAGAAATATTTTATAATTTAATATGAAGTAGTGCTTGTGCTATATTAGGTTTAAGAAATCAAATACCTAAAGAAGAACCTGTTCAATTTCATATTTAAATCGAGCTGGCTTTTGATTCAAACAGAGCGAATAGTGATTGTAAGTACCAGCGGTAGTCAGCGGCAAGTATAGGTCTAGTCACGCGTAAGCCCAGAAACCAAAAAAATGTTTATTTTAGTCGTATGAATATCAAAAAAATACTCGGTTTAGTACTTACCTTATTAGGTATTGGCGGCTTAATTTATACCGCTATTTTATATGTGAACGGCACTGGTGAGTTCAAAATACTCGCTGTGTATGGAATTCTAGGCGCTATTTTCTTCTTTTCAGGCATGGGTTTGATCAAGCGCCTCGGTAGTTCTGATGAGTAGGTCTTTTTTTGTTAATACAAAGATTTTTTTATAAGGTAGTACCTCTTATTTTGCACTACATATTCTAAAAAGACAGCAATGAAAAAAGAAGGTTTTGAGGCTCTTTTTAGAACCAGTCCATTTTTAGATACCAATGGCCCCTTTTATCAAAAAAAGGAAAAAGGTAAATTAATAGTAGGTCTGCGAGTTTTAGATAAGCATGTTAACGGTCGTGGTTATGCTCATGCGGGTATATTGATGACACTTGTTGATATTGCTATTGGCTACCATGCTGCTTTTAGTGAAAACCCTCCTTTAAATTTAGTGACCATCAGTTTGAATACTGATTTTATGAGTTCAGCGAAATTAGGCGATTGGTTAGAAGCACATGTGGTGGTGTCAAAAAAAGGGAGAACGCTATTGTATGCTAGTGCAACTATTGTAAAAGATGAGGTAAAAGTACTTCGCTCTAGTGCAATTTATAGTATCGTAGCTCATAAAAGCAAATAGAAGTATGAATATCCAATTGAGTATTGCACAAGACATCGATGAAATCTTTCGCCTTTATGGTGCCGCGACTGCCTATCAGAAAACTATTTTTCCTGAAAATACTTGGCCTAGTTTTGAACGAAAACTCGTGGAAACCGAAATTCAAGAACAGCGGCAGTTTAAGCTCGTCATTGATGATCAGATTGCCTGTGTTTGGGCGCTTACTTTTAGCGATCCTCAAATCTGGGAAGAGCGTGATAAAGACCCTTCTATCTATATCCATAGAATAGCAACAAACCCTGATTTTAGAGGGCAGAACTTTGTGACTAAAATTGTAGAATGGGCTAGGGGATATGCGAAATCTCATCAAAAAAAATTCATCCGTTTAGATACCTGTGGCGATAATCAAAAATTGATAAAGCACTACACGGGTTGTGGGTTTAATTTTTTGGGAATTGTAAGATTAGAGCGTGCCGATGAGCTACCTAGTCATTATGAAGATGCAGAGGTATGCCTTTTTGAGATACAATTGGTAGCACTGTGATAGATGATATTAAACAAGTTGCACAAATACGAGACGTTCCTAAGGGAGCTATTTTGGTTCGTGAGGGTGAGTATTCATACGAGCAATATTATATTGCGAAAGGTGGCGCTGTAGCCTGATTTATTAAAAGCGCAGGAAAGTATAAAGTGGGCAGAACATATAGTTTGGATTTACCCGGTGTGGTGGGGTTCGGTTCCTGCAATTATGAAAGGTTTTTTAGATCGCGTTTTACTACCCGGATTTGCCTTTAAAAAAAAGGGATGGTTCCGTTTGGTGGGATGCATATTTAAATGGGAAAACCTCCCGAATCATTTGTACTATGGATCAGCCTTCTTGGTACTACAGATAGATCAACGGGCAGCCTAGTCACATTGCAATGAAAAAGCAGACTATGCATTTATTGGAATTAAAAAAGTTCGTATCAGCGCTATTGGTCCCTTGCGATTTTCAAATGAGGAATTTAGAAAAAAATGCTTAGATAAGGTCGAACGATTGGGTTTTAAAAATAAATAGTTCAACAGTACAGATAACACTTGAATCTTATCTTTTTAAAGGAATTCCCTATCTTTAGAAAAACAGCGATATCATGAAAAATCTATTTCTAGCCACTTTAGTCCTTTCTATCTTTTCAGCCTGCGCACAGGAAGAAAAACCTGAAATTATGCCAAAGGATATTCAAATAAAAACAGCTTTGTTACCAGCTCCTGAAGAGAAAAAAGAGGGCGCAATGATATACGGGTATGATGAAGACGGAGAAGTAGTTGTTTTGCGAGAAGGCACTAATGATTTGGTTTGTATCGCTGATAACCCCTATAATAAGGGTATTCAAGTTTCCTGTTATTTTAAAGATCTTGACCCGTTTATGGAAAGAGGTCGCCAACTGAAGAAAGACGGCAAAGAAACTATGGAGATAAGAGAAATGAGGGGTGCTGAAGTAGCAGCAGGAAGCCTTAAAATGCCCAAAGCACCTAGTATGATGTATATTTTTTATGGTAGTGAAGAGGCCTATGATAAAACAAAGGCAACTTTAGGAGACGGTCAATTTAGATATGTTATCTATACGCCGTTTGCAACTACAGAATCTACAGGCCTGCCTTTAAAGCCACATGCAAAAGGAATGCCTTGGCTAATGGATCCTGGTACACATCGAGCCCATATTATGGTGGGCCCAAATTAATAGCAGAAATTGAGTTATTTTACAGACATGAGAAATTTTATTTTATTCTTTATAGTAGGTTTTCACCTATTTGTAAAAGTGAATGCACAAGTTGAAGAAAAATCAGCTGCCGAATTTCAGCAAGACCTCAATGCGCAATTTAAAGATATTGAAGAATCGCCTTTAAAGAAAAAGGCAAAACGCTTCAAAGGTCATAACTTCTTTCCGATTGATAGTATATACCGTGTTGAAGCAAATTTTGTACGGATGCTGAATGCAATTCCTTTTCAAATGAAAACGACTACAAGTAGGTTGCCAATCTATGAAAAGTATGGTGAAGCAGTTTTTACTATTCAAGGAGAGGAGTTGCGCTTAGGCATCTTCCAAAGCCACGGTCTTAGAGAGGATGAAGAATATAAAAATCACCTTTTTCTTCCGTTTACGGATCTCACTAATGGAGAGGAATCTTATGCTGGAGGTCGGTTTCTTGATTTAGAGATTCCGGAAGGAGATGTTATTATTATAGACTTCAATAAGGCCTATAATCCGTATTGTGCTTATAATTCTGATTATTCTTGCCCAATACCACCTGCAGAGAATGATTTAAAAATTAAAATTTTAGCAGGAGTACGAAGCTCTAAAAACTAATTACGCGATGGAAACTTACGCAAAAGTACTATTATACGCTATTCCGTTTTTTATGCTTCTTTTGGGCATAGAAATTTTGTACGGGTATTTTGTAAAAAATCAAAAATACAAGGTAATGGATACGGTCTCAAGCATTAGCTCGGGCTTTACCAATATTTTAAAAGATTCCTTAGGATTGGGGGTTATTCTAGTAAGCTATCCATTTTTGGTTGAAAATTTAGCACTTACCGAAATCAAAGCTACTTGGCTTGTTTGGTTCGTAGCTTTTATCGCAATAGATTTTGCTGGATATTGGAATCATCGCTTAAGTCATAAAGTAAATTTCTTTTGGAACCAGCACGTCATTCATCATAGTAGTGAAGAATTTAATTTAGCCTGCGCACTGCGTCAGTCGGTGTCAAACCTTATTGGCTATTTTCCATTCTTGCTTATTCCTGCTGCTTTGGTTGGGGTGCCATATAAGGTCATTGCAGTTTTGGCTCCCATTCATTTGTTTGCTCAATTCTGGTACCATACCCAGCATATTGGTAAGCTGGGATGGTTAGAATATGTGATCATAACACCTTCACAACACCGGGTGCATCACGCTATAAATGCGGAATATATAGACAAGAACCTAGGGCAAATCCTTTCTGTTTGGGACCGTATTTTTGGAACTTTTCAAGAAGAACTCGATACGGTTCCACCACAATTTGGTGTTTTGAAGCCTGTAGCTACTTGGAATCCTATTTTAATCAATTTTCAGCATATTTGGAGGATTATCAAAGATGCATGGCGTACAAAGAGTATTTGGGACAAAACTCGTATTTGGTTTATGCCTACTGGTTGGCGCCCTGCCGACGTAAAAGAGAAATACCCCATAGCTATTATTGAAGACGTGTATACGTTTGAGCGTTATGCTACACCAAGCTCAAAGGCTTTCAATGCCTATTCCATTTTTCAGTTATTTGCAACCTTAGGCTTTTTATTGTTCCTGTTTTATAATTACGGGAATATTGATTTTAACGCGGTATTGCTTTTTGGTGCTTTTGTTTTTATAGGAGTCTACGGATATACTACTTTGATGGACCGCGCTAAATATGCGGTTTGGATTGAGGTGATTCGAGGGGTAGCAGGAATCGCTTTTGTTATTATTAGTAAAGATTGGTTTGGTGTCAATGCCTTTGTGCCATTCGGCAGCAGTTTGGTAATTTTATATTTCGTAAGCACAATTTTAGGAGGTATATACTTTACCTATGAACAAAAACACACACTTGCTTCTAAAATCGCGTAGATAGTTCATAAATGAATGCTATAGTGGGGTGGCGCTTCATCTTCTTATTGATGCCCGTTCATCGAATAATTATATATAAAAGCGAAGCGTACACGTTAGAAAAAGACCAAATCTAATATCTAAGCATTATGACTAGGCAAGAACAACTTCAATTTTGTAAAGTTTGTGCACACCAAAAAAAAGACCTCGCCCGTGGTATTGTTTGCGGTTTGAGCGATGAATTGGCAAATTTTGAGGTCTCTTGTGAAACTTTTGAAATAGATGCCGTTAAAGAGGAAAAGCTAAAGGAGAGAAATGCAGGCTATGTATTAGAAGGTAAATTGGCTAGTCAAGGGCAGCGATTTACAAACTATATAATCGACTATATTTTTCTAATAGGTTTGGGCGCGCTTATTGGTGCAGCAGTCGGACTAATCTTGGGACAATGGGCGCCTGAGTATTTAGAATCGTTTTATGACACGAACCGTCTCGTTGATTATATCTATGGTTTTAGTATTGGAATAATCTACTACAGCTTCCTAGAGGGCTTTACGGGTAGGTCTATTGGAAAATTCTTTACGAAAACGAAAGTTGTTACCGAACAAGGGGAAAAACCAGATTTTGGTACCATTGTCGTTCGTTCAATGTGTAGGTATATTCCTTTTAATCAAATCTCTTTTTTGAGTGCAAAAGAAACAGGATGGCACGATAAATTTTCTAAAACTAGAGTAGTAACGATTGAATAGCGTCTACTTGTATTTTTTTATAGATATCGATTCATATTACAAGGTTTTGGTGAAATTTTCTAATAATTCATCCAACTTTAAAAATGGCTTGCTAAGTTTGTGTAGCTAATGCACCACTTATGAGACCATATATTCTTGCCGAAACCAATTGGAAAGCCCTTCAGGATGCTAAATTTGACCTAGCAGTCTTGCCTTGGGGGGCGACCGAAGCCCATAACTATCACTTGCCATACGCGACAGATAATATTCAAGCGGACCATATGGTTGCAGAATCAGCCAAAATAGCATGGGCAAAAGGGGCGAAGGTAATCGTTTTACCAACTATTCCTTTTGGCGTGAATACTGGACAATCAGATATCTATTTAGATATTAATCTAAACCCAAGTACACAGTTGGCAATGCTTACAGATATCGTGGAGGTGTTGAATCGCCAGGGTATATATAAACTGTTGATTCATAACGGGCATGGTGGAAATAATTTTAAACCTATTATTAGAGAATTGGGATTGAAATTTCCAAAAATGTTTATTAGCCTTTCATTTTTCCCTTCGACTTTAGATAAGTACGCTTATTTCGAAGAGGAAGGAGACCATGCTGATGAGATGGAAACAAGTCTGATGTTATATTTAAGGCCTGATTTAGTTTTGCCAAAAGAAACATGGGGAGATGGTAAGGATAAAAAGTATAAAATCAAAGCGTTCTCGGAGGGTTGGTTATGGGCCGAACGAAAATGGTCTGAAATAAGTGAAGATACAGGAGTTGGCAACCCTCATAAATCTACCGCTGAAAAAGGGGAGCGATTCTTTAAAGATTTAACCCAGAAAATGGGAGGGCTATTTTTTGAAATTTGTGAAGCTGATTTAGATGATTTATACGAGTAAAATAGTACTTCGAGATTTGCAGTAAGCAGCTGTATTTAGCCGTTTTTATAGCCTATTGAATTTCTTTGTTCACCAATTTCACATATTCTTTCATCGCCTTTTCACAACTTATGTCTTTTGCTTGAATTAGTGCATTCGCTTTAAATGCATTGATTAATGGCGTGGTACTGCCAGGGTGATTGTAATTCTCAAGGGCTATTTTGTAGTAGGCGTATAGCTTTAAGAGTAAATCTGCAGGTAATGGTTTCGTGTAACTGTTTACATGTGCTACAGCTAGATTGAATTCAGTATTTAGTTTTTCACTCTTCATTATCTTTTTTGGTAATACATGCCGCAATACAAGTTTTTGCCCCAACTACTTTTTGATCTAGTTTTACCGCTATAGCACAGTCTAAAGGCAAGAATAAATCTACCCTAGATCCGAATTTTATAAACCCAGCATCTTCACCTTGTTGAACACTTTCGCCTTCTTCGGCGTAGTTAACAATACGACGTGCTAATGCACCAGCTACTTGGCGGTAAAGAATTTCTCCAAATTTTGGTGTATTGATAACAACAGTTGTTCTCTCATTATCAGTACTTGATTTAGGATGCCAAGCCACTAAATATTTACCAGGGTGGTATTTTGAGTATTTAACAGTACCACTCGCTGGGTAGCGTGTGACATGTACGTTAATAGGTGACATGAAAATAGAAACTTGTCGTCTTCTATCTTTGAAATATTCAGTTTCTTCTACCTCTTCAATTACGACCACTTTGCCATCTACTGGTGCTAATAGTTCGTCAAAATCAAGTTTGACTACACGTTTTGGGTTTCTGAAAAATTGAAGAATAAGTACAAGAATGATAATACTTGCTATTTGCAGAACCCATCGTAGCCATGGAATAGCTATAAGGTATTGAGATGCTAGAACGATAGCACAAACAATAAAAAAGGTTGCTACTATAATTTTTTGACCTTCTTTATGAAACATATGCAAAAATATTTAAGGTTAAATACGCAAATGGCGCTGCAAATACTAAACTGTCTAAACGGTCAAGCATTCCACCATGACCTGGTAAAATGGCACCACTATCCTTTACTCCAGCTACTCTCTTGAACTTTGATTCCACTAAATCTCCTAAGCTTCCAGCTATAACGATAACGCTTGCAAGAACCATCCACTGTGTAGTATTAATAATAGGTTCGTATTGCCCCATAATATAAGCTGCTACTAGAGCAAAGATAAAACCTCCGAAGGTGCCTTCAATAGTTTTTTTAGGAGAAACTGCTGAATATAATTTTGTACGTCCAATAGCTGAACCAACCAAATAGGCAAAAGTGTCGTTGACCCAAATCAAAATGAAGATGCCCATAATTAGAAGTTTCGCAAACTCATTGTCTTTATAAGGAATCATGGTTAGAAAAATACAACCGCCACCAATATAAAACAACCCTATGATAAATTTTTGAACGGTATTGAAACGTTTTTCTTTAGTTGAAAATAAATATACGAGCAGAGCGAAATTAATCGTCAAGGTGCTAAACATCAATATGTTGATGAGTATTTTGTCATTTAGGAAAACTTGGTCTGGCACCAAATAGATGAATACCCACCACAGTCCTAGATAAGCAATAAAAATATGATACCCTTTCAGTTCAACTAGTCTTTTGTATTCATAGAGACAGGCTAGGCCAAAGGTCATGAAAAGAAAATCAAACGCATCAGAATTGAGAAAAACAGCAGATAGTAGTAAAATAATGTAAACAGCTCCGGTTAATGCGCGTCTTAGAAATTCTGTCATACTATAAATCTTCCAAAAGTAAAAGATAAAGATTTTTCGAGCTGCTTCCGTAGGTCAGGAAGTCATCAGAATTTTCTTCGTTTGCCTGAAAATGTTTTAGTGTAGTAATATTAGCTGGAATGCTATGGCCGTATCTTTTCTTTATTTTTTTAAGACCTTCGCCAATCGATTCTACCAATTGACTAGTGGTGGCGAAGACAATTATATTAGGAGGAATCTCATTCAATTTTTTTTCATTCAACTGATTTGAACAAACTAAAATGGAACCATTTTGAGCAATTAGATGTTCGCATGTGGTGAAGAAAACATCACTTTCATCGGCTTTACTTGTAAATATTAGACCTTCTTTAGAAAATTTTTCCTCAAGCGATGAATTCATAATGAAGAAAGGATGATTTTGCCAATCGTTCTCATTAAGAATATTTTTTAAGGCTTCAGAAATTTCCTTAGCAGAATCACAGTACAGAAATTTTCCTCCGTTTTTTCTAAAATGAATAGTAAACTTCTCGTCAATAGGAATATTCAAGTCGGGCATATGAAGACCTCTGGTTTCCGAAGTCTCTTTGGAAACCTTTTTTTTTCCACCCCCAAATAATTTATCAAATAATCCCATTGATGGTACTACTATAGCTATTAGTATTTTCAGAGCTGAACTGAAAAACGTTAAATGTAATTATTTATTTTTTAAACTTTCTCCTCTTCTATGATGTCCTCGTCTCTATCTTCAGCAGTTCTTTCTGTAAGCGCTTCACCATTTTCACTAAACTCCTCTGGGCCAGCAAAAGGTCTTTTTCCAAATATTTTCTCAAGGTCTTCTTTAAATATAACTTCTTTCTCAAGTAGACGTTCAGCTAAGGTGGTAAGCTTGTCTTTATGCTCTGTTAGTACCTCAATAGCTCTTTGATATTGCGCTTCAATTATTTTTGAAATTTCCTCATCAATTTTTTGAGCAGTTTTTTCGCTATACGGTTTCGAGAAACCATAAGAGTCTTGTCCTGAAGAATCATAATAGGTTAAGTTTCCTATTTCTTCGTTGAGGCCGTACACGGTTACCATTGCTCTCGCTTGCTTAGTCACTTTCTCTAAATCACTTAAGGCACCAGTAGAAATTTTATTAAAAATTACTTTCTCAGCAGCTCTACCTCCTAAGGTGGCACACATTTCATCTAACATTTGCTCAGGGCGAACTATCAACCTTTCCTCAGGTAAATACCATGCTGCACCTAAAGATTGTCCTCTTGGTACAATAGTTACTTTGACCAATGGGGCTGCATGTTCTAACATCCAACTTGTGGTAGCATGACCTGCTTCGTGATAAGCAATAGTCTTTTTCTCACCAGGGGTAATAATTTTATTTTTCTTTTCAAGCCCACCGACAATTCTATCAACGGCATCTAAAAAGTCTTGCTTAGTAACTGCTTTCTTTTCTTTACGAGCTGCAATTAGAGCGGCTTCATTACATACGTTAGCGATATCGGCACCTGAGAAACCAGGTGTTTGTCTTGCTAAGAAATCTAAATCTAAAGTCTCTGCGGTTTTGATAGGTCTTAAGTGAACGTCAAAAATTTCTTTACGTTCTCTAATATCTGGTAAATCAACATATATCTGTCTATCGAATCTACCGGCACGCATTAAGGCTTTATCCAAAACGTCTGCACGGTTTGTAGCAGCCAACACAATTACATTGGTGTTTGTGCCGAAACCATCCATCTCTGTTAAGAGTTGGTTTAGGGTGTTTTCACGCTCATCGTTTGAACCTGTAAAGTTGTTTTTACCTCTTGCTCTACCTATAGCATCGATCTCATCAATAAAAATAATTGCAGGTGATTTGTCTTTTGCTTGCTTAAAAAGGTCACGTACCCTCGAGGCACCAACACCAACAAACATTTCAACAAAATCTGAGCCTGATAAAGAGAAGAAAGGTACTTTAGCTTCGCCAGCTACTGCTTTGGCTAATAAAGTTTTACCTGTTCCGGGAGGGCCTACTAACAAAGCACCTTTAGGAATTTTACCTCCTAAAGAAGTATACTTGTCAGGATTTCTCAAGAATTCAACAATTTCTTCTACTTCTTCTTTCGCTCCTTCTAAGCCGGCAACATCTTTGAATGAAGTACGGGTATCTGTTTTTTCATCAAACAGTTTTGCTTTCGATTTTCCAATATTAAAAATCTGACCCCCGGCGCCACCGCCACCGCCAGCTGACATTCTCCTCATCAAGTAGATCCAAATACCTATGATTAGAACAAAAGGTAATACCGAAACTAGAATGTCTAACAATAGATTATTTTCACTATCAAATTTTATGACCGTATCTAAATTATTTTCAGTCTTAATTTCTTTTATATCATCTTCGAAGTTTTGAGGGTCTCCGAATTTCACCATGTATTGCGGATTATTGCTTCCTAAGAAAGCAGGTTTTCCAGAAACATCTTTATGAACTTCTTTGGCAAGTGCCTCTTGCGTTAAGAATACTTTTGCTTGACGTGTATTATTAATCACCAATATCTTGTCGACGTCACCATTTCTTAAAAACTCATGAAGTTCTGAAGTGGTAGTTTCAGAGGTATTATTAAAACTACTGCTGCCTATGAACTGGAAACCAATTAGTACAACTGCGATTAAACCGTAGATCCACCACGAGTTGAATTTAGGTTTCTTTGAATTTGTATCGTTATTATCTTTAGCCATTATGTTTTTTTACTGATTTACGCTTTCTATTTCAGTGAACTTTGCATCTCCCCAAAGTCCCTCTATATCATAGAATTCTCTAATTTGTTTTTGGAAGACATGAACTACAACATCCACGTAATCCATAAGAACCCATTCAGAATTTTCTTGGCCTTCTATATGCCAAGGTTTGTCATGGATAGCTTTACTAACTACTTTTTGGATTGACCCAACGATAGCGTTTACTTGAGTGTTAGAGGTACCATTGCAGATTATAAAGTAGTCACAAACGGTATTTTCAATTTCCCTTAAATCTAGTAAAACAATATCATGTCCTTTTACATCTTCTATTCCCTGTAAAATTAAGGCTATTAACTCGTCTGCGCTAGCTTTTTCTTTATGCATTCAAAATTATTAGTTTGTACAAAGTTATTATATTTTTGTTCTTTTATCCCTAGTTTTTAAGAATAGATTATCATTATTACTTAAGGATTTATATGCTTATAGTCAAACTTGATGCCACGCACTCAACAAATCAATACTTAAAAGAGCTTTTGCTCTCAGAGGAAGTGGAAGATTTTACAGTGGTTACGGCCAAAAAACAACTTCAAGGAAAAGGTCAAATGGGTGCGAAGTGGGAGTCTGAATCTGGTAAGAATCTCACTGTTAGTGTTTTGAAAAAATTCAAGCAATTTCCTGTTTCCAATCAGTTTCTACTTAACATTTGTGTTTCTTTAGCGGTTTTAGACACTTTAAAAGCCTTGTCTGTGCCCGATTTAAGTGTGAAATGGCCAAACGACATTCTGTCAGGTACTTCAAAAATATGCGGTATTCTCATCGAAAATATGCTCCTCGGTACTCAAATTCAGACTTCAATACTAGGCATTGGGCTCAATGTAAATCAACATAACTTCAGTAGCTTGTTTAACGCTTCATCCTTAAAATTGTTGTTAGGGCGAACGCTTAATCTAGAGGAGTTGCTGCATAAGATTCTTGAGCGCCTAAAGGCTCGTTTTCTAAGCCTTGAAAAAAGCTCAAATAATGAGTTATGGCAAGAGTATGAAAGCAATTTGTTTAGAAAAGATAAGCCTTCAACTTTTAAAGATGCGCTAGGAAATTCATTTATGGGCTTTATTCGTAAAATATCGCCTCAAGGAAAATTAATCGTCGAACTCGAAGATGGTATTTTTAGGGAGTTTGATTTAAAAGAAATACAGTTGTTGTATTGAAATGTTTTCACCCTTCACTATAGTTGCATGCTTTTTATGAGTTTTGGCGAATTTTAAGGCCTTTGACTTTTAGATGAAGCAATTTAAACCTTAGCCATATTGTCAGCCAATGCACCCATGAAATTCGTGATAGGAGATTTAATCATCATTGCCATCATGGCATTGAATTCACCAGTGAAGCTTAAAACAACTTGAGTTTTGTTTTCTTCTAATGGTTTGATTTCAGCCTTCAAAGTAAAAGGAAGTTTTTCACTTGCCGCCCCTAAAATCAATTGACTAAATTCTGTTTGTTCTTTGCGTTCTAAAACGATTTCTGGCATTCCTTTGAGGGAAAAAAGAAAGCGATTTTCATTGATAAGCTCGAACTTATCAATATTCTCAGGCATTAATTGTTCGAAGTTTTTGAGATCTGATAGAAATTCAAAAACTTCCTTGTCACTTTTATTGACCTTTGCACTAGGTGATTCTATAAACATATCAGGGTTTCCATTCGGACGGATTTATTCTCCAATCCATTAAAGTATTCAATTGTTCTTCTTTAATATAACCAGATTCTGCAGCTTTTTCTGCTAAATGGGTATAGTCGCTTAGGGTGTGTAAATCGATATTCTTGCTTTTAAAGTTCTCTTTGGCTACATCAAACCCATAGGTAAAAATAGCAACCATGCCTTTGATCTTAGCCCCGTGACTTTCCAAAGCGTCTACAGCGTTTAAACTACTTTTGCCTGTGCTTATTAAATCTTCAATAACCACCACATTCTGGTTTTCTTCTAAACGGCCTTCAATTTGATTTTGTCGACCATGAGATTTTGGTTCAGGTCTTACATAGATAAAGGGTAATCCTAAATACTCAGCAACCAGCATTCCGATTCCTATGGCGCCAGTGGCAACACCAGCAATGACGTCAGGTTTACCATAAAGCGCTTCGACTTGCTTGCCCATTTCTTCTCTGATGTAGTTTCGTATCGCTGGATATGAAAGTATAATTCTATTGTCGCAATAAATTGGAGATTTCCATCCTGAAGCCCAAGTAAATGGGTTTTCAGGTTCCAATTTAATTGCATTAATTTGTAAGAGAAGTTCGGCGGTTTTTTTCGCCGTGTCTTTGTCTAAAACCATAACGCAAATGTATAAAGTTTTTGTCAATGAGCGCCCTCTCATCTTAACAAATAAAGTTTCTGAAACGGAAAACGGCAAATATTTTTTATTAAATGGAGATGCAGTTCAAGAGGCGATTGATGCGTTGCGCAAAAAGAAGCTAGAGGAAGCCTACATCTATCACCCGAACCATGAGGAAATTCTTAAAAAATTTACTAAAAAAATTCCTTTAGAAATAGCAGCTGGTGGAGTGGTGACCAACAAAAAAGGAAAAGTACTTTTTATCTATCGCAATGATAAATGGGATTTGCCAAAAGGTAAATTAGACAAAGGCGAAACCATCGAAGAATGCGCTCTGCGCGAGGTTGAAGAAGAGACCGGGGTTAAAAAACTCAAAATCGAAAACTTTCTGCAAACTACCTATCATGTCTTTAAAAGAAATGGAATCTATAAACTAAAAGAAGTGCATTGGTATGCTATGAAAACTTCTTACAAAGGAAAGCTTACAGGGCAAGAAAGCGAAGGCATTGAAAAAGTAAAATGGAAAGGGCCTAAGAAAATTGAAGAAGCCCTACAAAATTCTTATAGAAATATTAAAATTTTATTTGGGCATTGATACAGCAGATAAACTGAAGTATTTACTTTAAAATACGATAAATAGGATACTGCAAATGTGCAGCTTCATAATGTTCAGAGCGTTTAAAAAGCCAGTCTAATTGTGCGTACCAATTTTGAGCAAAGGCTTTATCTGATTGTTTTTTAAGTTCGAAGTATTCTTTTAGTTCTGCATCTTCATTGAGCATTTGCAAGGCTTCATCTTCAAAGACATAAGGCGAAAAACCTTCTTTTTGTTGGAGGATTACATCAAAGAAATTCCAATTAAAAAAGGAGTCTTTAGCACCTGGCTCTAAGGTTTCTAATATATAGCGAATACCGATTTGGTCTGAGGGTACGAGTATATCTCCTTCTAGAAAAACTATGGTTTTTGTTGATCGTGAAACCTTGGTGTCATAATGTGGATAATGCCCCTCATAAGGCCGTTGTTGAGTTTTGTAATTGCCTATGCGATATGATTCAACGCTAAGCGTACTATCTTGATCTAAAGTTGAATATTCAATTTCATTGAGCTCTAATCGGGCTATGATTTTATCCCATCCTTGCTTGATGATATATGCTTTTGGTATTTCAACTGAATCTGTTGGTATGAAATAATTTTGATAGTTTACTTCTTTAATGAAAGGTCTGGCTCTATCATATTTTAATCTTCTTAAATTGGTTACTTCGCTTATCAAAGTATCAGCTTCAAAGCCTTTGAAATTTAATGTAGACGATTTCGTTGTGTCAATTGCCCAAGAAATAGGGTAATGCTTCCAATTGAGATGTCGGGTGCTGGCATTTTTACGAAGTTCTTTAATTTTACCTCCATCTTTTTCGGCAATCGCTATCATCTTGTTCATTAGGTGGTAAGTGCCTTCAACTCTTTGCTTGTAGGGTTTAAGCATATGGGTTTCTACCATCATTCCTAAAGTATTCCAGAGTGTGGTATAACCTGTAGAGTATCTTGGATAATCCATAAACTGTGAAAAGCCTTTTTCGGGTACTTCGTTGAAAACATTAACGTAGGGCGTGATATCCCACTCCATCTCAGCTAAGCTTGTTTCGAGTTGTGGCATCATTTCGCTATTCAAATAGTCGCCCAGTGCTCCTCCTAATTTATTATGCTGTGTGAAGAGATGCGTAAGAGTGTATTGATAGTCCGCTCCATTACTTACATGATTATCGATAAAAATATCAGGATTCGTTAAATGAAAAATCTGCGAAAAGGTTTTGGCATTTTTGGTATCCGCTTTAATGAAATCGCGGTTGAGGTCATAGTTTTGTGTATTTCCTCTAAAACCATAAGATTTAGGTCCGTTTTGATTAGCCCGTGTGCTGCTATTCCGATTTAAAGCACCACCCACATTATAGATAGGTATAGTAACTAAAACCGTGTTCTCAGGCCGATTGATTTTACCAAGCGCTAAATCTCGATACAAGAGCATCGTTGCATCGATGCCATCACTTTCCCCTGGATGAATTCCATTATTTATTAAGATAATGGTCTTAGTATTCGCAATCTTTTTAAGGTTGAAATCTCCATCAATATTAAAGGTTACCATATGCAATGGGTTTCCGCTATCAGTGGTTCCTATGGTCTGAATATTAATTTCAGGAAATTCTTTAGCTAGTTGAATGTAAAAATCAATAACCTGCATATAGGTTGCTGTTTCCTCACCATTTGTGGTTTCGAAGTGCGTTCGAAAACTTATAGTTTTATCTTCGACTGTGGTCTCACATGAAACAAAAGTCAAAATACATACGATTTTCAATACCAAGCTTGTTGCTTTCATCTTATGGTTTACGGTGCTAATTAAGCTAGGCAAACTTAAGCAAAATATAAAAATGGAGCACCTTTAAGCCACTATACTCATTTGAGCAATTTCATTTTTTCTGATGGGTTTGTTGTTGTAGGTAACCGTGTGATGTGTTTTGTCTTTATAGTGCTGCCATTTTTTTTGGTCTGTGCTATCGATGGATGAGGTGATAATATTAATTCTCACTTTGTCTTGAATAGGCAGCTCGATGAATTCTTGCAAGAATTGCCACCCATCCATTATAGGCATATTTATATCTAAGAAAATTACTTCGGGCAATGCCGCACCCTCAGCGATTATCGTTTTAATATTGTCGATGGCGAGTTTTCCGTTTCCGAAGGTATTTATGGTATTGCAAATCAATAAAGATTGTAGCATTTTACGCATGCCAAATACGGTTATTGGATCATCGTCTATGATGCAGATGGTATTAATTTTTGTCATTGAAATAAATTTTAAATATTGTACCCTTACCAACTTTGCTTTCAACCGAAATCTTTCCGTTCATCGCTTCTATTTGATTTTTGGTAATAAAGAGACCAATGCCTTGTGCATCTTGGTTGTCATGAAACGTTTTATACATTCCGAATAGCTTTTCGCCATATTTTTGAAGATCAATACCGAGTCCGTTATCTTCAATATGTAAAACGGTATAATGTTCTTCTTGGGAAGAACTTAACTTCATGAAAGAGGCGCGGTCTGGTGATCGATATTTGATTACATTGGTTATAAAATTGGTAAGAATATTATCGATGTAATCTGGTATTACTCTAATTTTTACATTATTTGGAATAGAATTAATTACTTCAATATTATGTTCGTTTATTTCACCACTTAAATTTTTTGTGACAGCTGCTATTTTAGTATTTAATTTGATTGATTTTTTTTTCAAATTTGTATTCGTATTGATCTCAACAACTTCGTTTAAATGATGCAGGGTATCAAGCAAATTATCGGATGCTTTAAGTAGCATATTCATTATTTTTTGCTTTTCATCTTCACATTTTTCCGAGGCTAAAAAATCAAGGAGCATAGAGAAATTTGCACTATGCGATCTTAAATTATGAGAAACAATATGGGCGAAATTGATCAATTGTTTGTTTTGAGAAGAGGTGACATCGATTAAGTTTCGAAGTTCGATTTCCTTTTTTTTACGGTCAGAGATGTCTAAGCTAATTCCAACCATACCATAGGCATGACCATCAGTGTCTTTGAGCGGTATTTTTGATGTTAAAAAAGTAGTAGTGGAGCCATCTTTCTTTATATGTAGCGCTTCATGACTTAAAATAGGTTTTAAATCACGCATCACAATGAGATCATCTTGTCTCGAACTTTTAGCAGTTTTTTTATCGAAAAAAGCAAAATCATCTTTGCCTAGAATTTCGTCTTCGGTAAGAGCTTCACAATATTCAACTTCAGCTTTATTTGCCAAAATCTTGCGAGATTCTAAATCTTTTATGTAAACGTTTAACGGTAAATTATCAATAAGTGTTCTTAAGAGATGTTGATTTTCTTTTGTTTTAGTTTCGGTTAAATGACGCTCATTGATGTTTTGAATGGTGCCTACCATACCCGAGAATTTTCCTTTTTCATATAAAGGTTTCCCTGAGGATATTACCCATATTTCATTGCCTTTCGCCGTAACTAATTGTAATTTCTCACTAAAGGCAATTTCCTGGGATATCGCTTTATTGGTAGTCATTGAAATGGTATTCCTACTATTTCCGACCTTGTAAAAATTTAATGCATCTATAAAATTTGGGATGTAATCTTCAGCCACCTCATGAATAGCCTTTGTACGATTATCCCAGATTAATTTGTCAGCAGCTAGATTATAATCCCAAAAACCGATTTCAGCCTTGTCGGAAATATCTTTTGATAAGATTTCTAATTTTTCTAATTTATTTTCAGCCAGTACCCTGAGGCTGACATCCTCAACCTGTAAAATCGTTCCTACAACATTTTCATTTTCATCAAACCAGTCCGTACTTTGTAGTTCAAACCATTTACTGTTTTTGTTTGAATCAATATAGTTTGCGGTTAAGATTAAGTTAGGCAGGCCTTTTAAGCATTCTGAAACGCCTTTTTGCCACTCGAGATTAGTGTTTTTGAATAGCGATATGATATTTTTTCCGATTGCCTCATTACCAGCTAATTGGAAGTCATTCAACCATTTATCTGAAACGAAAACGATGACTTTTCGTCTATTGACAAAAACAGTAGCCTTGGGCAGCTGTTTTACCAGATAGTTATTATTTGTTGTCTGACCTCTTTTTAACATGTAGGTGTATTTTCCTACAATAATATGATGAAATTACCTTAATTTTTAAATTATGTTGTGAATAGTACTAATTTAGTGGTGTTCCTCGAATTTAATATGGAAAACATTTGAAGTAACTAGGGTTTTCCTTGTAAGAATTCCTACAAATTATATTGTGAGAACCTAAAGGGTTCTACTGCACTACCACTGTGGAAGGAACCAAACCTGTATAGTCGCCCCCATTACGAATAACATCTCGAACAATAGAAGAACTTATATACGACTTGCCTGAAGAGGTAAGCAAAAAAACGGTTTCTATTTCTGAGAGTTTACGGTTCGTATGTGCGATAGCTTTTTCAAACTCAAAGTCACCTGGGTTTCGCAAACCTCTTAGAATAAAATTGGCATCTATTTTTGCGCAAAAGTCTACGGTGAGACCTTTATAGGTTTGTACTTTTATTTTAGGCTCATCTTTAAAAGCTTCGGTGATAAAGTGCATTCTTTCTGCTAAAGAAAACATATACTTCTTGTCTGAGTTTACACCTATGGCAATAATAAGTTCGTCGAACAGAGTGATGCCTCTTTGAATAATATCATGATGACCTAAGGTCAACGGGTCAAAAGAACCAGGAAATATTGCGCGTCTCATCTATAAATATTTTACAAATCAATTTAAGGGCCAATTGTGAAAAGCCCTTGATAAAGTTAAACTTTTTTGGCAAAGGCTTCAGTAATTGCGCTCTCAAATAATTGTACAAGTGATATACCTGCTTTCTCTGCCTGCTGTGGAAGAAGGCTTTGCTCAGTTAGCCCTGGTGTTGTATTCATCTCAAGCATGTAAGGTATATCACCGATAAATATAAATTCACTTCGCGAATAGCCAGTCATCTTAAGAATGTCGTAGGCTTTTTTAGCCATTTCAGACACATTTTTTGCTTGTACTTCAGATATTCTGGCGGGTGTTATTTCTGTTGATTTGCCTGAATATTTTGCTTCGTAATCAAAGAAATCATTCTCGGTTAAAATTTCGGTTATTGGTAATACTTTCGTCTGTCCTTCATAAGTAATGACACCGACAGATACTTCCGTTCCATCTAAAAATGCTTCAATTATAATTTCATCATCTTCTGTATATGCATTCTCAATAGCGGACTTTAAATCTTTCTTGTCGTAAACTTTTGAGATACCAAAACTACTACCTGCTTTATTCGCTTTTACAAAACAGGGTAATCCTACTTTACTAACGATGGCATCTTCGTCAATGTGATCTCCTAAGTTCAGGTAATAAGATTTTGCGGAAGGTATTCCGTAAGGCTCTAAAACGCTTAACAAATCACGTTTATTAAATGTTAGGGCCGATTGGTAATAGTCGCATGAAGTCTGAGGAATATTCAATAACTCAAAATAGGCTTGCAGTAAGCCGTCTTCGCCAGGGGTGCCGTGTATTGCATTAAAAACACAGTCGAATTTTATGTTTTGATTTCCTATTTGTACTGAAAAATCATTTCGGTTGATAGGGTATTCTCTTTCGTCATCTAAATAAACCCATTTGGTCTTAAGTATATGTATGCGAAACACTTCGAACTTGTCCGCATCTAGATGGTTGTATACTACATTTCCACTCTTCAAGGAAATTTCATACTCACTTGAATAACCGCCCATAATAATGGCAATCTTTTTTTTCATAAAAGTTTGAATATCTTGATTGGTTTACTGAAAACTACAAGTCAAAGTAAAGAAAAAGAGATGGTATTTATTCCTTTGAATGAATTATTTTTTTACAGCGCTTAGGATTATGTTTAGATAGGACTTCATTTCCTATCTTTGCTGTGATAAATTTAATCAATGAGAAATTTTTTAAACTTTTTGAAAAGCAAGACTTTTTTTATACAAATCGGCCTAGCCCTATTGGTGGTGATTATTTTGGTTTTCTTGCTTTTGAGATGGCTAAATGGAACCACTAATAACGGAGAATTCGTAGCAGTACCTGACTTTTCGAAAATGTCGGTTATGGAGATGAGGACCGCTGTTGAAGAGGCAAATTTGAGATATGAGGTTTTAGATTCTGCAAATTATAATCCTGATTACCCTAGATTTTCGATTATAGAACAGAATCCGCCAGCAGGAAACAAGGTGAAGGAAAATCGAAAAATTTATTTTACGGTAAATCCATCAGGGTATAAAAAAGTAACCATACCCAATGTTATTCAAGTGACCCAGCGAAATGCTGCTTCAATGCTTCGCGCCGTAGGGCTTGATGTGCAGCGTGTCACCTATATTGAGCAAATTGGAAAGGATATGGTTTACTACATCAAGTACAAAGGCAAACAAGTAAAACCTGGTGATAAACTGCCCAAAACTTCAAAGTTAGAATTGGTTTGTGGCAATGGAGGAATAGGTGAGCGAGCACAAATCAAAGCAGATTCCGAATAAATATGGGCCCAAAAAATAGTACTGAACTTCAAGAAGACGAGCTTTACGAGCATCACAGAATTTCAGCTCCGAATGGTCAAAAACCACTACGTGTAGATAAATTTTTGATGAATTTCATTGAAAATGCTACTCGGAATAAAATACAGCAAGCGGCCAGAGATGGGCATGTTTTGGTAAATGGGCTTACTGTAAAACAGAATTACAAGGTCAAGGCAGGCGAAGAAGTAAAGGTGATGTTTGAACATCCGCCGCATGAGTTTTTATTGGTGCCTGAGGATATTCCTATCGATATTGTGTATGAAGACGATGCACTATTAGTCGTCAATAAACCGGCAGGAATGGTCGTGCACCCAGGGCACGGAAATTATTCAGGTACTTTAATCAATGCCCTCTTACATCATATTGAAAACCTTCCTGTAAATAGTAATGAACGCCCAGGTTTGGTGCATCGTATTGATAAAGATACTTCAGGCTTGTTATTGGTTGCCAAAACCGAAGCTGCAATGACGCATTTAGCGAAACAGTTTTTCAACAAAACTTCTGAGCGTGAATATGTTGCTTTGGCTTGGGGAAATATAGAAGATGACGAAGGCACTATTGAAGGGAATGTTGCAAGACATCCTAAAAATAGATTGCAAATGCATGTTTTTCCTGAAGGAGATGAAGGTAAAGAAGCGGTCACACATTTTAAAGTTCTAGAACGCTTGGGTTACGTGACACTTGTTTCTTGTAAATTGGAAACAGGAAGAACACATCAAATACGTGTTCATATGAAGTATATTGGACATACCTTGTTCAATGATGCGCGCTATGGGGGTGAAAGAATATTAAAAGGAACCACTTTTACCAAGTACAAGCAGTTTGTCGATAATGCATTTAAGATTCTTCCGCGCCAAGCACTTCATGCGAAGACTTTGGGCTTTGTACATCCTGTCACGAACGAAATGATGCGTTTTGATTCTGAATTGCCTGAAGATATGGCGCAGTGTATTGAAAAGTGGCGTGATTATTCTAAGAACAGCCAGTAAAGATTTAGTTTTAGAATGCTCGTAAAAACAATATGTTCTTTATTCGTCTTTGCTTTTATTATAGCTTTAAGTAGCTGTGGCATGGTCGCAAAAGAGAAAAAATCTGTAGATAGTTTAGAAACTCTTGCAGACACTAATCAAGTGCAGCATTTTATTGAAAAGAAGATTGAATTCGATTCCTCAAAAATTGCTTTTACTTTTGATTTTCCTGTAGGAAAGCCTGATGCAAAAGGATATTATGATTACCAAGGTTTTACTGAGAATAGACATTTAGGGGAAGATTGGAATGGCCTCGGTGGTGGTAACACTGATTTGGGAGACACCATTTACTCCATTGCAAACGGACAAGTGATTTATGCTGAAGATTTTGGCGGCGGTTGGGGCAATACTGCGCGTATTGTTCATGAATTACCAGACGGAAAGTGTTATGAATCAGTATACACACATTGCGATACCATTTTTACAAAGTCGGGTACTTGGTTGCTAAAAGGAGCGCCTATTGGAACAATTGGCACTGGCCATGGGCAATATTATGCGCATCTTCATTTAGAAATTCGTGAGCAGCTTGGAATGCCCATTGGCGAAGGTTATTCGGCAGATACAACCGGCTACGTTAACCCAAGCGCTTTTATCAAATCACATCGAAAAATCACTACTAAAATACAGGCTAGTTCTAGCTTAAACCAGTAATATCAATTTTTATAATAGAGGTATCGAAAAGTCCTTTTTATAGAAATAGGGAATCCCGAAAAATGGTATTATTTTTAACTTTCTAAATCGTAATAGATGAAAATCGTTATCTCTCCTGCAAAATCGCTGGACTTTGAAAGTGCCCTTCCAACTGAGAAATACACACAGCCCGCTTTCTTAGCGCAATCTGAAAAGTTGAATAAGGTTTTGCTAAAGAAAAAACCAAAAGCACTATCGGAGTTGATGCGTATTTCAGATAATTTAGCACAATTGAATTGGCAGAGAAATCAAGAATTTTCTACTCCTTTTACAGTTGAAAACGCGCGTCCTGCAGTGTATGCTTTTAATGGAGATGTCTATCAAGGTTTAGATGCTGCCACCATTTCAGAAGAAAAATTAGACAAACTTCAAGATACCCTTCGCATCTTATCTGGTCTTTATGGTATACTAAAACCTCTAGATTTAATGCAAGCCTATCGCCTAGAAATGGGAACACAACTAAAAGTAGGTCGTAAAAAGAATTTATATGAATTCTGGAAAAAGGACCTAACCGATCATTTGAATTCAGAACTAGAAGCGGGTGAGCTTTTTATCAACCTGGCAAGTAATGAGTACTTCGGAGCCGTGGATGAAAAAGCATTGAAAGTAAGGGTTATTACACCGATTTTTAAAGATTGGAAGAATGATAAACTGAAAATCATCAGTTTCTTTGCCAAGAAAGCTAGAGGTTCGATGGTGCGATATATTATCGATTCAGATGCTAAAACTTTAGCCGATATTCAAGGTTTTAATTCTGATGACTATATGTTTAGTAAAGAACATACCCTCAAGGAAAACCAGCCTGTATTTATTCGATAGAATAATTTGAGCTAGCGTTCGTTTAAAAGGTAGGTGATATGCCCATTAAACAAATGATATGAGAAAGGCTGCTGTTTTACTACTTACAATTTTATTTTTTTCTTTTGGATGTACTGACTTTGATGACAAACTAAACGTTCAGATAAGAGTTCAAAACAGTACTGAAATAATGCTTGCTAAGGTTTCCATCGATACTTTAGAATACAGCGCTATTGATGCAGGCAACAAAACAGCGTATAAGTTGAAAGATGATTTTTTGCCCATAAGTCAAATTATTGTAGCAACAGACTCTTTGGTTATCCCTGTGACAATAGATAATATTCAACAAGATACTTTACTGCCTGGGCGGTATACCTACAAAATCAATACCTTTTCAGCAGCAGATGGTCTGCAGTTTGAAGTAATAGAAGATTAGCTATTTTTTCTTGCTCACAGCAATTTTATCTTCTACTCTGGGGCGTTTTTTTATTTTTCTAGGTCTTCGAACGCCAAAAGAACCATTTGAAATTTTTCCTCTTCTCGATTTTTTATCTCCTCTGCCCATACATAAATTATTTAATTCTCTTTCTGTGAAGGTAAAAGCTTATTGCTTTTCTGTAAGTTACGAAATCAGAATTAGAAAGGCATTACTGAACTTTTTAGAAGGTCTTAGGTATTTGTTTAGAAATATAGCCAAACACTACTAAGAAGTGTCTATTTTAGAGATATGTATTATTATCTTATTCTCGCCTTACAGGGCTATTGTGTTTGCCATTGTTATGTCAATCGAAATGAGTACTATTGGATTTTTGGCATTGTATTCTTACCCGGTATTGGGTCGCTCGTTTACCTATTTATGAATGTAGTTCAAAAACATAATATTGATAAAGTACAGCAAGGTGTGATTGCAATAATCAATCCTAGTAAGAAGATTATTGATTTAGAAAAACAACTTAAATTTGCGACTAGTTTCGAAAACAAGGTTGCCCTAGCGGATGCTTACTTTGAGTCAGAACATTTTGAAAAAGCTATTGAACAGTATGAAGGATCATTAAAAGGTGTTTTCATTACAGATTTTTATGTCATTTCAAAATTACAGGAAGCGCACTACTTTTCTTCTCAATTTGAGAAGGCTATGGAATAAGCTGAACGTATTAAAGAACATCTCAAGTTGAAAAAATTACGCGCTTCATTTTTAGATGCCTTAGTATTAAAAAAAACGGGTCATATTGAAGAAGCGGAAACACGCTTGAGAACTTTTGATGCCCCTTATGCTAGATGCCAAGAAAGGTTAGAGTTTGCTACGTTTTTATTCGAAATGTAAAGACCTCAGGGGCGAGAGACCTTCTTTGCGAAATGGTGACAGAATCTGAAGCTATGTCAAAGTCGAGTTATAGGCAAAATAGAATTTTAATCAGTAAAGCCAAAGAGCTCTTGGCAGCCAATTTTTAATGTTTTTACACAGCCACCCATATGAGCCTTTTCTATTTCCTGAAGCTACTAAGCTAATTGTTGGTACACTTCCTCCACCTCGATTTACCAAAGGGGAGCTCAAAGACGATGATGTTGATTTTTGTTATGGCAGTAGAAATGGACAGTTGTGGCCTATTCTAGATAGAATTTTCACACTTAATTTAAAATACGAAACTACCGATTATGCAGCGCAGCAGCGAAGAAATTTTTTATGGCAACATAAAATTGGAGTTTGTGATATTGTAGCCAGTGCTGAGCGAGAAAAAATAGACGCCTCTGATTTAGGAATGAAAAATATCAAACTACGGAATCTAATAGGATATTTACAAGTGTATAAAAAAGTAGACACACTTTTATTTACAGGAGGCAATAGTAAAAACGGACCCGAATATTTTTTTAGAAAGTATTTAAAAGAGCATGAGTTGAAGCTACAGGTGGTCTCTGATGTGGTTCCAAGAATACATGAATTTGAATTGCCTTTGTCAAACAGAATTATTAAAACAGTATCTCTAACGGCTCCTTCAGGAGCTGCGAATAGAGCTGTTGGAAGTATGGATTTATACAAAAAGATGAAGAAAGAAAATCCAGCCTTTAATACCCTAGATTTTCGAGTGCTGCAGTACCGCGATTTTTTTTGAAGAAACTACGAAACTGATAAAACTAAAAAGAGCTCAACCAATTAAGATCAAGCTCTTTTACGAGAACACTATATGAAAATGAAAAATTTTATTTCGTTTTTATTACATACCAAAAGTAGGTTCCTTATGTGCCATTTCGAAAATATTGTTGTGAATGGTGTTGGATTTGTGGTGTAGCATGGTTTTTTTGTGATTTGAGGTATTTTGAAGCTAGCAATTAGCGATTAATAGCGATATTTGAGGTTCAATTTATGAGTCTTATTTTTCATAGATTCACCCAATTTTAAATTAGAGATATGCAGCAATCAGAACGTTTAACAGAGTTTAAGAAATCGGTCAATAACAAGTTTAATGTCTACAATAGCTTGTTTCTGAACTTGCCATATCGCAATATTGAAAATGTGGGTATGTTAATTCCATTGATGTTAGATCAATGTCAAAAGGGATTAAAATCAGGAAAAAACCCTAAGGAGATATTAGAAGCTTTTTTTCAAAACTATGTTAATATTGAATCAGAGGAAGAACGCATCGATTTTATGTTCCGTATTATTCAATATGTGGAGCGGCAAGTAGTGCTCTATGATAGTGTTGAAGATGCTGCTTTTCCTAAACTTCATGAGCATACCAGTTCCTTATCCATCAAAGATTATTTTCAGTTAGTTGACAAAAACAAAAGTTGGGACCAAATCGCAGATCAACTTTCTAATTTTAGTGCTCGTATTGTACTCACGGCGCATCCGACACAATTTTATACGCCTGCTGTTTTAGATATTATTGCAAACTTAAGATCACTTATTCTTGAAGACAAAATCGATGAAATTGATGTTGTTTTGCAGCAGTTGGGTTTAACATCTTTAATTAATACTAAAAAGCCTACGCCTTTAGACGAGGCAAAGAACATCATATATATTCTTAGAAATGTGTATTACCAAGCAGTAGGCGACTTATACGATTATATCAAAGCCAATATTGGAGATCACGATTTTGAAAATCATAATATCATGAAATTGGGCTTTTGGCCTGGTGGAGATCGTGACGGAAACCCTTTTGTGACTGCAGATATCACAAAAGATGTAGCAGATGAGCTTCGTGTTAACTTAATGAAATGCTATTACAATGATTTAAAAGTATTACAACAGAAGCTTACTTTTAAAGGATTACAAGCTTCGATAACGCAGCTCAGAAATAATTTGTACACGGCGATGTTCAATCCTAAGAAAACGGTTGGATATGATGACATCATTGGGCCATTGCTAGATATACGAGAAGGATTGATAGCGGATTACCATAGTTTATATCTTAAAGACTTAGATCAATTGATTGATAAGGTGAAAATATTCAAAACGCATTTTGCTACTTTGGATATCCGCCAAGATCATAGTCAGCATTATTTGACCGTAGAATCTATTTTAAAGAAAAATGGAGTTATATCAGAAAGCCTAAATGAGCTTTCTCAAGGTGAGTTACAAGATGTATTAGTCCATAATGATTACAAAATATCGGCTGATGATTTCGATGAAGGAATAGTTAAAGATACCTTGAATAATATTTCTCAACTTAAAAGTATTCAGCACAAGAACGGAGAGGAAGGCTGCAATCGTTATATCATCAGTAACTCAGAAGATATATTTTCTGTACTTTTTGTTTATGGATTATTCCGTTGGTGTGGATGGAAGGCTAATGAAATCACATTTGATATTATTCCGCTTTTTGAAACTATGATTGGTATGGACGGTGCCGAAGCTACCATGGAACATTTGTTCGATTTACCAGAGTATAGAGACCATTTAACACGCAGAAAAGATAAGCAAACTATTATGTTGGGTTTCTCTGATGGAACTAAAGATGGGGGCTATCTAAAAGCTAATTGGTCTATACTAAAGACTAAGGAGCGTTTGTCATCAGTTTGTGCTACAAATGATATAAAAGCAATATTCTTTGATGGCCGTGGTGGACCACCAGCACGTGGAGGTGGAAAAACACATCGTTTTTATGCGGCGCAAACAAAAGATATTGCCAACAATGAAATTCAATTAACAATTCAAGGTCAAACGATTACCAGTACATACGGTACCAAGGAGCAGTTCAAGTATAACTGTGAGCAGTTATTGACCGCTGGTTTATCAAATAATATATTTGGAAAGGAAAATGTCATCTCAACTGCACATCGTAATTTGATCGAAGAACTTTCTGAATTGAGTTTTGAGAAATATGATGCGCTGAAGCATCATGAGAATTTCATGTCGTACTTGGAAAATCGCAGTACCCTCAAGTACTATACGAAGGCCAATATTGGTAGCCGCCCCGGTAAAAGAGGTAACAAGGCTAAGTTGGAATTAAGTGACCTTCGTGCAATTTCTTTTGTTGGTTCATGGAGCCAGTTAAAGCAAAACGTTCCTGGTTATTTTGGTATTGGTACAGCTTTGAAGACCATGCAGGATCAAGGTAGAATAGAAGAGGTGAAAACACTTTTTAACGAGGTGCCCCTGTTTAAGGCTTTGATGTTGAATAGTATGATGTCACTTTCGAAATGCTATTTTGAATTGACAAGTTATATGAAAGAGGACAAAGAATATGGCGATTTCTGGTTGATTCTTCAGGCAGAATATCTGTTGTCTAAGAAGATGCTGCTGCTAATTTCTGATATGAATATTCTTATGGAAGGTGAAGCCGTTTCTCGAGAGTCAATTAAAATTCGTGAGAATATCGTATTGCCTTTGTTGGTGATTCAACAATATGCACTTCAGAAAATAGGAGGTAATAGTGAGTACAAAGAACTTTATGAAAAGATAGTAACCCGCTCGCTCTACGGAAATATTAATGCAAGTCGTAATTCAGCCTAATTTTCAAAAACCTTAAATTCTGCACCCATACCATAATTGCGATGACCACTTTGAATGAGTTTTGATTTTTGGTTATAGCTTTTATTGAAAATTTGCCATTTTTTGTTATTTAAAAAGATGCGGCGAACATAAGTCTTCTGACTGATCAAGGTATTAGAAAAGGGCAGTAGTGGTCGAAATGATGTTGATATCTTCTGAATGCCTCTGGCTGTTTTAATTTCACGATATTGTTTGGTCTGTGCCAAGCGACCTTTTGAATTTGCGTAGCCCAAGACTTGAAGCGAGATGAAAATTCCGTTTTCGGGAATGTAAATTGACTTGGAAGAGACATCTAGAGCAAAGATTTTTTCTTCTTTTTCGTTGATGGAAAAAACTACATTCTCATACCCTGTAGCGGCTCCTGGAAGTCCTTTATTATTTTCATAAAAGTTTACTCTGAATATGGTAGCGAACTTTCCTTTTCCTTTGGACTTATATTTTGATTCTGCATTAATTGGAAGTAATATTTTTGAAATTTGAGTGGGCTTGCTCTCGTATCGCTTAAACAGAACAGCCACTTCACTTTCCACTGTTGGCAGCCAAGAAGTAAATATATCGGCATGTGATACAGGTTTGTGTTTGCGAAGTTTAAACTTTCCATTTTTTGGAGCTGAAACAACAACTTCACTTAGCTGCGAAACTTCTGGATTTAGTAAGATAGTTTCAGCTAAAGTCGCGGTTAGAACTACTTTTTCAGCATAGCCCATAGCCGAGATAAAAAGGGTGTCTACATCGCTATATTTTTCTTTGGTAAATGAGAATTGTCCGTCTTCATCGGCAAAGTTTCCTAGGCCATTACCAAAAGAAATCGTAGCGTAGGGAATGGGTTCTTGATTGGTAGAATCACTTATGGTAATGGTTTGCGCAATGGTAAAATTGACAAACAATATCATAAGAAGTTGGAACGAATATTTCATAGCGGTTTGCTGCATACTAATGAAACGAAAAGAAAGCAAGTAAAGTGTCTGTCTTAATTTGGAGCTTGTATTTCGCACACTGAAAATTTCTAGTCTCTCGCCTTAAGTAAGTTTTTGGCGCCATTTCAGCTACAAGTGCCATCGCTAGTTTGAAAAGGTTCAGTTCTAAAACGAATAGCACAGGTCTCCACCGTTGAACAGCCTCTCATTTGTAATGCACGAAGTTGATGTTCAAAGTTTTTAAATGCTTCGATACCTGTTTTACTAAGGTTTTTAGAAAAACCTTGAATATGAATATAGAATTGGTCTGCTTCTCTAGAAAGCATTAGCGTTTGCCTTGTACTGTAAAAACAAGCAATGGAGTTGATTTCCATGGAATAGCGTTAACCATTTTGTACTGATTCAAGACTAGTGAGTACTGGTTTTTGTTTTCCAAAGGATGCCCTTTTTAGATTTGTAGTAGCAAACGCTGATGCTTCAAATAGGAGAAAAATAGAAAGTAAAATTGTGCCAAAGTAGTTTTTAGCTGTCATATGTGTAATGCGAAAAACAATACGTATGCCATGTTTTGGCAAGATACCCTCATACCAAACACTAAAAAAATAATCAATTAGATGAAAGACTACATTTTGGTACTTAATAATCCGTAGAAAACTTTAATTCCATAAGCGATTTGCCCAATCTTTAAATTCTCATTCGGACTATGCTGGTTGTTATCAGGGTTGACCATAGGAACAATAAAGGCAGGTATTTTCAACTCATTGATAAATGGAGAGATGGGTACAGTGCCCCCCATAATTCTTATTTGAACTACATCTTCGCCCAATTTAGCTTTTAAAGTATTTGCTAGAAATTCACCATAGGGGTTCGTCAAATCTGTACGAAAGGCATCTGTTACAGAGCCTTCCGAAATGGTCATGATCTTGTTATGAGCCATGCGCTCTGCTCTGGAGGGAATAGTATCAGTAATATAAAAACCTTGTTTCTCAATATGCTTCTTTACCAAACCTTTTAAGCGTGCTCCATCAGTTTCTGGTACCAATCTTAAATCCAATTCGGCTGTCGCTGTAGCAGGAACGATTGTTCTTGCTTTTTCACCAATCCATCCTGAACCTAAACCTCGAATGTTTAAAGAAGGATACTGTAGGGCTTCTTGATAAAAAGCACCTACTTTTTCTGGAGTTTTGATTGCCAAGTTCGTATTAATAATACCTGCATCATCGGGTACACTTTTTAAAACAGACATTGCATTTTCATTCAAATTAATTCCATCATAATAGCCGTCAATAAGCACGCGACCATCAGTATCTTTCATAGTAGCCAGTACCTGCGCTAACTGAAAACCAGGGTTAGGCGCATAGTTTCCATAATGACCGCTATGCTGAGGTTTAATAGGGCCGTGTGTGGTCAGACTAAGGGTTGTAATTCCTCTACAGCCGTAAATAATAGTGGGTTTTCCTGAAACATGAACTGGGCCATCATTTATCACTAGAAAATCAGCCTCTAGTAAATCACGGTACTCCTTTACCGCTTTGGGTAGGGGCTTACTACTCTTTTCTTCCTCACTATCTAAAATAATTTTAACATTAAAAGGCAGTTCTTGTCCGTTCTCTTTCAAGAGGTCGATAGCATTTAAAAACATTACAATCGGCCCTTTATCATCAGAGGTCGAACGCCCGAATAAGCGCCAATCATAGTCGATATCTTCATCTAAATCTTCGAAAACTTGATCTTTCCAATCATCACCATTCGGAGATTTTAGTACCATCTGGTATGGATTAGGCTGATCCCATTTTGAGGGGTCTACTGACTGCCCGTCAAAGTGCATATAAAACAAAATGGTTGGTTTGTTGTCTTCCATAGGAAGTGCAGCAAAAAATAAGGGCTGCCCTTCAGTAGGAAGTACAGAAGAATTAAAACCGCGGCCATTAAACTTTTTAGTCAACCAAGTTAGGTTCAGATTGATATCTGAATGCTCTAAAGCATCATTTGGTATGGCTACGAATTCACGCAGCTCATTAATACTATGGCGTACTTTCGATTTTATTTGTGACGCATCTTGGGCCTTACTGAACAAAGTGAATAAAGAGAGCGCAAGTAGATATTGTATTTTCATTAAGACAGATTGTTTAAGACTTAAAAGTAAGCCAACAACAGCAAGCATGAAAATTTTCTGATAAGATATTAGTTGTTTTTTTAGATTAAAGCCGTTTTTAGGAATCAATAATTTTTAATGCTAAAAACAAGGGGTATATAAAAAACCCTTTAGAGAAGATTTTTCGACTTTTCTAAAGGATTCTTTTCTAGTGTACTTACCTTACAATAAGCTTCTTTCTTTCTGACCAGTTGCCAGATTTTACGATGACAAGGTATACCCCTGGAGGCATACTTGAGATATTGATAATTTCTTCGATACCTCCGCTTCCTTTTAATACCTTTTTACCCGAGGTATCATAAATGGAGTAGGTCATTTCATTAGCCTGGTCAAAACCTACAAGCGATATCCATACCTGGTCTGTTGCTGGGTTGGGACTTAGAAAGAAGTCAAGTACCTTTTCTTGAGGCAGCTGCGAAAGGGCTACAATAAGGGATTGGCTTTGAATATAGGTATCGAATACATCGCAGGGAATGAGTTGTGCTGGTTCAGTACCGTTTCCGTCACTTGGCCTTCGCCATCCTACTGATAGATAGTCTGAGCCTGCGAGTTCGTTCATTAGTGCCTCTATGTAATAGTTTTGACCTGCTATAAGGTCTATGCCTACTGACTTTTGTGTTGTGTACTTGTTCCATTGGTTCCAACCTGACCATCTTTCATGATAGGCAATTCTAAGCTTGTTGTCACTATTGGTATCACTGCTCAGACTCAGTTCTACATTGTCATCACCTGTGATCCAAAAATAGTAGGTGCCTGTTTCGGGCGCCTTTAAGAGTCCTTTTACCCGTACTCCGTAATTGTCGGCTGCATTGTAGGGTATAATGAAGGAGCTTAAAGAGCTAGTGGAACTTGGAGAATTCGGAAAGTTCACATTGTTTTTTAATTGTGCTATAGAAAATCCTGGAACGTTTGCGAAGGTCTCCATTACGATACGGTTTGAACAATCGTTAGGATTGCTATCCGTCACCAGAATCGTTGATTCTGAGACAAAGCCACCTTCAATGGTTTGAGCAGAAATGCTTACGGTTCCTTGTGATATGGCTGTTACTAATCCGTTCGGCGCTACAGTGGCAATGGAGGTGTCAGCAGAAGACCAGGTCACTGAAGAGTTGGTGGCATTAGCCGGACTTACATTCGCCGTTAAGGTAGTGGTTTCAGTAGTTGTCAGCGATACAGATGTTGGTGTTATAGCGACTCCTGTAACGTTTACAAAAGAGGGTGTAGCGAAGGTGTCGAAGACGTTACAAGGAATCAATTGTGCTGGTTCTGTACCAGAGCCGTCACTTGGTCTACGCCAGCCCACCGATAGGTAGTCAGCGCCTGAGAATTCATTCATCAGGGCTTCTATATAATAGTTTTCACCTGCGATTAGGGTTATCGCTACTGACTTCTGTGAAGGGTATTTGTTCCATTGGTTCCAGCCCGACCATGCCTCATGATAGGCAATTCTGGTGGTATTAATACTCGCATCGTTAGTACTAAGGTTTAGTTCCACATGGTCATCACCAGTTACCCAAAAATAATATGTTCCTGTCTCTGGTGCTTTTAATAACCCTTTAATCCGTACCCCATAGTTCTCTCCTGAATTGTATGGAATAAGCATCTTTGAGAGTTCGGAAGTGCTACTTGGTGCATCTGGAAAATTAGGATGGTTCTTGAGTTCAGCCACGGAAACACCGGGTACATTTTCATATACCTCCATGATGATGTGTTCTGCACATGCTATAGGCACTGCACTTAATATATTGAGTATAGACTCGGCGGTAAAGCCTCCGTCGTCTGTGGTGACTGTTATGGTGGCAGTACCCTGAGAAACCCCAATTACGAGTCCGTTGCTATCCACTGTAGCAATCGCTTCATTGCTTGAAGACCAACTCAGACTTAAGTCTGTTGCATCTGAAGGTAAGATTGTGGCAGTAAGTTGCTGTGTTGTTGCTTCTACTATAGTTGCAGATTCTGGAGCAATACGTACACTAGTGACGTCGATTGTAGGTTCAATAACTGTGATATTGGCTTCAGCTGTATAATCACCATCTTGGGTAGTAACGGTAATTGTAATAGTGCCAATCGCTATTGCTGTCACTAGTCCGCTAGCATTTACAGTTGCAATATTATTGTCGCTAGATGCCCAACTTACCGAAGTGTTACTAGCATTCGCGGGGCTCACTTGGGCCGTTAAAGTAGTGGTGTTGCCCGGGTTTAAACTTGTCGTATCCTGATTAACGGATACGCCTGTTGTGGCAACCGTCGGCCGAATTACGGTAATAGTTGCTGCTGCTATAAATCCGCCATCAGTGGTTGTTACTGTAATCGTTGCATTGCCTGCGGCGATTGCGTTTACTCTTCCGTTGGTATTCACTGTGGCTATAGCAGTATCGCTAGAGAACCATGTTACTGAAGTGTCAAGTGCATTTGCCGGATTCACTTGTGCTATAAGCGTTGCAGCATCTCCTTCGACTAAATTAAGTGTTTGCGGATTTACTGTAACCCCAGATACCGGTCCAACCACAGTAATGGTGGCTATAGCAGTAAAGTTACCATCATTGGTGTTAGCTGTAATTGTTGCTATTCCTGCTGCGATGGCAGTAACGCTACCATTCGCACTTACCGTGGCAATAGTGGTGTCACTAGATGCCCAACTTACCGAGGTGTCACTTGCATTTGAAGGACTTACTTCAGCGGCAACTAATCTTGTATTTCCTTCTTCCAGCTCAAAAGAATCTGGATTAACACTCACAGCATTTACGGGTAAAAGCACTGTGATGTTTGCTTCTGCTATAAACCCACCATCATTAGTGGTACCAGTGATAGTGGCAGTACCTTTAGTAACTGCGGTAACTAGCCCGTTAAGATCTACTGTTGCTATATTAGTATCACTAGATGTCCAAAATACAGCTGTGTCATCTGCATCTGCAGGTACTACCGTTGCTGTAATAAGCTGAGTTAATCCTTCATTTATTATTATTTCTTCAGGGTTTATACTTATACCGGTTACATTGGTTAACACCAATTCTCCATAGGCTTGTACTTCTGCTAAACTCAAGAATTGGTTTTGTTCTTGGTATACCATGATATAGCGACCGACAATAGCAAGGTCATTTAAATTTTGCTGACCGCTGGCATTCAGCACGCCAATTTCTTCATAGTCAGCAGGGTTGTTACTGTTCGTAGTGCTTACATATACCTTTGCCAAATCTAAACGCTCCGTGCAGCAATCTGTTCTATTGAAAACTTTTACGGTTGAAAGCTCATAGGTGTTGCCTAAATCTACCCTCCACCATGCATTGGTTTCTTGATTTGTATGGGTGGTTGACGCTTGGCTATAGACTCCATTTGTATTTCCATCTACGGCTCTTGAAGCATCACCGTTGTTACTTGTAGATGACTGCGTTGCAGCTTTGTTTAATGCTATGTTTTCACGTAATTCTTCATTTTCAACAATATTTAGAAATTGATTGATACTTGGGTTAGGTATTTCGTCAACAATGCCTGACGGCCATCGTACCACAACTTTATCAACTTTCGTATTTACGCCGATTCCGAAGTGCTGTGTATAAGAATTTACAAGCCCGTAGCCCTCACCTGAGCGAACATCTCTTATTTGAATTCCCCAAGCACCATAAAGTTCTACTCTTGCGCCAATACCGTTGATGTTACTTTCAGTTCCTTTTAATTGAATGTTTAAATAATTGTTTGAATTTCCTTCGTTTAACCAAATACGATCTTTAGTTGAACTTGGTGAATTTAAACCATTTGCATATCCAGCGTAAAGATCTAAGAAGCCATCATGATTTAAATCTCCAATAGAAAATGATTGAATTTGATTTGAATTAAACGGATTTGTGGCATTCTGAAAAGTACCATCTCCATTGTTGTAAAAAATGTAATGATTGTTGCCAGAAACCATTAAATCTAAATGACCATCATTATTGAAATCTCTAAAGAAACCTTGAATACCATATAAATTTGAGGGGAGTAGCGTTGGTAAAAGTCCACTACTATCGGTTACTTCTGTAAAGGTTCCGTCGCCATTATTTCTCATTAGGTTTGGCCCCGTTCCATGATTGATTACAATGGCATCTAAATCACCATCATTGTCAATATCACCGAAATCTGTAAGCCATGTTTGATCTCCGATTTTAAGATTTGCCTGATCTGCAACCTCGGTAAAATTATTATTACCGTCATTTTGCCAAAGCATGTTGATACGCCTAGGATCACTGCTGCTTGTAACACCGCCACGACATTTTGAAATATAAAGATCTAGATCTCTGTCGTTGTCATAATCAATCCACATGCTAGCATAATTTCCGGAGTTATCACTTGCAGGGTCTGTCTCTGTGCTGAGTAAATTTTCATCAAAAGAAAAAGTTCCGTCTTGATTGTTTTGATATGCCCGAGACTCTGCGTCATCGTGACAAGCAAAAATATCAGCCCAGCCGTCATTGTCAATATCTACAAAATTACTTCCTTGAATGAAAATATTCGAACTGGGCAGTATAGCTAAGCTAAAAGAATCATTGCCATTGTTGTTGGTGATAATTTTCAGCTCATCATAAGCGCCTCCTGACAAAATATCATTGTACCCGTTTTGGTCAAAATCTGCGATGGCGGTACTCCATTGGTTTCTGCTACTTACTTGCCCATAGCTGTAGCTAGTGAATGCTTGACCTGGGGTATTTTGATATTGAATACGTAAATTTCTAGCGGAATTGAATTGAACAATATCATCTTTTCCATCACCATTCATATCAATTACTCCCATGGCTAAACCACTAAAATTATCTTGAGCAATAAGATTAGTACCATCTGTAAATGCAACCGTGTCGGATCCAGGATTATTATTATTCACTACAATACTAGTAGTTGCTTGATCAGATTGTACCCCATCACTAACAGTCAAAGTTGCTGTGTATGAGCCTGTGTTTGTAAAGACATGATTCACATTGACACCTTCAGCAGAATTACTGTCACCAAAATTCCAGGTAAAGGTTAATGCGTCACCATCAACATCAGTAGATGCAGTGGCATCAAAACTGACACTTAGCGGTGCAGCCCCATATACTGTGGAAGCTGAAAAAGCGGCTACTGGCGCAGTGCTGTTTGTCGGTGTTAAACTATTGATCCAGCTAGCAATTAATTGTACCCCTTCTATGTCAACTACATCTTTTGCTAAAGGGGGCATTTCAATTCCTGTTTGTGTAGAATTCATTCTAAAATGCGCCATAGAATTAGGAACATTTTGAGGAATAATTACTTTTGGGTTATCTAAGCCTTCATCGTAAATAACATCTCCATAAATAATATTTTGATTTTCTAAGAGAGTAGAATATCGCGCATCGAACATGGCTATATTTTCTACTTGCGGATTATGACAACTGGCGCAGTTTACATCGATATAAGTTCTAGCTCTATCTTCTATAGAAGCACTTAAATCGTTTTTAGCTGCTACGGCAGGATAGCTGCTTGCAGTACTACTTGTAATATTTTCGTTGAGAATACCAAGCTCACTTAGGTTTGCCAATTGATTCATTTCAACCCCGGTACTAGGATAAACAATAGATTTGTTTAAGTTTCTCGTTTTGGGGCCCAAAACACTTCCATTTTGAGGAAAGTGACATGACGTACATTCATTTCTACTAGGGTAGTGCCATGATTGCGTGACGCCATTTACGATAACATCTTCATCTACTGAATCATTTAATAAGGTGGCATCAGTTTGTGCAGCATTCCATTTATAGGAAAGGTAGTAATATACGTCATCATCACCTTTTACTTCAAAACGTGTTTCTAAACGTTTTCCTGGTAATTCAAAATGTTTAATGAGAACAGCTCCTCTAGGAAAATTCCAGGCATCATCTTGAGAAAATTGAATTTGTTCTTCAGGCGTATCATGTGTACCGTCATTTGGTATGGCCATCCATCTTTTTTTAGATGCGCCATCAGACCAAAAGGGTTCAATCATATCGTAAGGTATAAGGCCCGCACTTGGTTCTAAGGTGTTGAGATTTGAAAAAGCGCCTGTTTGAGATAGTAGTGCTGGTATCGTTGTACTGCCAGTTGGTGTCGTTGTTGGTAAGTTTCCGTTCAAAAATTTGGCAATTGCAGCAGCATTTATTGCCGGTACAAAAATATTTCTTTGTCTAGTGTTTGAAGTCTTAGCGTTTTTGACTTTTCTAGTAAAGATTGAATTTTCAATACCGTTAGCATCTTTTATTTGGCTATAGAATTCACCTGAAGCAAATTTTTCGTGATCGGTGAGTGCTAATAGCTCGTAGTCAGAGTCATTGGGGCTATTGCGTATATTATTGTAGAAATAAATGAAGCCAATAGCTGATAGTATTGCTGCAACTGCAACAAGAGATTGCTTGTTAATCATTTTGGTTTTGGTCTTTATAATGCGCAAAAAAAAATGCTTAGGCAGCTTTGGGATATTTTATACCAAATTCTGTTTTGCATTGGTTTTATGTAAACATTTCTTCTGCAGAATTTGGTTAAAATTCTGCTGTAAGGGCCAATATCGGAAATGATTGAGACCCCATCTTAAAAAGGGTCATAATATTCGGTAAAGGGTGTTTTTTAAAGATGTACCGCTAATTTTAGAGATTCACCTTTGCTATTTTATACATGCGCTAGGTAATTTGATACCCCGTCAGATACTTTTCTTTGAGATTGCTGATTGCAACTTTAAAAGTAGCAATCGAATGAAAAGAAGAAAAGGAAATCCATGCAATAAAACATCGAACCAATCTTGAAATTGCATTCCTATTGCCCCTGTAGATATCCATTTAATTTTACCCCAAATATGTGGTTCAGGTAAGAAGGGAGCTAATCCTAAAGAAAAGCATATTACTAGTACTAGTTTCCAGTTATTGATATGGTCTTTCAAAATGCAGAATGAATCATCGAAATTAGTCAAATATTTAAAAACTATATCCAAAACCAAAATAAGCCCATTCAACTACTCCAAACCCTGTTCTGAACATAAAACCTTTTGAGGTTTGCATTCTATAGCCTAAAGTAGCACTTGGGTAAAAAGTACTTTCATCAGACGAGCCGAATGGGTTAGAAGCACTAATTACATTCTCGGTGTCAATAAAATATCCTAGTCCAAGGCCAACTTCAAAATGATGACGTCCGCTACCAGTAAGTGCTGTAGCACCAATACTCGTTAGATAACCTGCGGCACTATTAGAGCCACTCAAATCTATAGCAAAGTGACCTCCAATTCTAGCTGTTGCGTAATACGCTTTGAAGAAACTATTCTCTGATCGTTTGATCAAACGATCATAGCTAAATTGAGAAGAATATAAATAAATTAGAGTACCGAATGAGCCATGGACAACATTTTTGGAATACTCAATACTAGTATTTTCTTGAGAAAAAGAACTAATGGAAATTAATAATATAAATAAAAGGGAAATTTTTTTCATAACTGATTTTTAAAGCGTTTGGATAATAACAACTTAAATCAAAGAACCCCTTCTTTAAAGTTTAAAATATTTTTTAAACTTCTAGTCTCGAATGCTTTTTGTGAAACTGTTGATTTCTCCTAACCCGTTAGAAGTTAGATGTTTAATAAAGGCAGAGCCAATAATTGCTCCTTTTGCGTTTTTTGTAGCTGCCTTAAAGGTTTCTGAATCTTTAATTCCAAAACCAACGATTTGTGGGTTATTTAAATTCATCTTGGCAATGCGTTCGAAATAATCAGTTTGCGTATTTCCGAATCCTGATTTAGAACCTGTAACGCTAGCGGAACTTACCATATAAATAAACCCGTCAGAAGCTGAATCGATTTGGCGAATACGCTCATCACTTGTTTGTGGCGTAATTAAAAAGACATTGATCAAACCATACTCTTTAAAAACGGTTTCATAATCTGCTTGATAAACATCCAACGGTAAATCGGGCATAATGATTCCATCAATACCAATTTCTTGACATTTTTGGCAGAAGGCTTCAACGCCGTATTGCAGCATGGGGTTGAAGTAGCCCATAATTATTAGCGGAATAGAAACAGTTTGGCGAATGTCTTTCAATTGCTCGAAAAGCTTTTCAGTAGTCATCCCATTCGTAAGGGCCCGCGTGGAACTTTCTTGAATAGTTGGGCCATCAGCTAAAGGGTCGCTAAATGGTAGGCCAATTTCAATCATATCGATTCCGTTTTTCTCTAAATCTTGGATGATTTTTACGGTGTCGTTTAGGGCTGGGTATCCTGCGGTGAAATATATGGAGAGGAGTTTTTTGTCCTCTTTCATTTTTTGATTAATCCTATTGATCATTATGCTAGCTTAAAGTAATCTATATATGTATTTAAATCTTTATCTCCACGCCCCGAAAGGCTAATAACAACAACATCTTCAGGCTTGAATTTTCTATGTTCAAAAATGGCAAAGGCATGGCCCGTTTCAATAGCTGGAATAATGCCTTCTAATTGGCTTAATTCTAAACCAGCAGTCATAGCTTCGTCATCTGTAATAGAAATAAACTCTGCACGACCAGTTTTATATAAATGCGCATGCATTGGTCCAACGCCAGGGTAATCTAAACCTGCCGAAATAGAGTAAGGCTCGGTTATTTGTCCGTCTTTGGTTTGCATAAGCAGTGTTTTACTACCATGGATAATACCTTCTTTTCCTAATACTGAAGTCGCAGCACTTTCACCAGAAT
>CALHGE010000003.1 GCA_938029725.1 uncultured Flavobacteriaceae bacterium
GAAGATGAAGTGATTATAGATGGGGCTGGCGGCACCTTGGTGGCCGGAATGTATGAAATGCATGCCCATACGGGAGATGAAGGCGCCCTATTGAATATATTGGCCGGAATTACTTCTTTTCGGGATATGGGGAACGATAATGAAGTATTGGACGAACTCATCAAAAAAATTAATTCAGGGGTTTTAGCCGGGCCAAGAGTTCATAGATTAGGTTTTATTGAAGGTCAAAGTGAATACAGTGCAAATAATGGAATTTTGGTATCTAGTGAAGAAGAAGCCCTGGCCGCTGTGGATAGCTATCATGACATGGGCTTCTATGGGGTGAAACTATACAATTCTATGAACGGAGATTGGGCGCCGGCCATAGTTAAAAAAGCTCATGAGTATGGGATGTTCGTATGCGGACATGTACCGGCATTTTCAAATGCCAATGCCATGTTGCGTGCCGGTTTCAACGAGATGACCCATATTAATCAAACCATGTTGGGTTGGGTGTTGGAACCTGGAGAAGATACACGTACCCTGCTTCGTCTTACGGCATTAAAAAGATTTCCCAGATTGGACCTGAATAGTCCCAAGGTACAGGAATCTATAGATTTATTTGTGAAGAACAAGACTGCTATAGACCCTACTTTGGCTATCCACGAAGTCTTGATGAAAGCTAGGAACGGGGAGGTCTGGGAAGGCACCAAAGATGTCATAGACCATATGCCTCCAAACTCGCAACGTGGATTTAAGGTGGCCTTGGCCGAAGTGGCTTCTGCGGAAGACGACCAGGCTTATCGTGAGGGCTACGAAAAAATTGTAGAGACCTTGAAAATGATGAAGGACAAAGGAATCTTTATCGTACCCGGCACTGATCTGGGCGGTGCTTTTTTTTATCATCGCGAATTGGAGCTCTACCAACAATTGGGCTATACACCAGCTGAGCTAGTTAAACTGGCTACCTATGATATGGCTCAATATTTAGGGGATGAGGATCTCGGAAGTATTGCACCTGGCAAACTGGCTGATTTCTTCTTAATTGCTGGAAATCCAGTAGAGGATATCAAAGCAATCAAAACAATTTCAATGGTATCTCGTGGTGGTACTTTCTACTATCCAAGTGAGGTGTATCCCGCTTTTGGTATCCAACCCTTCACTCCAATACCGGAAGTAGAAGAGTAAAAACGCAACCAACAGATTTTAGGACCACTTATGATGGTAATACGATTCAAATTAATTGTTATGGCCTATCGAAGAGTGTTATTAAAAAACCTCTTATGAAAAGCCTCGGTTCAGTTTCCTAAGGTTTACATAAACGATAGATTAATTCAGAAAACAGAACTATGGTAACTTGGTACTTTATCAGAGCCTTAGGTGTCAAATGAATATATTCTATATCTGATAACCATTCTGTTTCTTATGTGGAAAGGACGCACATGGTGTACCAGCCTCCGCCGTATTAAAGTGAGCATAGCTATATGTATTGCAAGCGCTTTTATAGCCTAGTCTGAAACGAATTTTTAAGTGGTACAAATACAGCTGTTTTAAGGGGTTCACTTTGACCGTTTTTTGTAAGCTATCTGTTGGTATGCTATTTTGTTGCGATTGTTTTACCGTTTCTACTCCATTCACTCCATGAGCCCACATAGAGCTTAGGAATTTCCAAACCGGCATAGGCTACTGCTAAAATAGAATGACAAGCCGTAACTCCTGAACCGCAATGAAATACCCTATTCTCCTTAGCGATACCACCAAAAAGTTGCGTATACTTTTCTTTGAGTGCTTCCGGAGATTTAAATAGTCCGTTTTTGTCCAAATTTTCAGCAAAAGGTATGTTTACTGCTCCGGGTATATGCCCGGCAATTAAATCAATAGGCTCGAATTCTCCGTTGTAACGCGGCGTGGCGCGAACATCAACCAAAATATGGTCAACATCTTGTGAAACTTTTACTACTTCCTCTAGTTGCACTGTGGGTAGTTTCCAGCTGGTTAACTTGTAAAGCTCAGCTGGTTTGAGCGCTACTTTTTTTGAATTTATGGGGTATTGCTTCTTTTCGGCCTCCTGAATACCACCATTCAACACCTGTACTTTTTCATGACCTAAAGCTTTTAACATCCACCAAAATCTAGCGGAAGCGTTTGCTCCATTTTTATCATCATAGATGACCACATGATGGTCTGGCGAGATGCCAAGTTCAGAAATTGTTTTTGCGAAATTTTGAATTTTTGGTAATGGATGCCTTCCGCCATTGGCGGCATCTTCGTGTAGCTCTGAAAGTTGTGTATTAAGGTCGACGAAAATTGCCCCATCTAAATGTTTGTCTTCGTAATTTGCTGCTGCATGAGGGCCACTACTGGCGTTTATGACAATCAAATGAGCAGATTTGTATAATTCGAATAATTCCGATACTTGAATAATGGGAAGCATATTTGTTTTAGTATTAGTCCTGAATTTTATTTAAATAAGATGCCATGCATACGTATGGCTTAACAGCATCTCTTATCATATTGAAGCATAAAGCCTCGTAATCTCTAGTATCGCTCATAAACACATCTTCAGTTTCAATGAAAACGTTGAAGCACAGCCTTTCTTAGCCCATTATTCCTTTAACTAGTCCGCCATCGACAGTTATAGTTTGCCCGGTAATATAACTGCTATGTGAAGAAAGAAGCCATAGGGCTAATGAGGCAAAATCTTCGGGATTTCCAATTTTTTTAACTGCTGTTTGCTGTGAAAAAGCCTCACGTATTTCAGTCTCGGGTATGCCTTTTATCGCGCTATTTTTCGCAAATAGAGTTTCCATACGTGGCGTAGCATGATAGCCTGGGCCCAAAATATTTAGGGTTACGCCTGAGCTTCCTATTTCTTGAGATAGCGTTTTTACGTAGCCAGTAACTGCCAACCGCATAGCATTACTAAGTACTAAATTGGCAACGGGTTGTTTGGTAGACACACTTTCAATGTAGAGCAATCGCCCATACCCGTTCGCCATCATTTTTGGAAGTAAGGCCTGGGTCAGGGCTATTTTCCATCGTAGCACGGTTTTGTAGGCTTCATCCCAATCTGATAGCTTGGTTTCCATTGCGGGCATAGCTGGTGGTCCACCCGAATTGATGACGGCTCCGGTTAAAACGCGGTTTCCAATCTTTAGAATAATACGCTCCAAAACTGATTCCTCAGAAAGGTCGCCCACAACTATTTCTATCCGGTCACTAAATTTTTGCAAGGCTAGTAATTTAGCTTCTGTTCTAGCCACTGCAATTACCCTTGAATTTTCGGTAATTAATTGTTCGGTTATGGCTTTTCCGAAACCGCTGGTAGCACCTCCAACCAAAAAAAGGGTGTCATCTAAGTGTAGCTTCATATGATGTGTGTGCTAAAGGTTTAATACCCTGACGAATGTTTAGTCATTTTGTAATTTTTGTAAAATAGCATCCAACTCTTTTCGGCCAAAAACTTTCCCTTGTTTGATTACCGTATGTATGCTTTTAGTATGTTGAATATCGTCTAAAGGGTTCTGGTCTAAAATTAATAAATCTGCCCACATAGTTTCCTTGATGGAGCCCAACTCATTTTCCATATTAAAATACTTAGCGGGGTTTATGGTCGCTGTTCTTAAAGCTTCCAACGGTGATAATCCTGCTTTTACCAAAACCATCAATTCTTCGTGTAAACTTAAGCCCGGCGTTAATAATGCAATGGGGGTATCGGTACCTGCCATCATATCAATACCAGTTTGATGAATTTTGCCCGCCATCATTAAATTCCAATCTTCCCAATTTTTTCTAACTTCTTCAACAGGGCTATTGGCGAGTATTTTTGAATTTTCTTTCCAAATGCGACCAATAGAGTCTGGTAAATAGGCATAACTCTCTTGGTAATCGGGGCGGGCATAATAGCGCCCTGAAAACAGGGTATTCAGTGTTAGCGTAGGTATCTGCCATGTTTCGTTCTTTTTAAGAACGGCGAGTACTTCATTTGCTTTGGTCTCATCATAGTTTTTTACGGCTAACCCGCGTTGCGCCGTGTGAATTTTGCTGCGCAAGGTAGCGCCAGTTTCCGCAGCTCCTTCTGCTAATATTTTTTTTCGAGCCTCCCACAATTCATCTGCATTTGAAGCGCATGATATTTCGAGGTTGCGCATATGTTCCATACTATTTAGCCCTGCATTTGAAGCGCTAATCACATCCATACTTAAAGGAACATGACCTGTAACTTTTAGTTTGTTCGCTTTAGCCAACTCATTGACTTTTATGAATTGTTCGGGAGTCAACATTTCATAGGCTTTTAGCAAATCAACGTCTTTGCCTACCAACATGTTTACTTGAGTAACTACATCAGCTACAGACGCCAAGCCAACAGAAAGTTCTGGGTGCCCTGGGTCACTACCATCATAAACATTCGGTTCGCCATCTAATAGCGGCCCTGCCATCATAACTCGCGGTGTGCCTGTCGGATTTGCCAAAGCCTTGTCTTTCCATGCTTTTACAAAATCAACATTACCGCCCGTATCGCGAACACTAGTAATACCGTATGACAAAAACAAATCGAACATACTGGGTGCTAATGCTTCGATATAGGCGAAATGCACATGAGCATCCCATAAACCCGGAATCAAATATTTTCCACTGCCATCAATAATAGTATTTTCTTTAGATAAGATTAGGGTTTCAGAATCAATTATTTTATTGATTTTCCCATTCTTAATTATAACGGTCTGATTTTCTTTTAAACCATCTGTAGGATCAATGGTGCTAATGTTTTTGATGCAGATCGCATTTTCAAAAAGAATTTCATTTGATTGACAGGCTGCCAATACTATCAAAAGGAAGAAATATAAAAGTTTGTTTATGTTTTTCATTTCCAAGAGGTTCTAATTAAAAATCTTCTAAAACTACATCTTTTCTTTAGAAGAAGTAGATGAGAAAAGTGCAAAATTTTTGATGAATTATTGAAAACTTCTGAGTCTCTTTTCACTATAAGACCTATCATTTTAATACTTTTAGTTACTCAATAATAGTTGGTAGCAATGAAGAAGTATGTAATTACTGTAAACGAAGAAGAAACACTTGTGAATAAAGGTGATATTGACGTTTTGGATAGTATTAGAATTGATGCAGCGAAGCTACATCTGCTAGACAATAATCAGGCCTACGATATTAGTGTGCTTCATTCTGATTTTTTAAATAAAACCCTCACTTTATCAATTAACGGAAATACCTATGAGGTTAAGATTGAGGATGAGTACGACCAGCAAGTAAAGAAAATGGGTTTGTTGGCGGTAACTGCGCCAAAGGTTAATTCTATTAAAGCCCCTATGCCTGGTCTTATTGTCGCTATTATGGTGGAGGTAGGGCAAGCTATTTCGGAAGGAACCCCTTTATTGGTTTTGTCAGCTATGAAGATGGAAAATATTATTCTTTCACAAGGTGAGGGCGTTGTAAAATCTATTGAAGTGCAAAAGGATGCTGCCGTAGAAAAGGGACAATTGATTATTGAAATCGAATAAAAAGAGGCGAATTAAGCGGTGCCTGTGCATAGTTGAAGTCAAGGTGTTGTAGTAAAGAATAGAAACATTTTCGCCTTTGCTTAAAAGCAAGTGCCAGAATGATCATAAACGGAATCATCGAATGAAAAAAATACTAATTGCCAACCGAGGTGAGATAGCGCTTCGAATAATGAAGACCGCTCAAAAGATGGGCATTAAGACGGTTGCGGTATACTCCGAAGTAGACCGTTATTCACCGCATGTGAAATTTGCAGATGAAGCTGTTCTGCTAGGAAAAGCACCTTCTTCTGAGTCTTATTTGGTGATGGAAAAAGTCATAGCAGCTGCTAAGCGCACGGGTGCTCAAGGAATTCACCCTGGGTACGGCTTCTTAAGTGAAAATGCGGCCTTTGCCCAAATGGTAGAAGATAATGGTCTCACTTTTATCGGCCCAAAACCACATGCTATTAAAATAATGGGTAATAAACTAGCGGCTAAAGAAGCGGTTCGTGATTATGATATTCCTATGGTGCCGGGTATTGAAGAGGCAATTACCGATGTTGCTTTGGCGGCTAAAGTTGCTAAGGAAATAGGCTTTCCAATTTTGATTAAAGCTTCAGCCGGTGGCGGTGGAAAAGGTATGCGGGTTGTTGAAAACCTAGCGGAGTTGCCTGAACAAATGGACCGTGCGATAAGCGAAGCGCAAGCAGCTTTTGGTGATGGCTCAGTTTTTATAGAGAAATATGTAGGTTCACCAAGGCATATTGAAATTCAAATACTTGCAGATACACATGGAAATGTCGTTCACCTTTTTGAGCGTGAATGCAGTGTGCAAAGGCGTCATCAAAAAGTGGTTGAGGAAGCTCCGTCTACGGTGCTTACCCCTGAATTACGAAAAGCCATGGGTGAAGCTGCTGTGAAAGTTGCCAAAGCTTGTGATTATGTTGGCGCAGGTACGGTAGAATTTTTGTTGAATGAGAATAAGGATTTCTACTTTCTAGAAATGAATACACGTTTGCAGGTTGAGCATCCGGTTTCAGAATTGATTACTGGAATTGATCTGGTGGAGCAGCAAATCAAAGTAGCGCGCGGCGAAAAGCTAGAATTCACTCAAGAAGAGCTGTCTATAAGCGGTCATGCCCTCGAAGTTCGCGTGTATGCTGAAGACCCGCTTGAAAACTTTATGCCGAGTATCGGAACGCTCACCACTTATAAAATACCTGTTGGCAAAGGTATTCGGGTTGATGATGGTTTTGAAGAGGGTATGGAAGTTCCTATTTACTATGACCCGATGTTATCAAAGCTGATTACCTATGGCAAGAATAGAGCTGAAGCCATTCAGCTAATGATAAAGGCCATTGCTAATTATAAAGTTGAGGGAGTTGCAACAACTTTACCTTTTGGCAAATTTGTTTGCGAACATGAAGCTTTTACTTCAGGTAATTTTGACACCCATTTTGTTAAGAATTATTATTCTCCAGAACAACTACAGAAGCAGCATGCGGAAGAGCGAAGAGTAGCTGCTCTAGTCGGGTTGCAGCTATACCTTGAAAACCAGAAAATAGTAAAAACCCCAGCTACAGTTTCTTCAAATTGGGAGAAAAGAAATTTGTAATAGTCCAAATTGATTTGAATAGTAAGAATGAAAGATAAAAAACAGATACTAGCAGATAAATTGGCCTTAGCGCAATTGGGTGGCGGTCAAGAACGAATTGAAAAGCAGCATGCCAAAGGAAAGTTAACCGCAAGAGAGCGGGTTCATTTTTTATTGGATGAAGGTTCTTTTGAAGAAATGGGCGCCTTGGTAACCCATCGCACAAAGGACTTCGGTATGGAAAAACAAATTTTTTATGGAGATGGTGTCGTTACCGGTTATGGAACTATAAACGGAAGACAGGTCTGTGTTTTTGCGCAAGATTTTACCGTTTTTGGCGGTGCCTTATCAGAAACACATGCAGAAAAAATCTGTAAGATTATGGACATGGCGATGAAGATTGGCGTGCCAATAATTGGATTAAACGATAGTGGTGGTGCCCGAATTCAAGAAGGTGTTCGTTCGCTAGGCGGTTATGCAGATATTTTTCATAGAAATGTAATGGCATCCGGGGTAATTCCTCAAATTTCAGCGATTATGGGCCCATGCGCTGGTGGAGCTGTATACTCACCCGCGATGACCGATTTTACCCTAATGGTGGAGAACTCAAGTTACATGTTTGTTACTGGCCCCAATGTGGTGAAAACAGTAACGAATGAAGTAGTCACCGCAGAAGAATTAGGGGGTGCTTCTACACATGCAACAAAATCAGGAGTTACACATGTAACGGCTGCTAATGATATTCAATGCATCAATCAAATTAAGCAGATGGTAAGTTATATGCCTCAAAACTGCGAAGATAAACCAGATGATATTCCATTTGAATTGGGTGATGAAATACGCGAAGAGTTGGAAAGTATAGTTCCAGAAAATGCAAATCAGCCCTACGATATGCGGCAGGTCATTAAGGGTATTATTGATGCAGATACCTTCTTCGAAATTCATGCAGCTTATGCCGATAATATTGTAGTAGGTTTTGCGAGACTAGCAGGAAAAAGTATTGGTATCGTTGCCAATCAACCCATGAGTTTAGCGGGAGTTTTAGATGTCGATAGCTCAAAAAAAGCAGCCCGTTTTACACGTTTCTGTGACTGTTTTAATATTCCACTTTTGGTATTGGTAGATGTACCAGGTTTTCTGCCGGGTACTGACCAAGAATGGAACGGAATCATCACCAACGGAGCAAAGTTATTATATGCTTTGAGTGAAGCGACCGTGCCCAAAGTAACTGTAATTACAAGGAAAGCATACGGTGGAGCATACGATGTGATGAATTCTAAGCATATTGGTGCCGATATGAACTATGCTTGGCCCGGAGCTGAAATTGCAGTAATGGGTGCCAAGGGTGCCAGCGAGATTATTTTTAGAAAAGAGATTGGCGCTGCGGATGATCCTATTGCGAAATTGGCTGAAAAAGAAGCAGAATATGCAGCGAAATTCACCAACCCATATAGCGCAGCAGAAAGAGGATTTATTGATGAGGTAATTATTCCGAAGAACACCAGAAGAAAATTGATAAAAGCCTATACCGCGCTTCAAAACAAAGTCGCTACCTTGCCAAAGAAAAAGCACGGAAACATTCCGTTGTAATACGATTATAGATGAGTAAAAAGCTTTTATTTGATGAATTTCCGCCTGTTTCTGCCAAAGAATGGAAGCAGAAAATACAGTTTGACCTTAAGGGAGCAGATTATAATGAAACCTTGGTTTGGGAATCTCCTGAAGGTATCAAAGTAAAACCCTTTTATCATTCAGATGACGCTGTAAGCAGGCCTAAGAATTTGACAAGTACTTCCGTTTGGCAAGTAGGTCAATCTATCTATGCTGGTAATGCCACGATGGCAAATGAAAAAGCCCTGAATGCTTTACAAAGAGGAGTGGAGCGTTTGTCGTTTCATATACCATCCAAAGAAATTAAAATTAAAGAACTTTTAAAGGATATCAATTTGGAGGAAACCCCTGTTTACCTAAACATGGAATTTTTATCTAAAGCATATATCCTATCTATACATGAGTTTGTTGGTAATGCTAACCAGAACCTTCATTTAAACATAGATACTATTGGCCATTTAACTAGAACAGGAAATTGGTTTAATAATCTGGAAAAAGATTTTGCTGCGAAAGAAGAGATTCTGAAAGGAAGGTTTAAAAATGTGCTAAGCGTTGATATGTCTCTGTATCAAAATGCAGGTGCTGATATGGCCCAACAATTAGCCTACGGATTAGCACATGCAAATGAATATTTAAATGCCTTTGTTGGTAAAACTGAGCATACTTTTTCGATCTGCTTCAAGGTGTCAATCGGCACAAATTACTTCTTCGAGATTGCTAAACTACGTGCCTTGCGTTTACTCTGGAAAACCATAGCTACTGAGTATGGGGTGCCTACAGATTGTCATATCATAGCAAGCCCAACAAAGAGAAATAAGACGGTATATGATTACAACACCAATATGTTACGCACCACAACGGAGTGTATGGCAGCGGTTTTAGGAGGGGCAGATACGGTCTTTAATTTGCCTTATGATGCCATTTACCATAAGGATAATGACTTCGGTGAGCGTATAGCGGTAAACCAATTGTTACTTCTGAAAAATGAGAGCTATTTTGATAAGGTCGAAAACCCCTCAGATGGGGCGTATTATATAGAAAGTATTACAAATCAATTGGCAGAGAAAGCATTGCTATTGTTTAAATCTGTCGAAAGTAGTGGTGGCTTTTTAAGGCAATTAAAAGCGCACACCATTCAAAGAAAAATACAGGAAAGCGCTCAAAAGGAACAGGCAAAGTTCAATGACGGTACGGCGGTTTTGGTAGGAACGAACAAATACCAAAACGAAAATGATAAGATGAAGAATGACATTGAACTGTACCCCTTTCTAAAAACAAACCCTAGAAAAACATTGATACAGCCCATTCTTGAAAAGCGTTTGGCAGAAGAAGTAGAACAAAAAAGATTGGATGATGAGTAGGAAGGATTTACAAGATATGGTGCTTAAAAGCCCAGCGGTCATTTCGAACTCTTCTACTACGCGTAGCAGTGGTTCCGTTGCAGATGGGCTAGCAAAAGACTCTAGTAATAATTTTGAAACTGCCGAAAAAATAGATTTAAAAACTTCGTATTCTGAAGATGATATAGAAGCTGCTGAACACTTAGATTTCGCTGCCGGAATTCCTCCATACTTGCGTGGGCCCTATTCCACAATGTATGTGAGAAGACCTTGGACGATTCGCCAATATGCAGGGTTTTCGACTGCCGAAGAAAGTAATGCGTTTTATAGAAGAAATTTAAAAGGAGGCCAAAAAGGACTTTCTGTTGCTTTCGATTTACCTACACATCGCGGTTATGATAGTGATCACGAGCGGGTAGTTGGTGATGTTGGTAAAGCAGGCGTAGCTATAGATTCTGTCGAAGATATGAAGGTTTTGTTCGATGGAATTCCGTTGGATAAAATGTCTGTTTCGATGACCATGAACGGTGCGGTGCTTCCTATTATGGCATTTTATATTGTAGCTGCAGAGGAACAAGGCGTTTCTCTAGAACAATTGACAGGAACCATTCAAAATGATATTCTAAAGGAGTTTATGGTGCGGAATACTTATATCTATCCGCCAAAACCATCGATGCAATTGGTGGCTGATATTTTTGAATATACAAGTCGGTTTATGCCCAAGTTCAATAGCATTAGTATCTCTGGGTATCACATGCATGAGGCCGGTGCATCGGCAGATATTGAATTGGCCTATACCTTAGCCGACGGATTGGAATACATTAAAACCGGACTCAAAGCCGGATTAGAAATTGACGATTTCGCTCCACGGCTATCTTTCTTTTGGGGAATAGGGATGCACCATTTTATGGAGGTTGCCAAAATGAGAGCAGCGAGAATGTTATGGGCTAAATTGGTAAAACAATTCAACCCAAAGACCGATAAATCTTTGGCATTACGAACGCATTGCCAGACCAGTGGGTGGAGCCTTACGGAGCAAGATCCTTTCAATAATGTGGCGCGAACTACGATAGAAGCTACTGCTGCTATTTTGGGGGGCACCCAAAGTTTACACACCAATGCCTTAGATGAAGCAATTGCATTACCGACCGATTTTTCTGCGCGAATTGCACGTGAAACGCAACTGTTTTTACAGGAAGAAACCAAAATAACCAAAACGGTTGACCCATGGGCAGGTAGTTACTATGTAGAATACCTAACCGGCGAGTTAGTAAAAAAGGCATGGGCCTTGATGGAAGAGGTGGAAGACTTGGGTGGTATGACCAAAGCGATCGAAGCAGGAATTCCGAAAATGCGTATCGAGCAAGCTGCAGCAAGGAAACAAGCTCGAATTGACAGCAATAAAGATGTCATTGTTGGAGTGAATAAATTCCAATTGAAGGAAGAAGACCAGCTGCACATTTTAGAAGTCGACAATCAAGAAGTGAGACGGCAACAATTAGAGCAGTTAACAGCGATTAAAAATTCAAGAGATGAAGCAGCAGTCAAAATTGCTTTGAAAGAGTTGGCCGAAGCGGCTAAATTGAAAATCGAAGCCGATGGTCAAAATTTGCCTGCGGATAAAAATTTACTAGCTTTAGCTATAAATGCAGCTCGATTAAGAGCCACATTGGGTGAAATCAGTTCCGCTTTAGAGACCGTATTTGGTCGTCATAAAGCAGTAATAAACTCATTTTCAGGCGTGTATTCAAAAGAAATTAAAGACGATAAAAGTTTTCAAAAGGCAAAAGGAATGACCGATCAGTTTGCTGAGCAAGATGGTCGTCGCCCCCGTATTATGATTGCCAAAATGGGTCAAGATGGTCATGACCGTGGTGCTAAAGTAGTCGCCACAGGGTATGCTGATTTAGGTTTTGATGTAGATATAGGCCCCTTATTTCAAACTCCAGAGGAAGCTGCGAAGCAAGCTATAGAAAATGATGTGCATATTCTAGGGGTTTCATCATTGGCGGCTGGGCATAAAACTTTGGTGCCGGCCGTGATAGAAGAATTAAAAAACTATGGCCGTGAAGATATTATGGTCATCGTTGGGGGGGTAATTCCGAAGCAAGATTATCAATTCTTATACGATGCTGGTGCTGTAGCGGTTTTTGGACCAGGCACCAAAATTAGTGATGCCGCTATTCAGTTGTTAGAGATTTTGATTGAAGAGTAGTCTCCCTATTTCTTAAAGTTATACTCAATATATCGGTAAATAATTCGCGCCTCATCAATATGAATGATGCGCTAATTACAGATTTGGCCTCAGTATGTTAGATACTTTTTTTGAGAGCAATGATGTGATTTTCATAAGTATTTTTGACTTAGTTTAATTGAATAAGCCTGTGCTGAGAGCTTAGCGGAGTTTTTTTGAATTATGGCTTAAATTGGTATTTCACCCCTTTTTTTAGGGAGTTAAACTAAAACGTAATCCCAATATCTCTTGTAGCATGGCATTTGTCTTTTTATTATAAATCATAAAATGATATGCTTATGAAAACTACATTACTTATCAAGGAGATTTATTTAGAAGGTTTTAAAAACTTAGGAAATTACATCCTAAAAAATTATTTAAAAATCTTTTCGTGGTTCTGTTTTGCACTTATTTTTATAGGCTTGTATGCATTGGTTTTTAGAATATTTACGGGCTTTGCCTTTGATTAATAATTCAAAAATCATATGTGATGCATATAAACCGAAACCATTAAAAAGCCTGTGAATAAAAAATCACAGGCTTTTTAGTACATTAAAATGGAATAAATCCATAAAATAGGAAATATTCCATAAATTAGCTATCCATTTTTTAGGAGAGCTAATGAACAAAACTATATTACATATTGATTTGGATACTTTTTATGTGTCCGTAGAACGATTATTAAATCGAGAATTACAGAACAAGCCCTTGTTGGTAGGTGGCGTTAGTGATAGAGGCGTAGTGGCTGCTTGTAGTTATGAAACACGTGGTTTTGGGGTACATTCAGGTATGCCAATGCGGATGGCAAAAGAACTTTGTCCTGAGGCAGTAGTCATTCGTGGTAATTCGGGTGAGTATAGTAAACATTCTGATATTGTTACTGATATTATTAGAGAAGAAGTGCCTCTCTTCGAAAAATCAAGTGTTGATGAATTTTATGCAGATCTAACGGGTATGGATCGATTTTTTGGTTCCTATAAATTTGCATCTGAAATGCGTGACCGTATTATCAGAGAAACAGGTTTACCTATTTCATTCGGACTTTCTTGCAATAAAGTAGTTTCAAAAGTGGCGACAGGTGAGGCGAAACCCAATAACAAAATAATGGTTGATAAGGGATTAGAAAAACCTTTTTTAGCTCCCCTCTCCATTAAAAAAATACCCATGGTAGGCGATAAAACCTATCAGGTGCTTCGAAACTTGGGTTTGCGACAAGTAAAGAACGTGCAAGAAATGCCCATGGATGTGATGCAACGCGTACTCGGTAAAAACGGAAGTGTAATCTGGAAACGTGCCAACGGAATTGATAATACACCCATAATTCCTTTTTGCGAACGAAAGTCGATTTCTACAGAGCGTACTTTTGATAGAGATACAATAGATGTGGTAAAATTGAAGGGTATTCTTATAGCCATGACCGAGAATTTAGCCTATCAATTGCGTAGAGGAGAAAAGTTAACGGCTTGTATTGCAGTTAAGATTCGTTATTCTGACTTTAACACCTATTCGAAGCAATTGCGAATTCCGTATACGAGTGCTGACCATATTTTGATTCCTAAGATTTTAGACCTATTCAAGACACTTTATAACCGTAGGTTATTGGTGCGCTTGGTGGGTATTAAGTTTAGTCACTTGGTATCGGGTAATTATCAAATCAATCTTTTTGAAGATACCGAAGAAACCCTCAATCTATATAATGCGATGGATGCCATACGAAAGCGTTACGGAGATAAAAGCGTGCTAAGAGCTTCAGGAATGGGGTCGAAAAGTATAGGTAGAATACATAATCCATTCAATGGGCAGCCTCCCGTTGTCTTAGCGCATCGGAAACAGTGAAATCAGTTGTTCGGGAAAAAACAAAGAGCAAAGAGCAAAGAATCAAGACAAATGTCATTCTGAGCCCGTCGAAGGGCTGGTTAAAATGGTGCTGAGAGCTAAGACTCAAGAACAAAGAGGCAAGAGTCTAGAAAAAGAGAAGAGCCAATAGCCAATAGAATAACGAATAATAAACAAGCAAGTGTATTTAAATTGTCACACATATTACAGCCTCCGCTACGGCACTTTTTCAGAGTTAGAGCTCTTGAAGTTGGCCCAAGAAAATCAGGTAGGTCAATTAGTACTTACTGATATTAACAACACTTCGGCAGGTTTGAATTTTGTGAGAAAGGCTTCAGAATTTGGAATCAAGCCAATTTTGGGTATTGATTTTAGAAATGGTGTTAATCAATGTTTTGTGGCTATTTCAAAAAATAATGAAGGCTATTTAGAGCTCAATAATTTCCTTTCTGAGCACTTGCATAAAAAAAATAAGATTCCAGATATCGCTCCTGAGTTTAAGAACTCCTATGTTATTTATCCTTTTGAAATAGCACTTCAGAATGAGATGACAATTTTTGCGGCGAATGAGTTTGTCGGTATTTCTATCGCTGATCTGAGGCGATTACCTTTTTCTAGGTTAATGGAATTTAAAAGTAAATTGGTCGTGCAACAGCCTGTGACTTTTCGTAATAAACGCGATTTTAATACACATCGATTATTACGAGCTATCGATACGAATACTTTGTTGAGCAAGCTTTCTACTACCGAGCAAACAAGTGAAGAAGAAAAAATGTTTCCCATACAAAACTTGGCGAATGCGTTTTCTGAATACAGTTTCATTTTAGAAAATACAGAACGCTTAATGAATTCTTGTTCTATTCATTTTGATTTTTCTGAAGGGCGACAGCCTCAGAATTTGATGAACTATTTGGGTGGTCAAGAAGAAGATGAAAAATTGATTGAAAAGCTATGTCAAGATGGTTTGCCATATCGGTATCCAGAAGTAGGAAAAGCTGTTGAAGACCGTTTGGAAAAAGAGTTGGGCCTTATTAAAAAAATGGGTTTTGTATCTTATTTTTTAATCAATTGGGATATTGTTTCCGAGGCTAGTAAAAGGGGTTTTTTTTATGTAGGTCGCGGTAGTGGTGCCAATAGTATTGTAGCATATCTATTGCGTATCACTAATGTTGATCCGATGGAGTTAGATTTATATTTCGAACGGTTTTTGAATCTGTATCGTGCCAATCCGCCAGATTTTGATATTGATTTTTCGCATCGTGATCGACCTGAAATGACCCAATACATTTTTGAGCGTTTTGAAAATGTTGCTTTGCTCGGCACCTATGTGACCTTCAAATGGCGAGGCATGGTACGTGAATTGGGTAAAGTTTTCGGACTACCAAAAGATGAGATAGACTTACTTTGTAATAAGAATTTTACCTCATCTAGATTGGATGATATCTCGAATTTAGTCATCAAGTATACCCAGCTTCTCGAAGGCATGCCTAATTATCTTAGTATTCATGCAGGGGGTATTTTAATCAGTGAAAAACCATTGCATTGGTTCGCTACAACACACCTACCGCCCAAAGGTTTTCCGACCGTTCAGTTTGATATGGTTATTGCGGAAGATGTCGGATTATATAAATTTGACATCCTAGGACAGCGAGGCCTCTCAAAAATACGGGAGACTTTGGATATAATTGCATACAACCAACCTGAAAAAAAAGACACTTTCGACATACATGATATGAATTTGCTAAAGACTGATCAGTCGGTTAATGCATTAATTAAGAGTGCGCAATGTATGGGTTGTTTCTATATAGAATCTCCTGCAATGCGCATGCTTTTAAAGAAATTAGAAGTCGATAATTACCTGGGTTTGGTTGCTGCAAGTTCAATTATCAGACCAGGAGTTGCAAAGAGTGGAATGATGCGAGAGTATATTTTACGACATCGAAATGTAGGAAGAGCCGAGCAAAAATCTCACCCGGTTATGCTTGATATTATGCCAGAGACTTATGGTGTGATGGTGTATCAAGAAGATGTGATTAAGGTAGCTCATCATTTTGCAGGGCTTGATCTCGGAGAAGCAGATGTACTGCGACGAGGTATGAGTGGTAAATTTCGATCGCGAGAAGAGTTTCAAGGTGTTGAGCAAAAGTTCATTGATAACTGTCGTAAAAAAGGCTACGACGACACCCTCATTTTTGAAATATGGAATCAAGTTGCCAGCTTTGCGGGTTATGCTTTTGCCAAAGGGCATTCTGCGTCTTATGCAGTGGAAAGTTATCAAACCTTGTTTTTAAGAGCGTACTTTCCATTAGAATATATGGTGGCTGTATTAAATAATGGCGGAGGCTTTTATCGTTCTGAATTTTACATTAATGAAGCTCGAATGTTGGGGGCCAAGATACACGCTCCTTGTATTAATAATAGCTTTGCTGCCAATCGTATTTATGGCAAGCAGTTGTATTTAGGTTTTATGTACTTGAAGGAATTAGAAGCTCGTGTGATGGAACGTATTTTGAAAGAACGCATTCAAAATGGAATATTTATTTCTTTAGAAGGTTTTCTAGACCGGGTTTTAATATCTATAGAACAGGTCAGCATTCTCATTCGTATCAACGCTTTTCGATTTGCAAAAACGAATACGCATGAACTCTTATGGAAAGCACATCTATTTCTAAATAAGAATATCAAAATTGACCATCCGAAGTTGTTCAAACCTACACATCAAAATTTTGAAATTCCCCAATTACATACGACTGATTTGGAGATGGCTTTTACACAATTAGAACTATTGGGTTTTTGTTTATGTAGTCCATTTGAATTACTAGTTGAACGACCAAAGAACAGTACGGGTAGTAAAGATCTAGAACGCTATTTGAGTAAGTATATTGATATTTACGGCTATATAGTTACGGTAAAAAATACAAGTACACAGACTGGTAGAAGTATGTATTTCGCCACTTTGGTAGATCAACAGGGGGCTATATTTGATACGGTTCTTTTTCCACCTGTGGCTGCGAAGTATCAATTTCGAGGCAGGGGTGTGTATCGATTTTATGGTAAAGTGGTTAGTGAGTTTGGTTTTTTGAGTATCGAGGTCGTAAAAATGAGAAAAGAAGATTATGTACCCGATCCGAGGTACGCTGATATGAAGACTGCAACTAAAGCATTGGGCTTTATTAGAAAGAATAATTCTTCGTCTGAAGAGGAGGTTACTTCTTTAGAAAATTGAGTTAAACTAAAAAAAGCTCCATCTTTCGATCGGAGCTTTTTTCTGAGAACACTATATGAAAATGAAAAATTTTATTTCTTAATTACACGTCAAAGATATGCTTAGACTGCTGTTTTAGAAAAGAAATGATGTGTAGCTAGGCAAAGTTGTGGTGAATAGCTATGATTTTGTTTTTTAAGAGATTTGTATCAATAATTAAGGGTATTTTTAAACTAGAATACAATCAATTATGGCATCCGATTTTCGTAGAAATGTTTCTATCAGAGGTAATCAAGATTTTTCAGAAATCAAATTGGGAAACCCAGTTCGGGTTGCCGCTGGTGCATTGGGCGTGAAAGAAGCACTTCGCCATGGTTTTAAAGAAATGGGTGTGGTTCGGTCTATGACCGCTTTACTAAACATGAACCAACAAGATGGTTTCAGCTGCCCTAGCTGTGCTTGGCCTGATCCAGAAAAGCCTTCTAAGCTTGCCGAATACTGCGAAAATGGAGCAAAGGCCTTGGCTGATGAGGCGACAACCTCTCATATTGGAGCAGATTTTTTCAAGAAGCATTCCGTAGAAGAACTTTCGCAATTGACAGCATATGAATTGAACAAGTTTGGTCGAATCATTGAGCCTCTGGTACTTAAGGCGGGCAGCGTAAACTACGAGCCAATTTCGTGGCAGGAAGCGTATAATTTAATTTCCGAAGAACTTAACGCATTGAACTCTCCAGACGAGGCCATCTTTTATACTTCAGGCCGCTCAAGTAATGAGGCTGCTTTTCTATACGGAATGTTTGCGCGTGCTTTAGGAACCAATAATATGCCCGATTGCTCGAATATGTGCCATGAATCTAGCGGAGTAGCGCTTGGCGAAACACTAGGTATAGGAAAAGGTTCAATCAAGTTGGAAGATCTATATGAAGCTGAGGTCGTAATCGTTGCGGGGCAAAACCCTGGTACCAATCATCCGCGAATGTTGTCCGCTTTGGAGAAATGCAAGCAAAATGGGGGGAAGGTAATTAGTATCAACCCACTTAGAGAATCAGGACTCGTAAATTTCAAGAACCCGCAGCACTTAAAAGGATGGATTTCTGGAGAGGATATGGCCGATTTGCATCTTCCGGTTAAAATCAATCAAGATATTCCGCTAATTAAATTAATGCTCATAAAGCTAGCAACTTTAGATGCGATTAAAAATAACATCTTCGATCATGAATTTTTAGAAACCTATGTGGATGGTTACCAAGAATTATTAAATGATTTAAAAACGTATGATGAAAAGGCGCTTTTAGCACAATGTGGGGTAGCACTTGAAACCATAAATAAAGCAGTTAATTTACTAGCTAAAAAATCAAAAATTGTAGTGTGCTGGGCCATGGGTTTAACGCAGCATAAAAATGGTGTAGAGAATATTCGCGAATATGTTAACCTCTTGCTATTAAAAGGAGCAATTGGTAAACCGAATGCAGGCACTTGCCCTGTTAGAGGTCATAGTAATGTACAAGGCGATCGAAGTGTAGGTATTATGCATTTTGTGAATAAGGAGTTGAATGAACGAATAGAAAAACATTTAGGGTTTGTTCCTCCGTCTAAAGAGGGCTATGATACCGTTGGTGCTATGGAGGCAATGCACGAAGGAAAAGCGAAAGTATTCATGTGCCTTGGAGGAAATTTTTTGATGGCAGCTTCCGATACGGAGTATACTGCAAAAGCAATTCAGAATTGTGACCTTACAGTTCAAGTAAGCACGAAGCTAAATCGAACCCATTTAGTGACCGGAAAAACGGCATTACTATTACCAACCTACGGGCGCTCAGAGAAGGATATGAAAGATGGTAAACTCCGTCATATTACTATCGAGAATAGTATGGGGCAAGTGAGGCAATCGCGTGGACTTCTAAAGCCCGCCTCGGAAACCATTAAAAGTGAGCCAGATATTATTGCAGAATTGGCGCATACTTTTTTCAATGGAAAGCATTCGATAGATTGGAAAGGTATGGGTGAGAACTACGAGCTCATTCGTGAAAAAATAGACCAAGTTGTAAAGGGCTATGCTGATACTGAAAAAAAATCTAAAGGTACGGGCTACTATTTGCCTAATAATGTCCGTGAACTTGACTTTAGTGAATTGCCTAATGGAAAAGCACAGTTGACGATCAACCAAGTGCCACAGCATAAATTGAATACAAATGAATATATGTTAATGACCATGCGTTCGCATGATCAATTCAACACAACTATCTATGGCTTAGATGATCGGTATCGCGGAGTTTATAATGAGCGAAGAGTTCTCTTTATGAATCCGCAGGATATGGAGTCAGCTGGTTTAAAAAAGCTAGATGTGGTTAATATTACAAGTACATACGATGGTATCGAAAGAACTGCGAATAAGTTTAAAGTTATTCCGTATGCAATTCCGAAAGGAGATTTGGCAGCCTATTTTCCTGAAACGAATGTACTAGTGCCTTACAATCATTTTTCAGACCGCAGTAAAACACCGATTAGTAAATCAATAAAAGTGACTTTAAAAAAGGTTTAATTATTGAAAAGCTGGAATACCAGTAATGTCCATTCCGGTAATCAATAAATGAATATCGTGCGTGCCTTCATAGGTGATTACACTTTCTAAATTCATCATATGACGCATAATACTGTATTCGCCAGTGATGCCCATTCCTCCTAAAATTTGTCTAGCTTCTCTGGCAATGTTGATGGCCATTTCTACATTGTTTCGTTTTGCCATTGAAATTTGGGCCGTGGTCGCTTTTCCTTCATTTTTTAATTGCCCTAATCGGAAGGCTAGCAATTGTGCCTTTGTGATTTCGGTAATCATTTCAGCTAACTTCTTTTGCTGTAATTGGAATGCCGCAATAGGTTTTCCAAATTGTATGCGTTCTTTAGCATAACGTAGCGCCGTATCATAACAATCCATAGCGGCACCAATAGCACCCCAAGAGATTCCATAGCGCGCCGAATCAAGACAGCCAAGTGGTGCTCCTAATCCTGTTTTTCCTGTCAGCAAGTTTTCTTTTGGAACTTTTACGTCTGCGAAGATTAATTCACCTGTTGCCGAAGCACGAAGTGACCATTTATTATGTGTTTCAGGCGTTGAAAAGCCTTCCATGCCACGTTCAACTATGAGTCCGTGAATACGGCCTTCTTCATTCTTTGCCCATACGACGGCGATATCGCAGAACGGGGAATTAGATATCCAAAGTTTTGCTCCATTCAATAGATAATGGTCACCCATATCTTTGAATTTTGTTTCCATTCCGCTAGGGTTCGAGCCATGATTTGGTTCTGTTAAACCGAAAGAACCCATCCATTCACCAGAGGCGAGTTTGGGTAAATATTTTTTACGTTGTGCTTCATTTCCGTAGGTGTAGATAGGATACATTACTAATGAGGATTGCACTGATGCAGTAGAACGAACGCCACTATCTCCACGCTCAATTTCTTGCATGATAAGCCCGTAGCTTATTTGGTCTAACCCCGCTCCGCCATACTCCTCAGGAATGTACGGCCCGAAGGCGCCGATTTCTGCTAAACCTCCAATAATTTGCTTCGGAAATTCTGCCTTTTGCGCATATTCCTCGATAATAGGAGAGACATCACGTTTCACCCATTGGCGGGCAGCATCACGAACCAAAAGATGTTCTTCAGAGAATAAATCATCAAGGTTGTAATAATCAGGAGCTTCAAATAAGTCAGGTCGCATAAATCGCAATTTTTATCAAAAGTAAATATAAAAATATAACATTGCGACAATGCAATGTTATATTTAGTAGTCCGCGTCGAACATGAATTAGTAACGAATCACGCATTTAAAAATTGCGCCAAGAGCTAGTGAAAGTGATACAGGCTTTTTTCATCTTCTATTGCTGCCTAGTCTAGAGCAGCGCCTGCGACTTTATCAAGAGCATCTCCAAATTTTAACTACTCATCAATGCCATCAATTTCAAGCTTTCGCCTATGAGAACAGTGAATTCGTTTCTTCGCCTTAGCGGTGTTGTTAATCACCAATATCACTCTTATGGCTATAGAACTTCGGTAGTAGGAGCTTTTCGTTTTGGTCTGTGGTGCACAGCATAGCTTCCGTTAGAAAGCTATCAAGCAATACGGAAATACCCGTATTTGTATCACTTTTTAAGCAATACATATTAGCAATTTAATACTATAGTATAGCTCGGTTTTAAAGCTTCAAATACTTGGGTATTTCTATAAGAGCAGAAGGCTGTTCTTTCTCTTTTGGCAATAGTATAATCACTATAAAATTTCGGCAGTAACGCTATTAATTTTGTATTTTTAAAAACATCAATTTCCTTTTGAATAAAGCCTACAATCAATGAGTGAAAACAAACCTATTAAAAAACTGGGACTATGGATGAGTACGTCTCTAGTGATTGGCAATATGATTGGTGCGGGTATCTTTTTAATGCCTGCAGCCTTGGCTGCTTATGGCGGTATAAGCATTTTTGGTTGGCTTTTTTCTGCAATGGGGGCTTTATTGTTGGCTACTGTTTTTAGTAGACTCAGTAAGCTGATTCAAAATAAGAACGGAGGGCCTTATGTATATACAAAAGAGGGTTTAGGTGATTTTGCTGGTTTTTTAGTGGCTTGGGGATATTGGATATCTACATGGGTGGCTAACGCTGCTATTACCATTGCTTTTATAAGCGCCCTAACTGTTTTCTTTCCGGTATTGGGTACAAATGCGTTGTATGCAGTTTTGCTTGGCTTGTGTACAATTTGGTTTTTAACTTGGATTAACGCTAAAGGAATACGAGAATCTGGTAAAATGCAGGTCATAACAACGCTACTAAAACTAATACCCCTAGTGCTTGTAATTATTGGAGGTATTTTCTTTTTCAATGCTGATAATTTTATCCCTTTTAACCCGAGTACTGAAACTAATTTAGCTGCCATTGCGATAACGGCAACAATGACTTTATATGCTTTTTTAGGAGTAGAAAGCGCAACCATACCTGCTGGTAATGTGGAGAATCCTGAAGAAACTATTCCAAAAGCGACCATGTTGGGTACGAGTATAACCACGCTAGTTTATATTTTAAGTACGGTAGTCATTATGGGGATGATACCAGCAGAGGTACTATCAAAATCTCCAGCACCTTTTGCAGATGCAATGGATATTATTGCAGGCGAATGGGGTCGAGACTTGGTTGCTGCGGGTGCTGCCATAGCCGCTTTTGGTGCCTTGAATGGCTGGATATTGATACAGGGTCAAATTGCGATGGCCACATCAAAAGATGATTTGTTTCCCCGAATATTCAGAAGAGAGAATAAAAATGGAGTTCCCGTTTTTGGTATAATCATTGGCAGCATTTTGACTTCGATTGTCATGTTAATGAATTATTCAGATGGCTTGGTTGAACAATTCAAATTTATCATCTTGCTTTCCACGCTTTGTGTCCTTGTTCCCTATTTATTTACAACCGCCGCATATGTTCTTATTTTAGCTGAACTTAAACGGCCAAATTTGAAATGGCTGCCAGAAATTGTTTTATCGAGCCTTGCCTTTATATTTTCATTGTGGGCCATTTATGGTGCTGGAGAAGAAGCGGTATTTTGGGGATTTTTATTATTATTGGCTGGAATTCCATTTTACATTTGGATGAAATATAGAAACAAAACAAAAAACACTAATGAAGTATAGCGCCCATTCTGAATATCATCCATTAGCGATAGTTTATATTAAAACAGTCGCTGATTCTTTTATGGATGAAGATAAACTGAAAGCGGAATGGAAAGAACTGAACTACCTATCCAAACCTGATTTATTAGCATCAAAAATTGAGTATATCGCTTTTGAAAATATTTTAAAAAGTGCAGGGGTTGCTATAAAGTATTTTCTAATGAATAAGCAGTTGTCTTTGGATAGTATGTACTGTCGCGATGCTTCAATCGCTACTGATTATGGAATGATCATTTGTACGATGGGAAAAGAGGGAAGAACTTTAGAGCCCGAAGCGCAACGAAAAACATTTCTAAATAATAAGATTCCCGTGCTAGGTACCATTCAGGCCCCAGGCACACTTGAGGGCGGTGATGTTGCTTGGTTAAATGAAAAAACTTTAGCGGTCGGACATACGTATAGAACCAATTTAGAGGGAATTCGACAATTAAAAGCTTTACTATCTCCGCATGGAGTCGAGGTGGTAGTGGCAGATTTACCACATTATAAAGGGGTTGAAGATGTATTTCATTTAATGTCTATTTTGAGTCCTGTTGATAAAGATTTGGCGGTGGTGTATTCTCCTTTGATGCCTATTCGATTTAGGAATCTATTATTAGACTTGGGCTATAAGTTAGTTGAAGTACCTGAAGATGAATTTGAAAGTATGGGCTGCAATGTCTTGGCAATAGGGCCAAAAAAATGTGTGATGGTTGAAGGTAACCCGAAAACGAAAGAAGCGCTAGAAAAAGCGGGTTGCGAAGTGATCACTTATAAAGGCCAAGAGATTAGTGTTAAAGGAGGAGGAGGCCCAACTTGTTTGACCAGACCGTTAAAGCGTTTGGTTTAGAAATCACATTTTTAAATAAAATTCTTTCGTCAGGTTGATATAATCCTCGGTGTACTGATGTCGTTTTATTTCAATGATTAGTTCATTTTCTAATATTTCACCATCCTTAAAGCTGAATTCTAATAGGCTTCTTTTTATTTCTGCGGAGGTGTTTCCTTTTACCCTTAAAATACGATGAGGAAAAAGGGCATACGAAGCGGCCAATCTAATAAAAGAGGCTTCCTCTTTATGCGGAATAATAGTTGTAAAAAGACCGTCTGAAGAAAGTAGTTTTGAAACGCCCTCTAGTAATTCATCAAAAGGTAAGGATTGATTTTGGCGCGCAGTATCTCGAGATGTATTTCCACTCGAAACGTCTTCGGAATAAAACGGCGGGTTGGAAATAATTAAATCATACGGATCTTCTATTTCGTCAATAAATTCATCTAAACCCGCATGATAACAGAATAGCCGATTGGCCCAAGCAGAATCTTCAAAATTTTCAATGCATTGCTGATGCGCATCTTCATCAATTTCTAATGCTTCGATATTCTCGGCCAAACTTCTTTGCGCCAGCATTAAAGATAAGAGTCCGGTGCCAGCGCCAATATCTAGTATGGTGTTTGCTTTGTTTTCAATGGTGGCCCATGCGCCAAGAAGTACGCCGTCTGTGCCGATTTTCATAGCACATTTGTCTTGGTTAATTGAAAATTCTTTGAATTTGAAAGGTTTGCTCATTCTAGTGTTCCTGGGGGTCTGGTTTCTGTGCCTTCTAATTCTAATAGCGAATCTCCTAATCGTGAACGCATCGTATTGGCAAGTAACTTGATTTTTTGGACTACCTCAGGATTTTCATCGGCAAGGTTTTTTGTTTCGCTTAAGTCATTAACTACATCATACAATTCAATTTCTTCAAGGGTTATCATTTTGTAATCGCCAGGTAAGCCGTCTTTTCCTAATTCTTGCCCGTTCATGGTGCGGTAGCGATGGGGAAAATACAATTTCCATTTGCCATATCGCACTCCGAATAGCTCATTTACGCGGTAATAAAAGAAATATGCTTCTTGCGGACTTTCTTCTGATTCACCCGTTAATAGCTTCCAAACACTTTTTCCGTCAATGGTTTTTAAAGGAAGTTCTACTCCTGTGATTTCAACAATGGTAGGAAGCATGTCAATGGCCATCACCGGTGTATCTAGTACTTGTCCAGCTTTTAATTTATTAGGATATTTTATGATAAAAGGTTCTCGTTGGCCACCTTCCCAAGCGGTTCCTTTTCCTTCTCGAAAAGGAAATGCGCTGCCGGCATGGTTGCCGTATGATAACCATGGGCCATTGTCTGAAGTGAATATAACCAGGGTGTTTTCTTCAAGACCGTTGGCTTTTAAAGCATCCATAATCTGCCCAACAGACCAATCGATTTCCATAATAACATCTCCATATAAACCTCTATTTGATTTTCCTTTAAACTTATCAGATACAAATAAAGGCACGTGTGGCTGCGGATGGGGCACGTATAGAAAGAACGGATTGTCTTTGTTACGAGTAATAAAATCAACACTGCGTTCTGTGATTTGAGTAGTGAGTTGTGATTGCTCAATTATAGTGTCAATTACAGTTTCGTTTTCATACAATGGTAAATCAGGAAAATTAAAAATTGAACCTTGCTGCGGATGAAAAGGCCACATGTCATTAGAATAAGGAATGCCAAACCATTCATCAAACCCATGTCTTGTGGGTAGAAATTTTTTATGATGCCCTAAATGCCACTTGCCGTAGATTGCTGTCTTGTAGCCCTTGGCTTTAAGTAGCTCTGCTATTGTTGTTTCTGCAGCGTTTAGCCCATGTGTGTTATCAGGCCCTAGAGCATTATGAATGCCTATTCGATTCGGGTAGCAGCCGGTTAATATTCCTGCGCGTGATGCAGAGCATACAGCTTGTGCGGAATAATAACTGGTGAGTTTTATTCCGTCAGCAGCCATCTGGTCTAGGTGTGGTGTTGCGATATCATCGGCGCCAAAAACACCAAGGTCGTTATAGCCTTGGTCGTCAGTGTAAATTAGTATAACATTTGGTGGTCGTTCTATTTTCGGCTCGTTTTGTCCACAGGAAAATAATACGAAGGCGATTAATGAAAATAGAAATCTATACATCTTTAAGTGTAGTAAAACATTAGTCCCTCTAAAGGTAAAGTAAATAAGTTTTTATACTGAGACGACTACTAAAATTCTAGGAAAGATATAAGTCAACCAGCCCTTCAGGCGTAGTCACATAGACCCTTTTGTTATCGCGATCTACTTTTGTAATAATATCGTCATTGATCGGAATCAACAACTGTTTGTCTTCTTTTAAGATTTCAAATAGTGCTTGAGAAGTGGTGTCATTTACGCTTTGAATGATTCCGATATTTCCATGAACATCGTCTATAATATCAAAACCGATAACTTCGTGAAAATAGAATTTATTACCCTTAAGTTTAGGTAAAAAGGAAAGCGGAAGATAGAGCTCGGACCCCATCACCTTATCGGCATCATCTTCTGAGTTCACATCTTCAAAATCGATGCGCAATAATTGAGATTTATGCAAGCGACATTTGGCAATAAAAAATGGAACCAGATTGTTGCGCAATGCAACAAAAACTGATTCCATATTATCGTATAATTCAGGTTCATCAGTATCGATTTTCACGAGTACTTCGCCCTTAAAACTATATTTTGAAACGATTTTGCCTAGGTAGAAACAGTCTTCCTTTTGCATCGCTTCTTTTTAAATTATTTTGCTTCTGAAGGTGCAGCAGCATCTCCTTTTGCTTCTTCAACAGCGGCGTCAAGAGCAGAAACAGGTGCTTCAGCAGCCTCTGTAACCTCAATAGCTCCTTCAACAACCTCAGGTGCTTCTGGTAATGCAGCTTCTGCAGCAGCTTGGGCACGCTTGTCATTAACTTCTTTTTCAGCTTTTAAAGCAGCAGCTCTTGCTTCTGCCTTAATTTTATCTAATCCGCCTACTTTATCAGCAACTGATTGTTCTTTTTCAGTCATCCAAGCAGTGAATTTTTCTTCAACTTGCTCTTCAGTCAATGCACCTTTGCGAAGTCCACCTAATAAATGATGCTTCAATAAAACACCTTTATAAGACAAAATTGCTTTTGCAGTATCAGTAGGTTGTGCACCATTCTGTAACCACGTTACGGTATTGTCAAGCTTTAATTCAATTGTTGCTGGGTTGGTATTAGGATTGTAGATACCTAATTTTTCTAAGAATTTACCATCTCTTTTAGCACGTGCATCTGCTGCAACGATCCAATAAAATGGTTTTCCTTTTTTACCGTGTCTCTGTAATCTAATTTTAACTGGCATATCACATTAATTTGTTGGGTGCCCGACCCTGATTATTAATTCTTTGTTTCCGCTTTTCTATAAGCGGATGCAAATATAAGATTTCTATTTGAAGTTGCAACAACTATTTTAAAACAAAAATATTGCTGTTGTTCGTTTGTAAAATAGAGGCTTAAATGCTTTAAAACCTATGGTTGACGACTATTCTTTTGTTATTTGAAGCTCATAGCGCAATTAAGGCCTTAATGAGACCCATAGTATAGCGGTTTAACTCTAAGCTTAGCCTTGATCTTAAGGGCGTTTAGATTTTGCTGTGTTATTTTATTTTCAAGTTCGAATCTAAGTCTGAGCTACACGTTAATAACTCTTGACAATTCTGCTTTCTCAAGCTATCGCTTTTGTGTATTTTTAGCACTAGCTTTTCAAGCAGTTTTCTACTGCGTTCGAACAGACAGAATAAACCCTATGTATCTCATTTTTGACACCGAAACCACAGGCCTTCCTAAAAGTTGGAAAGCGCCCTATACAGACACCGATAACTGGCCGCGTTGTATTCAAATTGCTTGGCAGTTACATGATGAGATGGGTGCTGTGTTGGAGCATCAAGATTATTTGATTCAGCCTGAAGGCTTCAATATTCCGTATGATGCGGAAAAGATTCATGGTATTTCTACGGAGTTAGCGGAGCAAAAGGGGGTTTCATTGGCAGAGGTATTGGAGAAGTTCAATATTGCAATGACAAAGACGAAGTTTATTGTCGGTCAGAATGTTGGTTTTGATTTAAATATCATGGGAGCCGAATTTCACCGTTTGGGCGTTGAAAACCCCTTACAAGAGCTTCCTGTTTTAGATACCTGTACGGAGCAGACCGCTACGCTTTGTCAAATTGCTGGTGGTCGAGGCGGAAAATTTAAGCTTCCTACTTTGACTGAATTGCATCAGCATCTTTTTGGAGCGCCTTTTGGAGAAGCCCATAATGCAACCGCAGATGTTGAAGCGACAACCCGATGTTTCTTGGAGCTCATTCGAAGAAAACATTTCTCTTTAGAAAAATTAGATGTTCAGCCTGGGTATTTCGAAAACTTCTCGGAAGCAAATCCGCAGACTATTGCTTTAATAGGGCTGAAACACATCAACCTCAAAAAAGCGTCTAAGAAAATTTCAGATGCCTTATGGGAAAAAGATACTGGTGGTGTATCGGAAGCTGAAATTGAACAGAATATTCAGTCGCTTGAAGAGGCGCCTTTTGCCCACTTGCATAACCACTCTCAATTTTCGGTACTACAGTCTACAATTTCAGTTAAAGACCTGGTAAAGGTAGCGGCAGAGACAAAAATGCCTGCGGTTGCGATTACAGACCATGCTAATATGATGGGCGCTTTTCACTTTGTAAAGGAAGTTAAAGCGAATAATAAGGGGGTAAAAGAGCGAAATGCAGAAGCTATTGAGAAAGGAGAACTGCCGACAGAAATTGAAATCAAACCTATTATTGGTTGTGAGTTTTTCGTTTGCGATGATCACACCAATAAGAATGTAAAAGACCACGGGTATCAAATTGTTTTGTTGGCTAAGAATAAAAAGGGCTACCATAATTTGGCAAAAATGTCTTCGATTGCTTACACAGAAGGGTTTTACTATGTGCCTCGTATTGATCGAACGGTAATCGAGAAATACAAAGAAGATATCATTGTTCTTACCGGAAACTTGTATGGCGAAGTGCCAGGAAAGATTCTTAATGTGGGTGAGAAGCAAGCGGAAGAAGCGCTGGTCTGGTGGAAAGAACAGTTTGGTGAGGATCTGTATGTTGAAATCATGCGCCACGGGCAAGAAGATGAAAACCGGGTGAATAAGGTTTTGATTCCGATGGCAAAGAAGCACCAGGTTAAAATGGTGGCTTCGAACAACACCTATTATTGCGCAAAAGAAGATGCAGATGCGCATGATGTATTGTTGTGTGTAAAAGATGGTGAAAAACAAGCAACACCAATTGGAAGAGGGCGTGGCTATCGCTACGGATTGCCGAATCAAGAGTATTATTTCAAGTCGCAAGACGAAATGAAAGTCTTATTCAAAGATCTGCCTGAATCTATATTAAATGTTCAGGAGGTTTTAAAAAAAGTAGAGCCTTATGAACTGGCCCGTGATGTACTGTTACCGAAATTCGATATTCCTGAGGAATTCAAAGTTGCTGAAGATGCTGACGGAGGAAATCGAGGAGAGAATAATTACTTGCGTCATATCACCTATAAAGGTGCTGAAAAGCGCTATGAAGAAATTACGCCTGATATTAGAGAGCGAATTGATTTTGAATTAGATACGATTAAAAATTCGGGGTATCCTGGGTATTTTCTGATTACTGAAGATTTTATTCGCGAAGCGCGAAATATGGATGTTTCCGTAGGGCCGGGTAGGGGTTCAGCAGCAGGTTCGGTAGTAGCCTATTGCTTGACTATTACCAATATTGATCCCTTGAAATACGATTTGCTTTTTGAGCGGTTCTTGAATCCTGACCGGGTATCGATGCCTGATATTGATATTGATTTTGATGATGAAGGCCGTAGTCGGGTGATGGATTATGTGATTAAAAAATATGGATCAAACCAGGTAGCACAGATTATCACTTATGGCACGATGGCGGCGAAGTCATCAATTCGTGATACCGCTCGTGTTCTTGACTTGCCCTTAGGAGATGCCGATCGTATTGCGAAATTGATTCCGACGATGTCGAAGTTGAGCAAGATTTTCGGGCAGACCGATGCGGAGTTAAAGAAAAAATTTAGGTCTGATGATTTAGAGAAAATAAATCAACTTTTGAATATCGCGGAAGGTGATGATCTCGAAGGGCAGACCTTAACCATGGCGCGAACGCTTGAAGGCTCTGTTCGCAATACAGGTATTCATGCCTGTGGGGTGATTATTACACCTGACGATATTACCAAATTCGTACCGGTTGCTTTGGCCAAAGATTCTGATTTGTATGTCACACAGTTCGACAACTCCGTTGTGGAAAGTGCAGGCTTATTAAAAATGGATTTCTTGGGCTTAAAAACCTTAACCTTAATTAAGGACACGGTTAAAATTGTAAAGGCCAAACACGATATTGATTTGGTACCTGATGATTTTCCGCTGGATGATGAAAAAACCTATGCCCTTTTTCAGCGTGGCGAAACGGTAGGGGTATTCCAATACGAATCACCCGGAATGCAAAAACATATGAAGGATTTAAAACCTTCTGTTTTTGACGATTTGATTGCCATGAACGCTTTGTATCGTCCGGGGCCAATGGAGTATATTCCTGATTTTATTCAGCGTAAAAACGGAATGGCAGAAATCAAATATGACCTTCCTGCAATGGAGGAGTATTTGAAGGAAACCTATGGAATTACAGTCTATCAAGAGCAAGTGATGCTGCTTTCTCAAAAGTTAGCAGGTTTCTCGAAGGGTGATGCCGATGTCTTGCGTAAGGCTATGGGTAAGAAGATTTTCGCCGTACTGCAAAAGATGAAACCACAGTTCTTGAAAGGTGGAATGGCGAATGGACACCCAGAAGAAATTCTTGAAAAAATCTGGAAAGATTGGGAAGCTTTTGCTGCCTATGCCTTTAATAAAAGTCACTCAACTTGCTATGCTTATATCGCATATCAAACAGCGTATTTAAAGGCGCATTACCCAGCCGAATATATGGCAGCGGTATTGAGTAATAACATGAACGACATCAAGCAGGTTACCTTCTTTATGGAAGAATGTAAGCGCATGGGCTTAGAAGTGCTAGGCCCAGATGTAAACGAGTCGTATTACAAATTTGCTGTAAATAAAAGGGGTGCAGTACGTTTCGGAATGGGAGCTGTCAAAGGTGTCGGACGCTCAGCCGTGGAAACCATTGTAGAACACCGTAAAAAAGACGGTAATTTTGCTTCTGTATTTGATTTGGCCAAACGAATTGATTTAAGAAGTGCGAACAAAAAGGCTTTTGAGAACTTAGCCGTAGCGGGTGGTTTTGATTCCTTCGGCACGACACATCGTGCGCAATATTTTCACACAGAAGGCGATAGTATTACATTTTTAGAAAAGGTAATAAAGTCCGCAGCAAAGTATCAAGAAAATAAGAATTCTTCGCAAATGGATATGTTTGGGGGGGTTAGTGAAGCTCAAATTCCAGAACCAGAAGTGCCGCCTTGTGAAGAGTGGGGTACTATGGAAAAACTCCGTAGAGAAAAAGAGGTAGTAGGTATTTACATCTCTGGGCATCCTTTAGATGATTTTAAGACAGAAATCAAAGCCTTTTGCAATGCGAGTCTTTCACATGTAAATGAAATGGAAAGCTATGTGAATCGAGAACTCACTTTGGCAGGTGTAATTTCAGATGTGCAGCATCGTATTTCGAAAAATGGTAAAGGCTGGGCGATGTTTACTATGGAAGATTATACAGAGTCGTATGAATTTCGAATTTTTGGTGAAGAGTATCTAAAGTTCCGTCATTTCTTAATGATAAATTCTTTTGCCTATGTCAAAATATTCATCAAAGATGGTTGGACGAATCGTGAAACGGGTAAAAAAGGAGACCCGCGTATGCAATTCAATAGTTTTATGTTGTTGCAAGAAGTGATGGAGGCCTATGCCAAAAAGCTGACTATAAAGCTGGATATTAATACACTAAAAGAAGAAAATGTGCATCAGTTGAAAGACACCTTGGTTTCACATAAAGGGAATCATATTTTGAATTTTGTCGTTTACGAAATGGAAGAAAAAATAAAAGTAATTCTATCTAGTAGAAAACAGAAGGTGCAAATATCAACGGAGCTTTTGCATCAGTTAGAAGAAAACGAGGTGCATTTTAAATTGAATTAAACTATTCTAACAAGGATATAAGCAAAGTGACCACAGGGTAATCTATTGCTTAAAGAATGAAGTGCTTCACTGTTAAGAGTTATTCGAACAGATAAATTCCATTGATGGCGCAATAGCTAAAACGAATAAAACGTTAGTAAGTAAACAGAAGAATATTTGACTAACTTTGTGTAATATTAAAATTAAATAAAATGGCATTAGAAATAACAGATGCAACTTTTGACGAAGTAGTATTGAAAAGCGATAAACCAGTAGTAGTAGATTTTTGGGCAGCATGGTGTGGACCTTGCAGAATGGTAGGGCCAATCATTGACGAAGTAAGTACCGAATATGACGGTAAAGCTATTGTTGGAAAAGTAGATGTTGATGCTAACCAAGAATTCGCTGCGAAATATGGCGTACGTAACATACCTACGGTATTGGTGTTTAAAGGTGGTGAAATTGTAAGTAGACAAGTAGGAGTATCTCCTAAGAAAGTTTACACAGACGCTATCGATGCATTATTATAGTACCTGGTAATAGAATTTATATAAAAAAGGTTCAGCATTTGCTGAACCTTTTTTGTTTTATCTTAGTTGTATGAAGCTGCAATCGGAATTAAACAAGGCATCCCTTTTTCAAAACTTAGCCTTATTGGCGAATCAAGTGGTAGAAGGTTTTATTAGTGGAATTCATAAGAGTCCGTTTCATGGTTTCTCGGCGGAGTTTGCAGAACATAAAATCTACAATGCCGGAGAAAGCACAAAACATATTGACTGGAAACTCTTTGCAAAAACAGATAAGCTGTATACCAAGAGATATGAGGAAGAGACCAATCTAAGATGTCATATGATATTGGATAGTTCGGCCTCTATGTATTATCCTGAGGTAAAGAATCTTGGTATAGGTGATTTAAATAAAATAGGATTTGGAACTTTGGCGATTGCTGCCTTGATGAATATTCTAAAAAGACAACGCGATGCTGTTGGGCTTAGTGTGTTTTCTGATACCTATAATTTTTACGCTTCAGAGAAAGGAAGTGAGCGGCACCATCAAATGCTACTGGCAAAACTCAGCGAGATTAGTTTAGATCATCAACCTGCACAGGAAACCGAAACCTACAAGTATTTGCACTTAATCGCGGAAAAGATAAAACGAAGAAGTTTGATTTTTCTGTTTACCGATATGTTTCAAACAAGCGAAGACGACGAAAAGTTGTTTGATTCTTTGCGACATTTAAAGTATAATAAGCATGAAGTCGTCTTATTTCATTTGTTTGACAAAAAAAAGGAGCAGCAATTTGATTTCGAAAATACACCTAAACGCTTCTTAGATGTGGAGACTGGCGAGCATATTGACTTGTATTCCGAGAATATTAAAGAGGCCTATGAGGCAAGTGTAAGTGCTTATTTTGAGACACTTAAACTAAAATGTACTCAATATAAAATCAAATATGTCGATGTCGATATTAGGGGTGATTTCTCAAGGGTTTTGAATACGTATTTGGTCGAACGGAAAAAATTTCTCTAGACAGCATTTATTTTTAAGAAAATTGTTTGTGCAATTCAATAAGCGATGTATATTTGCAATCGCTAAACGCCACGGTCTGGTAGTTCAGTTGGTTAGAATACCTGCCTGTCACGCAGGGGGTCGCGGGTTCGAGTCCCGTCCAGACCGCGAGTAAAATTAAACCCTCACAAATGTGAGGGTTTTTTTATGCCCGAAACTTTCACACTTTTTGCGTACTTTTCGTTTTTTGATTACACTTTAACATTTCAAGGATCAAGTCATAAACTTGTGGGATTTCGGATTATGCAAAAATATTAGTTAGTCTAAAGAGGAAGAATTCTACGTTTCTAACTCCTCTGAATTGCGCTCTAAAAGC
>CALHGE010000004.1 GCA_938029725.1 uncultured Flavobacteriaceae bacterium
GTTTCTGGTGCGTTTGCCGTTAATGTGTACCGCAGTACATCTTGCATGTCTGGGAATTCTTCGAGATACTCATGCAGCCAAACCGCCCAGTTTTTTGAAGTGGATAATTTGTTTCCCTCTAAATTTAGAAACTCATTTGCAGGTACATTCTCGGGGAGAATAAAATCTCCATGCGCTTTTAGAATTGCTGGAAAGATGATACAATGAAAGACAATATTATCCTTACCTATAAAATGAACTAGTTTGGTATCTTCTGATTTCCAATAGGGCTCCCAATCTTTGCCTTCACGTTCTGCCCATTCTTTAGTGGAGGAAATATATCCTATAGGGGCATCAAACCATACATATAGCACTTTGCCTTCACCACCTTTTACAGGTACTGGAATACCCCAATCTAAATCTCTGGTTACTGCTCTTGGTTTTAATCCGTCATCAATCCATGATTTACATTGGCCATATACGTTGGGTTTCCAGTCCGATTTATGTCCGACTAAAATCCATTCCTTAAGAAAGTCTTCATATCTATCTAGAGGTAGAAACCAATGTTTCGTTTCTTTCATGGTAGGTATAGCACCAGAAACCGTTGATTTGGGGTTGATCAGATCGGTTGCGTTTAGGGTAGAGCCACAATTCTCACATTGATCTCCGTAGGCTTCTTCATGTCCACATTTAGGGCAAGTTCCAGTAACATAGCGATCAGCTAAAAACTGTTTGGCTTCTGCGTCATACAGCTGTTCTTTTGTCTCTTCTATAAAATCTCCTTGTAGGTGTAATTTCTTAAAAAAGTCTCCTGCTGTTTTATGGTGTATTTCACGAGACGTACGTGAATAGTTGTCAAAGGTAATTCCGAAGTCCTGAAAAGATTGACGAATAATAGCATCGTATTTATCAATTACTTCTTTCGGAGTAATACCTTCTTTTTTTGCCTTCATTGAAATGGCTACACCGTGTTCATCACTACCGCAAACAAAGGCAACATCCTTACCTGTTAAGCGCAAATAGCGTGCATAAATATCTGCCGGAACATAAACGCCTGCCAAATGGCCAATATGAATAGGCCCATTCGTGTAGGGTAGTGCGGCAGTAATGGTATACCGTGCTGGATGATTTTGGTTTTCGGCCATTAATTTAAATTTAGTACGCAAAAGTACAGATTTTGACGCGAGTTTTACTTGTTGAAACTAGCAACCTTTCAAACATCAATATTCTTGCCTTTCGTCGAATTTTGGGCTTTCGGATTGTAGTATGACGAAAATCTATACTATTTTATTTGTACAATAGTTATAAGGAGGAAAAACAAGCTTAATTTATTACTATGAGCATAGGAAACCCAAATAAGTTCAAAAAATTTAACGTTTTAGAAAAAGATTTAAACACAGACAAAAGTTTAGAAAAAGACGCAGATAATGTTCGTTTGTATAAACACAAAGACTCTAGAATAAAAAAAGAACTTCATTTTGTTGGAAAGAAAAATAGGCCCAAACTAACTTAGTTTTACTTTAGGCTAAGCGTTTCATAAAAAAAAGCCTTCGATGTATGTTATATACAATCGAAGGCTGCGCAAAAGTAAGGTAGATTTAGGGGACTAAATTTGTACTAGTATTTATATTTTAAAGCTTCAAATATCAATTTCAAATTTTTTTAAGCACATCGGCTAAAAAATTAATTTTTCAACAGCTAACACCTTAGGCTACCATAACAGATTTGGCCATTTTCTGGTTTTGAACATCAATACGATAGATGTATTTTCCGGCAGATAAATGCTGTGGTATTCGCTCACGGATATTAATTTCTACTTGACCTTCTAACATCATCTCATTGAAGACGGTGCCTACTCTTTGACCCAGAATATTAAATAATTGTATATCAACATGGGCGCTAAAAGGCATTTCTAAATAGATATGTGGATTTTCTTCGGTAGGATAAAAAGGTTTGTGAACTACAGCATCTAATAAAGCTGGATCGTATGGGGTTGGCTCTGTAGGTTCATTGCCAATTGGCGGAGTAACATCTCCATCGCTATATGCGATATCAGGGAAATCGATGCCGCTACAATTGAATCCTAAATCTACTGGAGCATACGGGTGATCTAATAAATGCTGTTCTACCAAGGGTATAGGAACACATAGCCATTCGGCTAGAACTGTAGCATATAAGTCTCTAAAATCCATCGTATACTCTAAGTTTCCGCGACCGTCAGGATTGTCAAGTGTTGGATGTTCACCTACAAAAGCACTTCCTTCTAACCCTGCTCCGAAGAATAGGGTTGGGGCTGCTTTACCATGATCTGTTCCATTTGAACCATTTTCAAAAATTCGCCTTCCGAATTCTGAAAAAGTCATGCTCAATACTTTATCGTCTTGCTCGGTAAAACCTAAGTCATCATAAAAATTATCAATGGCAACAGATAAGTTGGTCATTAATCGCTCATGGTTCGCAGGTTGATTGCCATGTGTGTCAAAACCTCCCATAGAAATCATGTATACTTTTGTTCCTAAATTCCCTTTAATCAGGCGGGCCAGCAATGCTAATTGTCTTGCAAAACCGTTCTCTTGATATTCTACTTGGTTTGCACCACGTAGCCAAGCTTCGTGAATGGTTCCAGCATACTCATTGGTTACATTAGAAACCCCTCGTAAATATCTTAGTTGGTCACCATACATACAGTCATCAAATAAAGCAGGGTCAACAGAGTATTGTAAGCCCGTTTCTGCGATTTCTTCTAATTGATTTATATTGTTTGCTACAAAAGCATAGTTGGTTTCTTCACCTTCAAAAACTAAGCTTCCGAATTGACCAATTTGCACCGCTGCAGGGCCTTCTGGTCTACTGCCGGGGAAATCAGATAAATAATCAGGAAAGCATTGTTCAAAATGTCTTCCCATCCAACCTGTATTTAAACCGCGAAAACCTGTTGTTTCTAAATCTGTGTTGGCAAAAATATCAGAACCCGTAAAGTGCGATAAACTTTGACCTTCATAACCAACACCATGAACAGCTTTGAACTGACCTTCACCCCACATGGGTTGTAAAGCACCCATATACGAAGGAATACCAAACTCATCAGTAAGTTTCAATACCTTGCTTTCAGGAATATAGATGTTGGGTCTTGCATTCGCATAAGAATCGTATTGCTCAATTGGAATAACCGTGCTCAAACCATCATTTCCGCCTGATAGACGAATTAATATTAAGATGTTATCAGTTTCCGCATCTGCGATAGCAGAGGTTAAAGGTGACGGTGCAGAAGCTGTGAGCATATTACTTCCTAACATCATTGAGCCTGAACCAGCTATACCAAGCGCCTGTAAAAATGAACGTCGGCTCCATTGTTTGTGTTCGGTATCATGGCCCTCATGCTCTAGACCTTTATATGGAGTTGAATCGTGAGTATCGCACATAGTAGTAGGTTTATTTTAGTTGAAATTCTGGTTGTCTTGAAAGGTGAACAAGTAATAAGTATACTTGATTGGGAACTTGCGGGCTTATACCAAGCATCCATTGTGAAGTTCCACCTGTGGTGTAATCTGGGCTGTAGTAAATTTCAGGGACGTCTTCAACTTTAAAAGTAGATAAGGCGTTTTCAAAATCTTGCGGAGTAAGTAATCCTTTTGGAGTAATTTTATTTACAATTGCCTGGGTTACAATCTCAGGGTTACTGGTATTACTATTTGCTGGGCCCACGGCCGCAATTGCAAAATCTCTAAATTGTTCATCGCTAGCTTGAAAGAACCCTTCAAGAATGGTTTCAAGCGTTAACCACCTACCAATCATAAAGTTGGTATTGACCCAAGAGCGATCTCTTTGCCAACCTGCTACGTCAACAGGTTCGAATAATGTTTGGCCGAGAAGACCACTATAATTGACCATTGAGGCTATCGTGGTATCGGTATAGCTAAAGCCTGTTTCCTTTATAAAATTAAAATAGATATCGTAGGGGCTTTTAATAATCACGCCAATTGCATCTGCATCAAAAAAATGTTCGCTTTTGAAGAGCTGTGCCAAGACAGGCGCAATTTCAAAGTTACTCGCAACAAAAGTTGCTGCCATTGCAGGTATGATGTTTTGGTCAACAAAGTCCTCTTTAGAATCAGGATGAACAAAAAACTCATATAATTTTCTGCAGATAAACACTGCAATCTCCGTAGGTTTTTGCGTGAAAAGAATATCTGTAACATCATTATATCCCCAGTTGCCAGTTTGACCAAAGATGGTTTTTGGTCCTGCATCATGTCGTTCAGGGTCAAATACTACTGCTTCGCAACCTAATTCGCCACGTTCTGTATAGCCGGTTAGGGCTCTGGCTGTTTCAATAATATCTTCTTCGCTATACGAAGGGCTATCGCCAAGGGTAAAAAGTTCATACAATTCTCGACCATAATTTTCATTAGGTCGGTTACTGTTATTGAATACACCATCTAAATAATACAGCATGGCGTTAGTCAGCCCCATTTCACTTACAAAAGTTCTAAAATTTCCTATGGCATTGCGCTGTAAGCAATTGGTATATTCATATAGAAAGGCGTTACAATTATATACTTCCAATTCAGTTACGAAATGATTGCTCCAAAAGAAACTTAAACGATCGTGAAGATTGTTACTTAAAATCGAATTTGCATAAGCTAATTCCCACTCACCTTGCTGTTCACGCTCTAGTTGTCTTCGAAGGTCATCGTCAGCAGGGTAGTTGCTATTATTCCAAGTTGACCAGACAGGCGCTGGTAATGGGCTAATGGTTAGGGCTTCATTGATCAGCGAATCTACCAAGGCGTTAGCGGTTTGACCCACACCAGCATTAACGGTTTGTACTGATGCACTAAATCCTAATCTTCGGTATAAATGTTGAACTTGCTGCTGAGTTAAAGCACCAGCATATTGGGACAACGTAGAAGTATTACAATTAATGAAATATTCCATAGTCAATTTGGGCGTTAGTAGTTTTGTTCATAGCGCTTGGGGCGGCTATTTGCTCGGGGAACTAAATTAACGTAGCTTGAAAGAGGATAGTATTCAAATCCTTCTATTTTCGTCGAACTACAGAATAAGCTACGTATATATGGTTTGATAAGGACGTTTAACAGCGCATTTATTCGATGAAATGCATGTTTTGAAGCTAATTTTTTAAAATTATGGGGAAACACAATGAGTTTGGAAAGGAAGGAGAGCAGATGGCAGCCAATTTTTTAATTGAGAAAGGATATGATATCAAATACAAGAATTACCGGTATTTAAAGTCTGAAATTGATATCATTGCTCAAAAAGGAGCTATTCTGGCCATTGTCGAAGTTAGGGCACGCAGCAATGACAAAGTTATACCTATCGCTGATACGATTACGAAGAAAAAAATTAAGCTTTTGGTACTGGGTGCTGATTACTATGTCATTGATAATGAGCTTGATGTTGAGGTGCGCTTCGATGTGATTACCATATTAAAAAACAGGTATAAATGCGAAATCACGCATTTGGAGAGTGCTTTTTTTCATTTTTGATAATTTTAAACAAAAAAGGAAGCTATTTTTTAGCACAATTTGTGTTATTTGTAACAATTTGTTATTTTTGTATCTCAACTAGAAGGGTATGAAAACAATTTCATCAGTCGTAGAACAGTACATCAAAAAAAAACCGTTTTTACAAAGCGCTTTAGCGCAAGGAATCATCAACCTCACTTCACTTTCAAGAATTGTTAAGCCTGAAATCGAAGAAGAACTTGGAAAAGATATTCGTAATGGTGCTATTGTAATGGCTCTCAAGCGTTTGTCTGATGATTTGGAATTTCGAGCAACGCATAAAATCATAAAAGTTTTAAAGAATATTGGTGAGATTACGGTACGTTCTTCTTTAACTGATTATACGTTTTTAGCCTCTGATACCATCTTGGTGCAACAGGCGAAACTTTTGGAGGCCATAAACGAAAATCAAGATGTTTTCTATACTTCCTCTAGGGGTGTTAATGAAATCAATGTTGTTGTAAGTAACGTAATGGACCATACCGTTGAGGATTTGTTTAAAGCAGAGAAATGCACCCAAAAGGCAGAAGAGTTATCTTCCATTACCGTCAAACTTCCTTCAGAGAATGTTTCTGTACCTGGAATTTACTATTTCATTTTTCAGCGTCTAGCTTGGGAAGGCATTGTGCTATATGAGGTAATCTCGACAACGAATGAATTTACTATTCTAGTGGATGATGAGCAAGTAGATATCGCTTTTAAAACTATTAAAGATTTAAAAACTTTATAAGCTTTTATTTTTCATTTAAAAATGATATCACATCTTTATCGCTTTCTGGTTTAACAAGAATTCGCTTATTTTTATCCAGAATAAAGTAAGTCGGAGTTGAATTTATATCGTACAATTCAGCATAGTCACTTTCCCATTTTCCTAGTGCAATTGCATGGTCAAAGTTCTTCAATTTGTCTGATTCGACGCTCCATGTGAGCTTGTCATCTTCAAGACCCACTGCGATTACTTTTACATCTTTATAGGCCTGAAGTTCTTTATGTAAAGCAGGAAGTTCTTTTAAACAATGTCCACAAGTGCTGCTCCAAAAAACCAAAACGTAATTTTTCGATCCCTCTAAGTCACTTAAACTTCGCTCCTCATCACCATCTATCCATGTTATTTCTGGTGCTTGGGCTCCAATTCGCAGGCGGTTTTGAATTTCAATTTTGGTAATGATATCCTTGTTTGCAGGGGCTGCGTTTGAAATTTTTAAATAATTAGCGTAGATGAAATCGGCGGTATCATTAAATCCGCTTTCTGAACTTTGTGCCCAAAGAGTATATAGAATATGAAATACATAGGTGTCTGAAGCTTCGCCTAAATTTTCAAAAACTGTGCTAATATTTGCTTGTATTTCCTTTTCGGTCGCTGTCTTTTCGAGTTGCTCTAAAGGAAGTGCAGTAAAAACATAATTCGTTAATTTGTCAGAAAGAAAGCCGGAAGCTTGTAAAGTAGAATTGTTTAAATCAAGCGTTTTGAAGTAGGAGTTTTTTCTGTTTTTCACATAATCTTGAATGGACTCAAACTTCGATGGAATGTATGGTTTGTTTGCTTTTATAAACTGATTAGCAATTAGACCTTCTGAGTTTTTTTCATAAGCTTCTTGTGTCGCTTGGTAGTTGCTTAGAATTCTTCGATAGGATTTGATATCTGTTTTGGTATTAGAATAGAACGCAATCAGTTCCTTTTCTATTCTATTAATTTCACTAAAATAGGTGTTGAAAATTATATTTTCTTTAGACGCTATAAACTGCACCCCGTCATCAGAATTGAAATGGAGCTGTATGTCTTCTAATCCGTTGTATATGACATCAAAATAGAACACTTCTTGCGGCACTGCATATACGAATCGATAGGTGCCTTGCAATGCATTTTCTGGAAGTTTTAAATTGAACTCACCATTCGTAATTGCAGTATCCGCAGCATATACCTGCGTGCCTGGTTTTAGTTGATAGGCAATAAGCCAACTATACTCTTTTGCAGGGGAAAATGTTCCAGAAATCGTGTTTTGAGCTTGCAGTGAGAAGCCAATAAGTACTGCGGTAATTAAAAATATGTTTTTCATATAGATATACTTTTCAAAAATCGCTCCAAAATTACCCTCTGTCTTTAGAAGTCAATTCTAAATAAGCATAAACCACAGTATAAAGCTTTTGTTTATTCTTATGCTTTCCTATGGAAGAGTGGCGTATAGGATATGATTTTTCGCTAATGCATAGCGCTAGGGCAAAAATAACGAATTTCATTTGACCTTAATTATTCGGAAACAAAAGTATTTTAGAGCGGTATCGTGAGGATGTGCCAAGCTTTTCAAAAGCTATGGGTGGATGGGTACTGGAATTCTAACTTTTGATATGAAAATTAAACTGGGTTTGTCTTTTTAAATGCCCTGAGCTTTTTGCAAATCAAGAGTACAACAATTTCTTTTTTGTATGCGCAGGCAGTGCTTATCGCGATGAGGGTAAGTATTGTAATACTCTTGCTTTTGTCTTTTTGAACAAAGCAATCAAAAAAACAACATTCAAGGAGCATCTTTTTTTCCTTCCGGCGCAAATACACCATTGAATTCAAAGTGCATAATGAACTATCTCGTCAGCTTTGATTGTGAAATCAGCTCTTTTTACAAAGGGTAGTTTCAAAAAGAAGATTGTCTTCGTATTTGAGATTAGAGCGTTTCTTTGTGAATACCCGAAGCGCTACAAATATCTAAAATCAATTTCATTTCTTTTTTATGAAAGTGACCATCTGAATTCGCGACTTCATCTAATATTAAAGCCAAAGACTGCTTTTTTTTCTCCGGCATTCCTTTAAGAATCAGCAGGCCTTGTTCTGGTGGTAAGTTCCGCGCTTGTAGGATAAAGTTACTATCAAAATCGATACGTGACATGAGCTGACTTAGAACGTCAATTTCGCCTTTGTGAACGGCGCCGTCGACTAAAATCACAGAATCAATAACTTGTACTATGGCAAGTTTTTCAGCTAAAGAATAATTAGGGGTTGCGGGGGTCATAGTTTCCACTTATGGGGGTTAGCAAGGAGTAAAGTTACATAATTCTAGTTAGCTCCTTTTTTTAAGGCAAGAGGGGCTAGCGCTTCTAATGCTTTTTCAACAGAAGAAATGCCTTCAAAGACTAATAATAATCGAAGCCCGTTTCTAGTTTGCTTTTCTTTCATTTTACAAAGGGCAGCGTTTGCTTGTACAAATTGCAAAACCTTTGTAAAATTTGGGCTTTGGTAGAAGCCAGATTGTTGGTCAGCAATAAAATAACCAATCATTTTTCCTTGTTTAAGCACTATTTTTTCTAGACCAATACTTGTGGCGATCCACTTTATTCGGACGGAATTTAATAAATCGTCTGCCTCAGCGGGTAACTCTCCAAAACGATCCACCAGTTCAGTTTCATATTTTATCAAAGCCGCTTCGTCTTTTACCTGATTTAGCACGGTATAAAGGTTTAGGCGCTCTGTGACGTTATTGATATAATCATCTGAATATAGTAATTCGAAATCGGTATCTAATTGAGTTTCTTTCAAAAATACCTTCTCTTGATGCCCTTCAACTTCATCATAAAGTTCTTTGAACTCGTTTTCTTTTAATTCGTCAATTGCCTCCGAAAGTATTTTTTGATAGGCATCAAAACCAATTTCATTAATAAAACCACTTTGTTCGCCACCTAGAATGTCTCCTGCCCCACGAATTTCTAAATCTTTCATGGCGATATTAAAACCACTTCCGAGTTCTGTGAATTGCTCTAACGCCTGAATTCGCTTTCTGGCGTCATTGGTCATTACATCATAAGGAGGTGTAATGAAATAACAGAATGCTTTCTTGTTACTTCGGCCTACACGTCCACGCATTTGATGTAGATCGCTTAATCCAAAATTATTGGCATTGTTGATGAAAATGGTATTCGCATTAGTAACATCAAGGCCGCTTTCTACGATCGTGGTTGAAACAAGCACATCAAACTCCCCATTCATAAAACCAAGCATAAGCGCTTCGAGTTTTTTGCCTTCCATTTGACCATGTCCGATTTCGATTTTTGCATCTGGAACCAAACGTTGAATCATTCCGGCTACCTCTTTGATGTTTTCTATTCGATTGTGAATAAAGAATACCTGACCTCCTCTTTGAATTTCATAGCTAACAGCATCGCGTATGATTTCTTCACCAAAACGGATGACATTACTTTCTATCGGGTAGCGATTGGGTGGAGGCGTATTAATGACAGATAAATCACGCGCCGCCATCAAACTAAACTGTAAAGTTCTCGGAATGGGTGTTGCCGTCAAAGTTAATACATCCACATTTTCTTTGATAGATTTCAATTTATCCTTTACTGCAACTCCAAACTTCTGCTCTTCGTCAACTATAAGTAAGCCCAGGTCTTTGAACTTTACTTTTTTGTTGACAAGTTGGTGTGTGCCAATAATAATATCAACTTTACCAGCCTCTAGTTTTTCTAGGGTTTCACGCCGCTCTTTTGCTGTTCGAAAACGGTTCAGGTAATCTACATTTACGGGCATTTCTTTTAGGCGCTCTGTAAATGTTCTGTTATGCTGAAAAGCCAAAATAGTAGTTGGTACGAGCACTGCTACTTGCTTTCCATTGGCTACAGCTTTAAAAGCAGCTCTGATAGCTACTTCTGTTTTTCCAAAACCAACATCACCGCAAATTAACCGATCCATAGGTCGTTCACTTTCCATATCACGTTTGATATCTTCAGTAGCTGTGCTTTGATCTGGTGTGTCTTCGTAAATAAAAGAGGCCTCTAACTCATGTTGTAAATAGCCATCAGGATCATATTGAAAACCTTTTTGCAGTCTTCTTTTTGCATATATTTTGATGAGGTCAAAAGCGATTTTTTTAACCCTTGATTTGGTTTTCTGTTTAATTTTCTTCCAAGCTGAAGAGCCTAGTTTATAAATTTTGGGCACTGCACCATCTTTTCCATTGAATTTGGAAATCTTGTGGAGCGAATGAATGCTGACATATAAAATATCACGCTCGCCATACATCAGTTTAATGGCCTCCTGCTTTTTACCTTCTACGTCTATTTTTTGTAGTCCGCCAAACTTTCCAATACCGTGGTCAATATGGGTTACATAATCTCCAATTTCAAGTTTGGTGATTTCTTTTAGTGTTATGGCTTGCTTCTTCGCATAGCCATTTTTCAAGCTGAATTTATGGTAGCGCTCAAAGATTTGATGGTCCGTATAGCATACGATTTTTAGGTCGTCATCAATGAAGCCCTGATGTAAAGAAAAGACAATGGTCTTATAATGCACCTGTGTGTCAACCTCTTCAAAGATGTCGTGAAATCGCTGGGCTTGCTGGTCGGTGGCGCAAAAGATAAAGTTGGCATACCCATTTTGATGATTGCTATTTAAGTTCTCAATCAATAAATCGAACTTTTTATTGAAGGACGGTTGTGGTTTTGTTTTGAATATTATCTTTTCTGAATCATCAGCGGTACCGGCTATTTCAATGCGGCCGAATTTTTTTATTTGATTTTTAAATTGACTAGAATTTAAGAATAGCTCCTCAGGTTGCGCATGTTTTATATCTTCAGATAGTTTTGAAAAGGCTTCTTTCGCTTTCTCAAAGAAATCATCTAGTCGGTCAAAAAGAAATTCGCTGTTCTTCGCAAAAATAATGGTGTTGGGTGAGATGTATTTTAGAAAACTTTCGCGCTTTTCTTCTAAGAATTTGTTGGCAACATTAGGAATTACGGTAATTTTTTTAACCTTTTCGGTAGAAAGTTGAGTTTCAACATCAAAGGTTCTAATGCTATCGACTTCATCTCCGAAGAACTCAATGCGGTAGGGTTCATCATTCGAGAAGGAAAACACATCTACGATACCACCACGAACTGAAAATTCTCCTGGTTCTGTAACAAAATCAACACGTTTAAATTGATATTCAAAGAGTACTTCGTTAAGAAAATCTAGCGAAAGCGAATCCTCTAATTTTATCTTTAAAGTATTCTTTTCAAGTTCTTTTCGCGTGACCACCTTTTCAAAAAGTGCATCAGGGTAAGTAACAACAACAGCTGGTTTTTTTCTTGAATTGATTCGGTTCAAAACCTCTGCCCGCAACAATACATTGGCATTATCGGTTTCTTCGATTTGGTAGGGTCTGCGGTAACTGCCAGGATAGAACAAAACATCTTTCTCACCGATCAATTGTTCTAAGTCATTGAGGTGATACGCGGCCTCCTCTTTGTCATCAAAAACTAATAAAAACGGAACTTCAGTTTGTTTGAAAGTTTCAGAAATAACAAAGGAAATAGAGGATCCTACTAGTCCTTTTAAATGGTGTCTTACAGGAGTTTCAGTTTGGTTTTCGGCAATAGTATTCCTCAGTTTTAGCAATTGCTGAGACTGTGCGAAAAACTCGGAAATTGGGGTTTTAACCAATCGTAAATTTTTTGCAAAGATAAGTCTGATTGAGCAATTGGACTAGCCTCCTATGAAGTTTTTAGGAACTCGATTTTGAGTTTAAAAACGGATTGGTATTTCTATTCTGAATGATATGGGCAGTGACGACCAGCGTTAGAATTATACTACAGGTCAGTGCCATGTTAGCCAAGGTATCAATACGGTCTGAATGTCTAACATAGATAGCAAATAAGGCCCAAACACCAACAAGGGCAAATTCACGCATATTTCTTTTCCAAACCATGTAAATGTTTAAGAGTGTTGCAATAGTCATCATAATCACGGTCCATTGCTGTTCTGAGAAAAAGGCGCCATCCCAATTTAGTTTACTGAGGTATGCGGCTAAGTTAGCGATCGTAGCAACGGCAATCCATCCGCAATAAATACCGATAGGTAGCCAGCCAAATATGATGGTTGAACGAGAAACTGACTCCCTATTCATATTTGTTTTCCTAATGCTTTGTACAAGGGAAAATAGAATACCAAACATGACGATCACAGAAAGACCGGTGTATTCGTACGCAAAAACAAATACCCAGATACAATTTAAAAAATTTGCAAGAATGAACCAATAGCCTGTTTTGTCGATAAAGCTGGAAGGTTTGTCGCTAAAAAAGGCCATTCTGACCTGATAGATTCCGTAGGCAATAAGCGCTATAAAAATAAGCCCCCAAATGGCAAAAGCATAACTGGCTGGAGTGAATAAATTAAAGTATTTATTGCTTACTTCACCAATGGTAGTTTCATTAATTCTGATAGCTTGTGATATGTAGTTTATAGCGATCACAAGAATGACAGAAGCTAAATTGAGTATGGAGAGTCGCTTTTTCATAGGAATGGTTTTTGCTAAAAATACGACTATTTAACACGAGTGTAGCTGGTGTGCTGAGATAGGGGTTTTAAAAGAAAGCTTAGCGTAATTCAACTTGAAAAACAATCTCTTTGGTAAGTGCAAAAACTTCATCACTTTTAGAAGGTTTTAAGATGTGCAACCCAGTAAATTCGCCAAAAGCAGGCATAATCATTTGATGTTCACTTTTAAAAAAACAGGGAAGTCGCAGCGTTTGCCGACCAGTACCGCGAAGCTTTACAGCTGGATGAATATGCCCCGAAAAATTAAAAAAACCTTCTCTTTCTTCGGGGTGGTGGGTGAGTAGAAATTCGTTTGATTGAATTTCTGAAACCACCTGAATATGCAGTGCTTCATATTTAAGGGGTGAAATAATATCATGATTGCCGGCGACTAAAATTATTTTAGCAGCTGTTTTAGAAACCCATTGCTCAAATAATTTCCATTCGTTGTTTAAAGAAGAATGAAATAAATCTCCTAGAAAACAAACTGTTTCAGGATGAAAGAAATCAACAGCTTCTGTTAGCAATTGAAAGTTCTTGAGAACTACTTTCTGAGGAACTGCAGCGCCGAATTTTCGAAAGTGAGACACTTTGCCCAAATGCACATCACTGATTAAAAGCATTGAATTTTCCTTCCAAAAGGCAACACGTAATGGATGAAGAATAAAGGTTTGATTTCGAATTTGGATGGATTGTGTCATATGTTCTTTCGCCTCTTGATAAACTAAGGCCTGTTTTTCGTAAAATTAATACGAGGCTTGTTTGAAACCTAATTTTTACTTCTTGCTCAAAACCGCTACCATGCGTTTGATGCGATCTTCAAATTTTTCGCTAGAGAGTTTTTCTCTACTCATTCGGTCTGTAATCAACGGAAAGGAAAAGGGAGTCGGTTTTGAGCAAGCTTTCCAAACGATTTCTTGTGAGGCAATGCGCTCAAGAGAAATACGCAAACGCCCTTCTTCTAACTGATGCTCGAAAGTTTCGGTAAACGCTTGTTGGTATAGCAGATTATCATCTTCGTAATCTCTAAAAACATCAAATAACAGTTGTGAGCCGCTCTGTAGATGTTTCATTTTAACTCCTTTGTTCGGATACCCTGTAAAAACCATTCCGCTGATAACTGCTATGTCACGGAATTTTCTACGAGCCATTTCTGTTGAATTTAAGCTCTTTTGCAAATCATCTAACATATAATCTGTAGAAAATAAATCGTTATCAATTACCTGTTGTATATCTATTTTTTTATCGGAAAGTAGCTCAAATCCGTAATCATTAAATGCTAGTGAAAAAGTTATTGGATCTAGTAAACTAATACGATATCCTAACAAACTGCCCATGGCTTCATGTACAAACCTTCCTTCAAAAGGATAGAAAAGATGATGGTATCCATCTCGTGTTTTGAAGGTTTCTATCAAAAATTCATCAGGCCTAGGTACCATACTTTCAAGCCTTTGCTGGTCGAACATGGGAAGTAATGATTTTACTTCTTTAGATTGCTCTTTTTTGTCAAGACTCACGGTGTATAATTCTTCTCGAAGTAGTTCAGACATTTGTGCGGAAAGCGTCATGCGACTGCCTCCCCAGGCGGGTACTTTATTCGTTTTTTTATTTGAATTGCGAACATGAACTTGCATTTCTTTGATGCGGATGAATTCTAGATTTCGTCCTGCAAAAGTAAATACATCACCTACTTTTAGCTTAGAGATGAAATGTTCTTCAATACTGCCTATATACCCTCCTTTTTGATAGCGAACGGTGAGGTTTACGTCACCAACAATAGTTCCGATTTGAAAACGATGACGCATGGCAACGCCGCGATTATTAACCTTAAATTTTCCGTCTTCTTCAATTTCAACTTTTTTATACTCATCGTAAGATTGTAAGCTTTGGCTTCCCATGACCAGGAAATTGAGTAACCATTGCCATTGGTCTTGAGAAAGGGTTTGATAACAAAAGGTTTGTTGAATTTCTCTGTAAATTTCACCCGGATAAAATCCGTCAGAAATGGCTAATGTGGTTAAATATTGTAAGAGTACATCAAAACTGTTCAAATAGGGCATTCGATCTTCAACTGCCTTTTGTTTAACAGCCTGTTGCAAGGCCGAAGACTCAACAAGTTCAATAGCATGCGTGGGAAGAAAGTAAATCACACTTTCTTTTCCGGGTTGATGACCACTTCTTCCTGCGCGCTGTAAAAAACGGGCAATTCCTTTTGGTCCTCCAATTTGAATTACGGTTTCGACAGGAGCAAAATCAACACCTAAGTCAAGACTAGAAGTGCAGACCACTGCTTTTAAACTCTCGTTACGAATAGCATTTTCAACCCAGACTCTGGTTTCTTTATTAATACTACCGTGGTGCATGGCAATTTCACCTGCATATTCAGGATGTTTTTCGAGAAGTTTTTGAAACCATATTTCACATTGACTTCGGGTGTTGGTAAATAGCAGGGTGGTTTTGCTTGCGTTTATTATAGGAACCACATCTTCTAGTAGTCGAAGACCTAAATGCCCACGCCAAGGAAAAGTTTCCATTTCCTTTGGGATGATACTTTTGACCGTAATTTTCTTTTTTAAGTTGGCTTTTATCATCACTGAATTGGCCAAAGCGTCTGATGCTGGTCCAAGTAAAACTTGGCGTGCTTGTTCTAAATTTCCTATTGTTGCGGAAATACCCCAAATGCGAAGTGTTTTAGATATTGATCGTATGCGCGATAGACCCAGCTCCATTTGAACACCGCGCTTTGTGCCTAAGAGCTCGTGCCATTCATCAACAACAATTGCCGAGCAATCTTTAAAAATGTTATCATAGCCTTTTGTAGCCAATAGCAATTGTAAACTTTCAGGAGTGGTGATTAGCAAATCTGGCATTTGCTTTTTTTGTAGTGCACGTTCTTTTGTAGTGGTGTCTCCTGTTCGAATGCCAACGGTCATTTGAGTGCCTAAATCAGCTGTAATTCGTTCTGCAGAATGTTTGATCTCTTGAGATAAGGCACGTAATGGAGTAATCCATACCGCTTTTAACCCCTTTTTATGTTTGGTCTTGTATTCAGGATTGTTTTTAATATAATTCAGAACAATAGGAAACCAAAGCGCATATGTTTTTCCACTTCCTGTTGGGGCATTTAAAAGGCCATGTTTGCCTTGTAAAAATGCTTTCCAAGTGGCTTTTTGGAAGGGGAAGGGCTTCCACTTTTGTGCTTGGAACCAAGATTCTGCAATTTCATAAAGTTGGTCTCTTGTCATTTCGATCTAACTGAGAATAAAGCTTGAGGAGGTTATTTTTTAAGGTATCGTGAAGTTACTAATTTGGGTATGAAACAAAGTTGCTAGGATTATAAATTATCCCCACTAAAAAAATTATATTTGTCACTTTAAAAATTAGAAACTTATGTCGATTGCAGATTTTTTTGATAGTGGATTTCAAAAAAGAAATCAAGACCATTTTGCAGCCATCGTTCGTGTTGCAATGAGTGATGGAGTTATTACTGATGATGAAAAAGCCTTTTTAGATAGGTTGGCTCGAAAGCTAGTTATTTCAGAGGGAGATTATAAAGAGATTCTAAAGGATTATAAGTCTCATCCTATAAACCCTCCAACTAGCTATGACCGAAGACTAGAGCGCTTATATGATTTGGCTCGTATGGTATATGCTGACCATGAATTGGGAGATGACCAGACAGCGATGTTAGAACGATTAGGTATTGGGCTAGGGTTTTCTCCTGTCAATATTACGTATATTGTAGATAAGGCGCTGAAATTGGTTCATGCCGGAGTGGATGAAGATAATTTCATCGATGAGATAAAAAATATGAATCGTTAAGATTTAGAATTTATAGATAAAAAAAGGGGAGCAATTGCTCCCTTTTTTTTATTGGTATTTTTCTAAGAACTCTTGAAGCTTTTCTACCATCTTCCTACTTCCACAGAAGAAAGGAACACGCTGGTGTAGCTCGGTGGGCTCAATGTCCATAATCCGTGTTTTGCCGCCAATGGCAATTCCATTTGCTTGTTCAGCAATAAAAGCCATAGGATTGCACTCGTAAAGTAGCCGAAGCTTTCCGCTTTGGGTAATCTTTGTTTTTGGGTACATATAAATACCCCCTTTAATCATGTTTCTATGAAAGTCTGAGACTAAAGAACCGATGTACCTTGAGGTATATGGTCTATCGTCCTCTTCTTGCTGACAATACTTTATATAATCTTTTATGCCTTGATGAAAATGGACATAATTTCCTTCATTTACAGAGTAAATTTTACCTGTTTCTGGAAATTTCATATCAGGGTGAGATAGATAAAAAGTGCCTAGAGCTGGGTTTAAGGTAAATCCGTTAACGCCATCACCGGTGGTGTAAACCAACATGGTTGATGTTCCATAAACTACATAACCTGCAGCGACTTGTTTATTTCCGGGCTGTAAAAAATCTTCTAGTGTAACTGGTGTTCCAATTGGGGTTACGCGACGATAGACTGAGAATATAGTTCCTACCGATACATTAACATCAATATTTGATGAGCCGTCTAAGGGGTCTATCAATACCACATATTTATTTTGGTGCCGCTCATCATTGCTGTTAATACTTATGAAATCATCTTCTTCCTCAGATGCAATACCACAAACTATTTCTCTATTGGTGAGGGTTTGAATAAATTTATCATGAGCAAATACATCTAATTTTTGTTGCTCTTCACCTTGTATGTTGGTGTCACCCGCCGCACCTAAAATATCAATAAGACCCGCTTTGTTTACTTCGTGATTTACAACTTTTGCAGCAAGTCGAATGGCATTAATTAGTTTGGATAGTTCTCCTGAAGAATACTGAAATGAATCTTGGTTTTCAATAATAAACTCACCTAGCGTTGTATTTCTTTTGGTCATGTAAATTAGGAATGTGTTATGTATACAAATAACGTGTATTTTGTGATACTAGTGCCTTTGCTTAAATTAATGTCTTTTTAAATTTATAACTTTGTGTTTTATTTGTAACAATTATGTATAAAATTAGAGAAGCAGTGGCAGAAGATATGCCACAAGTATTGGGTCTTATTACAGAATTAGCCTCTTTTGAAAAGGAGCACGACGCCGTTGAAGTAACTTCCGAAGATTTAGTAAATGATGGTTTTGGTAACGAAAAACGCTTTCAATGCTTCGTTGCGGAGTCTGATGGTTCTTTAGTGGGCATGGCATTAGTATACCCTAGATATTCTACTTGGAAAGGACCGGTTATCCACTTAGAAGATCTTATTGTTACTGAGCAAATGCGGGGAAGCGGATTGGGCAGCGCCCTCTTAGGCGAAGTAGTTAAATACGGACATAATTTGGGTGTTAAGCGCATCAGTTGGGAAGTTATAGATTGGAACGAACCCGCCATCACTTTTTATGAAAAGAAGGGAGCACGAGTAATGCGAGATTGGGATGTTGTTCAATTAGATGAACAAGGAATGAAAGCTTTTCTAGAAAACATATAGTAAAGATTACCGACTTTAGGTTAATGACAATAAACAAGTAGTAGTAATGCGAGTATTCAAGTTTGGAGGTGCATCGATTAAAGATGCTGACGGAGTTAAAAATGTAGTTAGTGTGCTGCAAGAGGTAGGTTATGAAAACACCTTGGTGGTAGTTTCTGCAATGGGGAAAATTACAAATGCCATGGAGGCTATTGTGAATGCGTATTTTGAAGATAAGAACTCTGTAAAGACAGCTATTCAAGACGTTATTAAATTCCATAATGATATTCTTTCCGATCTATTTCCAAATAGTAAGCATCCAATTTTCAATCAAGTAAAATCACTTTTTGATGAAGTACAGGGTTTTTTAGTTTGGAATAAATCACCGCATTATAATTTCGTTTATGACCAAGTTGTTGGCTACGGTGAGTTGGTGGCTACAAGCATAATTAGCGGATACTTAAATGAAGTAGGCCTAAACAACAATTGGTTAGATGTTCGTGAATTGATAAAAACGGATAATAACTACCGAGATACAACTGTTGATTGGGCTAGTACGCAAGCCAATGTTTCTAAAGTGATAGACCAAAAAATATTGAACATTACACAAGGTTTTCTAGGAAGTGATAATAACAACTTTACAACAACTCTAGGAAGAGAGGGTTCTGATTATTCTGCAGCTATTTTAGCCTATTGTTTAAATGCTACGTCTGTTACAATTTGGAAAGACGTTCCAGGAGTTTTAAACGCAGATCCAAGATATTTTAAAGAGACACAGTTGTTGAATACGATTTCATATCGCGAGGCAATTGAACTTGCGTTTTATGGTGCTTCTGTAATTCACCCAAAAACATTACAGCCGCTTCAGGGTAAAGAAATTCCCTTGCATGTAAAGTCTTTTTTAAATCCAAAAAATAAAGGAACAATCGTTGGTAAGGGTGTTGCAATTGAGCCCGAAGTGCCGTGTTTTATTGTAAAAAAGGACCAAGTATTGATTAAATTATCTTCTTTAGATTTTTCTTTTATCGTTGAGGATAGTATTAGCGAACTGTTTAAAATGTTTCATGAGTATAAGATGAAAGTAGATTTGATTCAAAATTCTGCGATTAGCTTTTCGGTCTGTGTAGACAATAAATTCGGCAGACTTGAAGAGCTTTTGAGCAATTTAAAAAGCAGGTTTAAGGTTACTTGTCAAGAAGATGTTTCCCTGTATACCATACGTCATTTTAACACCAAAGCTATAGCATCTCTTTTGAATGGCCATGAAGTTCTTCTAGAGCAAAGAGGTAAGGAGACCGTGCAATTTGTAATCAAACAGTTTTAAAGCGGTATATTCATAAAAGCTTGTCTTTGAAAATGTTAAATTACCTTTCTCAACTGCGGATTATGTTATATTTACCGTTACTTAAATTATACATGAATGGGTTTAGTAACCGCGAAAGAATTGGCGAAAGCCATTAAGCTTGATAAATATGGCTCTTTCGGCGTTTTTATAGGTTGGTTTCTACTGAAGGTTACTCGAATATCAAGTATCAACAGATACTATGATAGTATAAAACACCTAGACGCAGATGCATATGCAGAAGCTATTCTCAAGTATTACGAAATAGACTTTGAAATTCCGGAAGAAGATTTTAAAAGGCTACCCAAAGACGGTGCTTATATAACGATTTCGAACCATCCGTTAGGGGGTATTGATGGCATACTTCTTTTTAAACTATTGCATGGGCAAAGGTCGGATTATAAAATTATGGCCAATTTCTTGTTGCAGCGAATGGCTCCTATTGAACCCTACATAATTCCTGTAAACCCATTTGAGAATAGAAAAGACGTTCGAAGTAGTATTGCTGGTTTCAAAAGCGCTTTACTGCATTTAAAAGCTGGTCATCCGTTGGGGGTTTTTCCTGCAGGAGAGGTCTCAACACATAAAGACGGAAAGTTGATCGTTGACAAAGCTTGGGAGACGGCAGCTTTAAAATTAATCCGCAAAGCGGAAGTGCCCGTGGTTCCTATTTACTTTCATGCTAGAAATAGCAAGCTTTTCTATCGTTTGGCTAAAATGAGCGCTATTTTTCGAACGGCGAAGATACCTTCTGAGGTACTTAGCCAAAGAAATCGACCCATTAAAGTGCGTATTGGGCAGCCCATACCAGTAAAAGTACAACAAGAACAAGATAGCTTTGAGGATTTTGGAGATTTACTCCGCAAGAAACTATATATTCTTTCCAATGCTTATGAAAAGGAGCGATTGATAGATCAAATTCCGACCACTTTAAAGCTTCCTAAACAGCCTAGAAAGATCGTTAACGCTGTTCGTACCGAGGTTATTGAGGGTGAGATTGAAAAGTTGATTGAGAAGGACAGAAGAATGTTGAAGAGCAAAAATTATGAAGTTTTTTTAGCTCCAGCCAGTGAAATGCCTTTTATTCTCAAAGAAATCGGCAGACAGCGCGAAATTACCTTTAGGGCAATAGGAGAAGGCACTAATAATTCGACTGACATTGATAAGTTTGATGCCTATTACCATCACATGTTTCTTTGGGATACCCAAGCAAAGGCTATCGCCGGCGCGTATCGCATGGGCTTAGGCTCTGAAATTTTCGCAAAGTACGGTATAGATGGGTTTTATTTACAAGATTTATTTCGTTTTGAGCCCGAACTTTTTGGTATGATGCAGCAATCTATAGAAATGGGGCGAGCGTATATTATCAAGGAATATCAGCAAAAACCGATGCCCTTATTTTTGCTTTGGAAGGGCATCGTGCATACCACATTACTCTACCCTGAGCATAAGTATTTGATTGGAGGAGTAAGCATCAGTAACCAGTTTTCAAATTTCTCAAAATCGCTCATGATTGAGTTTATGAAATCACATTATTGGGACCCGTATGTAGCGCAGTACATTCGCCCTAAAAAGGAATTCAAGGTGAAGCTAAATGATGCTGACAAAGAGTTTGTATTTGATGAAACTCAAGCAGATTTGAATAAGTTTGACCGCCTCATTGAGGAGGTTGAACCTGGTAGTCTTCGTTTACCCGTATTAATTAAGAAATACATCAAACAGAATGCAAAGGTTATAGCATTTAATGTAGACCCGCTCTTCAATAATTCAGTAGACGGCTTAATGTACATCAAAATAGCAGACCTTCCAGAAAGCACTGTAAAACCTGTTATGGAAGAGTTTCAAGCTGAGCTAGAGCGTAAATTCGCTGAGGCAAATCAAACTGAAAACTCTTAAGAATAATTTTCCCTTTAAAAACTTTTTAGAAATCCGTGATGCTTTGAAATGCTAGCTGCTTTCCTGCATCACATAGAGAAGTTCAGTAGCAATTTGGAGGCTTCTTTCGTGATATTTTTCTTTTTGCAAGGGCGTGTTGTCAAAGGCTTTTGGGTCTTCAAAAGTTATCGGAAACCTAGCATCAGAACCACCAACAATAGGACAGCCCTTATCGGCGGATGAACAGGTCATAATGGCCGCAAAATTGGATTTCGGGTTAAAGTCATCATCAAAGGTTTTAGAGAAACCGATAACAGGGTGCGCGTCAGCAGCATATTTAATATGATACACAGGGTTTGGAGGATCAGAGAGGGTGCTGATCTGAAACCCTATATTTTTCAAGGTTTCAGCGGCCATCGGAAATAAGGCAGTAGCTTCGGTTCCGCCAGAGTAGCAAGTGATATTTTTTATACCCACATAATAAGCTAAAGTTTGAGCCCATACCTGAGATAGATGACTTCTTCTTGAATTATGGGTACAAATAAAATTAAGCGCTATCGCTTCGTTGTTTTTGATTTTATTCTTGATATAACTTACCAGAGGACCTAGAACCGCTTTTCGGTTCTCAGAGATCTCATCAATTTGTAAAGACTTGATAGTTTTTTCTATGGTTTGAAATAGTTGTTCTTCTGCCATCTTTATTTTTATATACCTACTGTTACACTTCGTCGCTCGAAAAGGAGATTGTCTTTCCAAACGCCCTTTAATTTACCCACCTTTTCACGTTTGCCAATATATCGAAAGCCTACTTTTTTATGCAGTGCTATACTGGCTTCATTTTCCAGAAAAATACCTGCTTGAATGGTCCAAAGGCCTTCTTTTTCACTTTCGGTAATCAAAGTTTCTAGTAGTGCTTTGCCAGCCCCTTTGCCGCGACTGTTACTGCCAACATATACGCTAACTTCTGCAATGCCACCATAAACACATCTGTTTGAAACAGGCGATAATGCCGCCCAACCCAGTACCATATCATTTTCGGTTGCAACGATACGGCAGGTCGACATATGAGCAGTATTCCACGCTTCGTAGCTTGGTGTGCTCGTCTCGAAAGTGGCAAAGCCAGTAGCAATACCTTCTGTATAAATTTTAGCGACTGCTGGCCAATCTGAAGCGGACATTTTTCGAATGTTCATAGGGTTTAATTTAGCAGCATCCGCCTCCAGGAGTACATGCGTTATCATCTTCCACGCTAATTTCTGCAGGAATTCCGCAGGTCTCTTTAGCTTTACAGTCGGTACGTTCTACGCCTAGTTTCATGATCATCTGATCAGCACGAACTTCATAGCCATGCACAAAGAGTTGTGCCGTATGAAAATCAGGATTGCTGTATTCAAATTTAACCTCTACTTCTTTTTCCATAGGTTTGATAGCATCCACCTTGTTGAGAATGTCAAGGGCTTTATTGGCAGACATGTAATCGCGTTTACCCTTCTCCTCCGGACTTTCCCATAATTGGATGATGGTTTCTTTCCAGAAATCAGTTCCTGCTCCACAATCGATAGAATCAACCGTGATATTTTTAATTTCGGTAATGTGATAGTTAGCAGCAACCAAGTGTCCGTTTTTATACTCAAAAAGGAGACTTTTATTCGGATGCGTTTTTAATAGGGATAAAAATTCGTTTGTTTTCATATGTAGAGGTTTTAACAACAGTTAAAGGTAGTTTTATCAAAGAAGGAGTTTAGAAGGTCTTGTATTTCCTTCCATTTTTCGAGGTTGATACAATAGCATATTTTTTTGCCATCAATCTCACCCTTTATTAAATCAATACTTTTTAGTTCTTTCAAATGCTGGGAAATGGTGGGTTGAGCCAGCCCAATTTCGTCTACAATATCATTGCAAATACAAGCTTTTTGCCCACTGATATATTGTAGTATAGCGATACGTGCAGGGTTCGCTAGTACTTTAAATATAGTAGCCAATTCGTTTTGCTTGTTATTGAATATTTGCGTCTTAGTACTGCCCATTTCGTATTTGTATATTGCAATATTACGATATTAGATGTAATAAAAAAAGCCAAATTGTAAAAATCTGACTTTTTCTAATTTTCTAGAACCAGGGTTTTCTGCCTACTTGGTAGGTATTGTAAAACTCTTCATCTGTTTTTGTAAGATACATGATGCCTTCTATTAAGCCAACAATAGCGGTTGCCATCACTATAAAACTTCCTATTACAAAGCACATGGTTGCATAGCCAATAATGGTTGCAACTAAAAGAATAATCCCTTCTTTTTTATACCCAAGTATGAACTTATGAACTCCAAGCGAACCAAGAACAATAGCTAAGATGCCGGCTAATATTCTTTTATTTTCACCTCCAACTTCACCAAAGGCTTCCTTTGCACTTTCGGTAAACTCATTTGCAGTTTTCTTCGCATCATCAGCAAAGTCACTAGCAGCTTCTTTGGCATCCTCTGCAAACTCTTTCGTCGCTTCTTTTGCTTCCTCGAACTTCTCACCTGCTTTTCCTCCTAATTCACTAGCTTTATCTTTTGCAGCATCAAAAGCATCTTCTGCCTTATCACCTAAATCTTTATGTTCTTCTGACATCCTATTATTTTTTACTGGTTAATTGTATGGTTAAATGTAGCAAATATTTCTAGATCAAAGAAATACGGCATAAATGCCTTCTTTTTAAAAATCACTTAGGCTTATAATTTTTCTCGTAAAGGGCGATCCAATCGGTAACCGTTAGCTTTTTACAAAGGGCTCCAATCAGTTCATATGGAATCGTTTCCATCTTTTTAAATCGGATGCAGCTTTTACCCATATCCAATTTTGTGTTTACATATTTCGAATATTCCCCAACAAACCAATCACTTAATGCGGGGTCAGCGTAGATGCCTGAATGATATAAAGCAATAAAATTCTTTTGTGAAGCGATGTTTATAAAAGGTAAGGGGAGTGAGGTATCACAATGATAACCATCAGGGTAAACGGAATGGGGTACTACAAAACCCAACATGCCATAACTCATTTGTTCTTGAAACCCTTTTGGAAGGTTCATAGCGATTACGGCTCTCAATTTAGATATTGCTGCCTGCCTAACTGGCGTAAGTTGTTGGATGTACTCCTCGGGTGAGTTTGCTTTATATTGCATGACGCCATATGTATAAGTTAGTTTTATAAAGTTAGCAAAATTTCTCTTTGACTTTATCAACTACAGTTTGGGCAAGTTTTATTTTACTTTCAGCAGTCCAACCGGCAACATGGGGAGATAAAATAACGGTATTAGCTGTAATGAGGTATTGAAAGGCTTCAGGCATTTTAGCATCCATAAACATATTTTCGAATGATGCTTTTTCATACTCAAGTACATCCAAACCAGCGCCAAGAATTTGTTCAGATTTTAGAGCGGCTACCAAATCTTCGGTAACTATACATTTGCCTCTAGCGGTATTAATTAACCAAAATGGCTTTTGAAATTTATCAATGAATTCCTTATTAATCATACCTGTGGTGCTTTCTGTCTGAGGCACATGAAGGCTAATAATATCAGAACGTTGTTGCAGTTCCATAATGCCTACTTGTCGGGCATTCTCATCTTCTACACCACCTTGAATATCATAACATATAACTTCGGCAACATCAAAACCTTTTAGCTTCTTAGCAAAGGCTTTTCCCATATTTCCGTAGCCTATGATTCCGACGGTTTTGCCTTCCACTTCAATGCCGCGATTAGCTTCACGGTTCCATTGACCAGAGCAGACCTCCTGATGGGCAGTATGTAATTTATTAAAAAGTGATAATAACATACCTAAGGCATGTTCACCTACGGCATTACGATTGCCTTCAGGTGCAGCAGCTAAGAAAATGTCCATTGATTTAGCATAGCCTGTATCTATGTTTTCTAAACCTGCACCCAGTCTACCTATGAATTTGAGCTTAGTGGCTTTTTCAAGAAAGGCTTCATCTAAAGTAAAACGACTTCGAATAATAATACCATCATAGTCATGTATTTTGTGCATGACCTCTTCTTTTGTTGAGGTGTAATCTTCTTCATTCTGAAACCCTAAAGCTTCAAATTGCTCAATAATTAAAGGGTGATTTGTGTCTAGGTGGAGGATTTTCATTGCTTGAATTTAGATTTTAGGATAATGGCTTTGTGTCTTTTCATGTCTGACTTCGCCCGTATGTGCTGTGTTTATTTTTTCAAAAAGTAAGAGCTCTACTACTTCTCCATTTTTGGTAGATGGGCAATGTTCTACACCTTTCGGAACAACAATGATTTCACCTTCCTTGACAACTTCTGTTCTATGACGGAATTTCATATAAAGCGTTCCTTTTAAAACCTGAAAAAGTTCATCTTCCTTTTCATGCGCGTGCCACACAAACTCTCCTTTAACTTTGGCAAGAATCACCTGCATATCATCAACAACTGCGATTTGATGCGGATGCCATTGCTTGCTGAAGAGGGCATGTTTTTCTTTTAGATTGATGGGTTTCATAGCGACAGAATTAAGTATTAAAAAAGGGCAGGCTTACTAAATTCCTAAAACAAGTTTAGCAATCCAAAAGTAAATAAGAATTCCGAAGATATCATTACTTGTGGTAATGAAAGGCCCTGTGGCAATGGCTGGGTCAATACCTCTTTTGTTCAAAAAAAGCGGGGTAAAGGTGCCAATAAAGCCTGCAACTACAATTACAGCGATTAGTGAAAGAGAAATGGCAAGCGCAGTAAGAAAGTCTCCCTTCCAGAACCAAGTAAATAATAGTAGAATCGCAGCTAGAATGAGCCCGTTAAGTAAAGCCAAGAGCATCTCTTTAATCAATCGATTTCCAACGCTTCCTTTTAAATCATCGTTCGCTAAACCCTGAACGATAATCGCACTTGACTGCACACCTACATTACCAGCCATCGCAGCGATAAGAGGGGTAAAATAGAAAAGAATAGCATGTTTCGAAATCATATCTTCAAAACCTCCCATAATACCGGCAGCTCCTAGTCCGCCAAAAAGGCCAAGAATGAGCCAAGGCAAACGGGCACGGGTAAGCTCCCAAATACTATCATCGGCCTCTACATCTTGCGAGATACCTGCTGCCAATTGGTAATCTTTTTCTGCTTCTTCTTTGATTACATCTACAATATCATCAATGGTAATACGCCCCACCAAGCGCCCAATCTCATCAATCACCGGAATAGCTTCTAGATCATATTTAGACATGATTTTGGCAACCTCTTCAGCGTCCTCATTGACATTAACGGAATCTACCTTAGGAATATAAATATCTTTGACTTTAGCGGTGCTAGAGGCGGTTAATAAGTCTTTTAGAGACAAGCGCCCCATCAAAACATCTTCTTCATCTACAACATAAATAGAGTGTACGCGCGTTACGTTTTCTGCTTGTTCGCGCATTTCTTTTACACAGGCAAGTACATTCCAAGTGTCTTTTACTTTGACCAGTTCCTTTGCCATGAGCCCCCCTGCAGAGTCTTCGTCATAGCGAAGTAGGTCAACAATATCTTTGGCATGTTCTTTATCAGTAATCTCAGAGATAACTTTTTGAACAATATCTTGTGGCAACTCGCCAATAATATCTGCTGCATCATCAGTATCTAATTCTTCTAACTCTTTGGCAATCTCTTTTGCGGACAGATTGTTCAGAATGCCTTCACGAACATCTTCATCTAATTCAGTAAGTACATCAGAGGTCTTGTCGCTTTCAAGAAGTTTAATGAGGTAGGTGGCTTCCTCTTGATTCAACTCATTAATAACCTCTGCGATATCGGCATAGTGCACCTCCTCCAAAAGAGATTCCAAGGTGGAATCTTTTTTGTTCTCAATAAGCTGCTCTATTTCAGCTAGGAACTCATCTGTGAGTTTGAAGGGTGTCATTCTTTATACTATTTTATACTAGAGTTGCGGCAAATTTAAAGAAAATGTTTCTAGTTTCAGGCTTCAAAAGTTTCAAGTTGTTTAAACCTCAAAAACTCAGTGCTTACGAAGCATTTTGTTCAAGGTCAGCGGCTACTTTCTTGGTAAGTTCTATAAAGTCAATAACAGTGAGTTGCTCTGGCCGTTTGGTGAAAACTTCTTCTTCTCTCAAAACATCAGAAAGGGCAAAGGTTTTTAGGCTGTTACGAATAGTTTTTCTACGTTGATTAAAAACGGCTTTTACTACTTTATAGAATAATTTTTCATCACAATCAAGCTCGAAATTTTCTTTTCGTGTTAGACGTAAAACTCCAGATTGAACTTTAGGTGGGGGGTCAAAAACTTCAGGTTGTACTGTAAATAAATACTCTGCATCATAAAATGCTTGCACCAAAACAGATAGAATTCCGTAGGTTTTGTTCCCTTCTTTTCCGCAGATACGAGCGGCGACTTCTTTTTGAAACATTCCAGAAAACTCAGGAATTTGTTCTTTCATTTCCAGTACTTTAAAGACAATTTGTGTGGAAATGTTGTAAGGGAAATTTCCAGTAACCGCAAATTGCTCTTGACCAAAAAGCTCCGATAAATTGTGTTTTAAAAAATCTCCTTCGATAACTTTGAAAGAACCTTCTCCTTGTAAAACCTTCGGATGCTCTAATTGGAAATTATGATTTAGATAAACGATAGATTCTGAATCTAAATCCATCGCGACTAATTCAATAGGGTTTATCAAAAGATACTTTGTTAGCACTCCGGTTCCTGGGCCGATTTCAATAACATTCTTATATCCCTCAAAGGAAAGTGTTTCAGCAATTTGCTGGGCGATACCTTCATCCTTTAAAAAGTGTTGACCGAGATGTTTTTTAGCCTTTATCGGGCTGTCATCTCGCTTGTTTTTCTCTTTCCAAGTTTGAAAGGGTTTCTTTTTATTTTTAGCCATGTTTAATGTTCACTAACGATTTCTAGTTCAGTGCGAAATGCGACAAACTGTCCTGCGAATAGTTTGCTAAAGTCTTGACGAAGGCGGTCGGCGTCTTCTTTGTAATAAAGCTCTAAGGTTTGTTTGTCTGTGGTCGTATATTGAATGGAATAGGTAAGGCCTCCCATTTCTTCTTCCACCAAAACTTTGCACATTTTAGCCTTAGAGAACTTTCCTGTTGCCAGCATATCGGGTATGTGGGTTTCTTTCATCCATTGCAGCCAATGGTTATGGGCAGATGCTTCAATATTTATAGTGACGTTGTAGATATACATGTTTTCAAGTTCAAGTTCAAGTTTCAAGTTCGATTTTTATTAGGTTTGATACTTGGCTTTAATTAATAGAATCTCCCCGAAGCTTTCTAAAGTATTGGCGCGCTTGCGGGAAGTAATAACTGTCTTGGTAATTGTAAATAATTTTTTCGTATTGTGCTTTTGCTTTTTCGGGGGCGTTTAAGATAGTTCTATAGAGTTCGCCCAATTGAAAGTGAGCATCGTCGGCTAAAATACCAGCGCCATAGAACTCAATAATTTTGCGGTAATTTAATTCGGCCGCAGCGTAGTCTTTTATTTCCTCTAAAAGTTCACCTTGTTTTAAAAGCGCATCGTCTTCTATTTTTTCGCCTTTATGGTCGATTAGAATGCCATTTAATTCTGCAATTGCCTCTTTGGTTTTATTTTGATAGGCGAGCAAGTCAGCACGGGCATATTTTCGCAAAGCTGTTTGTGTCGAATCTTCCAATGAATTGTCAGAAATGAGCAAGCTTAATTGCATGGCATCATTAGCGATTAATTGCGAAGTAGAGCTGCGCAGAACTTTCAATTGTGTCAAAGCCCAGTCGAAATCTCCTTTGTAAAAACTAGTTTGGGCTACTTTATAGCGCGCGTTTTGCCCCAGCACATCATTTTTTAGTTTTTTCTGAATTTGAGAGAAATAGATAAGCGCTTCGTTGAATTTTTTGTCAAAAACCAATATGTCACCTAATGTCATTTTGATGTAAGCAGTGCCGCGTGCGTTTATAGGGAGTTCTAAACTGTTTTTGAGGATGGCAACAGCAGGTTGCGGCATATTTTTCTTAAAAGTCAAGAAGTTTGCGTAAGCAATTTGAAGTTGCAATGTTTGATTTTTGTACCCATAAATTTCAATGAGCTCTTCGAATCGTTTTTGTACTTCATTTACCGTTTTTTCATCTGCATTTAATAGTTCGATATCAATGCTGTTTAATTGCGCATTTAGTTTGGTTACTTCGTCATTTGCATTAGCGATAATGTATTGAAATATATCTTGAGCTACATCAATAGCATTCCCTTCTAAAGTGAGGTCTCCTAAATTTTCTAGTCTTTGAATAGTGGCACCGTTCATTCGTTTGTAAATTGCCTTTTCTTGACGAAAAGCACTACCATATTGTTTCTGTTGAACAAACAACCAACTCAGCAATTGATTCCAAAGCACATCGGGGTCTTTTTGTGCATTCTGAAGAAGTATAGTTTTTAGTTTGATATTATTTTCCGCTTCGGCATCTTCACTAATGAAATCATCAAAATTTCGAAGCACATTTGACATTGACGCTTTTTTTTCTCGGATAAGGGTCAGATACGATGAATACATTTTGTCAATAGTGCCCTGCTCGCCATATATGCGAGCCATTTGATAGTTGTAATCCAACTTAGGGTTTAGCTCCATAGCTCTAGAGTAGGCTTTTAGCGCATAGTCTAGAAGTGCATATTTTTGAAAACGGAAGCCAATGCCATAGCCATAATTTGGATTCTCATCAATCACGGCAATGGCTTTATCGTAGTATTCAGCAGCTTTTTCAGAATTATCTTGCAAGGTGTAATTATAACCTAGCTCTATATTGAAGGTAGGATATGGTTTGCCTAGCGCTAAAGTATTTAATAGGAATTTCTCCGCTTCTTCATAGCGTTCCAGCTGCTGGTAGCAAGCGATTAACCCTTCTTTATAATCAGTTCTTCTTGGATCTTTTTCAACCAGTTTTTCATAGAAAACGACTGCTTTTTCGTAATCGCCATCCTCAAAATAACGCTTCGCCAAAAAATCTTCTTGGGCAAAAGCAACTGAAGTAAGGAGAAAAAGAATAAAAAAGAGAAGTGCCTTCATACTAGAAATTTAACAAATATACTCCAGGCTTTGAAAAGAATCTGTTAAGGTGGCTATAATTTGAAAGCCGTTCTTTTGCTTAGTCGATTTTGTCAAATCCACAATAGGGCACTAAAACTTCTGGAATTTCAATACCATCAGCGGTTTGATAATTTTCTAAAATGCCAGCCAATACGCGTGGCAAAGCTAGAGCGCTTCCGTTTAAGGTATGTGCCAATTGATTTTTTCCGTTTTCATCTTTGTAGCGCAGCTTTAAGCGGTTCGCTTGATAGGCTTCAAAATTGGAAATTGAACTGATTTCTAACCAACGATCTTGTGCCGTTGAGAAAACTTCAAAGTCAAAGGTTAGGGCAGCAGTAAAACCTAAATCACCACCACAAAGTCTTAGAATTCGGTAGGGTAATTTTAGGTCTCTGAGGATATTTTTAACATGCTCTACCATTCCATCTAAGGCTTCAAAAGAATTTTTCGGATGTTCAACACGTACGATTTCAACTTTATCGAACTGGTGTAGCCTATTCAAGCCGCGAACATGTGCGCCATAACTTCCCGCTTCACGACGAAAACAGGGCGTGTAGGCAGTATAGCAAATAGGAAAGTCTTTTTCATTTACAATCGCATCACGAAATAAATTCGTAACCGGTATTTCTGCTGTGGGAATCAAATACAAATCATCTTCGCCCACGTGATACATTTGCCCCTCTTTATCGGGTAGTTGTCCTGTGCCGAGTGCGGAGGCTTCGTTTACCACATGTGGCACCTGCATTTCAGTATAGCCTGCTTCTGTATTTTTATCTAAGAAGTATGCAATCAAAGCTCGTTGTAATCGCGCACCTTTTCCTTTGTACACTGGAAAGCCAGCTCCTGCTATTTTAACGCCAAGTTCAAAATCAATGATGTCGTATTTTTTTGCCAGCTCCCAATGCGGTAGAGCGCCACTAATTAAAGTCGGAATATCACCTTCCTTAAAAATTTCTTCGTTGTCTTCGTCTGTGCTTCCTGCGGGCACAGATGCATGAGGAATATTCGGAAGCTGATACAACAAGTTTTGAAGTTCTTCTGCTACCCTATTTAATTCGTCACCCAGTTTTTTTGAATCGTCTTTTAATACACCTGTTTTTGCTTTTAAAACTGTAGCTTCTTGTGCTTTTCCGCTTTTGAAAAGCATCCCGATTTCTTTCGAGAGTTTATTTGATTCTGCTAAAGTTGCATCAAGTTGCGTTTGTGTAGATTTTCTTTTTTCATCCAACTGAAGAATACCATCCAAAAGGGAAGTCGCATCAATATTTCGCTTTTGTAGTGCGCTGATGATTTCGTCTTTTCTCTCTCGTATGACTTGTAACTGTAGCATTATAGTTTCTATTTGAGCTGCAAATTTAAACTAATCCTATTAAAATCGAATGCCGCTTTAGAAAATCTATTAGGCTCAGAAAAGGCTACGAAAGATATGCTTGCAGGGCTTATTTGAAACGGAGCATTGCTATGGGATGCTGAATTTAATAAAAGGGGGTGCTTTATGTTTTTTTTAGCCCACATTGCCAAGTTTTAAAAGGGCATTCGATTTGAAAAACGCTTACATTTAAGGTAGAATATAATGTAAAAGATATGATATGGTTTTTGAACATTTGGCCTTGAACGTCAATAATGTAGCCGCTGTTGTGAAATGGTATGTTTCTCATTTGCAGCTAAAGGTGGTGCGTCAACAAAAAGAACTTCCGTTTGACATTTATAGCAGACGCTTCAGGCAGAGTGATTCTGGAGCTCTATCAAAGGCCTGATGCATTGATGACAAATTTTGGAAGGCAACACCAGCTGACTTTTCACGTGGCTTTTGTTTCAGAAAATGCCGAAAAAGATAGCGAACGTTTGCAGGAGCAAGGTGCTATTTTTGTAGAAGAAGTGCAAAAAGAAGATGGTAGTCATTTGGTGATGCTTCGAGACCCTTGGGGCATGCCCTTGCAATTATGTCAAAGGTCAGAGAAGTTTTAGTTAGCCTTCTTTAATTGAGAGGGTAAAATCCATTTATGATGCTCAAGATGATTCCAAGCTTCCTTAGCTAAATCTACTTTAGGATCTATAAAAGCGCGATAAGGCCTTCCATTAACAGCTATTTTGGAGTTCAATGCATATACAGAAATAGTTTCTCCTTTTTTTGCGTATTCCTTTTTCAAATATTGTGCGAATTGCCATATAAAATCAGGATATGCTGCGATTCTTCTTCTTTGTTTCTTCGTTAAATATTGGCTTAGTTTTACCGTTTTTGAGGCATTTGTTTCTGTATTGACCACCTTAAAGGTAATTTTTCCGGATCTACTTCTCAGCATCATACGCCAGCTTAAACGATGCCCTTCTTCGGTCCATAGAACAGCATCATCTATGAAATAATGACGAAGTGGCAAGGCTAGCTGCACGAGAAAGTACGTGCATCCGAGAAGTAATGATAGGTTTCTAAATGCAGGTATTTCAATTTTATGCTCCGTGTAAAATAATTTATTTTTAAAGAAGATTTTTCGAATGCTTTCCGCCTCAAAAAAGAAGACTATAAATGCAATTGACAAATAAGGAAATATTCCAATTTGAAAAACAATAGAGTTGAAGAGGTGAAAAAATACAGCACTAAAAAAGGCGATTTTTCTGCTGGGCTTCCAAAGTAGTGCAGGCACAATTAGTAGGTCAAATAAAATTCCAAAAACACCGATTATTTTATGAACCCATGCTTGCTGAAGTAAGTCTCCAATTACATAGTAGCCTGCTTTGTCTAACATTAAGATTTTAATAATACCAAAGTCAAGCCAGTCGCCATATATTTTGGCTACAGCAGCATAGGTATAAACGATACCTAATTGAAAAACTATAATCCATTTTACATACCCAAACATATGTTCTTTTCGAAGCGAAGGGTTTTGTTTTGCATCTATAGAATAGCCTGCATTCGCGGGAAAGCAGCACATGAGGCTCGAAATTAAGATCAATAAATAATAATGATTGTTGTACGACGATTTCTGCATTAAATAAACTGCGGTCCATAGCAGTGTAAACGAAATAATACTAAACCTATACTTATAGCCTAATGCAATGCATACACCTAGGGTTCCCATGATAAAAAAGTAGAAATACATACCGAAACCCGGTAAGGGTTGTAGCCAATCAAAACCAATGAAATTAAAGGTGAATTGTGGTTCTACTAGGGTTTTTGTTACCCAGCCTGTAGCGATTGCACCGTAGCACTCTAGCGCGATAAGAATACCAAAGAGAATACGAAAAATAAGTAGTGTAGAATTATCAATTTTAGCAAACAGTAAACGACTAAGCGCGTTCATAATTGTGCTAATATTGAAAGGGAAGTTTCTTTGTCTTTAGATAGTTGCTCTTTGAGCGCATCTACCGAATCAAATTTGTACTCATCGCGAATACGCTCAATAATATCAATTTGTAGTTTTTGGCCGTATAGGTCTTTATCAAAATCAAAGAAATTTATTTCTATAGTCTTCTCTGTTCCTGATACGGTTGGGTTAAAGCCAATATTCATCATTCCGAATACAGTGAAATCATTGATAGTACTTTGTATCGCGTAAACTCCAATTTTTGGAATTAATTTATAGGCTTCTTCAATATGTAAATTTGCGGTTGGAAAATTCAATTTCCGACCTAAACCTTTTCCTTTTTTGACTGTTCCTGTGAGCATGTAGTTATAGCCCAAATAAGTGTTCGCGGTTTTTACATCGCCCATTTCCAGTGCTTTTCTGATTTTTGTAGAACTGACAGATACGTCATCGATTTCTTGAGCTGATATTTCTTCTACCTCAAAATCGAAGGTGTTTCCAAAAGTGATAAGATCACTTATATTGGCGTTACGGTTTCTGCCAAAACGATGGTCATAGCCGATAATTATCTTCTTTGCGTGCAATTCGTTGACCAATAAATCTCGAACAAATTCTGTAGCCGAAAGCCTTGAGAAATCAGAAGTAAATGGGTGAATAATTAAATAATCTAGTCCGAGATTTTCAAGAATTTTTATCTTTTCCTCAATGGTATTTATCAATTTGATATCAGCATCTTTTTGAAGTATCATTCTAGGATGCGGAAAAAAAGTAATAACCGTTGATTTGAGCTTAGAAATGCTTGCGGCTTTTATAAGCCTTTCGAGTATTTTTCGATGACCGATATGAACGCCGTCAAAAGTGCCAATGGTAATGACAGTCGCGTGTTCTTTGTCGTATTCTTTAATGCTTTGAACTGTTATCACGAAAAAAAGAAGATAAAAAGCTTATATTTGAGTTTGGAAAATCCCCATTGATGAACACAAAATTACGTCTTGTTTTTTCAATTACCATAGCATTTCTCTCCTTTTACGGTTCTGCTCAGAGTAGCTATTGGCAACAAGATGTTTCCAAACAAGGTTTAAATCAGAATTTTTCAGAGCGTTTCGACGTTCAAAAAGGGCGAGTATTCGCTTTCAATGAACAGCTGTTTAGAACAGCGTTAAACAAAGTATCCATAGCAAAAAGCAGCGCCAAAATAATTTATTTTCCAAATGCTGCTGGCGAGTCCGTTGCCTTTAAGGTGACTGAACAGCCTGTATTTTCTCCAGAACTTTCTCGAAAGTACCCGAATATCAAATCTTATGCGGGTTATGCTTTAGGAAGCTCTAAAGACAAAATTCGCTTTAGCGTATCACACAATGGTATTCAGAGTATGATTGTTCATGCGGATAAGAGAGGTTCTACTTTTATGCAAAAGGACAGCAATAACAACTATGTTGTTTATTCTAGAGACTTAAATACCAAAAGTAAGACTGATTTTTTATGCAGTACGAAAGCAACTATTGAGAACAAATTAGAAACTCGATTTTTAAAGCCAATTAGCGGACAGGAATTGCGAAAATTTAGACTTGCAGTTTCAACAACCGGTGAGTATACTGAATATCATGGGGGTACTGTTGCAGATGCACTTGCAGCTATAAACGCGACTGTGACTAGAATCAACCAGGTTTTCGAAACTGATTTAGCGATTCGATTAGAGCTTGTGTCAAATACAGATCAAGTTATTTTTACTGACCCCTTGACGGATCCATACAGCGGAAGTTTGAGCGCTCAAATACAGGCAGAACTTACCAATACAATTGGTGAGGCAAATTATGATATAGGTATTCTCTTTAATAAAGCACCAGGTGATGGAAATGCAGGGTCAATAGGGGCAGTTTGTAGAGATGGAAGAAAGGGTAGTGCGTATGCTTCAACGCAAATTCCTGAAGGAGATTTTTTTGATCTTGATTTTGTAGGGCACGAAATGGGGCACCAGTTTGGCGCTAATCATACCTGGTCTTTCGAATCTGAAGGAACCGCAGTTCAAGTAGAGCCAGGAAGTGGAACTACCATTATGGGCTATGCGGGTATTGCTGGTGTTCATAATGTTGCTGCAAATGGAGAAGACTATTTTCATTATGCCAGTATCGTACAAATTTCTGAGTATGTACAGACCATTTCTTGCGGAGAAACGATTTCTTTAAGTAATAGTCCGCCTGTTGTTAGCCCCGCGGGAGTTTTTACAATTCCTGTTTCAACTGCTTTTGTATTAACCGGAGAAGCAATAGATTCTGATACTTCTGATGTGTTATCTTATACTTGGGAGCAAATTGATAGTGGTATTGTTCCTCAAGCTGCTTTTGGGCCAACAAACCCGATCGGTGCAAATTTTAGATCGCAAAAACCAAATACCAGCCCTATACGTTATTTTCCTAAACTGTCAAGCGTGGTTAGCGGTAGATTAACTCAAACTCAGCCTGCTATTAACTCCGCTTGGGAAACCGTGTCGGATATTGAGCGTGAAATGAATTTTGCTTTTACCGTTAGAGACAACGCTTTAGGCGGTGGTCAAGTGGTATCAGATTTAGTAAATGTTTTTGTAGAAAGTAGCGCAGGCCCCTTTACTTTGGTTTCACACGCTACGAACCTAATAGCAATAGCTGGGGCAGCTGAGGAAATTGTTTGGAATGTAGCGAACACCGAAAAAGCCCCTATAAACGCTCAGACAGTAGATATTTTTCTATCTACAGATGGAGGAGATACATTTCCCATTCTCTTAGCAGAAGAGGTTTCAAACGACGGTAGTCATATGGTGCAGCTTCCTGAAAATACTACAGCAGCAGCTCGAATAATGGTAAAAGCACATAACAATATATTTTTCGCGGTCAATTCATCTGATTTTGTCATTCAAGAGTCTGAGCTGATATTAAATTTTGAAAAACTTGATTATGAAGTCTGTAAGCCTGATGTTTTGGTAGTGCCTTTTAGCTATGAAACGTATTTGGGTTTCAATGAAGAAGCTACTTTTAGCATAGTAGCACCTCCTTCGGGTCTTGGTATTACTATTTTTCCAGAGACGGCCACTGCTACTAATACGGCCGTAGGTATTAGCTTTACTGATACTCAGAATCTGGCCGTAGGTAGTTATCCTATTCGTGTCTTAGCAACTACAGGTTCTTTGACTAAGGAAATTACTTTTGACTTAAAAGTGTATGATGCTAGCTTTTCAGAGGTGGTTTTAATCACTCCAGCCGAAGGTGAAATAGATATTTCTACAAATAGCGAGTTGGTATGGCAGGCTGATGATTCGGTCACTGCTTATGATATTGAAATAGCTGAAGATGAAGTTTTTTCTTCCGTGATAGAAACGGGTTCTGTATTTAGTGCTGCTTATAGCCCTCAGAATTTAGATAATTTACGCAGTTACTATTGGCGAGTGAAACCCAAAAATAGCTGTGGAGAAGGTGTTTTCGGCGTGCCATTTAGTTTTACAACTATTGCATTTAGTTGCCAAAATGAGGAGGCTTTAGACTTGCCAATAGTAATTGCAGAAATTGGTACACCTAAAGTAGTCTCTAAAATTTCGGTTTATGATGATTTATCAGTTGCAGATATAAACGTGAATTTAAAGTTAGACCATAGCTTTCTTTCTGATATCGTAGTTACATTAACTTCACCAGCCGGTACAACCGTAGTTCTAATCAGTAATTCATGTGATGATTTGATCAACGTTGATGCCACTTTTGATGATGATGCGATTGGTTTTGTGTGTGGCGGAACTCCAGCTGTTAGTGGAACGGTCAAGCCCTTAGGTTCATTAGGTTCTTTTAATGGAGAATCAACCTTAGGTGAATGGGTTTTAACCGTTTCTGATAATGCGCCTAACGACGGAGGGTCACTTAGAGAATTCACTCTTGATATTTGTGCTGAAGGAGAATTCAGGCCAGATGCTGATAACGATGGAGTTTTTGATGATGGCGCTGACTTGTGTTTAGATACGCCTGAAGGAAGTCAAGTCAATACTTCTGGTTGTCCGGTTCTCGTTATTCCAGCGTCAAATTATAGCATAGAAGCCAGAAGTGAAACTTGCCGTAGTAGTAATGACGGAGCAATTGTGCTGCAGGTTCTACTCGGTTTAACCTATACGGTTAGGCTTACGGGAAATGGTGTAAATAGCACAGAAGAGCTTGTTGCTTCTTCGCTAAGATTCGATACTCTTTCTGCAGGAGCTTATCGGCTATGTATTACTGGTACGGATGGAATTCTTATCTCATCTGAGCAATGTTTTGATATCTTAATTGAAGAGCCTGAAATTTTAAGTGTATCATCAAAAGCCTCGCTTGATGGAAGTATAGTTGATTTGGAATTAGAAGGAGCTTTAGTCTACAATGTTGAACTGAACGGAGTAGTCAGTCAGACATGGAGTTCAGCTATTCGCCTCAATTTAAAGGCTGGTTTGAATATCTTAAAAGTTAGCACGAACCTGCCTTGTCAGGGTTCCTATGATGAACTGTTCTTGTTTTCAGAAAACCCTCTGGTATATCCAAATCCTTTTGACGATTTTCTCACGGTTTTCTTTGGTACAATTGTAGGGGAGGTCAGTATTAAGGTATTCGATGCAAATGGGCGATTCGTTCTAAGTAGTACTTCTGATGTGAATTCTAGTGAGCTTGAACTAGATTTATCAGTACTGGCTACTGGTATATATTTTATTCAATTTGAAGCGGAAAGCATCAAAGGAACATCTAAAGTTATCAAAAGATGAGATTTTTGTTCGTAATTTTAGTTAGCGTTGCCCTGTTGGGCTGTAAGAAGAAGGAGGTGCCTAAACCCCCAGATAGTGCTCAGTTGTTGTTTCCTGAAAGAAGTTCTGAATGCACAGCAGGTAGAGCAATTAATGAAACTACTAGTGAAGTAGAATTTAGATGGCAAGCTTCAAATAATACGGAAAGTTATGAGCTAAAGGTAACGGAATTAGCAACGAATAGAAGTGAGCGAGTAAACACTTCATCAACTTCAGGTAAGCTTACCTTGCGTAAAGGTGCAGCTTATGCTTGGGTGGTTACATCTAAAAATAGCGCGGTATTGCAGACTGTGGCAAGTGAAACATGGCAATTTTATAATGCTGGATCTGAATCAACCTACGCTCCTTTTCCTGCAGAGATTATAACACCTAAAATGGGGGCGACTGCTTTTAGAGATATTAATAATGAAGTTGAACTAAGTTGGAGAGGTACAGATGTAGATAATGATATTAATGGGTATGAAGTTTATTTTTCTACAGAAAGTCCGCCTGAAGCCTTGATTTTTTCACCTGGTGCGAATGGGGCTACTTTGAAAGTTGCTGTAGCGTCAAATACCGTTTATTATTGGATAATAATTACAAAAGACACAGAAGGTAATAGTTCTGAGTCAGGTATTTTTGAATTTAGGGCACAGTAAGAATCAGGAACCATTAAATTGATTCATAGTGTTCTTTGCTCCAGACAAAACAAAAGAACGAATAAGTTCGCAAGATTTTTCAAGACGTTCTTTAAGTTCCACTTTCTCCTCTTCATTCCATTCCCCTAAAACATAATCTACTTGGCGACCTTTACTAAATTCTGCGCCAACTCCGAAACGAAATCTATTGTAAGTGACCGTTTGTAAAACGTTTTGAATATCTTTTAATCCGTTATGTCCGCCATCACTACCTTTGATTTTTAAGCGGATCGCACCAAAATTTAAGTTTAGGTCGTCAGTAATGACCAGAATATTCTCTAATGGAATTTTCTCCTTATCCATCCAATACTTCAAAGCTTTGCCACTTAAATTCATGTAAGTGGATGGTTTCAAGCACAGTATGCTCCTTCCTTTAGCTTTAAAAGTTCCAAGGTCTCCTAGTTTTGCAGTTTCAAAGGAGAATTCTTCTTTTTTAGATAGCGCGTCTAATACCTTAAAACCAATATTGTGTCTGGTTTCGGCATATTCACTACCAATGTTTCCCAATCCGACAATTAAGAATTTTTTCATAGCATCTGTTTCGTCTAAAATTGTGGTAGGGGTGCTACCAAATATGGATTTTAAAAATTTGTACATCCGTATAAAAATACAAAAGCATCCGCCAAATGACGGATGCTTTTTATATATGTGAAAGCTATTTCTAGTTTTCGCCACCTTCTGCAGGTGCCTCAGCTCCTTCAGCAGCTCCTTCTTCGCCTTCAACTCCTTCTTCTTCTTCATCAACCACAACAGCAGTACGCGCAGTTTTAACTTGCACTACAACAGTTGTCTCTGGATGTAAAATAGCAAAATCATCATTCAATAATGATTCAACAGTGATATTGTCACCAATTTTCAATTTTGAAATATCGATATCAAAGAAATCTGGTAAACTTTCAGGTAAGGCTTTAATAGCTAGTTTCCTTTTTCTGAATAACAAACGACCACCATTTCTTACTCCTGGCGAGTTTCCTAATAATCGAACCGGAATGTTCATTGTGATTTCGATATCATCAAAGATTTGATAAAAATCGATGTGTAAAATCTTATCTGTTACAGGGTGAAACTGAATATCCTGCATGATAGCTTTTAGCTTTCCTTCACCCAAGTCAACCTTAACGGTATGGGCTGCACCGGTGTACACTAAATCTCTGAAACTTAACTCAGGTGCTGAAAAGTGTAGTGGTTTTTCCCCTCCGTATACTACGCAAGGAACCATTCCAGCATTACGTAGGGCTTTAGTTGCCTTTTTGCCCACGCTTTCTCTTTCTGATCCTTTAATTGTAATTGACTTCATTTTGTTTAATTATATATTACTCATTATTAATTCGTATTCTGCAGTAATGCAACCGAGCTTGGCACTCTGTGCCTGTCGAAAGGCTACATTAAGAACTTCGACGATATCGAAGTATTGTTGTGAACCCTAAACATTACATCAGCAAAAAGGTCACAACAGCTAACTACTTTTACTTTGTCACTTTGTCTTTTGACAGGAATTGAATCAGTAACAATTAATTCAAGTAGCTGAGATTTTTCAATTTTTTCGTATGCATCACCTGAGAGTAAGCCGTGCGTTGTAATTGCCCGAACACTTAGTGCACCTCTTTCCATCATTAGGTCAGCTGCTTTCGTTAATGTTCCAGCAGTATCAACCATATCATCAACGAGCACTACGTTTTTGCCTTTAACATCTCCAATAAGTTCCATGTGAGATATTACATTGGCTTTTCCTCTTTGTTTGTAACAAATAACCACTTCACACTCCAAAGCTTTAGAATAGGCGTAGGCTCTTTTCGAGCCACCCATATCAGGAGAGGCAATCATTAAGTTATCTAAATTCATTGCCCTTAAATGTGGCAAGAATAATGTTGACGCAAACAAATGATCCACTGGCTTTTCAAAGAAGCCTTGTATCTGATCGGCATGCAAATCCATCGTTATTATCCGAGTTGCACCAGCCGTTTCTAGCATTTTGGCAATCAATTTTGCTGCGATAGGCACTCTTGGTTTGTCTTTACGATCTTGTCTAGCCCAACCGAAATAAGGCATAACAGCAGTAATATGACGCGCAGAAGCTCTTTTTGCAGCATCTAACATCAACAACATTTCCATCAAATTCTCTGAACTCGGATGCGTTGAACCTATTAAGAAAATTCTAGCTCCACGAACAGACTCTTCAAAAGAGGGCTGAAATTCACCATCACTGTAACGAGAAAGGTTAACATTGCCTAGTTCTGTACCATAGGATTTGGCAATCTTCTCTGCTAAATCTCTACTATTTGAGCAAGCAAAAAATTTAGGTTCTTGAACTTGGTATGCCATGATGGTTTATCTTGCTTTTAATCCCTGATTTCTAAGGAGGTGCAAATTTAAAAATTAATTTGCGTAGAGCGACTATAAATATTGATAATTTTGTCTCTAGGACAAAAATATTTTATAATTTTGCACTCCTAATTTAAGTAAGGCCGTATCTTTCGGCAGGCAAGCTCGAGTGGCGGAACTGGTAGACGCGCTGGATTCAAAATCCAGTTCTTCGGAGTGCGGGTTCGATTCCCGCCTCGAGTACAGATAAACCCTGTTAATCATTTGATTGACAGGGTTCTGTTTTATTAAGAGTAACAAAATGATAACAAAATTTAGATAATTATATACTAGGAATAATAAAATTAATAAAAAAGTATTACTTATTTTT
>CALHGE010000005.1 GCA_938029725.1 uncultured Flavobacteriaceae bacterium
AATTGCTTTCAGTACTTTAATTTTATTGATGATTCAAAGTATTCGTTGGCGTACTTATACACGCACCTATGTTGTGAATTGCTTTCAGTTCTTTAATTTTATTGATGATTCACAGTCGACCCCGATACAATTCTAACATCAAAAGTGTTGTGAATTGCTTTCAGTTCTTTAATTTTATTGATGATTCACAGTCCAAATCAGAAACCTTTAAGAGTGCTTATAGTTGTGAATTGCTTTCAGTTCTTTAATTTTATTGATGATTCACAGTATACCAGCCATAAAAATCTGGTATACTGTTAATTACCCTCGTTTTTAGAATTATAAAATAGTAACCAAAAGAAGTATATATCTATTCTAAAAAACCATTTTTCTAAAGCTAAAATAGTTCTAGTTGTTGACTAGGCTGCTCTGGCTCCATCTCTTTCTGACTATGAAACAATTCAATCATTCCAAATTGTTTGTCCGTAATTTGCATAATACAAACCTTCCCCAATTTTGGCAAATTCCTTTTAGTTCTTTTAATATGCACAGTTGAATTTTCTCTACTAGCACAAAAACGCAAGTAAATACTAAACTGAAACATAGAAAAACCATCGTCTAATAAGTTTTTCCGAAAACGGCTTGCCGCGCTGCGGTCTTTTTTAGTGTCGGTTGGTAAATCAAAAAGGACAAGTACCCACATACTGCGATATTGGTTTAAACGCGAAAAATTATCTTGGCTCATAGTACAACGCTATCTGGTCGGGAGCAGGGGAGACCTTGTTAAATATCTAACATTAGCCTCTTCGCTGCATCTACCTGCCGATAGGTAAGCTCGAGAGACAAAGCAACAATTGCCTTAACCAACTGGAAAGGCCATAAACTCAGGGTACAACACCTTTCTACTAGTCCCTTCAAAACAAGCGTACAAACTACTTGTAGTACGGCTCATGGCAATCATTAAGGGGCTCCATTTACCGTCAATACAAACATCTACGGCTGGTATGTTTAATAATTGAGATTTTAAACTGGTGTTTAATTCACTTATGTTACCCCCAGCTTCAACTAACTCATATACCAAGGCATCTACATACACCCTATAAGGCTCCATAATATCATCTGCTAAACAAAATGCATTGTACTTATTTCTATGAAAGATACCTACAGACGGTAGCATGCCAGAACTTACCAAAGCTCTTGCAGTAACTGCTCTTAAAATGGCGTAGCCATAGTTAAGTAGATTGTTTGGAGGGTTACCACCTATAGCACTCCTTGACTGATTTCTACTAAAATGAGGTGAAAAGTCCAGAAAAATATGCTGAAAATAATAGGCTGCAGAAAAAGCTTCATGGTTGCCCGTGTCGCCACTTTTCACTTCTTTAGCCCATTGTTTTAATTTTAAGGCATCTTTATTTCGTAAAAGTAAATGGTTTGCTTGATTCTCAATTTTAGCTTCAACAGTTTGCTGCCAAAGGTTCTTTTTTAAAGGCTGGCTAGCGTTTAATTGGTGGCGCATACGCTCTGTCTGTTCTGTATGCCCTACTAAGGGCTGTAACAAAGAACAAGGCATATGCTGCCGATCACAGGTAATAATAGCAGTTTTGTTTTCTATTAGCTTACGAATTAACCCATTGGTAATGGTAATTCGTGGGTCTTCTAGCACGACATAACCTAAATCTTCAATAGGTCTACTCACTTCTTTTTTACCTTCTTCAGGATAAGCAATGAGCAATTGTTCATTTTTAGTGCTTAGGTAGGCTGGTTTTCCAAAAAAGAGGGTGCGTTTTATCATTTTACAACTTTAACTATAGTTCCTAATCGATCTGCTTTAAGTTTCCAGCACCTATCCGATATTTTAAATGTTTCTACACACATTGTTGTTTGATATTTGTTTTGGCTTCCTAACTCTCCGAATTTTGATTTTGCATCATATTTCTTAATTAAAGTTGAAATGTCATTTCGTGTAAAATAACATTCAACCCCAGAGGTTTTTTCCATAGTATAAATTCGTTGAACTTGCTCTTTATTAAGATTTAAAAAATCTACTAAACTATTATTATTTACTTCTTCATCTGTAGGGACATACACTAAATCATTAGGGGATAATGAAAACAAAAACTGTCCTTTTACTGACCCCGTTGGTATCATAGGAGTTTTATTGCGCTGTTCATTATCCGTAATTGTTGCGCGCCATTTTTGATGTTCAATAACTTCATTTAAGGGTATGGTATCAAAAACACGTTTCTTTTTTTCAGAATCCCAATAAACAGCAAAAAACAAATTCGTGCCTTTTGCTGCTTCTACATACTTTGTATGCTTAGGACTTTCTTTATCATCGGATACTGAAAATTTATTACCGACTTCATACAAGCGCGCCTTATAGATGGGTTGATGTTTTTTACCCTCATTAAGAATTATTATGTTTTTGTTTAAAGCTTCTACACCTGCAGGACTAAAAGCCAAATCAAACTGCTCTTTTCCTTCTGCGTTTATATAATTTTTAAGATGGTTTTCTAGTATTTTTTGAATACCTAAATCTGTTATGCTTTCTAGTTGTTTACGGGTAAACTTTTCCGTTAAAGCCGTACGGCTGGCAGTAGCCTCTATATGTTCAAGGACCATAACCTTTGTAACAATAGTATCAGCAATAGAAATAGGGTTCTCTTTAAAATGCTTTTGCACCTTTTTTAAATCATTTCCAAATAATTTAAAGGCGGTTTTTACTTTTTTCTTTATATTCCTATCAACGATTAGTTGCCAATTTTTAAGTGCTGTAGTAAAGGTTATTGGCGTTTTACGCTCACGTAATAAGGTAACTTTACCTGAAACGGTTTCTTTGTGCATAGGCTTACGAATAGCCCAATTATCGCCTTTAGTTTGTTTTACCAATACCTTCTTAGAAACACCATCTTTTTTAACCCATTGCCAGGTTTTATTATTTGTTTTGTTAATTACTCTTAAATTCTGTTTAAAACTAACAACAGTGGTTTCCAAAACATCTTTAGCATCAACTATAAAATTAGCCCATGGTTGTAAAAAGTGCTTCGTATAATGCCCTTCTTTACTTTTAATCAACAAAGCATCACGTAAACCGTAATTCTTTTTTTTAGCATTTAAAGCATTAAGGTATTGAGTGTGCTTCTGAGTACAACAAGCAATTACTAAGGCATCTAAAGCGTGATGCCTATGGTCTATTCTTTTTTTGTTAAATCCTTTAGAAATATCATCTGGTACTTTTGTTCTGAAAAACTGCTTGCCAACATTATTTCCTTTTTCATCTTTTTGATAATCCAAATATCCAAAATCTTGTGAATTGGTCATTTCATTTAAACGCATAAAACGAGGAGCCACCAACTCATTCCATTTTTCATTTAAGCCCCAATCTTGCTTTAATTTAGATGTGACTGCCCCGGTTACAGGCATAATATGTTTAGAAGTAGCTTCTTTTTCATTGTCTTCCCTAACTAAATTACCTAACAAGCCCTTAATGAGTTTACTTATATAACGACTATCATTTAGTTGTCTATTAATAAAGCCCTCTGGTATATCTTCGCTTAATAGATTTTGAAGTTTCCTTTTATTCTTTTTAAAATACTGATTACAATGGTTTTCATAACTCTCTAATTTTAAAATAGGTATGCCATCTATTAGAGTTCCACCTTTTTTAGCAATAAACTCATAGGCAGTCATATTACTTTTTTCTCTGTTCACTTCACTTTCGCATATAATTTTGTTCCCTAGGGAATTGTCAAAGTACCTAGACTGAGGTATTATATGTTCTATTTCATAGTCAATGGTAAACAATTTACTCAATTGTATTACCTTACCTGTGTAAGGGGATATATACCCTTGTTCTAACCACAATTTATATTTCTCAATTTCTTTTTTAGTTGGAGAATTGTTCCTTCTTATTTTAGAAATATCATCTTCAGTTACTCTGCTATAATCAACATTAGGGTTTTGATAAATACCTTCTTCATATATTTTTAATATTTCTTGTTGACTAGGAGAATATGATTTTACATCTCTAACACCTTCATTCATCAACTCTTGGAGAATATTTTTAATGCGATTATTGGTGTTTTCATTTTCTATGTTTCTTTCAGATATTGATTTTCTGCTCGAAGCTGAGCTTTTCATTTCTCTACCCAATTCAATATGTATTTCTTGGAAGAAATTCTCTTCACCTTTACCATAATAATCCCAAATATCTTTAACAGTTCTTAAAGTCTCAGTAACTACTTGTTCTACAATTGGATTTCTAAGACTATGCTGTTTAAAGTTTTTTAAAAACTGTGTAATATCTTGTGGCTTTTTCCATTGTGTAATTATACTTGCTTCAGAATGTCTATTATAAACACCGTATCAAGCCTGATATGTGTTTAAGCCAGTAAACGGATTGGTGTTTTTAAAAGGAATAAAACTTTTAACTAATTGCTTAGTAATATCATCATCTGCAACATTCTCTAAAGTGTTTTTTAATTCCTGTTTTGTAAAACTATCTTTGAGTTTTAGACTATGTACACGTTCCATTATAGATTGGATTCTTTCTTTTGTATCTAATGAGATTTTATCCTCATCAAAAAAAGAGCCTCTGCGCATTAAAGGCAATAATTTTTTAATTGCCTTCTCAGAATAAGCTCCATAATCATTTGCAAATGGGAGAAATTTCCTAAACCTTTCTACAAAAGAAGCTTTGTCTATACTGTTCTTTGATGCAAAAGTACCTAAGGCAGTTTCAAATTCATTTTTATCCTTTACAGAATATATTATATGCCATAAGTTATATTCAACTTTTGGCGTTAAAAATGAAATAGCATCTACACCAGTAACTTTTTGAAGTCTTAATACAAACTGTGCTTTAGTTTCGTTACAAGGGTATTTTTTGTCCTCAACATAATTCCATCTGTAATTATCTTTTTTTGCTCTTTCAATACGCTTCTGTTCAATCAAATATTGAACAAGTTGCTTTTGGTCAACTTCTTTTTTAAAATTTAAAAAAGCAAATAATTCTGCCCAATCTTCTTCTGATTTGAACAAGGCATGTGTAACATCCTGATCTTCGATAATACCTTTTTCATAGACAGAAAGATTTTTTATAAACTGCCATAATCTAAATTCTTGAAAAAGAGGATGAGATTTTGGTATTGCCTTTAATGGTTCGTTCTCCCATATTTCTTTATCTAGTCCTGTTACTTTATCAATCACTTTTTTCTTAAAACGCCTAGATTCATATTGACAACCAGAAATAGTAGATTTTTTACTTTTTAAAGGCCGTTGATAGAAAATAATATCATCTGTGAACAAATAATCAAAACCCTTATCCTTTATATTGTTTTGATGCGCTTCGTTTCTTGAATACAATTCTTTTACACAGGCTGCATATAGTTTTTTATTTTGCAGTTCTGGATGATGTTTTATTTGTTCCGTTATTATTGCTTTAAACTCTTCTTTATAATGCTTACGTTCAATAGTTTTAACAAGTTTACCTCTAATTTTCTGTTTGGTATTTTGCAACAAAGTTTCATAAATATATTGCCCAACATGTTTTTTTGATGCATTAATCTCTTGTTCCGTCTTTGCTTTTATAGCAACCCAATCTTTTTCTGAATCTACTGCCTTATATGTTCTTTTTATTTCTCCATCTTTCTTTATTGTACTGGTTACAATAAACTCTTTTTCTTTTCCTTCCCAGTTTTCTGTTTTAACAATTTGCTTGTCATACTTCCAGTCATTTTCAAAAATTACTTCATATAATTTATCACCGGTTTTCTTAATAACTTCTCCACTATCTATCAGTTGTTTTACGTTTAACGAAATATATTCTTTGGTTTTTCCCTCAATAACTTCCTCTTCTTCTCCTCTTAATTGATAATAACCTCTTTTTTGATTAAAATTTAAAATAACCCACGCAAGCTCTTGTTTTGAAATTTTTTGAGATAACGCCTTTCTACGTAGGTAATATAAGCACCAATCATAAGGTACTTTATCAACTTGGCTGTGTCCTTTAAAATCATTGGCCATCTCATTAAAAGTGTTCATGAAAATAAAGTCATAACCTCCTTTTTGGTTCTTACAATAATTGAGCTTTTCCTCTGTATGCTTCTTAAACTGCCCAAAGCGATTTTCAAAATCAATAGCATTTGCGTAATGCTCTGGTAAGAATTTCAAGACATTAAGTACTCTATGCAGTCGTTCTCTTCTTAGAATATTACGCTGATATAATCTACGGACACCTCTATAACCGGTTCTTTCGGCTGTTTGAGAAATGGAAACTCCAGAGTCAAATTTCCCCAATATATCTTGGCTCATTGGTATAATTCTGCTCCCAAGCCCTTTAATACTGCCTTCTTTTTTTTCAAAATCAGTACCTACTAATGCCCAACCAATACTATTGGTGCCTAAATCTAATCCTAAAATATTTTTCATATAATCGTAACTATTTGACTTAAAAATACGGTTCATTAACCCCATTACTTTACGTAAATCTGTAAGGAGCGTATTATTTTTTTTATTATCTTTATAAAACTGAAAGCAATTCACAATAAGGATTATTCCGTTGTGTAAACATTTAAAGCGGCCTTAACAGGTCGCTTTTTCATTTTTAATTAGGTTAGATTGTGCTATTTGAGAGAAAGCAATTTAAGAAAATACTTTATTTTTTTGTAGTTCTAAATTAAGAATGTTTTGGATTTTGTTTCGAAGAAATAAGACTCTTTACATTACGCCTTTTGACCATGCTTTCAAAATTAGGGTTGAACTCCCTATTATATACATCAAAAAAACAGCTCTCTTTACAAAACCCGCTTTTTGTAAAGAGTTAAAAATTGATCGCTTTAAAGTTAGATTAACGAAAATATATAACGACACACAAGCTTCCACAAGGGGAAGACTAAATGGAAGGAAGAATTCCTTCGACAACTAAATATCACAATTGTTACTTATTTCTAAAATACTTTTAATCAAAGTATTCTAAGAGTTAATTACCAACCGGCAAACATTAAAATGGAGAGGAATTTTAATGTTAATTAAAAAACTATAACTCTGGCAAAATTAAATCAGAAATATCGTGTTAAATTTATTTGAGCTTCTTTTACGTCAATTATTAATTGCTAGATGTTTCTAAAGCAATTCATTTTCTGCAAATTTTCTGCACAAAAAAAAGGAGTTACATTAGTTTAAAATGTAACTCCTTGACTATTAAGTGATGGCACTAGGATTCGAACCTAGGACCGCCTGCTTAGAAGGCAGGTGCTCTATCCAGCTGAGCTATGCCACCATTTTTCAAATGTGCGTGCAAACTTAATAAAAATTATAGTTTCCATTACCCTAAAATCGATCAAAAATTAAATAGAATTTCATCTTAATTGAATGTGCCTACTTCTTCACTAGAAATGGACTTATAATTAACAGCTTACTAAGCGACTATTTTTTTCTTAACTCAAAAACTAAATCAAACTTTACACTTACTTCGCCCCCCACAACAATCTGACCGAACATGGCACTTGGCGGCTCAATTTCAAAATCTTTGAGCATTATTTTTTTCTCTCCTTTGATTTTCCAGGTGTCATTTTGAAAAGTAATTTCCGCATTAAAGGCTACACTTTTTTCTACTCCTGCTATGCTGAGTATTCCTTTCAAAACAGCCTCCTGCTCTATTTGTAAAACAATAAAAGATACTTTTGGGTAAGCCTTACTTTTTAAAGCCGCATGCATTTTTTTATCCATTGTTAGACTGCGGTTACTACTAATACTAGCTACAACAACCTCGAGGTTGATCGTTGAAACAAGGCCATCTTGAACCATAAGATTAGACTTAATTTCATTTGCGGTAACGGCCCAACTTTGCGCTGTAGAAGTTCCATCAATTGTCAATTCGCTTTCTGCAGACAGCGTATATGAATCCTGAGCCAAGGCAAGGCTTGAAAATACGCTCAAGAAGAATACTAAGAGTTGTTTCATTGCCAGTAAATTATTCATCTAAAACGGTTTGCCAGAATTTCTTTTGCTCTTCTTTTGATAGCGGTACTTTCGGGCTAACCAAACGAAAACCAACAAAATTAGAATCTGTAAACCACCAAAAACTTTTTGGAATCTGAGGATCTCTTCTTTGCAACTTTTTACTTGAAGCTGATCTTGAAGCCGAACGAAGTGATTTTGGATCATCATCCCAAGAACCTCCACGATATACTCTAGGGTGAATCACGGTCGGCGTCATCCACGGGTTGTTTGCTTCTAAACTTACATAGGCGTCTTCTTTATACTCGTCTAAGGTCCATTCCGCTGCATTTCCATGCATATCGTACAAACCCCATGTATTCGGTTTTTTAGAACCTACCTTCGCATATACCCCCTTTGCATTTTTATAATAGACCGCATATTGATCAATTTCGGCACCATCTCCAAAACTGTAAGCCGTTGTACTTCCTGCTCTTGCGGCATACTCCCATTCTGCTTCAGTTGGCAAACGATAAAATTTACCTGTTACCGTGCTCAACCATTTACAAAACACCAAAGCCGAATATGCAGACATACTCACCGCAGGAAAACCTTCTTTTCCCATGCCATACGAAGGGTCTTCATAGGGCGGACTAGGCCTCGAAATAGCATCTATTTTCACCACTCTATCATCTTCTAATTTCACAAATAGATCCTTGTTCTGTTTGAAAAAAAGTTCAAAGACTTCCCACGTGACTTCGTATTTTCCGATGTAAAAGGCATCAATAGCCACTTCTCGTTGCGGACCTTCGTCTACTTCTCTATCCGTTTCAGCTTCAGAACTACCCATTAAAAATATTCCTTTAGGAATTTCAATCATATCAAAAGAAACTTCAGTTGCAGGTACGGTTTCTGTATAGTCTAGTTGTTTTTTTAACCTAATCATCACCATTTCAGATTCTCTTTTCTCTAAGGCTTCTGAACTCTCAATAACCGTATTTGTAGATTTACATGCTGCTATCAGCAGTATAGATAGGCTTAAAAAAAACATATAAAAATCGGTCTTGTTCAGTCTCATTGTTCTTGCGCTAGTTCTCTAAAAATATTAAAAAAATATTTAGAAAGCTTGTAATTGGTTTTCTTGACCCATTTCGTATTTACATCAAAAAACCTGGGCTAGAGCTAGTTTAACTATTACCTCCATAAACGTTTACACCTTTGAACGAAACTTTGGAAAAGCTGTTATGGCACAATTGAATGCAGTTTCGAGGCGGAAGAAAAGACATAAGACCGTTTAACTGTAAAAGCTAAACTCTTAAGGCTATTGGCTGCGAAATCATTAGATAGATCATGAGATAAAATGATTACATCAAACCAGAGACGAGGAATCGGAAGCCACTGAAGAAGATTACACTACACTTGAGGAAAGCTCTTGGAGCGCTAGCGTAAATGAATTTAAAACTATACACGAATGTACTAGCATCAAATAAAAATTCTACTGCTCTATATCGACAGCCTCAAAACCGATTAATTCATTGCTCTCAAATTCAGGACTTACTTGAATAGGATTACAACATACCTCACAATCTTCAACATAGCTTTGGCTTAGTACCGAAGGGTCGAGGAGCATAGATATTTCTTCCCAACAATAGGGACACTGAAAGAAGTGTTCGAACATAATTAAATTCTTAGAATTCACCCTTAATACACGCAATTTAGAAATTTACAAAACAAAAAGGGAGGCATAAAATGCCTCCCTTGGTTATTAGTCATAATGGTCTTATAGTTAATTCTCTTTTTCGAATTTTGTATCTGCCATTCTAGTTTCTTTTGAATCTCTTCCTTTGGCACCTTTCAAGTTCAAACGTTCTGGATTGTACTTAGCGTTCAAGTTTACGTCATCACTATCAAAGTTTGCTAAACCGTCTATCTTTAAATCTTGTAAGCTCTTATAAGATTTAAACTTATTACCTTGAAGTTGAACGAACTCAAGACCATCGAGCTTTTCTAAACCTACAGGGGCAGAGCCCTCAAAATTATTATAGGCTAAAGTAAGGTGCATCAGGTTTTTTAATTTTCCTAAATCTAAGGCTATAGTTCCACTAAGTTTGTTGCCAAAAAGTTCAAGATTTTTTAGACTGGCCAAATTTTCAATCGAAATAGGTAAGCTACCTTTTAAGAAATTACTTGAAAGATTAAGCACCTCAAGACCTTGAGCTTCACCAATACTTTCTGGTATGGGACCTTCAAACATATTATTGAACAAAACGAGCTCTTGTAAATTGATTAATTGACCTATCATTTTTGGTATGGGGCCCTTTATTCTATTCATCTCGAGTTTTAAGACTCTCAATTCTGCAAGCTTAACTATTTCATTAGGCAGCTCACCCGTAATTTTATTAAAAGCCAAATTTAAAACTTCAATATATCTTAGATCTTTGATAGTTGCAGGAATTATACCCTGCAAATTATTTTTATGCAAATTAATAGCAACAACATGGTCATCTTCTACAGTTATGCCATACCATGTTTTTGCTTGGTCATTCAAATTCCATGAATTTGACCAATCATCACCAGAAGTTGAATTGTAAATATCCACTAATGCCTGCCTCTCACTCTTTGAAATCTGAGCATTTAGAGTACTGAAAAAGCTAATAAAAAGAAAGTTTAGGGAGAAGAGAAGTAGTTTCATTTAGCTAATATTTATCAATCGCGTGAATACCTCCCGTTAAAAATAACTCAATATTTTAAAAAGTCTAAGTATATTCAGGGAGACATGTTACACACCTAGTCTTTACCTAACGTATATTTTCTTGTTTTCTGATAAATTATTGTACTATTTTACTAAAAAAACTATCCACCAAATTTTGGAGTGCCCATGCGGCCCCTAAAGCTAAATGATTAATTAGAAATAAAAAGCCTAATCTTTCTTACTATTTCTCATTTTCATCATTATCATCATCCTCGAATTTTGTGTCTGCCATTCGAGTTTTTCCTTCATTTATATTCTTGAAATCAAAATTAAAATCCTTGCCAGCATCATGATCGAAAGCTAATAAGCCTTCTGCTTTTATCAACTTTAGACCCTTAAAAGATTCGAATTTATTATTCTGAATTTGCAAAATTCTAAGACTCGCTAGTTGTCCAAACTCAACAGGGATTGCCCCACCTAATTGATTATTAGCCAATACCAGCTCTTTAAGATTTGAAAGTTGACCCATTTCTGATGGGATGGCTCCTTCCAATGAATTTTCGAAAAGCCCTAGACTTTCTAACTTACTTAAGTTTCCTAATGAATTTGGAATTTCTCCTTTCAAGTTGTTGCTTGATAGGTTGAGAATTTTCAAGTTCTTAATACTTCCTAAACTCTCTGGAATAGTACCTGATAAGAAGTTATTAAAAGCCGTTAGCTCCTCTAAATTCTTTAGCTGTCCTATTGCTTCTGGTAAGTCACCCTTTATTCTGTTCATTTCTAATTTCAATACTTTTAAAGCAGATAAGCCAATTACCTGTTTTGGCAATACACCCGTTATACTATTGAAAGCGAGATTTAGATGAGTAAGGTTCTTTAATTCCCCAATACTTTCAGGTAAAATACCAGACAAGTTATTATTGAATAAGTTCATTTCAACAACGGTATCATCTGTTATCTTTATACCGTGCCAAGTGGCTACATCCTCTTCAAGATTCCATGGTTCCTTCCAGTTTTCACCATCCAACGAATCATAGAAATCAAGTAATGCCTGTTTTTCCTTTTGCGAGATTTGAGCAGTAACTGTTGTAATGCTAGTACAAAAAGTAATCAGTACCAGTAAAATCGAGTTTATATATGATTTTTTCAAGTCCATTTTTTTATTTGTTTTCTTTATCCTCCTCAAAAATTGTGTCAGCCATTCTGGTATCACCGGAACGATATATATCCTTAAAGTTTTTTCTGTCAGATAAATTTTTATCATTGTCGAAATCTAATAGCGCAAGATCTGTTTCTGTTGGAATACTATTGAGCAGATGCTCTTGATCGAAAAGGTTTTTTTGTATCTGCAATGCCTTTAAATTTGGTAAAGAAAAAATTACCGAAGGAAATTCTCCAGAAAGACGATTCTCAGACAGAACAAGCATTTTTAAATTACTTAGTAAGCCAAAATTAACAGGAACATCTCCATAAATGTTATTATCGGCTATTTCAAAGCGTTCTAAATGTATCAAGGCTCCTATTTCTTCTGGAATACGACCCGTTATATTATTATCTGAAATTAAAAGTACTTTAAGGTTCTTTAAGGTACCAATACTTCTCGGAAGTATTCCTGAAAGCTGATTAGAAAAAAAATCTAGAATTACAAGGTTTTTCAAATCTCCAATTTCATTCGGTATATTTCCAGTTAATTTATTTTTTCCTAATCGTAAAACCATCAACTTTTTAAGTTTGAAAACACTGCTTGGAACTTCTCCCTCAAGCAAATTAAACGCAAGGTTTAATACTTGAAGCTTATCTAATGCTCCCAATGAATTGGGTAAAGTTCCATTCAAATTGTTATCTACTAAATGTAAAGAAATAACATGATTGTCTTTAATCTCTACACCATACCAAGTAGCAGCATCTTTCGACAAATCCCAAGATTTGTTCCAATCAAGACCATTTGTACTGGTATAGAAATCAATTAAGGCTTTCTTTTCAGCCTCTGGAATTGTGGCAAAGACAGCATTATGGAGAATAAATGACACTAATAAGATGAATAATTTTTTCATTCGTGGGGTATTTGCAAATACAATAATTAACAATGAGGGAATTTACTTACAAATAAACGCCAATTAATGATTATTCTGCTACAGACCCTCAGTAATTTCATCCACAAGCCCCGTTTTTGTTGTGAAATGCTCAAAAAACGTTGTAGGATTTATTTTACTTTTCTCACTATGCCTTTTAAGATTCGTTTTCGAGATCTGTTGTTAACTTTTCCCATTTTTTCATAAGGGCTTCTAAGTCAGTTTTCTTTTTTTGATACGCTTCGAAAAAATTCGCCTTTGCTATGGTCGCGTCATAGTCCATAAGCATATCATGGTCTATTGCTGCTATTTCTTTTTCAAGGGTCGAAATATTACTCTCGCAACTACTTAATTTATTCTTAAGTGACTTTATCTTTTTTTGATTTTGAAAGTTCTGTTGCCCCCCTTTTGGTTTCTCTGTTGTTTTGAGTACCTGTGTCTTTTTCTCAATAGCTCTAAAATCTTCCACTTTTCGTTGCTCCAAATAATAATCAACATCGCCTAAATACTCTCTGATCTTTCTATCTTTAAATTCATATACCTTGTTCGTCAGCCCTTGAAGAAAATCACGATCGTGAGATACTAATATCAATGTGCCTTCAAAATTCTGCAAAGCTTGCTTCAATACATTTTTTGATTTAATGTCTAAGTGGTTGGTAGGCTCATCCATCACTAATACATTGAAAGGCTGAAGCAACATTTTTGCTAATGCCAATCTATTTCGTTCACCACCTGAGAGTACTTTCACAAATTTATCTACTTCCTCACCTCGAAAAAGAAAGGAACCTAGTATATCTCTTACCTTACTTCGATTTTTTTCATTAGCAGCGTCAAGCATCGTATCATGAACCGTTTTACTTCCATCTAAATACTCGGCTTGGTTTTGAGCAAAATATCCAATCTGTACGTTATGCCCTAGTTTCAACCTTCCTTCATGTTCGATCTCACCAACCATAATTTTGGCCAATGTTGACTTTCCTTGTCCATTCTGACCAACAAAAGCAGTCTTACTATCACGTTCGATTAAAAGGTCTATACCTTGAAGTACATGCTTGTCTCCATAGCTTTTTGAAAGTCCCTCAATTTCAGTTACCACTTTACCGGGAGTAACCGAGATCGGAAATCTTAAATTCATGACACTATTATCATCTTCATCAACTTCAATTCGCTCAATTTTATCTAGCTTTTTCATCAAAGACTGAGCCATCGAAGCCTTTGTTGATTTTGCGCGGAACTTTTCTATTAAACGTTCTGATTGCTTAATCTCTTTTTCTTGGTTCTTTTGCGCGCTTAACTGCTGTTGTTTCATTTCATTACGCAGTACCAAGTATTGTGAATACGGTTTGTTATAATCATAAATACGGCCAAGCGAAATCTCAATGGTTCGGTTGGTTACATTATCTAAAAACATCTTATCATGCGAAACGATAACTACAGCTCCGGCGTAGTTCTTTAAAAAGGTCTCTAACCAAATAATAGATTCAATATCTAAATGGTTTGTTGGCTCATCCAACAGCAATACATCGTTGCTTTGCAAAAGTAATTTTGCCAACTCAATACGCATGCGCCAACCTCCTGAAAAAGTATCTGTTTTTTTATTAAAATCTTCTCTCTTAAACCCTAAGCCCTGAAGTATTTTTTCGGTTTCTCCTTGATAATTATAACCCCCTAATATTTCATAGTGATGTGTCACATCACTTAAATCGATGATCAGCTGATTATAGCCTTCACTTTCATAATCGGTTCGCTCTACAAGTTGATGATTGATCTCATCTAAACGTAATTCAAGGCCTTTGATTTCCTCAAAAGCCTGATACGCCTCTTCTAGTACCGTACGACCTAGTACAAAATCAATATCTTGTCTAAGGAAACCAATCTTTATATCCTTTTCGATAGCGATGGTGCCCGTATCATAGGCCATATCTTTGGTCAGCAATTTCAGTAAAGTAGATTTACCGGCGCCATTTTTACCAATAAGACCGGCGCGATCTCCTCCATTTAGACGAAATGATATTTCTTCAAACAAATATTCGCCTCCAAAGGAAACGGAAAGGTTGTGGATATTGAGCATATTTTAAGGTACTTGATAAATAGTAATTTGACTATGATGTTTTAGTTCGTACAGCGACTTTCACATCTCTATATCGTCTTCTGCTAATTCATTTTAACGATTCAAGCATTGATTTTTGTAATGCTTGTTACCTTTCTAAGATTGTCAAATCAGTACCTTTACGTTAAGATGCTGCAGGTGAACTTATTTGACTATTTTTCTTTCGCCTGCAAATATCGCTTTTTGCCCTCTAATTTTGTTGTTTTCTAATGATATAACTTTAACTATACCCTGAAAAAACAAGTTCAGCACAAAATGGAAGTTACTATTAGTGCTCGCAGGCAGGCGGGTTCGATTCAAATTAAAATACTCAAATCAGTTCAATGTTAAAAAAAGGAAATAAACTATACAGCATTTTAACAGGAAGTTGTCCTAAATGTCATGAAGAGAGCATGTATGTGAATAAAAACCCATACAAGCCAGGCCATCTGTTCAAAATGAATGAACGCTGTTCTAATTGTACTACGAAATACAAGATAGAACCCTCCTTTTTTTATGGCGCAATGTATGTTAGCTATGGCGTAGGAATTGCTTTTGCTGTGGCTGCATTTGTGATCACCAAACTCCTTTTAGAGACTAACTTAATGACTACCTTCATTGCAATTACAGCCACCATGATTGGGTTTATGCCCGTAATTATTCGTTTGTCAAGAAATATTTGGATTAATCTCTTTTTCAACTATGACCCAAATGCCGCTCAGGCTAATTCCTAAAATGTTTTTTAGTAAAACGAGCTATGTTCATTTCTGGATGAATATCTTCTCCCATTTCTATGGAATTTAATAACTGCTGAGAAGCGAACGGAGCAATCATAACTCCTCGAGAGCCAAATCCATTTAAAACATATAAGTTTTCGTGCTTCGGATGCTGCCCCACTAAGGGTCTTCTATCGGTCACTGTTGGACGAATTCCTGCCAGTTGCTCTACCACTTCATAATCACATTTCAAAAAGGCATCTAGTTTTTGAAGCAATTCTGTTCTTGATTCTTCCGTAGCTAAGTTGGTGGTATCTTTCCATTTATAGGTTGCACCAACACGATATAAATCATTGCCCCAAGGGATTAAAAAAATAGACGATTTGATTGCATTCACTTCATTTAAATCAGGAGCCTTAATCGTCAGGTATTCTCCTTTCGTACTGGTAAGCGGCAAATAACTGAAATAGTGGTTCTTTTTTAATCCAAAACCTTCTGCAAAAACAAGCTGCTTTGCTCTTATTGATTTATAGGAGACCGCTTCTGAAGCAATGTGCAAAGTGGCATGGTCAAAAGTCTCATTTAAAAATAAATCTTTCGAAAGCAAGTATTGGCTATAAGCAGAAAGCAATAGTTTGGTGTCAATTCTACCCGTGTTCAACACCTTTCCAAATTCGAAAGGGGCATCAATATTCAGGTTTTTATTTTTATGGATTTCTGAGGATAAAAAGTGATTCAAGCCAATTTTATCTGATGCTTCAAACCACATATTCTGCTCTTCAATCGAAGTAAATCTTCTTAAAACAGGGAGTTTATGATCCAATTTTACATTCAATTTTTTTTCTAAAGCTTTATAAAAAGGAATGGCTAGATCTAACTGCTCTTTGGCATTCCAAGCCATGGTAAATCGCTTCAGAATTACTGGATTGTATAATCCGCCGGCAACAACAGATGAAGTCTGTGACGTATCACTAATGACTGTATAAGTTTTATTACTTTTTTCAAGTTGTTCACAGAAGGACACTCCTGCGAGGCCAAGGCCAACGATTAGGTAATCTAGCATTACGCAAAGATAATGAAGGCTTTCGATAGACTTTCGCCTTTCTACGAAACAGATTACTTCTATACATGCTCAAAAAAACAAAACCCCCCCAACGTTTCCGTTGGAGGGGTTTACTATATTCTTGAATTGGAATTCAAATATTTGTTTTGCTAAGACTTAGTAGCTCCACATGTCTTGTTCTCTATCTCTGATGACCTCTTTAATTCTTTTGGCCTCCAGTAATTGAAACAATGCATTGTCGGTAACATAGTCGTTAACCTTTCGATCACCGTGAACGTTATCTTCTCTATAAATGACACCGTTGAATCTTCTTGCATTCAACAACATATCAAAAGATATGGGTTGTGCAGAATTTCGCTGATTAAAAACCTTAGCTTCATGAAGTATCTGTCTAGCTCCAGGGTACCAAACCCAGAAAAGCTCTACTTTGGCATCTTGAAGGTCCATTGATTCATCATCAATAAAGTTAACATCTGGCGCAACAGGAGCGATACCTAATAATCGGTACTTTAATTCTCCTTGACGCTTGTCGAAATACCAGATTCCTTTGATACGGTACTCTTCAATATCTGCAGCTGAAAGTTCTCTTTCGTTAATATACTCATCAGAAAGTTCTTCACCAGCATTCAATTGCTCATACCCGTAATCAGTAGTATCTTTTTTCTTTAGCGTAGCCGCCAAATCACTGAAAACTCTTTTTTCAGTAAAATAAGAATCTACATATACATCTTCTAGTTTTCCGTTTTTGATGTTCTTAATTAAAACATCATACAAAGATCTTCGATCTGCACCTATATCAACAGTATCAGTAGGATAGTACATCGGGAAATTTACACGCTCATCTAAATCAATCACCTCCCAAACGGTTTTAGACCATAGAATATCTCTATCATCTACGTAGCCATATTTTAAGGGCGCATCATTGTCTAGTTCCTTTTGAGCGTCAGTCTTCATACCGATCTCTTGAGGCTTCTTCGCGTTCAAAATGTTCGCTTGAGCCATCATTGAAGCAGGTAATAAAGTAACAGCTCCGATTAGTAAAACATTCTTCCAATTCATGTTTAAATCAATTTAAAATTACCGAGCGACTTACACCGCTCGGTTATCAATTAGTATTAGTTTGTAATCTCCACAACTACTGGAGATACTTTCTTCAATTTGTATGTTTTATTATTGCTTATGTAAGCGCTGATATCAAAGATTTGAATTGCATCACCACGCTTAGCTCTTTTCAAAGCAGACTTGGCTCTCGAATCTAATCTACCACCTTTAACAATTACAGTAGGCTGACCAGGTACTTTGAATTTAAATCCACTTACTTTAAGATTTAAATCAAAATCGAAGTCTTCTAAGACAGCACCAATTGTAGATTTCTCTAAGTTAGCTCGTCCCATTTTAGAACTACCAGTTTCTCCTCTAATTGAACCTGCTGGTCTTGGAATATCTTTAATTCTAAACTCTAGTTTAGAGCCAACTGGCTTACCATCAGGCAAGGTACCAGAAGCACTAATAGTTACTGTTCTTCCTTTACCAGGATTCATTACATAACTACTACCACTACGTTTTGTTAAACCTGTTGCTCTTGCATTTACCTTGTTATTAGGTATACCAGGTATTGATATAGACATTGGGTTAGCTACACCACGATAAACAACGTTCATCTTATCAGCAGCTATCAAAGCAGCACCTGGCTTGGTAATCGTAGCAAAACTACTTTTTACTGCCACCGGAACTTCTTCTCCATCTTGCATAAAGAACACAGTACCTGTTACTTCGTGATCACCAGGGTTACCAGCGCCAATTAACATTTTAACACCACCTGCTTCAAGCTTGTAGTCTTTGTTCATTGTTAACGCTCTACCGTCTAACTTTAACTCAGCCTTAACCGGAGTTGAAGATGCATCAGTTTTACTAATGATGATTTTACCGTCATATCTGTCACCTGCGTAAAAAGCAGATTTAGACCCTTGAAGTGACATAGCGAAACTTTTCAATGAGACTTGCTCACTCAATTCACCAGCCAACATCGATTTTAAAGCATCTTCTTCAGTTGATTTAATATCAGCTTGTAATGCTGTTAATTTAGTCAAAGAAGCTACCAATGGAAATCTTTCATAATGATACTTTATCCAATCAATCTTCTCTCCACTACGGTTCGTTTCTTTACCATTCTCATCTCCAGTTTGGAAACGCGCTGTTACAGATGCTTTCACATCTTTCATAGTTGCTGGTAAAATAGTATTTACACCATCGCGGTAGCTATTGATTCGTTTTAAGAAATCTTCTCCTTCTGGAGTTAAATTATCTCCTTGGAAAAATTTTCCGTCTAGATAATCAGATTTATCCATTACTTGGTAATCTGTAGGATCTTCAACGCCTTCAAGCATACCATCTTTAAGTGACTGTAGGTAGTCATAGTATTCTTGAGACATTGCTTTTATCTTCTGAGCGTCTTTATACAACTTGTCGTATTTAGCCGCATCTTCAGAAGCTTTAGTTCCAAGACTTTCAAGAAACAAATCGTTACTTGCTGTGGTCTTTGAATTAGAAGTCTCCATTTTTACATTCATTAAGCCGAATGCAGCGAGAACTTCTTTACTCATATTTAAGGCTAGCATACAAATGAATACCAGATACATCAGGTTTACCATTTTCTGCCTTGGTGATTGTTTTCCTCCTGCCATGTTTTCTAATTAGTTTTAATTAATATTTGATTTGGGGTTATTGAACTAAAACGTATTAGTTTTTGGTCATTGCGGTTAACATTCCACCATATACACCATTTAATGAAGAAAGGTTGGTAGCCAATGATTGCATTTGATCTTTTAAAGCAGCAGCATTTTGCAATTGCTCTTCGTTAACAGATGCCTGTTTGCTAGCACTCTCTAATTGTACTTTATATAAGCTGTTTAAAGATTCCATTTGCGAAGCGGCGTGTACCATTTCATCAGAATACTTACGTGTAGATTCCATAGCATCTACTGTAGGCGCGATACCTTTGGCAGCACCTTCGAAGTTTCTAATACTAGAACCTAAGCTTTCCATAAGTTGTGCGTCAACACCAGCTTCAGCTAATAAATTATCTAATTTTGCAGATAATGAAGATTCAGTTTCTTTAATTTCAGAAAGCTCATTGCTTTTTCCTGAAGACATAGCCCCTGCTAATTCTGGGTATACTAGAGACCAATCGTATTCGTCATCTAATGGTTCGAATGCACTAATAGCAAAAATAAGTGCCTCTGTAATAAGACCTACCGCTAGTAAAAGACCACCGGTTAATGGACCGAACTCCCAGTGTAAAATTTTGAATAATGCACCAATAATTACAATAGATGCTCCTAGGCCATAGGCCATGTTAAAAAGTTTTTTTGTTGATTTTGACTGTGCCATAATAATAGTTTAATTTAAGGTTTAATGTTAATAATAAAGATTTGGTTAACGTTGCTTCCGAACTTTTCGGAAATTTTTTTGGGTTTTGTGTATTTGAACTTTTGTATGCTACTTTTAATAACACTAATTCCATTTCAATTTTTCAAGACCGCCATAGTCCCTTAAAATAGTATCATAAAATTAGTGCTTACGCTTTATTCTCGAAATACCCTTTAAAGTGTATTTCTCGGTAGGTTTCCTATATTAAATCTTATTGTGTTGAATCTTCTTCACCCATGTAATCTTGTACGGTTCTAAAACCAACATAACTACGAGCTGAATCTGCGTATTCATAATCTCTTGTACTTACCTGTAGGAAGTAAGCAACATCTTTCCAAGAACCACCTCTGATAACTTTTCTTGCATTTGCTGCATCACCACCATTCGGGTTCATTGTTGAAACGTATTCATATGAACTTGGATCATAGCTAGAGTTTGTCCATTCTGATACATTACCAGCCATATTGTATAAGTTAAAATCATTTGGCTCATACGACTTCGCTTCTACTGTATATAAAGCTGCATCTGCTGCATAATCTCCACGTTGAGGTTTGAAGTTTGCCATAAAGCAACCGGTGTCACTTATAACATATGGACCACCCCATGGGTAGGTTCCGCCTTCGATACCACCTCTTGCTGCATATTCCCATTCTGCTTCAGTAGGTAATCTGAACTTGTTTACAAACTGTCGACCTCTACTTTTGTTATCATCATTCTTGAACTTTGTTCTCCAGTTACAGAAAGCTTGTGCTTGTTTCCAAGAAATTCCAACTACCGGATACTCGCTATATGCGTCATGCCAGAAATAGTCATTGTGCATTGGCTCGTTGTATGAGTATTCGAAATCACGAATCCAAACGGTAGTGTCAGGATAGATTTCTAATTCTTCATGACGAATGAAATCTTTTCTTCTGCCCGTTTTTGATCTTGCAGCAGCTTCGATATCCATCCAACTGTATTTGAATTTTAATTTAGTTACATCAATAGTTCGTTGCCCATTGTAAGATTCCTCTTCAGGGATATACAACGAATCCATTACCTCAGTGTAATATTCATCTGGATACTCAGAAGTATCCCAAACAAGATTTTCATCTCTATTTAATGAATACCCTTCATAACCAGTATCACCCATACCAGAATAATTATCTAGCATATACTTATCGTAAACAGAAGCTTTGGTCGTATCACCTTGCTTAAATGCATACTCACCAATGCCACCATCTTCAGAAGTCAAACCTAACTCATCAGCAAGGATGGCTAATTTGGTTCTAGCAACAGAATCTTGTACCCACTCTACAAATTGTCGGTATTCGCTGTTAGTGATTTCGGTATCATCCATATAGAATGAACGTACAGTTACGGTTTTTGTAGGCGCGTTAAGCACTTTAGCCTGATCTTCTTCAGATTTACCCATGATGAAAGAACCCCTGGGAATGAGCTCCATTCCATAAGGTTTCTCGGGATACCATTTCTTTCCTTGAACTCCGGTTAGCTCTCCTTTTGATTTCGACCCACAACTGGTGAGGAAAAAAACAAACGCTATAGATACTAATAACAATAGCTTCTTCATACTTTAGGTTAAATTTCGATTATGGTTATAAACTGTGAATCACATATTTATTCTACAAGCTAAAACTACGATTTGATTAAATTATTGTATCAAACCCAATTATACTGTAAAAAAAATTGCGATCAATTAAAGCCTTTTTTATAGGCCTTAAACCACCGTTCAGGAATGTTTTGATCGCAAGCGTCTAAATAGTCCTTTTCAGTGCAGGGTAATAACGAAGATGATTCGAGTTTAGTATTTGAAGGGAAGATAGATGGTACTTCTACCCACCATCTTTCGGTAAAATGACTCTTATAATAGATTAACTGCTCAGTTTCTGTTGGAACGGTATACTTTGTAAAAGCATCAGAATTAACATAAGGAGACTCTTTTATTCGAAAATTAAAGCCTTCTATAAAGTACCAGATCATCTGTGCCATGAGTTGGTTTGATTGATTGGAATTCTCCATTTCATAAATACCAAACACCCTCACATTATCACTTATACCAGCATAGCGTGAAATTGCACAAATTTCTCTGCCCGTAAATCCGTTTGGCGAAAAGTTGTTTGAATAGCCAACATCAGCCGCTCTAATTGACCGTGCATCAAGACTTACCATATCGGCATTTCGCAAAACCGGTTCTGCTAGGGTGATATCATTTATCAAGTCTCCCAAGCGATAAGCATCGAAAAAGAGGCGTTCCATCAAATCAATTTCCTCTTGTGCATTGAAATAACTTTGATAACCGATGTTGGAAAAATTGAAAAGATTATTAGGTTTATCTGTAATAATCTTACTCATATAAGAATTTGAAGAAATTAATTCATCTTCCATTCCAAAATCAAAACGACTATCAACAGCCACTAAATTTATCATATCTTTTATACCGTCAAAAGCTCGGTATGCCGGGTAGGTGACATCTTGCGTTGCACCGATTATAATAGGGATAACATTCTCCTCTATTAGACCCGCAACAATTTCTTTTACCACAAAGTAAGTGTCTTCAACAGATTCTCCTTCTTCAATATCCCCCATGTCTACAATCGTAGAATTCCAATTACCCATTAACAACTTATAAAGTTGTATTCTGATAGCGGAGACATCTAGCTTTTCAGGTTTTTTCTCAAAAGCATTTCGTGATTCTTTCACTCCTATTATTGCCATCGAAGCAATCGCTAAAACGGGGAGACCATCTCGAACAGTGTGTATATGAATGTTCTTTCCTAAAGATTGCGGCGGCAACAACTCGTTATGCGCCAATACCTTATCTTCTATAGGTACTAAAAAATCAAATGCCATTGGGTTGAGGAATTAATGGTTAAGGGTATATTTCACCCCGTATTGATTTCAAAGTTAGCTAGACTACTACCACAAAAGCAATAGCTGGTTGTTATTTTCTTAGCTAATAACTACAGTGCAAATGCAAAATCCCTTCATTTGGCTCTACCAAAGAAGGGATTAAATTATATTCATTACTTATATACCGATACGTGCTTACTTCTTAGGCTTAGCCTTCGCTTTAGGTTTTGCCTTTGCTTTAGGTTTTGCTTTTGCTTTCTTCTTTGGAGTTTTCTTTTCAATAAGTTTTTTCGCTTCCTCTAAAGACACTTTCGTAGCATCAACCGACTTAGCAATTTCAACTTTGATTTTGCCCTTGATAATATTATGACGCCCCCATCGTGCCTTCTCTATTCGAATACCTTCTTCAGGCCATTCTTGAATAAGTTTATCGATTTCCTTCTGTTTTTTAACCTCAATTAACTCTTCGATATCAGCCTGACTCAGGTTGTCAAAATCATACTTTTTGTTGACATTGATAAATAATCCGTCCCATTTGATGAAAGGTCCGAAACGACCTGTTCCTTTCTGAACATCTTTGCCTTCATAATTCGCAATCGGCGCATCTGCTTTGTCTTTAGCCACTATTAATTCAATAGCTCTATCGAGTTCGATTTCCATGGCATTTTCACCCTTATCCATGGAGATAAACTTATCGCCTAGTTTCACATATGGACCAAATCTACCCACGTTCGCCAACACTTCTTCGCCTTTATAAACTCCTAATTTTCTTGGTAGTTTAAACAAATCCATAGCTTCTTCAAAGCTTATGGTATTCAAAGATTGGTCTGGCAACAGACTCGCAAAAGTTGGTTTCTCTTCATCGTCAACAGTACCTAATTGCACCATTGGTCCAAATCTACCCAAACGAACCGCAACTCTTTTTCCAGATTTTGGATCTTCACCTAAGATTCGTTCGCCACTGGCGCGATCGGCATTTTCCTCAACATCTTTTACTATCGGATGAAAATCTTTATAAAAAGCCTTCATTACCTTCTGCCAATCTTCACGCCCTTCGGCGATTTCATCAAAATCTTCTTCTACTTTAGCTGTAAAGTTAAAATCGAGAACCGCAGAAAAATTACTTACTAAAAAATCGTTTACGATCATTCCTATATCGGTAGGAACGAGTTTTCCTTTATCAGAACCGACCATTTCAGAAAGGTTCTTTTCTTGTAAAGCATTCGCTTCTAGAACTAATTGTACATATTTACGCTCTGTACCTTCAATAGTTCCTTTTTCGACATATTTTCTATTTACTATTGTAGAAATTGTAGGAGCATAGGTAGACGGTCTGCCAATACCTAATTCCTCTAATTTCTTTACTAATGAGGCTTCCGTAAAACGATATGGCGGTCTTGAAAAACGCTCAGTAGCTGTTATAAAGTTGTTTTGTAAGGCATCGCCAACACGCATTGCTGGCAACATACCTTCCTGCTCTTCAGCAGAATCTTCATCATCCAATCCTTCCATATAAACTTTAAGGAAACCATCAAATTTGATGACCTCTCCGTTTGCTGTAAATACTTCTGAGTGCTTATCTGCACCTATTTTCACATTAGTTCGCTCTAACTGCGCATCACTCATTTGAGAAGCAATAGTTCGCTTCCATATCAATTCATACAACTTAGATTGATCACGCTCTAGCGAAGGTGATGGCTTCATCATATCTGTTGGTCGAATGGCTTCATGAGCCTCTTGTGCGCCTTTCGTTTTTCCCTTGAATTTACGCACGTTACTGTACGCTTCTCCATAGGTGCTAATAATGGCATCTTTGGCTGCAGTGATGGCCTCACTAGAAAGATTCACACTATCTGTTCTCATGTATGTTATCAAACCTGCCTCATATAAACGCTGCGCAACCTGCATCGTTCTTCCCACAGAAAAATAAAGTTTTCGAGAAGCTTCTTGCTGTAAAGTAGAAGTGGTAAACGGAGCTGATGGAGATTTTTTAGCCGGTTTCTTATCTAGATTTCCAACTGAAAAATTAGCTCCCATATTCTGTTTAAGAAAAGTATCGGCAGCTTCTTTAGATGAAAACGTCTTATTCAACTTGGCTGTAAATATATTTCCTTCGGAAGTTTTAAATTGAGCGGATATCTTAAAAGATGCTTCTGGCACAAAGGCATCAACATCACGTTCTCTTTCAACAATCAAACGAACCGCTACAGACTGTACGCGGCCAGCTGACAATCCTGGTTTAATTTTCTTCCATAAAACTGGAGATAACTGATAGCCCACAAGGCGATCTAAAACACGTCTTGCTTGTTGTGCGTTTACAAGATTATAATTTATTTCTCTTGGGTTTTCAATTGCCTTCTGAATAGCTGATTTGGTAATTGAGTTAAAAACAATTCGTCTCGTTTTGCTCTTCTCTAAGCCTAAGGTTTCTGACAAGTGCCAAGAAATAGCTTCCCCTTCACGATCCTCATCACTCGCTAGCCATATAACTTCAGCTTTTTTCGCAAGGTCCTTTAATTTTTTAACAAGTGCTTTCTTATCCTCATCAACAATGTATTTCGGTTTGAAATCATTATCTACATCAACTCCTAATTCCTTTGAAGGTAAGTCGGCTATATGCCCAAAACTGGACTCAACCTTAAAATCTTTTCCTAAAAATTTCTCTATTGTTTTGGCCTTTGCCGGCGACTCTACTATTACTAAATTCTTAGCCATTCATTAGTTTTTGAAGCAACAAAAGTAGTTGAATTTTTTAATTTGATGTTATACCTTATTACATTAAAGACTTAAAATGCCATCATGTGCTTTAAAATATATACAACTAGACCTTCAAATTTAGAATAATAATCTCCCAATAATTTTGATTAAATTTAGACAGTAGTAATTTCTTTCTATTCTAATTGTAGTAAGAGTTATAGCCTCATACGAGAACCAGAAAAACACCTATTATGAAAACCAGCCATTTGTCTCTCTTTTTATTTTTAGCCCTTTTTGCTTTCCAGTCTAACTACGCTCAAAGAAAGACTAAAAACCCTAGTACTACCTCTTTTAATGAATCACTCTACAATGGAATGAAGTGGCGTCAACTAGGGCCTTACAGAGGAGGGCGTGCAGGCACAGCTACTGGGGTAGTGAACAACCCAAACCTTTATTATATGGGTACTGCCGGTGGGGGCGTTTGGAAAACGACTGATGCAGGAAGCACCTGGCAATGTATCTCTGATGGTTATTTCGGAGGCTCAATAGGCGCTGTTGCCGTATCAGAATCAGACCCAAATATCATTTATGTGGGTGAGGGTGAACAAACACTTCGAGGTAATGTTTCTTCTGGTAACGGAGTTTGGAAAAGCATGGATGCTGGAGCGACCTGGAAATTTATAGGATTGAAAGGATCAGAACATATTTCAAGAATTCGAATACACCCTAAAAATCCAGATCTAGTATACGTAGCTGCTATCGGAAATCTTTGGAAACCAAACGAAACTCGTGGTATTTATCGCTCTCAAGATGCGGGTACAACTTGGGAAAAAACATTATATGTCAGTGATAAAGCAGGAGCTGGAGACTTGGTTATGGATCCAAACAATGCAAGAATCTTATATGCTGCAACTTGGCAAATGAAGCGAAATGGGTATCGTATGGATAGCGGAGGCCCAGACAGCAAACTCTTTAAAAGTATAGATGGCGGAGATTCTTGGACGGATATTTCAAAGCTACCAGGTTTACCAAAAGGACCCTGGGGCATTGTTGGCATAGCAGTTTCTCCGGTTGATTCGAACCGTATCTGGACCATCATTGAAGCAGAAGAAGGTGGCATTTATCGCTCTGATGATGCAGGTAAAACTTGGTTGAAAATAAATGAAAATAGAGCCTTGCGCCAGCGGGCATGGTACTATAGTCGTTTGACTGCTGATACTGAAAATGTAGACAAGCTCTTTGTGATGAATGTCAGTTATGGAGTATCAACGGATGGCGGAAAAACCTTTACTCTAAAAAATGCGCCACATGGAGATCATCATGATTTATGGATTGACCCTGCCAACAATAATCGCATGATTATTGCAGATGATGGCGGAGCACAGATTTCAAATGACGGAGGCAATAATTGGACCTCTTATTACAATCAACCAACTGCTCAATTTTATCGCGTTACAACAGATAATGAATTTCCTTATCGAATTTACGGTGCACAACAAGACAATAGTACCGTTCGAATTTATCACAGAACTGCCGGCAATTCGATTACCGAAAGTGACTGGGAAGGAACCGCTGGTGGCGAAAGTGCTCATTTGGCACCAGACCCAAATAACAATGACATTGTATATGGAGGCACCTATAAAGGCTATATGATGCGAGAAGACCATTCTGTTGGGCAAACACGCTCTATAAATGTTTGGCCAGACAACCCGGCCGGCTCAGGAGTAGAAGTCATGAAATATAGATTCAACTGGAATTTTCCTGTAAAGTTCAGTATCCACGATTCGAACAAACTGTTCGCAGGGTCAAATTTTTTACATATGACCACAAATGAAGGTCAAAGTTGGAAAACCATTTCACCCGATTTAACCCGAGGCCTACCTGAGACCATAAAGTCATCTGGAGGGCCTATTACCCAAGACAATACAGGCGCAGAATTTTACTCCAACATTTTTGCAATCAATGAATCTCCGCTGGAAGAAGGTGTAATTTGGATTGGCACAGATGATGGACTCATACAAATCAGCAAGGACAATGGTGCGAATTGGGAGAACATTACACCACCTGCAAGTATTTCTCCTAAATTGAACATGATCAATAGCATCGACCCAAGCCCTTTCAAAAAAGGCACGGCATATGTAGCAGCAACCTCATATAAGTTTGGAGACTATACTCCTTATTTATATAAAACCACAGATTATGGAAAAACTTGGTCACTAATTACCAAAGGTATTTCAAGCAATCATTATACAAGAGTAGTGCGGTCAGATAAGGTGCGTGAAGGACTATTATATGCAGGTACGGAATGGGGCATGTATGTATCATTTGATGATGGCGCCAGTTGGCAAACCATTCAATTGAATCTTCCAATTACGGCTATTCGTGATTTAGAGGTACGCGATAACGATTTGATTGCTGCCACCCATGGCAGAAGTTTTTGGATGATTGATGATCTCACTCCTTTACATCAATTATCACAGGAGGTATCCAATAGCGAAGCATTCTTGTACAAACCAGATAAAGCCTATCGAATGCAACAATCAGGCAGAGGAAAAGCCAACACGAAATTGGTAGGCGAAAATCATCCTAATGGCGCTATAATAAACTATTACATTTCCAATAGTAAAGAAACAGATACCGTTCATCTAGATATCTTACAAGCCGACGGCAAACTAATTCAACGTTTTTCCACGACTGCAAAAGAAGTTAAAAATGACCCTGCAGCAGCACAAAAGTTGAACATCAAATCAGGAGGCAATCGCTTTATTTGGAACATGAGGTACCCAGGTTTTAAATCCTTTGATGGCATGGTACTGTATTCTTCTCCAAATGTTGGACCGAAAGCGGTTCCCGAAAACTACAAAGTAAGGTTGACCTACAAAGGAAGGTCACAAGAACAAGAGTTTAGCGTTGTTAAAGATCCGCGACTAAGCAATAGTTCTGATGATTTTAAAAATCAGTTTGATTTTTTAATAGAAGTACGCGACCAAGTTAGCAGAGCAAATCAGGCCATTTCAGATATTCGTAAGGTAAAGAAAGACTTAGAATATTTAAGCAACAAGACGAAAGATAATGCAGCCCTGCAAGATTTGATAAAAGATTTCAAAACCAAAATGGAAGTGATAGAAAATAACATTCACATGACCAAAAACCAGAGCAGGCAAGACCCTTTAAATTACGGTATTCGAATCAACAACAGATTGGCATTTTTGTTGGCCGACTCACAGAGAGGCGACTACCCACCTACAGATCAATCAAAAGCATTCTTTTCTGTACTAATAAAAGAACTTGATAAAGAGATTGCGGCTTTGAATAATTTAATGCAAAAAAACATCAAAGCCATAAATCAAAAGGTTAGCTCAGACAAAATACAAATGATTTCGTCTGAGTAGGCCTTACCAAGTACTAGTTGAAAGTACTAAAGGTAAAATACAGAGTTCACTAGTATTAGTTGAGATCAAAAGTGCTCAACAAACGAATTTCACTATCGAGATATTCATATTGATACAGCACTTTATCTCCTATCATTAATAAGGAGTTTGCCAGTGGAATTACGTCATAGGTGTTAATATCTTCAAAGTGGTTTAATTGAACCAAATCTTCGATATTAGTCTTATCATATACTTTCAAACCATCAGGGCCATCACAGATAAAAAGCTTTTCATCTTTTATGCCCAAACCATATGGTTCTGTCATTGGATAAGTTTTCTTTAAAGTCGGGTTTGTAAGATCAGAAACGTCTACGATATAGAGTCCGCTTTCGGCTCCATCACCACAAAAATTAGTGCTTCTTAAAGTAACAAAAGCAAAACCCCCACTTACCACAACTGGGTCACATGCCCTACCGTGTGTAAACTCTGAAACATAAGTAGGCTTATCTGGTGATGAAATATCATAGATATACATTCCTTGAGTACCTCCTAAAAATAAAATATCGCCTTGATTAAAGATTGTTTCAATATTACCTTGTGCATAAACCTCTTCTAGCACCTGTGGATTATCTAAATCAGAAATATTAAAAACATTGATACTCCATGGTTCAACGGCATAGAGATAATCATCAACAATTTTAAAACGCGCGAATGAACCTCCTTGACCGGTTGTTGAAGCAGTTGGCGCTGAGGTATCGGAAGAAGTATTATTTGCAAATGCGCCGTCTTCTAGGGCAAAGGCGCTTTGATATTTAGACTCAAAATCTTCTGAGCTCATTTGAACTTCGTTTACCTCCCAACCCGTTAAGGCTTCTGTATTAGCATCAAAATCAGCATAATCAAAAGCATCTGCTGTAGGCCACGCCACATCAAAACCAACGGTACACCAAAATTCTTGGTAAATAGCATTTTCCATTCGTTTGGCAAATTTGATGTTTGTAATATCTGAAATATCCATAACGATCAAATCACCATAGCTATCTGCAAACAAGCGATCGTCTTTAATTGAAATATCATTATTACCCTCTAACTTTATAAAACCAATATTGACTGGCGCAGCAGGGTTTGTATTATCAAGAATGTGGAAACCCCTGTAGACGTCATTTACAAAAATGTAGTTTTTGTACGCGTAGATTTTTCCAGACTCGATTATTGGAACGGGCTCGCTGATGGCGAAAGCCTCATCTTTAAAAGTGATCAGGTTACTTTTTAAAGGTGTTGCAATCAAATACGTCTCTAAGGGGTTCAATGTAGAAACTTGATTATCAATATCACACGATTGAAAAATAAATAAACTAAGTAGTAGAATTCCTAAGTGTTTCATAATTATTTATTTGTTGGGTTGCCCTCTTAAGACACTTACAGATCTAATCGGTTGCGTCAGTTTTAGTTAAATTTAAAACTGTCAATTTGTCATAAAATTGTATTTAGCCCTATCTTTGCCATCTAGATATTTTAAAAGGATTTCTTTTTAGATGGAAAAAACAATTGACGAAAATATTCAAGGTACGTCTTTATCTGTAGAAAAAAATTCTGCAAACAAACGGAAACTTTATATCGAAAGTTACGGCTGCGCTATGAACTTTTCAGATAGCGAGATAGTAGCTTCTATTATGGCTACTGAAGGGTTTAACACTACTCAAAACCTAGAAGAAGCCGATTTAGTTTTGGTCAATACCTGCTCTATTCGAGAGAAAGCTGAATTGACAGTTCGCAAGCGTTTACAGAAATTCAATGCGATTAAGAAAGACAGACCTCATTTAAAAGTAGGTGTTTTAGGATGCATGGCTGAACGTTTAAAAAGTCAATTGCTCGAAGAAGAAAAAATCGTCGATATGGTAGTTGGGCCAGATGCGTATAAAGATCTTCCTAACCTTATCAAAGAAGTTGACGCCGGTAGAGATGCCGTAAACGTTGTACTTTCAAAAGAAGAGACTTATGGTGACATCGCCCCAGTAAGACTGCAAACGAACGGAGTAAGCGCTCTAGTTTCAATAACTAGAGGCTGTGATAATATGTGTACATTTTGCGTGGTACCTTTCACCAGAGGTAGAGAGCGCAGTCGCAATTCACAATCGATTTTAGAGGAAGTAAATGATTTATGGGGAAAAGGATATAAAGAAATAACCCTTTTAGGCCAAAATGTGGATAGCTACTTATGGTATGGCGGTGGATTAAAGAAAGATTTTATCAAAGCCTCGGAAATGCAAAAGGCTACGGCAGTAGATTTCTCTAATCTTTTAGCTTTGGTCGCAGAAGCACAACCTGAAATGCGAATTCGGTTTTCGACCTCGAATCCGCAAGACATGACTTTAGATGTTATTCGAACCATGGCTAAATATGACAACATCTGTAATCATATTCATTTGCCTGTTCAAAGTGGAAGTAACCGTATTCTAAAAGAAATGAATCGACTACATACTATTGAAGAATATTTTAAACTTATTGATAATATTCGAGAAATACTTCCCAATTGCGCCATTTCTCAAGATATGATTTCAGGTTTTCCAACGGAAACAGAAGAAGACCATCAAGCAACTTTGACAGCTTTGAAATATGTAAAATATGATTTCGGCTATATGTATTCATATTCTGAAAGACCAGGAACAATGGCTGCTAGAAAATTAGAAGATGATGTTCCTGCAAAAATCAAACAAAGAAGACTATCTGAAATCATCGCCTTGCAACGCGAGCATTGCAAGATAAGAACCACAGCCCATCTAGGAAATATTGAAAAGGTTCTTATAGAAGGAACTTCAAAAAAATCAGATGCGCATTGGATGGGGCGAAATGCACAAAGCACGGTGGTAGTGTTTCCAAAAGGAGATTATAAGCTTGGAGATTTTGTGAATGTAAAAATAAACGAATGCACCTCCGCAACCTTAATTGGAGAAGCCATTTAGTTTAGAGGTAATTAGATTTCTTAATACGTGGAAATAATAAAATGGAAGGCATACAATCAATAAAACAGCGCTTTGAAATCATTGGAAACGATCCTAAACTGAATCGCGCTATCGAAAAAGCGATTCAAGTAGCTCCTACTGATATTTCTGTCTTGGTAACGGGTGAAAGTGGCGTAGGTAAAGAATCTCTACCAAAAATCATTCATTCTTTATCTCATAGAAAACACGCAAAATATATCGCTGTAAACTGCGGTGCTATTCCTGAAGGCACTATAGATAGTGAGCTTTTCGGACATGAAAAAGGAGCTTTTACAGGGGCAACCTCAACACGAAACGGTTATTTTGAAGTAGCTGATGGGGGTACTATTTTTCTTGATGAAGTTGGCGAACTGCCCCTTACAACACAAGTACGTTTATTACGTGTATTGGAAAACGGAGAGTTTTTAAAAGTCGGCTCTTCACAAGTACAAAAAACAGATATTCGTATTGTTGCTGCTACGAACATTAAAATGTTTGAAGCAATTAAGAAGGAAAGATTTCGCGAAGATCTATACTATAGACTAAGTACGGTTGAAATAAATATTCCACCACTTCGTGAACGTCAAGATGATATTCATTTATTATTTCGCAAGTTTGCTTCCGACTTTGGTCAGAAATATAAAATGCCTACGATTCGTTTAGAAGATAACGCAAGAGAGTTACTATTGAAATACCGTTGGCCTGGAAACATCCGTCAATTACGAAATATAGCTGAACAGGTTTCTGTACTTGAGGAGAAACGCAATATATCAGCATTTACTTTAAATGGGTACTTGCCAAATACCAGCAATTCCACTTTACCTGCGGTCTTGGGTAGCGATAAGAAAGAAAGTGATTTCAGCACGGAACGTGAGATTCTTTACAAGGTTCTTTTTGATATGAAAGGAGATCTAAACGACTTGAAAAAGTTGACCATGGAACTCCTCAAAAATAATGATACAGAAAAAGTACAAGAAGAGAACGAAAATTTAATTCGAAAAATATACGGAAATGAGGGAGAGGAAATACCCGAACAAGAAAGCGCTCCGAGTGAATTTTTGCAACTGCAAGAGCCCCATGTAGAGCCTGTTGCTCATCAACCTGCTCAAGAAGACAAGTATCATTTTGCTGAAGAAATACAAGAGGAAGAAACTCTTTCTTTACAAGAAAAGGAGATTGAATTGATTAAAAAATCATTGGAGAGAAATCGAGGAAAACGAAAAGCCGCCGCTGCTGAGCTTGGTATTTCAGAACGAACATTATACCGAAAAATAAAGCAGTACGATTTATAATACGAGAACTAGGCCTTCTTATGAGCAGTAATTCACTAAACAATTGTTAAGCTTGTATACAAGTCTTTGTTCTTTTCTTTATATTCCATTTTCTTTGAAACCAAAACATTTTATAAGTGCGAGGATTTAAAAATATATTACTTAGTATACTAGTCACATTTGTAAGCACAAGCATGAACTCATGTGGCGTTTATAATTTTACTGGGGGTAACCCAGGTCTAGCAAAGAATTTTCAAGTAAACTACTTTCAGAATTACGCGTCTCAAAACCCGGGTTCAATATTCGAACCTGGCATGGATAGAGACTTTACTCTAGCGCTTCAAGATCGAATTTTGAATCAAACCAATTTAGATTTGGTTGGTTCAAGTGGAGATTTGCTTTACGAGGGTGAAATAGTTGAATACCGAATTTCACCAATGAGCGCCACAGCGCAGCAAACAGCGGCCCAAAACAGGCTATCAATAGCGGTCCAAGTGCGCTTTACTAATAATACCAAAGAAGATGCTGACTTTGAACAGCGATTTTCTTTTTTCTTTGATTATGATGCCGGAGACCAATTATCTTCGGTGAAATCAGAAGCCCATGAAATTATTTTTGAAAGAATCACTCAAGATATTTTTAATGCATCACTTGCGGACTGGTAAATCAACATGAACGTTAAAGACTTTACATATGTATTACAACACCCAAATGAGGCTATCTCTTCTGAGCAAACAGCGCAGCTAGAAGATGTACTTTCTGAATTTCCGTATTTTCAGGCAGCGCGAGCTGTTCATTTAAAAGGTTTGAAAAATTTAAACAGTTTTAAATACAACAACGCACTCAAGGTTACTGCTGCCTATACCACCGATAGAGATATTCTTTTTGACTTTATTACCTCAAACGAGTTTTTACAGAATTCTATTGCTGATTCTATTTCAGGCAAAACGACACCTGCAATAGAAGCTGATAGTATTTCAGAAGAAGTACCGAAAAAAGTTACAGAGCATGATTCACTTATCGAAAAGTCTTCAGATGAGCCACTACCCCAAACTATTGATGATGCAGATCATATTTTGGATCCTGATTTATTTAAATCAAAAGACCCGAAAATAGATGCAGAAATAAAGAAGGCAAAAGAAGAAGCAGAGACAGCTCTAGAAATAGGCCAACCACTTTCCTTTACTAAAAAAGAAAAGTACTCGTTTGGCGAATGGCTTCAGTTGACTCAGCAAAAATCCATCGATAGAAAAGACACTGAAGAGGATTCAAAACCTGAGCGTTTTGAGTTAGAGTCTACTGTTTTGAAAGAAAAGAAATTTGATCTTATCGATAAATTTATTGCTAAGCGCCCAAAAATTATTCCGAACGAAAATCAATCTCCTAAAGTAGACACCAAAAAAGCCGCAAAGTTTGATGCTAATGAGCTTATGACTGCAACCCTAGCAAAGGTATATTTGGAACAAAAAAAATACAAAAAAGCCATACAGTCATACCGTATTTTAAGTTTGAAATATCCGGAAAAAAGTGGTTTCTTTGCAGACCGAATTAAAGCGGTAGAAAAAATTCAAAAAGAAAACACCTAGTAATGAATACATTTTCAATATTCTTAATCCTTATCCTTATCGTTTGTTTACTATTAATGCTGGTTGTTATGGTACAAAACCCTAAAGGCGGAGGCCTATCTTCCTCTTTTGGAGGCGGCGGTAGCCAAGTAGTTGGTGGCGTAAAGAAAACAGGAGACTTTTTAGACAAAAGCACATGGACCTTAGCAATAACCTTAGTTGTTTTAATTTTAGCATCTAATGTTGCATTGAAAGGTAATTTTGGCGTACAAGATTCAAAATTGTTGAATAGTGACGGTATTGAAGAAACCTTACCAGATGAAGTTCCGGAAGCTTTACCAGAAGAAACACTACCAACAACGGATAGCGCTTCACCTGCAGACAGCGAATAAGTTTTAAATAAAATATAAAAAAATGCCAGCCCAAATGACAAGCTGGCATTTTTTGTTTCACATAATGTCAGTTTCTAGGTAATGGCATAATTTCTGCCTATTAGAATTCAATATTAAATCAATTTAAAAACGTAATACTATGGCTAAAGTTAGCATTAAACCATTGGCAGATAGAGTTCTTATTGAGCCTATGGCTGCTGAGACAAAAACTGCATCTGGTTTATACATTCCAGATACTGCAAAAGAAAAACCACAAAAAGGAAAAGTAGTAGCTGTTGGTCCTGGCACCAAAGATGATCAGGTTACTGTAAAAGTTGGCAACACCGTTCTTTACGGAAAATACGCTGGTACCGAACTAAAGTTAGAAGGTACTGACTATTTGATGATGCGCGAGAGTGATATACTTGCTATCATTTAATTTCATTTCTGCGCGAGCAGAAATCTTGCATTTATTATAGAATAATCAAAAAACAGATTCTCATAGCTATGGGAATGAAAACAAAAGAACATTTATTATGGCAAAAGATATAAAATTTGACATCGATGCTCGCGATGGCCTAAGAAGAGGTGTTGACGCCTTGGCCAATGCGGTAAAAGTAACATTAGGACCAAAAGGAAGAAATGTAATTATCAGCAAATCATTTGGAGCGCCACAGGTAACTAAAGATGGTGTTACGGTAGCAAAAGAAATTGAATTGGCTGACCCTTTAGAGAACATGGGTGCGCAAATGGTGAAAGAAGTTGCTTCTAAAACCAACGATTTGGCCGGAGATGGTACTACTACAGCTACTGTTTTAGCGCAAGCTATTGTAAAAGAAGGATTGAAAAATGTCGCTGCGGGTGCAAATCCGATGGACTTAAAAAGAGGAATAGATAAGGCTGTTGAAGCCATCGTTGAGAATCTTGCGAAGCAATCTAAAAAAGTTGGTGACTCATCTGAGATGATCAAGCAAGTTGCTTCTATTTCAGCGAATAACGACGAAACTATAGGTGATTTAATTGCCAAAGCTTTTGGAAAAGTAGGTAAAGAAGGTGTTATCACTGTTGAAGAGGCAAAAGGTACTGACACCTATGTTGATGTTGTTGAAGGAATGCAGTTTGATAGAGGCTACCTATCTCCTTACTTCGTAACTGACTCTGAAAAGATGACCGCTGATTTAGAAGCGCCGTATATCTTATTGTTCGACAAGAAGATTTCTTCAATGAAAGATATACTTCCTGTATTGGAGCCAGTTGCTCAATCAGGTAAGCCCTTATTGATTATTGCTGAAGACGTTGATGGTGAAGCATTAGCTACTTTGGTTGTAAACAAATTGAGAGGTTCTTTAAAAATAGCTGCTGTTAAAGCTCCAGGCTTTGGTGACAGAAGAAAAGCAATGCTTGAAGATATCGCTATCTTAACAGGTGGTACTGTAATTTCTGAGGAAAGAGGTTTTTCTTTGGATAATGCATCTTTAGACATGTTAGGTACTTGTGAGAAAATTACAATTGACAAAGACAATACAACCATAGTAAATGGTGGTGGTGTTCAGAAAGACATCAAAGCAAGAGTACATCAGATTAAATCTCAAATCGAGACTACAACTTCTGATTATGATAAAGAAAAACTTCAAGAAAGATTGGCTAAACTAGCTGGTGGTGTTGCCGTACTTTATGTTGGTGCAGCTTCTGAAGTTGAAATGAAAGAGAAAAAAGACCGTGTTGATGATGCTTTACACGCAACTAGAGCTGCCGTTGAAGAAGGTATCGTTGCTGGTGGTGGTGTTGCTTTGGTAAGAGCAAAATCTGTTCTTTCTAAAGTAGCTGCTGAAAATGCAGATGAAGAAACCGGATTACAAATTGTAGCTAGAGCTATCGAATCGCCTTTGAGAACTATTGTTTCAAACGCTGGTGGTGAAGGCGCTGTTGTTGTTGCCAAAGTTATGGATGGTAAAGCAGATTACGGTTATGATGCTAAATCTGAAAAATATGTCGAAATGTTTAAGGCCGGAATTATCGATCCTAAGAAAGTAACACGCGTAGCATTAGAAAATGCTGCTTCTGTTGCGGGAATGATCTTGACTACCGAATGTGCTTTGACGGATATTAAGGAAGATTCTCCTGCTGGCCCACCAATGGGTGGAGGCGGAATGCCCGGAATGATGTAGACCGACAGTGTCGACCTTGAATTTTAAATACAAAAACCGCTCTTGGAATTCCAAGAGCGGTTTTTTTATGCGCCTTTTCTATCATTAAGTAAACCAAGGATAGTAGATAAGAGAACACAGCCAGAACTACAGGTTTGAGAAAAAACCTATTGAACGGGCCATACAAAGAAGTAAAATAAAAGAATCTGCATCATTTCTTTTTCAAAGTGACACAGATTTAGTGCTATAAATGAAGTGCTCCTTGCTGAAAAGTGGCAGTTATTTAGTTCTTGTGACTATTGACTACTTCCTCATCACGATACTTGCAACAAGGCATTACTTTGTTATAAGCTTCTTCAGTAGCTTTCAACTCTTTCGTGTCATGACCTACAGCAACCAAAGCGGTTTTAACTGCCATACTATTCGTTTTACGCTCGTCTATTATCAATGATAATTGATGAGAAGGTATATCCCATAGTGCATACTTAACGCCTTTTACACCTAAAGCTGCTTTCTCTATTCGCATTTTACACATTTCACATACCCCATCAACTTCCATCGTCATTTTTTTATTCTTCTCTTGAGCAAGGCCCATTGCTGTGAATAAAACCAAAGCGATTACTGTAATTATTTTTTTCATGATTAGTTGCTTTTATTCTAGTGATTTTATACCCTTACAAGCCTATATGGGTAAACTATTTTTAGTCTTTTGTTACAATTTATATCGAAACCCCGCATAGAACATGCGCCCCATTATGGGCGCATATACAATACTAGTATCAAAATTTAAGCCAAAAGGATTCTCAGCTCCTAGTACAGGGGTATTTTGCCTAAAATTACTCAAATTCTCGCCACCAACATAGATTTCAAAGGCGTCTGAAAACACTTTGGTCGCTTGCGCATTCATTAAACTATACGATGCTGAATACTGCCCAAGTCGAAATTCAGGAGGATTAACAGCTGTATTTGGCAAGCGTTGTTTACCTACGGTATGTAATGTATAGTCAAATCGCCATTGTGCAGCATTCTCTTTTGGTTCAGTTTCATAACCAAGATTGACAAAAAACCGATGCTGTGCCAACAAAGGTTTTTGCAAAGCCTCATCTCTATAATCTGTTTTTACATCATAGTATTTATAGGCTGTGCGTAATTCTAGATTTTTTAGTATTTCATGATTTATCTCAAACTGAAAACTATTGGCATAACTTTCTCCGTCTAAATTATAGAAGGAAACAGCCCGCGGATTTTCCCAATCGACCACGATTTGGTTTTTAAAATCTGTTCTATAGAAATCAATAGTTACATTTCCTGGCCTATTTATAAAAGCAAATCCTTGGAGAAAACTAACACCATAATTCCAGGCATCTTCGGGGTCTAATCCATAAACACTTCCTTCAGAGTCTAAAATTTGAATCTGTCTTGCCGTTCCAAAAAGCTGTTGATTTTCGGCAAAAATATTCGCCGCCCTCTTGCCTCTGCCAAAAGAACCTCTTACGCTTGCTTTTTCCCAAGGCGAATAGCGTACATGAACCCTTGGTGTAATAAATGTTCCTAACCTATTATGTGTATCAATTCTAAGACCTGCAGTCAGACTCACTTTCTCCAAATTATCGTAACTGTATTCGAAAAATGCTCCAACAGAGGCATCCTCTCTTGAGAAATCAGTAGTATTTACCAATTCTTTGTACCCATCATAAGCGAAAGTTAGCCCTGTTTTAAATTTGCTCTGCGTATCTCCTATAATGGAATTGAATAATAGATTAGAGTAGACACTTTCATGGTTGATATCATATCTATTTACTCCGAAATACGATTCTTGGTCATGGTTACTATACGATGCTTGAAAACCGAAACTCTGATAGGGTAATTCTGGAAAAACATAACCCAATTTCACAGAAGAGTCAAAACGGCGCGTAGCTATCTCGCTTCCCCAGGATTCATTTCCTGTAAATAAATTCGAATCACCAAATCCACGAATTGCACCTGGTGCCTCTGGGTCAAAATCTACCTGCCCTACTTGCTTTTCGTCATTTAAAAATCGAATATTTAAGAAGCTCACCCACCCGGTTTCAGGGTTTTGATATTGCCAACGATTCATCACATTAATTTGGTTTGCAAGTGGAGCATCTAAGAATCCATCGCCATTGTTTTCTTCCTTTCTAGTTCTTGCATTACCGTGAATATACAGTCCGGCACTCAATTTATCGTTTAATTTATGGTTAAGATGGGTGTTCAATTCCATGCGCCCATTTCTATTAAAATAACCGTTTACAAACAAAGCCTTATCTGTTAACGGTTTTACTAACTCTGCATTTATCTGACCTGATATACTTTCATACCCATTCACCACGCTTCCTGCACCCTTAGTAATTTGAATACTCTCTACCCAGGTGCCTGGGGTAAACGTCAATCCAAACGCCTGTGATGCACCTCGCACCATGGGTATATTCTCTTGCGTAATCAATAAATACGGACTCGTAAGGCCTAACATCTGAATCTGTTTGGTACCCGTTAAAGCATCAGAAAAATTCACATCGATGGCCGGGTTGGTTTCAAAACTTTCCGATAGGTTGCAACAAGCAGCTTTAAGTAATTCAGCGCTATTCACCGTAATTACATTTTGCGCACTGAAATAGGTTTTTTCAACAGCAGCACGCTTTTGTTTTACAACTACTTCATCTAATTCATTCGACGGCTGTAAAGAGTGCTCTAACATTTTAGGCACGTTGATAATCAGTGTATCTGACTTAAACCCTACATAACTGATAATCATTTTATTGTATTCCTTTGAAAAAGGAATACTAAAGAAACCTTTATCATTTGTAATTGTACCAATTTGAGAGTTCATCCAATAGACATTGGCCCCAGCAAGCCCAATAGGTTTGTTTTCTAAATTGGCCTCCTTCACCCTACCCTCAACCTTCTCTTGAGACAAGGAGATCATAGGCATTAAGCCAATTAATAGGTATAGGTATAATTTCATTTTCTTTAAATAAATTCAATAATCAAGATAGAAATAGCCATTACTACCATAATGAAATTTTCAATAAAAGTTGCTTCTGTCATGGGTAGTTTTAAGGCCGTGCCCAGGCAAGCACAGCGAATGTTCTTTTTATCAAGCAAGGTCTTTGTAACGCCAACCGTAGTAGTACCCAAAATAATAATAGTAATGACCAAGGCGGCGGCAATCTGAAAACGCATTATAAATAAAAGCCCTAATACCAATTCAATAAAAGGGTAGATCGAACCGTAAACCGGAACCACCTTGGCTAAGGGGTCATACATACGAAAACTCTCAGAAAAACCCTTTAGATCTAGGAATTTAAAAAAACTGAATACGATATAAAAAAATCCCATAAAATCGAGCATGGCCTCACCAGTATCCCAGTTTTTATAGTGTACTAAAAAAGATGCTCCAAAGAGATATAAAAAAATTAGAAACAGAGGCTTTAACTGTTGTAATTTGGATTTTTCGGCCCCACCGCCCATTCCTATCTCGGAAGTCTGGCTTGCGTTTTCTGAAATAGAATATTTATCAGGCAGCGTTGATTTAAGAGTAGTAATTGGAATATGGCTTGTCATGGAAATCTCGGCTTCCTCCCTTTCCAGACTAATATCAACCTGTTCTATTTCATCAATTTTTGACAAGATGTTTACAACAGATGCTACACAGCCACTGCAAGTCATTCCGGTAATTTTATAGGTATGTTTCATTAGTGTTTTTTATTTTTATATCCCTGAAAGGGAAAACATTTTACAGGTCTTCAACTGCAAATTAATAGGTCTTTTCAGGTTTAATCTAAAAAAGAATATAGACTACTGAGTTAAAGGAATGAAAATAAAATCAGATGAGATATAATTCATCAAGCAGCTGAATGTCCTTCACCAAAATGGGTGGAGGGTAATGTTCATGCGGACCAGACTGTTCCTTCAAATCTAACGGAACGTTAAAATACGAATTTGCTAAAGCAATCAGAAAATGCTGTTGCTCCATATCCCAGTCCTTAAAGAAAATCTTTAAAACGTCTTGACCTTCTGTAAACAAGACTTCATCGGCACAAACGCTGGTAGTTTCGCCAAAACGATCTCCATTCATTGAAGCGGAAATATCCACGGTGTAAGTGTCAACAGCTGTAAAAAAAGTTACCTTAATCAAACGGCCCATGCAAAAGTGCCTTTCAAGCTTCCAAGAAATAGTGGAAAGCAACAGCAGCAAGGTCATTGTTACAGATACTAGCTTGTATAGTGATTTTTTCACTGTGCAAAATTACAAAATAATCAAGCTTTTGGCAGTCCATTCTCTTCTTTAACGAAAGTTTGTAGAACATTGTATTTTGGGCATACTGAAGTGCCACAAGAAAAAATCACCAATTTGATATACTTTATTCCTCTTTTCATAGTTAGAGCTAAGCACGTTTCAGTTAACGTGGTTCGACGATAATTTCTAAACCTTTAACTATATTATTTAAAACAAATTATGAAAAAAAATGCAATATCTGGCTTGAAATACAGCCTTCTAATTTTCACAATGATTTTCTTCGTAACGAGTTGCGGAACTGATGACGGTACAATCTTTGACACCCCTTTGCCTGGAGACGAAACTGGTGGCGGTGATACTGGCGGAGGTACTGAAGAACCAGTAGTCGCTACTATTGTTTTTAATGAAGCTGTTAGCTCAAGTAACATCGCATCTGCATCTGCTAGCGGTGAAGTAGGCACATCGGTACCCGGTAGAGTTGTTTTTACATCAGACGCTACTACACAACGTAGAATGTACATTACTCAAAATATCTCTGGTCAAGGTGATATGCCTTTTAATAGTTTTGACCTCGCTAGTGATGATTTAGACAAGGTACTTAAAGCGGACGGCTCTATTGATTTAGATGGCGCATCAAAAAAAGAGATTGATTTCACTTTTGAACTCCCTGTTCCTGATATCAGTAACGGTCAAATTGTATATACCTTTTGGACAACAAGAGGAAAAGGAGATTTCCGAGACATTACAAAAAGACTGGCCTTAGGAGCTGGTACAATCACCGTTACCGTTGGTACAGGCGCAAACCCAGCTGCTGAAGTACGTGATTTCACTGGTATTAAACTATTCGCTCCAGCAGCTGATGGCACAACAGAATCATTCTTTTCCTTACTGAACAAACAAGTGTATAGAATAAATGAAGGACCTGAATTTAGAGCTTTTTGGGATTTCGGTTATTACTTTGGTGCATCTGGGGTATCTGCCGGAGAAAACGCTTCATTTGCTTCTACCATAACTTTTGATGAATCATTTGGTTTTCCTGTCGAAGGGCTTACTCCTGGAATGAATGAAGATGACATGGAAGAAGAAACCTTGAACACAGCATTCTTTGCTCTTTCAACTTTAGACGCTGCTGGCTTTGATGCTGTTATGCTTTCTGGAGATCTAGGCAATATAGCACAGTCAAGTAGCCAAAAGATAACAAATTTAGCCGTTGGAAGTGTTATTGAATTCGTAGACAATTACGGAAAAAAAGGCCTGATTAAAATAACTGAAATCGAAGCTGGCTTTAACAATAACGATTTTATTGTTTTTGATGTAAAGATTCAGCCATAGCAATTAAATTTTTAATGAATTTTTAAAGGGATGCCGAAAGGCATCCCTTTTTGTTTTTTTATAAAAAATATAGTGTTTTTGTTTTTAAACTTTAAAAGCTATTCGCACCTATTAAAAATTGCTTTTAAACTACTATTTTAGCCAAAAAAAAGGAGTAATGTTTCATCAATTAAAAGACGAGGTAGTTCGTATTCTTAACAATCACCAAGAGACCACAAATGATAGGCTACAAGAAGTTTGTGAGCTTCTCAAAAGGGAAATTCCGTATTATACTTGGGTAGGCTTTTATTTCAAAAACGGCGACATTGAAGAATTAAAACTGGGGCCATACGCTGGCATACCAACAGATCATAAAATCATTCCGTTCGGAAAAGGTATTTGCGGTCAAGTTGCTGTTTCCAATAAAAACTTCGTCGTGCCTGACGTACAAGCACAAAACAACTATATTGCCTGTAGTCTTACGGTTAAGTCTGAGATTGTTATTCCGATGTTTATAAATGGAGAGAATATTGGTCAAATTGATGTTGATTCAGACGAACTCGACCCTTTTACAGAGGAAGATGAGCGATTTTTAGAATTCATAAATGAAAAAGTAGCTCGAATATTAGACTAAACCGTTCAAAACTTTAGTCTTTTTGTTGATAACCTGATGGATTTCTTGACTACAAAAAAAGTATTTTTGCCTGCTTACAGAACCTAACATTTAGCGCATAAAAAATGAGCATCAAAAAAGCCACTTCAGCCTTAATTTCAGTATTTCATAAAGACGGATTAGAGCCTATCGTTCGAAAACTTGACGATTTAGGTATTACAATATATTCTACAGGAGGAACCGAAAAATTTATAAAAGATTTAGGCATTGATGTGGTAGCTGTTGAAGATGTGACGAGCTATCCTTCTATTTTGGGTGGTCGCGTTAAGACCTTGCACCCTAAAGTATTTGGAGGCATATTAAATCGCCAAGACCACGAAGGGGATATTGCCCAACTTGAGGAGTTTGAAATTCCGCAGTTAGATATCGTTATTGTTGATTTATATCCCTTCGAAAAAACAGTTGCTAGTGGCGCTTCTGAACAAGATATCATTGAAAAAATTGATATTGGGGGAATTTCACTTATTCGCGCAGCAGCAAAAAACTATACGGATGTGCTTTGTGTTTCATCAATGGAAGATTATGGCGACGTTTTAGAATTGATTTCATCCGGAAATGGAAGTACTTCTCTTGAAGACCGCAAACGTTTCGCTGCAAAATCATTCAATGTTTCTTCTCATTATGACACTGCTATTTTCAACTACTTTAATAAAAATCATGACCTCGCTACATTAAAGGTCAGCGAAACCAACGGAAAAGTTTTACGCTACGGAGAAAACCCACATCAGAAAGGATTTTTCTTTGGAGATTTCGAAGCCATGTTCTCCAAATTACATGGAAAAGAACTTTCATACAACAACCTATTAGACGTCGATGCAGCTGTAAATTTAATGCTCGAATTCAAAACAGACAAGCCCACTTTCGCTATTCTAAAACACAATAATGCTTGTGGATTGGCACAGAGAGAGAATTTACATCAAGCGTATGTAGATGCTCTAGCTGGTGACCCCGTTTCTGCATTTGGCGGAGTCTTAATTAGCAACAAGGAGATTGACAAAGCTACCGCTGAAGAGATTCATAAATTATTCTGTGAAGTAGTGATCGCACCAAGTTATGCCGAGGATGCTCTTGAAATTTTAAAAGGCAAGAAAAACCGTATCATTTTGATTCAAAATGAGGTGGAAATGCCTGAAATGATTGTTCGAACCTGTCTTAACGGAATGCTTCTCCAAGAAAAGGATCACAAAACTGATGCTATAGCTGACCTTAAAAAGGCGACGACTAGAGAACCTTCGCCCGAAGAAATAGAAGACTTAATTTTTGCTTCCAAACTATGCAAGCACACGAAATCAAATACCATTGTTCTCGCAAAAAACAAACAATTGTTCGCTAGCGGCACGGGGCAAACCTCTCGTGTAGATGCTTTAAACCAAGCCATTCACAAGGCTAAATCTTTTAATTTTGATTTAGACGGCGCAGTTATGGCCAGTGATGCATTTTTTCCCTTTCCTGATTGTGTTGAAATCGCACATAAAAGTGGCATTTCTTCTGTAATTCAACCAGGTGGGTCAATAAAAGACCAATTAAGTATTGATTATTGTAATGAAAACGGAGTTGCTATGGTAATGACAGACACTCGTCATTTCAAGCATTAAAAGCTATTATTCTTTAATTTTATCGTTTGTATGCTTTAGGTCTTGGTGATTTGGCGGCGGATAGCTATAAATTCACAATATAAAACACAAAAGAGTAGCTTATTTTATTACTTTTGTCGATGAAATGCACCCCACGCATATATGTAACATAACCAAACGAATTAATAATGGGATTTTTTGATTTCTTAACTGAGGAAATCGCTATCGATCTAGGTACTGCGAACACTCTTATCATACATAACGACAAAGTAGTTGTCGACAGTCCATCGATAGTTGCTAGAGACCGTATTTCGGGTAAAATCATTGCAGTTGGCAAAGAAGCCAACTTGATGCAAGGCAAAACTCATGAAAACATAAAAACAATTCGCCCGCTGAAAGATGGCGTAATTGCTGATTTTGATGCATCTGAAAAGATGATTAATATGTTTATTAAAAACATTCCGGCCTTAAAGAAAAAATGGTTTCCACCAGCATTACGAATGGTCATTTGTATTCCTTCCGGAATTACCGAAGTGGAAATGCGAGCTGTAAAAGAATCTGCAGAACGTGTAAACGGTAAAGAAGTATACCTAATTCATGAGCCAATGGCCGCTGCGATAGGTATTGGGTTAGATATTATGCAACCGAAAGGAAATATGATTGTTGATATAGGTGGTGGTACCACCGAAATCGCTGTAATCGCCTTAGGCGGAATTGTTTGTGACAAATCTGTAAAGATTGCAGGTGATGTTTTTACAAATGACATTATTTATTATATGCGTACACAACACAATCTTTATGTTGGAGAAACTACCGCAGAAAATATCAAAATTGAAATCGGTTCGGCTACAGAAGATTTACAAACTCCTCCAGATGAAAAATCAGTTCAAGGACGTGATTTATTAACTGGAAAACCAAAACAAGTACAGATATCATATCGTGAAATAGCCAAGGCATTAGACAAGTCTATTTTGCGTGTTGAAGACGCTGTAATGGAAACATTATCGCAAACACCACCTGAATTAGCTGCCGATATTTATAATACAGGAATTTACTTAGCCGGTGGAGGCTCAATGCTTCGCGGACTAGACCGAAGACTATCTCAAAAGACTGATTTACCAGTATATATTGCTGAAGATCCTTTAAGAGCAGTAGTTCGAGGTACAGGTATTGCGCTGAAAAACTTAGAGCGATATAAGAGCATTTTAATCAAATAAGAATTTTAAACCATAAACCTGATTAGGTATTACCTCCGTTTTTATAGACCCTGTTTTTTCGATAGCGTCACATAAAATTAAAAATGCATGCAGCAGATTATCAACTTTATCTTACGATATAGGAATTTTATTCTATATGTCTTCTTGATGATCATCTCTTTGGGTTTTACCATTCAATCACATTCTTATCATCAATCGCATTTTTTCAATTCTTCAAGTTGGGTAGCAGGAAACATTTACGAAACCTCATTCGGCATCACTTCCTACTTCGACCTGGCTACGGAAAACAAAAAATTAGTTGAAGAAAACAAAAAATTACAAATTCTACTCCTCAACGAAAATGGATCTACTGTTTCTAAACTAGATTCTACTCAAATGGCATATGTAGTAAATTCTGGTCAAGTCATTAAAAACAGCTATGCTGACCCTAGAAATTACATCACTATAAACAAGGGTGAAAGTGATCGTATCAAACAAGACATGGGTGTCATTACTTCAGAAGGTATTTTGGGTATTATTGAAAATACCTCTAGTAATTTTGCCACCGTGCAAAGTATTTTGAATGAGAATTCTAATATCAATGCCAAACTAAAGAATACCAATAATTTCGGCTCATTAAAATGGAACGCAAGAACATACAACGAAGTACAACTTGTTGATATTCCTCGCCTTGTTCCTTTAGTGATTGGAGATACTATCGTCACCGGTGGCATGAGTAGTATTTTTCCTGAAAATGTTCTTATTGGCACGATCAAGAAGTTTGATCTTAATGATTCTAAGAGTTTTTGGAACATCGAAGTTGCCCTATTCAATGATATGACGAATATCAAAAACGTCTATATCGTAAGCAATACAGACAGGAAAGAAATTATAGCGCTACAAGAAGAAACTAAAAGCAATGATTAGTAACAATTACGTCATTAATGTTATTCGATTTGTGCTACTCGTGTTAGTGCAAGTACTTGTATTTAATAGGCTTAATTTTTTTGGGTTTATAAACCCAATGGTATACATCTTATTCTTGTATTGGTATCCTATCAAACAAAATAGAGCCGCATTTATTGGACTCTGTTTTTTGTTAGGATTATCTATAGATTTTCTATCCGATACCATGGCAATTAACACCGCCGCTACGATAACCATTGCATATTTGAGGCCGATAATTATGCGTTTTGTTTTCGGCGTTAATTATGAGTTTCAAAATTTCAAATTAGGGAACGCTACCAGAGTACAACAATTCGCATTTTTAGCGTTATTAATAGTAGTACATCACTTGGTTTTCTTTACTCTAGAGATTTTTAGTTTTTCTAATTTACTCTTGATTTTGAAAAAGGTTTTTTCAACCAGTACTACCACCTTAGTACTTTGTTTATTATTTAGTTCTCTTTTTAGCGTTAAAAAAGAATGAAAAAATTTCTTCTTTCATCGATCATCATCATTATAGGGCTCACTTTTATTGGGAGACTCTCCTATTTGCAAATATTTAGCTTCTCTCCTGACCAAGTTATGGAAGACCCTGCTATCAAAGCTATATATGATTATCCCGAAAGAGGATATATTTATGATAGAAATAATAAGTTGTTGGTCGGTAATGACCCAGCTTACGATGTTATGGTTATTCCGAGAGAAGTTCGCGCTTTAGATACCTTGGAATTCTGCGGGCTCTTAGATGTTGACAAAGAAAAGTTCATCAAACAACTAAAAAGAGCGCGAATATATTCTCCAAGACTTCCTTCTGTTTTGGTACCGCAACTATCAAAACAAGACTACGCACGTTTACAGGAAAAGATGAGAAGGTATCCTGGTTTTTACATCCAAAAACGGTCGCTTCGTTACTATGACACAAATTCTGCAGCAAACGTTTTAGGCTATATTAGCGAAGTAAACGAACGCGATTTAGCAAAAAACCCGTACTATGTACAGGGTGAATTAACTGGGCGAACTGGGGTTGAAAAAGTATATGAAGATACCCTTCGCGGAAGCAAAGGCGTTCAGTACATACAAAAAGATCGTTTTAATAGAGATATTGGTAAATACAAAGATGGCGCCCTCGATGTGGTACCGGAACAAGGAAAAGAAATTACCATTACAATCGATAAAGAATTACAAGAATACGGAGAGCTTTTGATGAACGGAAAACATGGCGGAATCGTTGCCATAGAGCCTTCATCAGGTGAGATTTTGGCTATGATTTCTGGCCCTACTTATGAGCCATCTTTGCTGGTAGGCAGAAAACGATCAAAAAACTACACAAAGCTCTACAATGATTCGATTTCAAACCCAACCTTTGATAGGTCAATCTCCTTTGAAAAAAGCCCTGGCTCACCTTTCAAGGCAATCAATGCGCTTATTGCGTTGCAAGAGGGAGCCATTACACCTTCCACCACATTTACCTGCCGTAATGGGTTTTATATTGAACGAAGTAAAAAAGGATGTCACTGTGGCGGGGGAACCAGAAATTTAAACAACGGCATTTACAAATCATGTAATGCTTATTTCGTTGGCGCTTACAAAAAGATATTTGAACAATTTCCTTCTAATAGTGAGGCAATGGATGCCTGGGAAAAGCATGTTAAAAGTTTTGGAATGGGCAATTATTTAGGCTCAGACCTGCATACAGGTAGACCAGGCACTGTACCAAACACAAAATTATACAACAAATGGTATGGAATAGGTGACAAAAGGTGGTCAGCAACAACAACCTATTCAAACGCTATAGGCCAAGGAGAAGTTAACGTAACCCCAATTCAATTGGCCAATATGACTGCAGCAATTGCCAATCGTGGACATTATTTTACACCTCACATACTCAAAAAAGTTGAAGGCAAGGATATTAAAAATCCAGATTTCACAGAAGCAAAATACACTACTATAGATAAAAAGCACTTTGAGTCAGTGGTTCAAGGTATGGCAGACGTTTATAAAAAAGGAACCGCGAGCGGCGTGCAAATTCCTGATATTGAAATTGCGGGTAAAACGGGCACCGTAGAAAACTATACCGTTATTGACAGCGTACGAACACAATTAACCGACAATTCAGTTTTTGTTGCGTTCGCACCTGTAGACAACCCTAAAATTGCAATTGCAGTTTATATTCAAAACGGATACTATGGAGGTCGTTACGCCGGTCATATTGCTTCGCTTCTAATTGAAAAGTACCTCAAACGTGAAATCACGCGAAAAGACTTAGAAAAAAGAATGCTGGAAAGAACTTTGGAAGCAGAGTATGCAAAACCCTACAGCGGACAGCCTTTCAAAATAAATGAACGCGATTGGAGCAAACATACTATCAAACCAAAAACGGAAGAAACGCAATCAAGATAAACCCGTATGGCTGGCAAAAGTATCCTCAAACGCGTTGATTGGCTTACAATCTTCATCTATCTAGCACTTCTAACGATAGGTTGGGTAAATATCTATTCGAGCACCTTTACAGAAGAAACTATTTCGATATTTGATTTTAACACACTCCATGGAAAGCAGTTTTTCTTTATTGGGGTAAGCTTTGCAAGTATTATTCTCGTGCTTGCTCTTGACGCAGGCTTTTACGAACGATTTTCCAGCCTATTATACCTCATTTCTATGGTATCCTTACTAGGTTTATTTGTCTTCGGAAAAACCATTGCTGGGGCTACATCTTGGTACGATCTTGGCTTTTTCAATCTACAACCTTCAGAGCTAGCAAAGGTAGCTACTGCTTTAGCATTGGCTAAATATCTTAGTGATATACAAACTGACATCAAAAGAAACAAAGATCAATTGTACGCCTTTTTAGTGCTTCTTATACCTGCTATTTTAATTATCCCTCAACCAGATCCGGGTAGTGCCTTGGTTTTTTTCGCCATGGCCTTTGTAATCTTTCGCGAAGGCTTACCGATATACTTTCTCGGCATTGTACTGCTCGCTGTTGTTGTATTTATTACCACATTGATGTTTGGAACCATTTGGGTATCTATCTTTCTGGCTTTAATAATTATTCTTTTTCTATTACTAAAAAGAAAGACTTTCAAAGTGCCGGTTTTTCCTATGGTGTCAGTTGCGGTGATCGCTATACTATTTTCACTTTCTGTGAATTTTGTTTTCAACGAGGTCTTTGAACAACGCCACCGAGATCGCTTTAGCCTGTGGCTTCGCCTTGAAAAAGACCCAAATAAGCTAGAAAAAATTAGAAAGACTATTGGCTATAATACCTATCAGTCAGAAAAGGCGATTGAGTCAGGGGGCTTTTTTGGAAAGGGATTTCTGGAAGGCACGCGAACCAAAGGTGATTTTGTACCTGAGCAACATACCGATTATATTTTTAGCACTGTTGGTGAAGAATGGGGCTTCGTTGGAACTACCACAGTGGTTTTACTATTTACACTACTACTTTTACGATTAGTTTATCTATCTGAACGGCAGAAGAATCCGTTTAGTCGAATGTATGGCTATGGGGTCATATCTATTCTCTTTATCCACTATTTTATAAATATTGGAATGGTTATTGGCATCCTTCCAACGGTTGGTATTCCGCTACCCTTCTTTAGCTACGGTGGCTCTGGATTACTATTTTTTACAATTTTATTATTTATTTTCCTAAAGTTAGATTCTAACCGATTGAAGGAAGGAATTTAAAAGTGTTGGTGCTAGATACACGAGACAAGATCCAGTAAATTAAGTCTTTGACCCGCCCGATAGTGCTGCGAATCTTTTCAAAACTTCCAGTTCCTAATTTGTATCTCGCTTTCTAAAACATCTTCTACTTTGTCAGGTAATTCCTTGAAAAAATCTATTCCAGTGCGCTTTTCTACTTCGTCAATAGTTACTACAAACTCCTGAACGGATTTAGAACTTGGTCTATTCTTCATCAAAAAGGCAATCGCTTTTAAATTCTCCGCAGTCCCTTTAGCAATTATTTTATAGTAATATTCAGGCACATCAACATCCTCATCACCTATCTCTTCTAAACCCTCTTCTAAAACACCTCCTGTTATAACAAAATGAGTTCCATTTTTTTTCACCCATTGGCGCGTTTTGTTTTCAAGTTTATTCCAAACTCCGGCATTAAACTCTCGATTCTGCGGACTTACATTACTGGTATAAAAAGTTTCGTTGTAGGCAAATTCAGAAAAACGTCGATCTCCAGCAGGGCAAAGATGTCCTCTGTCGTATCCTGACCTTTTATAATTTCGCCAATCAGCAGATTTTGATTTTACTTTCGGGTCTTCAATGAAATAGGGTCTTTTACGCTCATCATAGGTTAGATGCGCCTTTTCTAGCGTATAAGCGACCCACTCCGCTTGCTCAAAAGTTTCGCTATATGACAAAGAATAATAGTCGTGATTCACTATGGCGCCTGTCGTAGAACTCGGCAAAGCAAAAGAAGGCATTTCTGTTTGTATACTTTGTCCGCTTGGAGATGTATAGGTATCAGGTGTGTAGAAGTTTTCAAAAAACCAAAACCCTAGCACGCAAATGAACAAGAGTACGGTATAAATTGTTCGGTTTTTTACGCTTTTTCTCATGCTATAAATGTACTTCAATTTAGATAGAAACCTTTCTGATACCGATGTAAGATATTGGCTGATATTTCGACTAAAAAATTGCGTTAGCCCATTTACTTTTTTAACTTGTATTGGGATTTGTTAATTCAATTAAAAGAAAGGAAAAGAATTATGCTTACATGGAAAGATGTTATTCACTTTGCAACAAAAGGAAACCCTACTCCAGATCAAAGGGTAGAAAAAACGGAGGCCGAATGGAAAGAAATTTTAACCCCTGAGCAATTCAGAATTAGCAGGAAAAAAGGCACGGAAAGAGCAAATTCGGGAGAATTATGTCATATCCATGACGCGGGTAGATACAAGTGTGTTTGCTGCAATACACCCTTATTTGATTCTTCTATCAAATTCGAATCAGGAACTGGATGGCCTAGTTTTACGGAGCCAATCAAAGAAAATGCAGTCCAATATGAAAAAGATACTGCTTTCGGAATGGTTCGCGTAGAAGTGATGTGCAATACCTGTGATGGTCATTTAGGACATGTTTTTCCTGACGGGCCCGAGCCTAGCGGACTGCGGTATTGCATCAATTCTGAATCTATGAAAATAGAAAGGGAAGAGGCAAACAATGGCTAAGCAAAATTTACAGTCAACTGTATTGGGTGGCGGGTGTTTTTGGTGTCTTGAAGCAATTTTTCAAAAAATTACAGGCGTTCGAAAAGTTGTGTCTGGTTATACGGGCGGCACGGCTCCTGGCAGCCCTACTTACCGCGAAGTTTGTTCAGGCCTAACCGGACATGCTGAAGTAGTTAAACTAACATTTGATGCCAATATAATTTCCTATCATACTATTCTAGAAGTTTTCATGACAAGCCATGACCCAACAACTTTGAACAGACAAGGTGGTAACGCAGGCACACAATATCGTTCAGCTATCTACTATTTCAACAAGCAACAAAAGGAGATTTCAGAGCAGGTGCTGAAAGAAATGACTCCCATTTTCTCTACCGCTATTACAACAGAGATAAGTCCTTTAAAAACGTTCTATGCAGCCGAGACGTCTCACCAGAATTACTACAATAATAATAGTTCGCAAGAATATTGTAATGTGGTAATAAGCCCTAAGTTGGCTAAGCTACGAAAAACGCATGCTGACAAATTGAAAACCCTACGTTGCAACTAACTTATTTTCAAGTGAATTTAGTGGCGGCTGTTCAATAATTGCACAACCGCTGCTGTTTCTAGAGCTAGCCTCTACAAACAAGAGCACTACGTTTTGTGAATTTTCATTTCAACTAGAATTCTTAAATTAATTTCTTAAAATCAGTATACTTATGAAAGTGATTCCCAGTATAAAACTATATGGGGCTGAAGGCTGCCATAAAACAAAGTACTATCAACTTTTACTGAATGAGACCAAACTACCCTATCAATTTCTAGATGTAGAAAGCAATGAAGCCTATGCAAAGGAGTTGCGTGGACTTTACAAAAATGGCAAACTTAATTTTCCGACAATTACCATTGGTTCTAAAAAATTAAGAAATCCTAATAAAGAAGAGGTAAACAAATGGTTAAACAAACTTATTCCTTCGCGGATACCTTTAATTCATGAAAAGAATAAGCGTCATTTTATATTGGATATAAATGGGGAGCTTGCACGGGTAACCTATCAATTACGTGATGACAAAATGTATCTAGTTCATTCAGAAGTTCCTTTAAATTTGAGAGGGCAAGGCCTTGGCAAGGTATTGGTAGAGAAAACTTTTGAACGGCTGACTTCAGAAAAATTTAAAGCTGTTGCGGTTTGCAGTTATATAAAAGTCATAGCGAAGCGAAGTAAAAAATGGAATTCGATTATTGAACAGGCAAATTAAAAGCATGGGCTAATCAGAACTGATTTCAATCACGTTTCTAACCCTAAGGTATCAACAAGAGTTAGAAAAAAAGAGGCATTTAGCGCAAGTCACAATTGAATCAGAATGTAGAAGGCGTATGCCTCACGAAATATATAAGCCCAAAAGTTATTGCTATTTTAAAGATAGATCTCTTTTTACAACTGCGCTTTTTGATAAATAGAAAACCCCACTCATTGAGCGGGGTTTTTTATTCGTATTTGTTTCTGGATATTATCCTTTAACGCTAGCCAATTTACCGTTCTTAATATTGTTGATCTTTAAATCTTGAAGCACATTAACAGCTTCTTCAACATACACATCTTTAGCTAAATTCTTGTGCCATCGGCTTCTCTTTTCGCGCAAAACAGAATCCTTGGTAAATAATTCTTGTTCGTACTTTAAAGATTCAAAAGTAAGTTTAGAATCGTAATCTCTTAATTTTTTAAAATAGTCTAATTTTTTCTTATCCTTTTTACTCTCTGCTTTATAGGTTTCATATTTCAAAGAAATCAAGGTTTCGTCTTGTTGCGACTTAATCCACTTTGCATTCTCTTCGATTAAGTCTATTTGTGCATTAACAGACATTCTTTTGGCACTATTTGCGATAGTTTGCTCATAGTCAATATAACCATCCCAAAGATCATATTCTGCTGGCGTAATCTTATCCCATTTCAAAGGGTTTGATTGATCTCTCTCGCCAATATCTATGTAACTATACTTGTCTGGTACTACAACATCACTTTTAACGCCTTCCAATTGGGTAGAACCACCATTTATTCTATAGAATTTTTGCGTTGTTAATTTCAAGGCACCTAAGTCACCATTCTCATTACTTCGAACAATATTGTTAAGGTCAATTACATTTTGAACTGTTCCTTTTCCGAAGGTTTGCTTGCTTCCTATTACGACTGCTCTTTTATAATCTTGCATCGCTGCTGCTAAAATTTCTGAAGCCGAAGCTGACAACTCATTTACTAAAATTACTAAAGGACCATCCCATTGAATACGTTCATCTTTATCGTCATAAACATCCTTTTCTTTACCTGATGATTGCACTTGTACGATTGGACCATCCTTAATAAAAAGACCACCCATCTCAACAACTGTCTTCAAAGAGCCACCCCCGTTATCACGAAGATCTAATATCAATCCCTCAACACCTTCTTGCTTTAAACGCTCTACTTCCTTCGCTACGTCAGAAGCAGCATTACGCGCACTATAGTCATCAAAATCTACATAAAATTTAGGCAAATGAATCAATCCGAATTTTTGATTCTCTTTTTTGATATTCGCCGATTTCGCAAAAGACTCCTCTAACTCAACCACATCTCTTGTCAAAGAAATGACTTCTTGTGAACCGTCTATCTTTCGAACTGTCAAATCAACAACGGTACCTTCAGGCCCTTTAATCATTTTGATGGCATCATCTAAACGCATGCCCACAATATCAACAGGCTCTTCGCCTTCTTGACCTACTTTCATAATAAGATCGCCTACTTCTAAGCGAGAATCTTTCCATACGGGGCCACCAGATATGATATCAGTAATTTTAGCTCCTTCAGGTTTCTTCTGTAAACGCGCCCCGATGCCTTCAAACTTGCCTGACATACTTGCGTCAAACTTATCTTTATCTTCTGGCGCAAAATAATACGTATGTGGGTCAAATTCGTCAACAATAGAGTTGATGTACATACCGAACCAGTCTTTACGCTGCATATCGTCTACAAAATCAAAATACTCATCTAGGGTTTTTTTAGTAGACTCACGTGATGATGTTTCTGCATCTTTGGCAGACATCGGCTTCTCATCAGCCTCATGACCATGTGATTTTGCCGTTGCTTCATCTTCATGTGCATGAGAAATTTTAGAATCATAAGTATTTAAGGTAGCATACTTCAATTGCTTTCTCCAACGCTCTTTTAATTCCTTTTTTGAACTAGCAAAAGACATTTTATCATATGATATATCGATTGTTTCTTCTTTTGAATAATCAAAAGGTTGCTTTAAAACTTCCTTGTAAATTAATTCAGATTCTGACATACGTTGCACAAGACGCGTATGTACATCATTAAAAAAAGTAATGTCAGTATTCTTAATCTGATCATCAATTTGAAACTTTTGCTGCTCAAATTCCTTAATGTCAGCTTCTAGAAAATAACGCTTTGTAGGGTCTATGACATCTATAAAATCTTCGAATATATTTACAGAAAAATCATCATTGATATCTTTCGGCTCGTAGTGACCCTTAGATAATACGTAGGTGATTAAATCAATCAACAATTTATCTTTGTCATCATTTTCAAAGGTCTTATTCGTGAAGCTGCACGAAGCAACCGCAGTCAATAATGCAAATAACCCATAAGCTAAATTCTTCTTCATAAAATTCTATTTACTATGTAATTTAATCGATGTGAATTAAAAGGTATCAAAGTAAAACTCAGTGTATGACTAATACTTGAATAGATTCTCTAAGATACAGAAAAAACCGTGCCAGTATGGAGCGAGGCCCTACTTTTTTGTTGAATACGATCGAATAGATATCTTTTTTTAAACGTATTTTTACAACTTAAATTATACGCTTTGTCGAAACCTTTGATTCTTGTAACAAATGATGACGGAATTACAGCGCCGGGCTTGAGAGCTTTGGTCCGTTATATGAAAGAAATTGGCGATGTTGTGGTTGTAGCGCCTGATAGTCCGCAATCAGGTAAAGGCCATGCCATTACCTTAGACATCGCTCTCTATGCCAAGAAAATGAAAATTGATTTGGAAAATGGAGCTAATGAAGAATATAGCTGTAGCGGAACTCCTGCAGACTGCGTTAAAATGGCTCTTCAAGAACTATTAGATCGAAAACCTGATATCTGTGTAAGCGGTATCAATCATGGCTCAAATTCTTCAATCAATGTTATTTATTCAGGAACCATGAGTGCAGCAATTGAAGCTGGTATTGAGGGCATTCCTGCTATAGGCTTCTCTCTTTGCGATTATTCTTGGAACGCAGATTTTGAACCTGCAGGTGTAGCCATTAAAAAAATTGTTCGAGAAGCACTTTCGAACGGAATTCCGCCAGGGGTTGTACTTAACGTCAACATTCCTAAATTAGCTGAAAAAGATTTTAAAGGAATAAAGATTTGCCGTCAAGCGCGCGCTAATTGGAAGGAGAAATTTGACAAAAGAACCAATCCAATGGGAAAAGATTACTATTGGCTAACCGGAGAATTTGAGCTCTTAGATAAAGGCGAAGATACCGATGAATGGGCTCTAGCAAATGGCTATATTTCGGTAGTGCCAACTCAATTCGACCTAACAGCGCATCACGCTATACAAAACATTAATAATTGGGATTTAAATGCTTAAAAAAGAACTTTTAATAGGATTCGCAGTAGGTATTATTGCGAACACAGTAGGCACACTTTTATACATTCTACTATTTTCAGATTTAGGTATAGCTGAGACTTTCCAAGCTGCGATTCAACAAGGACATATTGGAAGTCTGCTAGCATTAGGTGCTATTTTAAACCTAGTTGCTTTTTTCTTGTTTCTAAGAGTTCGAAGAGACCTTAGAGCTAAAGGTGTTTTGATTGCAACTATTTTGACCGCCTTGCTCATAATGTATTATAAAGTTTTTTAACTCCTTAAAGGCATCTTGAGCGCAGTCGAAGCGCTAGTACTTTGAAAAGGTCTTCGACTGCGCTCAACCTGAAGGTAGTTTGAATTTAACACTTGCACTTAATATGAAGTACTACATCATAGCAGGAGAAGCTTCAGGAGATTTGCACGGTTCAAATCTCATTAAAGCATTGATTGTAAAAGATCAAAACGCAGAAATACGTTGCTGGGGCGGTGATTTAATGCAAGCCGCTGGCGGAATTTTAGCAAAACACTACAAAGAAATTGCCTTTATGGGGTTTCTAGAAGTGATTTTGAACCTCTTTACCATATTTAAAAACATCAGATTTTGTAAAAAAGATATTGCTGAATTCAAACCTGATGTACTCATTTTCATTGATTATTCAGGCTTCAATCTTCAAATTGCTAAATGGGCAAAGGTCAATAACTTTACTACAAACTACTATATCTCTCCACAAATATGGGCCTCACGCGAAGGTCGTATTGAAAAAATAAAGCGAGATATCGATGCTATGTATGTTATCCTTCCTTTTGAAAAAGAATTTTATGAAAAACATGACTTTCCTGTACATTTTGTGGGCCATCCTTTGCTCGATGCCGTAGCCAATCGCTCAAAAATCAATGAAAAAGATTTTAGAATCGCGAATGCGCTTAAAAGCGAAAAACCAATAATCGCTCTGCTTCCCGGAAGTCGAAAGCAAGAGGTGCAAAAAATGCTCACCTTAATGCTATCAGTGGTTAACGATTTTTCAAATTATGAGTTTGTTATTGCAGGAGCCCCTAGTCTAGACCATACCTTCTACGCAGCTTTTCTTAAAAACCCAAACGTGAGTTTTGTCTCCAATAAAACCTATGATTTATTAAGCATAGCAGAGGCCGCCTTAGTGACTAGCGGCACCGCTACTTTAGAAACTGCTATTTTTAAAGTACCACAAGTGGTGTGCTACAAAGCAAATTGGATATCCTATCAAATTGCAAAGCGCATCATTACTTTAGACTATATTTCTCTAGTGAATTTGATACTGAAAAAAGAGGTTGTAAAAGAATTGATTCAGGATGATTTGACCACTAAAAATCTAAAATCAGAACTGCATAAAATTCTTGAAGGAAGCTATCGCGATGAGCAACTGAAATCCTATACAGAATTAGAGAAAATTTTGGGTGGGGAAGGCGCAAGTGCTAATGCTGCAGAATTAATTGTTACAAATGCCTAATTTTAGAAAACTATTTAAAACGAACTTATGAAAAATAGAATCTTTACGAGCTATCTATGTCTTGTATTTATAGTAACAAGTTGCAAGCAAGAAGTAAAAGAACGCATGGTTTCGCCTGAGGAAATCGCCACCACCTCGAAAGCAATGAACGATTGGTTTCAGAAACAATGGGATGCAGAAGTAGCCCTTTCTCCTATGACACAAACCTATCTTGGTGATAAAACTAACTATGACAAATGGGATAACATGTCAAAGGAAGCTGATGAAGAACAGCTTGAAAGAACGAAGGCTCGCTTGGCGTACCTAAAAGATTCTGTGAACCAAAATGCCTTGGATGAAGCTACCCAATTGAGCTTTAAATTGGCATTACAACAAATGGAGGATGATATAGCGGATTATAAATATCGCTTGCACAACTATCCTGTAAATCAGATGTTTGGCATTCATTCACAAGTACCTTCTTTTTTAATCAATATGCATCAAATTACAGATAAGAGCGATGCAGAAGCCTATGTTTCAAGACTGAACGGCATAGGTACGATGTTCGATCAGACTATAGAAATGCTAAAAGAACGGGAGACGGCGGGAATTATACCTCCTAAATTTGTGTTTCCCCGTGCTATTGAATCTTCAAATAATATTTTAAAAGGAAAACCCTTTGATAATTCAGCCACCTCAGGTGCGCTTTTAGGTGATTTTACTACTAAACTTGAAAAGCTTGCTATATCAGAAGAGGAAAAAAAGATCTTAATTAAAAAAGCTACTGCGGCCCTGATTTCTTCAGTGAAACCAAGCTACCAAAAGCTCATCGTATTTTTAGAAGAACAATCAAAACGAGCCACCGACGACGATGGTGCATGGAAATTTCCTGACGGAGAAGCGTTTTTTAATAATGCTTTGGCAAGAACAACAACCACTGACATGACTGCTGATGATATTCATGAATTAGGCCTTTCAGAAGTAAAACGTATTCACGCTGAAATGACTACTATAAAAGAGCAAGTTGGCTTTACCGGCACCCTGCATGATTTTTTCAAATTTATGAAAGAGGATAAGCAATTCTACTATCCTGACACCAAAGCTGGGCGTGAAGAATATATGAAGACTGCTACCCTATTAATAGATAGCATGAAAGGCAGATTAGATGAGCTATTTCTTAGAAAACCTAAAGCCGATATGATTGTTAAGGCTGTTGAACCCTTTCGCGAAAAATCAGCCGGAAAAGCGTTTTACCAAGCTCCTGCAATTGATGGCTCTCGCCCTGGCACCTATTATGCTAATATGTATGACATCATGGCAATGCCTAAATATCAAATGGAAGCCCTAGCTTATCATGAAGGTATTCCTGGCCATCATATGGAAAGAGCCATGTCTCAAGAACTAGAAAATGTGCCAATGTTCAGAAAAATGGGTGGCTATACTGCTTATACGGAAGGATGGGGTTTGTACACCGAATTCATACCTAAAGAAATGGGATTATATAGCGACCCCTATTCAGATTTTGGAAGATTGGCAATGGAGTTATGGCGTGCTTGCCGTTTGGTAGTAGATACCGGAATACATGCTAAAAAATGGACTCGTCAAGCGGGTATCAAATACTACACCGATAACACCCCTAATGCGGAGAGTGATGCTGTTAAAATGGTAGAACGCCATATTGTAATGCCATCTCAAGCAACCGCATATAAAGTAGGAATGAACAAGATTTTAGAGCTTCGTGCTAATGCGAAGACAAAACTAGGAGCGAAATTTGATATTCGTGAATTTCATGATGTGGTACTTGTCAACGGTGCGCTTCCTTTGAATGTGCTGGAAGATATGGTTGACGAATGGATCGAAATTAAATCAAATGACCTCGCTGAGATTTCTGATCAGTAAAACAGCAGATACAATAGAAATGGAAAAAGCTGCGTTCCCCTAAATAGAGGCGCAGCTTTTTTGTAGCCCGATAAGAACTGTATTTTCTCAAATATTTATTTAATTTTGAACACATGGGCAATAGAAACGCTTTGCATCAGCAAAAGTTCGGATACCTCTTATTAGTATTCTTCATCGCTAGTTGTGGTATTAAAAAGAAAACTACCTACAGCACAACTCCTAGAGAGCGCACAGTTAGCGTTGCCCCAACGAAAGAAGACAGCAGCACTAGAACACCTAGAAGTGAAAAAATCAGCTCCCTCTCACCAGCTGATCATATTATAAATACCGCACTGACTTTTTCAGGAACGCGCTACAAATGGGGTGGAACTACTAAAAAAGGAATGGATTGCTCCGGACTTCTTTATGTTTCTTTTGGAGAACACGATGTTCAGCTGCCCAGGGTTTCACATGCTATGGCGGAGGAAGGCAAACGCGTTAGAGTTAACAAAGTCGAAAAAGGAGACTTGCTCTTTTTTAAAACTAAAAAACGAGGCAAGCGAATCAATCATGTTGGCATGGTGGTCTCTATTAAAAATGATGAAATTAAATTTATACATGCCTCTACCTCAAGAGGCGTAATAGTGTCTTCACTTCGAGAAGGTTTTTGGAACAATGCTTTTATAAAAGCAACCCGCGTACTCTAATTTTATTTTTTGACTACATTTAAGCTAAGAAATTATGCTAAATGTCTCTTCTAAAATTTATTCCTATTAAACTTACGATATGCCTTGCGCTAGGCATTATGACAGGAAGTTACTTCGAAATAGAGATTTACATACCCCTATTTACTTGCATTATTTTCATTTCACTTTTAGGTATTATTTTTTTTAAACAAAAGAGCAGAACCTCGGTTTATTTCGGCATAGTTGCGTTGTTGAGTACGCTTTTTTTGGGAATTTTATCCGTTTCGTTATGGCAACCAAAAAACCAAAAAGACCATTACACCCATCAAAATTTTCAAACTGAAGGCCTTTGGAAAGTAAAGGTTCGTGAGGTTTTAAAATCAAATTCATTTTCTGATAGATACATAGCGAATGTATTTTCTATGGATAAACAAAAGGTCTCCGGAAGGGTATTACTGCATCGATATCACGATTCTAATTCTAGTACATTTCAAGTAGATGATGAACTGTTTGTATTCGAAAAGCTTTCTGAGCTAAACCCTCCTGCAAATCCTCATCAATTTGACTACAAAGGGTATTTGGCCAATTTAGGAATCTACCATCAGCTTCAGTTAAACAAAGCAAATCATTTTAAAAGAGCACATTCCTCACAAACCACTTACGGATTAGCAGCAGCGGTAAGAAATAAAATTATTTACAAATTAGAGGAAACTAATTTCGGAAAAGAAGAATTGAGTGTCATTCAAGCGTTGCTTCTAGGGCAACGCGATGCTATTTCAGAGCAAACCTATACCAACTATAAAAATGCTGGCGCAGTTCATATTCTAGCTTTATCAGGTTTGCATATCGGAATTCTCCTCCTACTCTTACAGTTTGTATTGCGCCCCTTAGCCCTTCTTCCTAAAGGAAAAACCATCAAACTCATAGTGATCGTAGTATTGCTTTGGTGCTTTGCATTATTGGCTGGTTTCTCAGCGTCTATTGTACGTGCCGTTACTATGTTTTCATTTGTCGCTTATGCGCTCCATTTAAACCGCCCGAGTAATACCTTCAATATTCTAGCACTTTCGATGTTTACCATTTTGCTAGTGATAAACCCAATGCTCTTGTTTCAAGTAGGATTTCAAATGAGCTATGCTGCTGTTTTTGCTATTGTTTGGGTATATCCTATGCTACAAAGGCTATGGTTTCCGAAGAACCCCATAGTCAAAAAAGTTTGGCAACTGTTATCCGTAAGTATTGCCGCTCAATTGGGTGTTCTTCCGATTAGTATATTTTACTTTCATCAATTTCCAGCACTATTCTTTATATCCAATGTACTAATCGTACCAGCCTTAGGATTGATTTTAGGTATGGGAATTCTGACTATTGTTTTAGCACTCCTAAATACACTTCCTCTATGGTTGGTTACACTATATAACCGCTTGATTGGCTTGATGAATTCTGTAATCGAATGGGTTGCTCAACAAGAAGCCTTTGTTCTTAAAGACCTCTCTTTTGACAGCTTTCAATTGCTACTTTCTTATGGTATTATTATTTGTCTACTTAGCGCAGTTAAACGAGCGAATTTCAAACGTCTCGCTGCAGTATTTGTGTCTATTATTGCCTTTCAACTTTACACATTCTACACATCATATCAAGCCAGTAAAAAGGAAGCACTACTTTTGGCGCACCGAAGTAAAAATTCTATTTTACTGCATCAATCCGAATATCAGCTCCAAATATTCACTTCAGATAGCGCTAGTTCTATCGCAATAGTAAAAGACTACCAGGTTGCCGAACGTATTGAAAAGGTGAATTTTAAAAAATTGAAAAACAGCTATCTATGGAGAGGCAAAAAGATTCTTGTGCTTGATAGTTTAGGAATCTACCCCTCGGAAAATATCGACTATCTTATTCTTAGGCAATCTCCTAAAATCAATTTAGAGCGCCTAATAGATTCTATACAACCGAAAAGTATTATTGCTGACGGAAGCAACTACCGTAGTTACCTTGTGAGATGGAAAAATACCTGTACAAAAAGAAAGCTCCCTTTTCACTATACTGGCGAAAAGGGAGCTTATTATTTTGAATCTAATTAATGAATTTTACCCATTATTTTTTTAATTATTGGAGATACCACAAGAACAATAACACCAGCACCGATGGCATATTTAGCAATCAAATCAAAGCCACCCGTATACACAGCTAAAGTATCAAATCCTCCTATATTCTTATCTGTACTTTCAATAGCCAATTGTTTTCCTATAAAACCTACTATCTGAAAGGCAAAAGCGGAAGACAGAAACCAAACTCCCATTATAAATGCCATTAAACGCAAGGGTGATAAATCAGTCATTTTAGACAAGCCTACTGGTGACATAAATAGCTCTCCTATAGACAACAAGAGATACATTAGCAAAAGGTAAGCGAATGGCACTAGGCCATTTTCATCGGCACTCGCACCACTCATCGCTAAAACATAAAAACTAATACCCGCAAATAGCAAACCTAAACCAAACTTATAAGGTGTTCGAGGGTTTAAATTTTTCTTACTTAACCAGGTCCACATCAAAGATATTGGTATCGCTAGAATGATAATAAACATAGAATTCAACGAATTTGTCTGTGCAGCACTCATGATACCATCCAAGTCTATATTTCTAGCTGCAAAGAGGGTAATCACACTACCAGATAGCTCATGAAAGCCCCAAAAAATAGTCATGAAAAAGGTAAGCAAAACTGCAGCAAAAAGTTTCTTACGTTCGTCTAGTGTAGCCTTATACATTTCGTATGCCAAATATGCCAAAACAGCTACGCCAATTCCTGTAAAAATGACGTTAACAATATTTTGCCCAGCAAATAAGCCTTCGGTTGCTATTGATTTATAAGAAGCAAGCAAAAGAGCAATTAAAGGCGCCGAAAGCACAGCCAAAACAGGAATAAGGACTCCTTGCTTTACGCCGAGAACTTTTTTATCCATAACCTTTTCGTTAGGCGGAAGCCCTCTATTTCCAAAAACATTCTTTTTAATTCCTCTCCAGAAAACAATAAGGCCCGTTAGCATTCCAATTCCAGCCAACCCAAAACCATAGTGCCAGCCATATTCATAAGCTAACCATCCACACAAAAGTGGTGCTATCCAACCTCCGATATTGATTCCCATATAAAAAATAGTAAATCCTGAATCTTTCTTTGGATCACCTTTTTCGTATAGTGTTCCTACGAATGTGGAAATATTCGGCTTAAAAAACCCATTCCCCACAATGATCAAAGACAAGGCTAAGAAAAAAGCCATATTATTTTCGATGGCCAATACGAAATGACCAATAGCCATAAGAATACCCCCTAAAAAAATAGAATTACGCATTCCTAAAATCTGGTCTGAAATCTTTCCACCTATCACAGTAGAGGCATACACCAAAGACCCATATGAAGCATAAACGGCCGCCGTAGCATAATCGCGTTCAGCTAATGCCGCGAAAATAACATCGACCATATAAAGAGTAAGTAAAGCCCTCATACCATAGAAACTAAAACGTTCCCATAGCTCCGCGAAGAATAGATAAAACAAGCCTTGAGGATGGCCCATTATCTGTTTTTGATCACTGTAATCTGTAGTATCTGCTGTCATAGTGCTAGGGTTGGTTTATAAGTTGGTTTTTAAAAAATTGGTCATTTTATTGTAGAGTTGAATACGGGTGTTGCCACCATAAATTCCGTGATTTCTATCAGGGTAAATCGCCCAATCGAATTGCTTATTTGCTTGAATTAAGGCTTCAATCATTCGCATACTATTTTGTACATGTACGTTATCATCGCCTGAGCCGTGAATCAACAAATACTTTCCTTTAAGCAATTCAGGGTAATTGAACGGCGAGTTATCATCATAGCCACCTGGGTTCTCTGCCGGTGTACGCATAAATCTTTCCGTATAAATGGTGTCATAAAACCGCCACGAAGTCACGGGTGCAACTGCAATTGCAGTCTCAAAAACATCGTTTCCTCTCAACAGGCAATTGGTAGCCATATGGCCGCCAAAACTCCAGCCCCAAATTCCGGTTCTATTTTCATCAATATAAGGCAACTCGCTTAATTTCTTTGCCGCAGCTATTTGATCTTCGGTCTCATATTTTACCAAGTTCATATAGGTGACTTTTTTAAAGTCGCTTCCTTTAAAACCTGTCCCTCTGCCATCAACACATGCCACTATATACCCTTGAGACACCAACATTTGATGCCAGTAATCATTCGCTCCGTTCCATCTATTTGATACATTTTGCGACCCGGGGCCACTATATTGATACATCAACAAAGGATACTCTTTTGAAGCATCAAAATCTTTGGGCTTCATCATATACATATTCAAATCGTTTCCATTGATCGCTATCGTTGAAAACTCTTTAGAGCTCATTTCGTATGTACTCAACTTTGCCTTAAGGGCGTCATTGTTAAGAATATCTTTTACTTTTTCTCCACTTAAAGCCTTGTGTAAAGTATAGGTATTCGGAATTGTTGCGCTCGAGTAGGTATTTATAAAATAGGTGAAATCTGAACTAAAATCGGCAGCATTCGTTCCGGCCTCAGTAGCAAGTTCTTTTTTATCTTCCCCAGAACTTGAAACGCTATAAACTCCTCGGTTAATAGAACCGTTCTCAGTCGATTGATAATAAATACGGTCTTCATTCTGATCGTAGCCATAATACTTAGTCACTTCCCAAGACCCCTTGGTGATTTGATTCATCAACGGCCCCTTTTCACTATATAGATAGATATGATTGTACCCATCTTCCTCGCTCGTCCAAATAAAACTGTCGTCTGCTAAGAACGTGAGGTTGTCAGTGATATCAACATACGCTTTATCTGTTTCTTCCAAGAGAACATCAACTGAATTATTTTTAGTGTTCACAGCATGTAATTTCAAATGATTCTGATGCCTATTTAAAGTCTGTACACTAAGCGTATTCGGATTGTTCATCCATTTAATTCTAGGAATGTAATAGGCTTCTCCCAAATCAATCTTCGAAATTTCTTTTGACTTCACATCTAACATATGTAAGCTAACCTTCGCATTTTCCTCTCCTGCTTTTGGATACTTAAATACATTTTGCGTTTGGTATAATCCAGTTCCATAGACATCCATAGAAAATTCAGGAACCTTTGTTTCGTCGAATCTTAAGAAGGCTATTTTACTACCATCCGAATTCCATTCAAAGGCCTGTACAAAACCAAATTCCTCTTCATAAACCCAATCGGTTATTCCGTTGCTGATTTTATTCTTTTCGCCATCTAAAGTTAACTGTATTGTAGTTCCTGAAGCTATCTCAAAAAGATACAAATTAGTATTTGCCGCATAAGCCACATGGGTGCCAGTTGGAGAAATCGATGGCTCTTGAATTTTGTTATCTGAAATTTTGATTAGCCTTTTTGTGGCTACATCATAAACGTAAAAAACACCCAATGTGGAACGTCTAAAAATAGCTTCTACTTCTGTTGCCAAAAGTAGTTTTGATTCGTCATCTGTAAACTCATAAGAAGAGAAGTTTTCGATGCCCTCAAGCCTTTTAGAAGAAACAATAGTCTCAATCTTGGCCAAAGATTTATAATCATATTTATCTAAGCTCGTACTTCCGTTTGAACGATCTTGATTCAAAATAGTGTACTGCTTTCCGCTTTTCATTGAGCGTAGGGCCTGCATACCTTCTGATTGAAAGGCTCCACGGTAGATTTCCTCAACTGTAATTTGCTTGGTTTGGGCAGAGATTGTAGCTGAAAAGCCAAGTAGTAAAAATAACAGAATGTTTAATTTTTTCATAAATCAACGTAAAGAGTTAAAACTATCAAGTTTACTACTAATATTACTAATATTCGCTATTAAGCTTAAAAAAGACTTAAGTTTTAATGAAATCACCCTAGTTGGCTTTTTTGACCACAGCCCTGTTTATATGTATCTTTACGGAACTAAATCACCAAACATATGACCAAGCCTATTCAGGGGTTTTCAAAACTCACGAAGGAAGAAAAAATAGACTGGATTGTTTCAAATTACACCCAAGATAGTAAATCAGCAAGACTCATATTAACGCGTTATTGGAATACAGATACTGATTTACAAAAACTACATGACGAGTTTATAGAAAATACAATTACGAATTACTACCTGCCTTTTGGCATTGCTCCTAACTTTCTTATTAACGACAAATTATATGCCATACCAATGGCTATTGAAGAAAGTTCAGTGGTTGCTGCCGCCAGTAAGGCTGCAAAATTCTGGTTAGACCGTGGCGGGTTTAAAACCACTATTCTTGGTACGGAAAAAATTGGGCAAGTGCATTTTATGTTTACTGGAGACTTTAGTAAGCTTAAAAACTTCTTTAAATCTGTAACATCTAAATTAGCTTCTGAAGCTTCTGATATTACTAAAAACATGGTGAAACGTGGCGGCGGTATTTCAAAAATCGAATTGAGAGATAAGACGACAGTGCTCGATAATTATTACCAATTGCATTGCACTTTCGAAACTTTGGATGCCATGGGCGCTAACTTCATAAATTCTTGTTTAGAACAATTTGCAAAGACCTTCAAAACAGAAGCGCAGCATTTTTCTGAATTTAATGATGCAGAAAAAAATATTGAGATTGTAATGAGTATTCTCAGTAACTATGTTCCAAACTGCTTAGTAAGAGCTGAAGTAAGTTGCCCAATTGAAGAATTAACAGATGACACCGAGAATGCGATCAATTTTGCAAAAAAAATGATTCAGGCTGTCGCCATTGCCAAGGCGGAGCCACACCGTGCAGTTACGCACAACAAAGGCATTATGAATGGCGTAGATGCAGTGATTTTAGCTACAGGGAATGATTTTAGGGCCGTTGAGGCTGGAGTTCATGCCTACGCAGCCAAAGATGGAAAATACAGCAGCCTTACACATGCAAGTATTGATCAGGGTATATTTAAGTTCTGGATAGAACTACCTCTAGCCCTGGGTACAGTTGGGGGTTTGACAAGCTTACACCCCTTAGTGAAGTTGGCCATGGAGATTCTTCAAAAACCTTCAGCCCAAGAATTGATGCAAATTGTAGCTGTTGCCGGACTCGCACAAAATTTTGCCGCGGTTCGCTCTTTGGTTACTACTGGAATTCAAGAGGGACATATGAAAATGCATTTGATGAATATCTTAAATCAATTGGGAGCTACTGACCAAGAGAAGGATACTTTAACGAATCATTTCAAAAAAAACGCTGCTACTCATAACGCAGTTGTAGAAGCATTTAAAAACCTTAGAAATCAATAATGACCAAAGAATTTTATAGCAACGGCAAGCTTTTATTGTCTGGGGAATATGTAATTCTCGACGGTGCTGTTGGTCTTGCACTTCCTACGAGTTATGGTCAATCATTGCGTATAACCAAAAATGAAACGCCGTATGTTCATTGGAAAAGTACGGCAGCAGATAACTCCGTTTGGTTTGAAACTGAACTAGACGCCAAGAGCCTTGAAATAAGGAAATCCTCTGATATAGCTACAGCAAAAACCCTTCAAAAAATTCTGAGAGAGGCCAACAAACTAAACCATGAATTCTTATTTGGTTCTCAAGGCTATACCATTTCGTCTGTTTTAGATTTCGATCGTAGCTGGGGTCTTGGCTCTTCCTCAACTTTGATAAACAATATTGCCCAATGGGCAAAAATAGATGCCTATCAATTACTATGGAATGCATTTTCTGGCAGTGGTTATGACATTGCTTGTGCTCAACACGATTCGGCCATTCTTTACCATTTGGAGCAGCGCCAACCCATCGTTGAGGCAGTAGTTTTTAATCCGCCTTTTAAAGATGAGTTGTACTTCATTCATTTGAATAAAAAACAAAATAGCCGAGAGGGTATTGCACAATATCGAAATCAGAGTTTTAACAAACCGGACTTAATAAAAAGTATTTCTACGATCACAAATGCATTATTGGCAAGCACTACGATATCAGAATTCAGAGACTTGCTTTTAGCGCACGAAAATCTAATCGCCAAAAACCTAAAACTTTCTACCGTAAAATCAGAAAGGTTTCCTGATTATTTAGGAGGCATAAAAAGTCTTGGTGCATGGGGAGGAGATTTCATATTAGCTACCGGAAACTCCGATACACCAAAATACTTCAAAGGAAAAGGATACAACACTGTTATTCCATTTAGAAATATAATTCTATAAAAAAAGGCTTCCCGATGGGAAGCCTTTTTTTCACAATCTTAAAAGACAGTACAACTTGCGCTGCATATTGTCACTACTACTAATAAAAAGCAGTTCTATTATCTTCTATTTCTGAAGCTTCTTTTAAAGCATCAAATACTGATCTATTAACCTGTAAGGCACTTGCAGACTTCAAGGTATTTGCATAGGTACTGTAGTTATCTAATGCAGCTGCGTCAACTTTCTTTAACACTGTTACCATAAATACGCCTGTTTCTCCTTCTATCAAACCTGATGTTTCACCTTCGCTCATTGCGTAAGCAGCACCTACGATTGCAGGCTCTCTACCCGCCCCAGGAATTGTTGGTGACTTCACCGTTAAGGCACTAGCATTTGAAATAGACACCTTAGCAACTTTAGCCAAATCATCTATAGATTTACCTTGATGCTCTCCAATGATCTGAGCCGCTTTTCTTTCCTTTCTAATTTTAGGTAAAATACTTGCAGAAGCATCTTCAACAGACATAACTCCCTCCTTGTATGATGCGGTTAATTGCACTACAGCGTAGCCATTGTTGATATTGAAACGCTTGATATCACCAATCTCAGTATCCTCATTAAAGGCCCATTGTACTATGTTACGTTGATTTGTAAGTCCGGGTAAATTTTCATCTAAGGCTTTAATCTTATTTACAGGTCTCACTAAATATTCGCTTTCTTTAGCCAAATCAGTAAATACTTTATCTCCTGAAGTTGTTGCCATTTCAAATTTGGTAGCATCAGTAAATAAGTTGTTTATGGTCTCTTCTGAGGCTTCAATTTCACGACCTAGGGTAGCCACACGAACGATATCTTCTTTCTCATCTACTTTTATGATGTGGAAGCCAAAATCTGTTTCAACCAAACCAATAGCGCCTACTCCATTACTGAATGCAAAATCGTTGAATTTTGGAACCATAGTTCCTTCCTGAAAATATCCTAAATCTCCACCATTCGGTGCAGAAGGGCCATCTGAGTTATCACGTGCTAATTCTACGAAAACAGCACCAGGCTTACGTGCTTCTTTATATAATCTGTTTGCCTCTGCCTCAGCCTCTTCCTTCGTACGTTTCACTTCAGGGTTTGCGCGTTGCGCGCCCTCATAAGCAATCAAGATATGACTTGCTTTCACAGAACCGTTTGCTTTTCTAGCAATCATCTTAGAAACTTTAAACAAATCACCCACACGATATGGACCATAAGTTTCACCTACCTTTAATGCCATTAATGAATCAGCAAATAAAGAAGGTAATTGTTTTTTAGATTTAAATATGGTGTCGTATTTGATATCTGAATTACGATCTAAAAATGCCGCAACATCTGCCGTATTTTTAAAACCAGCTATCGTATCATTTGCTTTGGTTTGCGAATTGAACTCAACTGAACTATTCATCAATTTTGAAAGCCCCTCTTTAACGGCTGCTTCATCTGTAACTGAAGCTTTTTCTTCAAAATAAACAAACTGCAAATCCCGAGATTCGTCTTGCTTGTACTCGTCTTTGTGCGCATTTATATAACTAGCAATTTCATTTTTAGTCACTGTTATCGTGCTATCAGGAATTGAAGCGTATGGTACGCGAACATATTTTAAGTCTATTTTATTATTCGCCAGCTTGTACTCTAGCTCTCCTTCTTTCAAGGTAGCTCCTACACCGGCTTTTATCAAATTGAAATAGGCCTGTTCTTTTGCACCTTGAATGATACTTTCTTCGGTTTGCAACCAATTTTCATATCTACCATCTCCTATTGTTGCTTTCATATCAGCAATAAAGTCAAGAAATTTATTTTCATCAAATATGCCACTCTCATCTTGAAATTGAGGACTCTGGGCATACCCAGGTATTGTTTTGATGTAATTCATAATTTGGTCTTGCTCGATATCAATACCTAGATCATCAAATTGTTGGCCTAAAATTGAATTGCGAACTTCTTGGTCGTACACTTGATTAACAAGTTGCATAGACGAGGTATTACCAGAGTTTCTAGAGGCCTGCTCAATTTTCTGTCTAAAAGCATCAACAGAAATTTCATTGCCATTAATCTCAGCAACCGCGGAACCTACTTTTCCAGTACCACTGCCTAAATCACCGTTTACAAAAACACCTGAAATCACAAATGCGAACAGGGCCAAACCAATGATTAAAATCAAAATGGTAGTTCTTTTTCTTATATTCTCTAAAATTGCCATTATATGGAGTATTTAAAATCAGTTCGCGAAATTACCATTTTCTTTTGAAATAATAAAGACTTTTAGTGGTATACACGTATCATTGAAAGCTTTGCGATTGCGAGACTTATGCTACCAAAAATAGTTTCGAGCAGTAATGATTATGCTTTTATTAAAAACAACCTAGTCTTTTCCTAGTACTTCGAGCATAACCATATCGATTTTGGTACTAGAGACTTCAAGTATTGTGAATCGAAAATTTGCTATCTCAATTTCCGAATTCTGTTCAGGAATTTCACCTGTCTCACTTACAATCAAGCCCCCTAAAGTCTCGTATTCATCAGTCTCTGGAAGCTCGAACTTGTAATTTTCATTCAAATAATCTACATCTAGTCTAGCCGAAAGCTTATATGATTTTTCTGTTATTTGCTCTTCAATTAAATCAGTGGAATCATGTTCATCTTCAATTTCACCAAACAGTTCTTCAACGATATCCTCCACAGTCATTATACCTGAAGTGCCCCCATATTCATCTAACACAACAGCGATACTTTTATGTTTTTTTATGAGCACGTTTAAAATATCATTTATCAGCATGGTTTCAGGAACCAGCTCAACAGGTCGCAAAATACTTTTTATGGTTTTAGGCTTTTTAAAAAGCTCAAAAGAATGCACATATCCTATAATGTCATCAACCGTATCTTTAAAAATTAATATTTTGGAATAACCGGTTTCTGTAAAAATTTTAGTAAGAGCCCTCGGTGTTTCATGGAGTTCAACCGCAGTAATTTCAGTTCTAGGGATCATTACTTCACGCGCTTTAACCCCTGAAAATTCTAAAGCATTTTGAAAGATCTGTATCTCAGAATCAACCTCGTCCTCCTCTTCAACAGTCTCCATTTGTTCGGTAATGTAGTCGCCGAGTTCTATTTTACTAAATGACAACTGCACCTCGTCTCCATCTGTTTTTAAAAAGGTTTTTAGAATAAAGTCAGAAATTTTTATAATAAACCAAGAAAGAAATCCAAAGAGAACATAAAAAATATAGGCTGGTAGTGCCAATACCTTTAATAAGGTATTTGAGTAAATCTGAAAGAGAACTTTAGGAAGAAATTCTGCAGTAAGTAAAATCACAAGAGTAGAAATTACGGTTTGCGTAAGCAGGCTAAAATCAGTCAAAAGCAAATTAAAAAAACCCAAAGTAGATGAAGACAAGTTAACAAACCATTCCATTAAAAACTCACCCATAAACAGACCATAAACAACTAAAGCTATATTGTTTCCAATAAGCATCGTTGCAATAAACTTAGATGGTTTTTGGGTAAGAAGCGTTAATAATTTAGCAAGAAAGCCTTCTTGTTTTTTTTCAATCTCAATATGGATTTTATTTGCCGAGACAAAAGCAATCTCCATACCTGAAAAGAAAGCAGAAAAAAGTAAGGATAAACTAATGACAATGATGGAAGTATCCAAAGCTATTCTTGATTTTCATGTTGTCGTTGCTCAAACTTTTTACGGTATTTTCTGCGAAACAGAAACATGCCTGTAGAAGCAACAGCGAAAAATATAAATAAATAAGCAAAATTGCGATCTGTATTCCATACCTGGGTTATTTTGTAGAGCGAAAAAATAGCTACAAACAAATACAAATATTCTGTGTATTTCAAAATCTTAATCATGCGATGTTTCTTTAACTTTAGCTTGTTCTTTTTCTTGCGGTATCAGCATTAAACCATAGGTCTTGTGTGCGTACAAGAAGTTTCTATCTTTACTGAAATCCATTCCTTCACCGTCCATAATAGTGCCATCCTCAGGATTTGTATAGGTGAATTTTTCATGTGTATAAATCCACTCGTTATCTTGGTCCAAATAAAGCTGAGGTGTTTCTAATTTTTTTCCATCATAACTTTCCAAGACCACATTGCCCTGTAAATCTATCAAATTCGTAGCAGAATAAATAATGCCATACGCTGCTCTGATAATACTTTTTTGACCGTTATCATCAAAAAAGTCTACCAACAAGCCGTTCGGAAAGGTGCGATATGGGAATTCTAAATTTGTAAAATTTTCGCTTTTTGGGCTTTTCAATACCGTAATAACCCTCGAAGATTCTGAGGAGTCGGTTGCAATATTATTTTTAGCCTCGGTATAGGTGAGCACAAAATTCTCAGCAACCCCTACAGGAAAAACTTTCTTTTTAGCTTCATCACCTACACGCTTATAGCTATCTCCGCATGAAAAAAAAAGCATTGCCATGAAAATCACGGCAATGCTATTAAAAATATTGTATTTGGGTTTAACCATCTTATATACTAGGTACTTTTACACTACCTCCAACCCAACAACTGAAGCTTACTGTTTTACCAGCCATACCACTACTAAAGATATCCTCTTTAGAAGGTGCTTTCGCCGAGTAACTTGCAGCTGATTTATTCGCTCTTGAACTTAAAGAAGGATTAACTCTACCTGCTTTTCTTGCCATATCAGCAGCTTTCCAATAGATAGCACGTTTCTCAAAAGTAGTACTACCACATTGGTTGGCACTACTTGCGTAAAGGTTTGCAATCAACAAATATGCTTTACCATTTGATGAGTTCGCATCGATTGCTTGCTGAGCATATTTTCTTGCGGTACCCTTGCTTCCTTTTCTTCTGTTAATTACGGCTACTTTATATGCAATATTTGATCTTTTGTACGAATCGGTCTCTAAGCTCAAGGCTTTATCAAAATCTACCAAAGCACCTTTGCTATCGCCATTCTTCATTTTCAAAGTACCTCCATAAACATAAGCATCAGCAGAAGGATCTAAAGACAATTGGGCTTCGAACAACTTCTGAAACATTGGGTCATCTGTACATTCTTTATTAAACATTAAACCTACCGCTCTTTTCACCCAAACAACATTAGTCTTATTTGCCTCAAATGTCTTCTGATATAAAGGAATTAGGTTCGTACAATCAGCTAGCGGTCCTAATTTTGAATCAATGCTACCCGCAATCTGACCATAGGATTCAGAGTTTTTAGTAGCAATTCTCAAAATATTTTTTTCTTTTGACGTTAACGTGCCTGCCTCCTCTTTAGGAAGCAACTTCGTTATTCTATCGGTAAGCTTTTTGTTTTCTTCTTCAATTTTTACGGTCATCTCATCATATAAATCAAATACCGCCTGCAAATCTTTACTACCTGCTTTATGCAAATCAACTAGACTTGAAAAATATAAGTACAAGGCCTTTGGATTCTTGAAATTTGGATTATCCTCATTAAAAGCCTTTCCAAGTTCCGTATAAATTTCATCGTTGGAAATCATTTTATTGTCATACTTCACTAAGACCTTTTTGATAACCATAGCCGCCATCTTCGTCTTTTTAGGAAAATGAACCATTCTATCGTCATACAACTTCATTAAATCTACAATAGCAGCGTCTTTATCTGCATCAGAAGACTTCTTGATTTTATCTTTTAAAATCTTTTCTCCAATCGTGTAATTGGCCAGATTTATAGCCGGACATGTTTCATATACCATTTTCCATGGCGTGTACGCTGCGTCGTAATTTTTAACTTTTGCATGCTCAACATAAATGGAGAGATTGGTCATACACTCCGTATTTTGAGCCTGGGCATTAGTTATCGCCATTGACCCTAAGAGCATAATTGCCGTAAAATAGAGTTTCGTTTTCATAATCTTCTTTGTTTAAAGTGGTTAATGTACTAAATTTTGGTTAGTTAATTTTTCTTTTCTGGAACCATTTATCGTTCAAGGATAGTCCCAAATTTATTTTAAAATAGTTTTCCTCTATCAGCAGCATGTCGGTTGTTCCTCTTTTTCCGATCTCGAAACCGAGATTCACATTTGAAAAACCACCAGCCGCAGAAGATAGCGGTAAACCAACTCCAAAAGTTATGCCAAGATTATTTATTTCAGTGTTATTAACTATCATACCCGTATTATCCATACGTATTCCCGCACGGTAGGTAACCCTTTTAAAGTAGCTACTAAAAGAGGTATAATCAGGAACAAAATAACCCCCAACCGCAATTGAGCTAGCATCTTCATAGCTCAAATTAGCAACCGGAATAAAATCATTCTTAAATGAACTTAGCGCCTGAAAGCTGTACTCTGCTCCTAAAAACCATTTTTTATTCTCTCCATAGCCAAGGCCTAAAGTCGTAGTAGTTGGAATCTTCAAAGTTGTGTTTTTGAGTCCTCTTGCTTCCAAATTAACATCTACGATTTCTATATTGTCACCAGTCGCAGTAGAAAAAGAACCAATTTCTTGGGTATTTCGTGAGGTAAGGTTCGCCTGAGTGTTTACTCTAGCAGAAGTATACAGGGTATATTTACCCTTGACCCTGGGATTGTAATTGAGGGCATAATTAAAATCTAAGCCATTTATTCTAGATGTTCTATCATCTACTGCTCCAAATTGGATGTCCTGAATAACTTGAGTTCTTAAATTATTGATGGTTCCAAAGTTGAAATTTGCAGTAACTCCAAAACTTAAATCTTTGGTTATTTCATAGCCCAAACTTAGATACGCTTTGCTTAAATCACCGACACCAGAATATTGGTTGATAACATTAGACTCGGTATTATCTTCATTCAGAGTCGTTGATTCTGAAATGATATTATAACCCACCGAAGTATATGGCTTAATACCAAAGCCCAGACCTAAACCTTTGCCCACATTAAAACCAAGTGAAAGGTAATCAAGGTTGACAATTTGATTACTTTCTTCTGCAGTAGCACTATTAAGTGACAACTGTTTATATGAAATACCTGCAGAATATACCGTCAGACGTAATTTACCATAGGCTGCAGGATTCTGTAGGTTTACGTGAATACTGTCACCATAGATGCCAATACCCCCCATCATTTGATTTTCAATTGTTGCTGTCGCTCTTAAATCACCAATACCAAAGTAGGAATAAGGGGAAACAGTACCATCTTGAGCATTAGCTCCTATAGCGGCAAAGCACACTATTGCAATTACAATTTTTTTGATCATTTAACGCTTGTTGTATTCTAGCAAAAAGTTTAATCCTACGAGGAGAAATTTGGAATCCGCAAATATGGTATTTTTTAATCGTTTTGACAAAAATAGCGTATCACCGCCTGTTAAAATAACTGTTAAATCTTCAAAACGAGATTGATACCGTTCAATAACACCATCTATTTCTGCTAAAATACCATTTACAACCCCACTATGAATACTTGAAGCGGTAGAATTTCCAATTAGGTCTAACGGGGCATTCAATTCGAGGAGCGGCAGCTTAGAAGTTTGATTATGAAGCGCTTGGTAGCGCATCCGTAATCCTGGAGAAATACTTCCTCCTAAATATTCGCCATTAGCGCTAACCATATCGTAAGTCACGCAAGTACCGGCATCAACAACAAGTGTATTCGCTCTTGGATTATGATAAAAAGCCGCAGTTGCTAGTGCAATTCGATCAACGCCTAAAGTTTTAGGTGTAGCATACGAGTTTTTATACGGAATTTTAAAAGTATGATCCAAAATATACACCTTACAAAAAACAGTAAGCGCCTCAATAGTGGTTTGATCGAGACTGCCTGAAGCAGAAACTATGGCTGAACTTATGTCAGAATAGGCACGAAATACAGCTTTTACCCTCTCAATAAGTCTAGGAGCCTCTAAACTTTCATCAAAAAGAAGATTATCTTTATTGAAAACAGCAAGCTTAATTGCAGTGTTTCCGGCGTCTATAATCAAGTTCATATAGCAAAGATGACCAATTGAAAAATAAACCCACACTTTTTTATACGTTTTTGTTTGTATATCTTAAATTTGAAATTATATTTGCAGCCCCTTAGAGGGTATGGTGCCTTAGCTCAGTTGGTAGAGCAATGGACTGAAAATCCATGTGTCCCTGGTTCGATTCCTGGAGGCACCACGACAGATCCCCGCAAATGCGGGGATTTTTTGTTTTTAATTTCTTCCGTAATGAAAGATTTCTTAAAGTCTTTGCTTTTGTATTTCATGGCCTCTATTCTATTCTTTGGGTGCGAAAAACCCAAAGACAATAAAATTTCGATACTAATCGATGCCGACACCGCCAATGAAGTTGATGATCTTTATGCACTTGTGTACGCGATAAATGAACCTAAATTCGATATTGTTGGTATTACTTCCGCCCAATTTCATACCTCACCCTTGGCAACCGACTCAACTGCTTTAGAGAGTCAAAAAATCAATGAAGCTATTTTAATGTTGATGAACAGAACAGACATTCCACTTGCCATTGGAAGTAATATGCCATTAACCTCTATAAATCAACCAGCAGAATCGCAAGCCGCTAATTTTATTATATCTGAAGCCCATAAAGCATCTGAGAGAAAAAAATTACAACTTGTCATTTTAGGCTCTTGCACAAATGTTGCATCGGCCCTATTAAAAGACCCAAAAATTATTTCAAAAATTCAGATAAGTTATCTAGGCTTTTGGCATAACCCGAAAACCAATGTGTTTAATAAAAAGGAGTTTAACTCTGGTAACGATACGCTAGCGGTAGAAGTTTTACTTAACACAAAAGGTTTAGATTTTACCGTTATGACAGCCACAACAAGTCAGCATTTGATTTTTAACAAAAGTGATGTCGATACACATTTGAAAGGGAAAAGTAGCATCGCTGATTATTTGGTGACACGATGGGAAACCTACGAGCGATGGTGGACAAAAGAGGACCCTGCAAAAAAAGAATGGATTATGTGGGATGTTGCCCTATTGGAGGCCTTGGCACATCCGGAGTGGGCAACAAAGAAAAAATACACTACTCCCCCTGAAAACACAGAAAGAAATATCGATATTTATACCGACATACGCGTTCAAAAAATGATGCTAGGTTTTTGGCAAAATATAGATACGCTTTAAATTTTTCACAATGCCTCTCGAAACCCTAAGAAAACTCTTTAAAAGAGATCTTGAAAAACTAAAATTCGAAATTTCAAGTTATCAACACGAAGACAAAATATGGATTACTGATAAAAACATTAGTAATTGCTCAGGCAACCTGTGCTTACATCTTATTGGAAACCTTAAAGCATTTATTGGTAATGAATTGGGGCAAATAGCATATGTACGACAAAGAGAACTTGAGTTTTCTCAAAAGGATATTCAAAAAAATACATTACTTCGAGAAATTGACAAAACCATCGAAATCATTGAAATTACCCTTAAAAACATGACCCCAATAGACTTAGAAAAGGAATATCCACAACTGGTATTTAAAGAAAAAATGACCACCGGATATTTTTTAACCCATTTAGCTACACATTTAAGCTACCACTTAGGTCAAATTAACTACCACCGACGATTATTAGATAACTAAAACGATATTGTGAATTACTTTGATATTAAAACACCTGTTGATCAGTTACAAGAATACTTGGTTTCAAACCAATGGATAAAAGCTGAAGATCAAGTTTTATTTGTCGATAAACCTGGAGAGGGCAACATGAATGTGGTGCTACGTATCAAGACAGATACCCGCTCTTTTATTCTAAAACAATCTCGCCCATTTGTTCAAAAATACCAAGAAATTGAAGCGCCTTTAGACCGTATAGCTGTTGAACATCAATTTTACCAAGCGATTCAAAAAGAAGTTCTTAGTAAAAACCTACCCGCCATTTTGGGGTATGACGCTACTGAACATCTTCTGATTTTGGAAGATTTAGGTGATTGTCAAGACCTGACCTCCTTGTATTCTTCAAGAAAAATTGCAAAAAATACTTTAGAGCAATTGACCTCAATTCTTAGCTCAATTCATAAGAGCAAGGTGCCCAAGAGTTTTCCTGACAATATGGCGATGCGTCAACTGAATCACCAACATATTTTTGTTTTACCCTTTCTTGAAACTAACGGCTTTGAATTAAATGATATACAAGAAGGGCTTCAAGAACTTTCTATGCCATTCAAGCAAGATACTGCTCTTAAAGCGGTTATAAACGACGTTGGAAACACCTATTTATCTTCCGGAAATACGCTTATACATGGCGATTATTATCCCGGAAGTTGGATGACCAAAGCGAAAAACATCTACGTCATCGATCCAGAATTTGGTTTTGTGGGTTTTGCAGAATTTGATTTGGGCGTAATGGCCGCGCACATTATCATGGCGACTGCAGATGAATCTTATCTTAATTCTATATTTAGTTATTATACAGAAACAGCAGACAAAAAATTAATGATCCAAGTTGCGGGTATTGAAATTATACGACGCATAATCGGAATTGCACAACTGCCTCTAGAAAGAGCTCTCACAGAAAAGAAGTATCTTTTAGAACTTGCTCGAAAAATGATACTATCATGAGTCGTATTCTTTTATGTATCGGATGTTTCGCATTGCTAGTTTCGTCTTGCAAACAAAACATGCCAACGCTTGATATTCCATCGCCTACTAAAATCGCCTATGCCACCGATACACTTAGCCTATCAAAAGCAGAGAGATATGATAAAATTTTAGGTGCTTTGGTAGGTTCTGCCATTGGAGATGCCATGGGTACTTCAACCGAAATGTGGCACCGAAAGGACATTCAACTAAAATACGGTTATATCACAGGGCTTACACCAGCGGTTCGAGAACAATCTCCAGAAGGTACTTGGGGCCATAATCTGAATGCAGGAGCAACTACGGATGATACGCGTTGGAAATTTTTAATGGCAAACTATTTGAGTTCTCAAAAAGGAAAGCTTAACGCTGAAAATTTTGCCGTCTTTATTACCGATTATTACGCCGCTCTGACCAAAGGTTTGGAAGGGCTAGCAATCAGCACTGACCCCGACATCCTCGATAAACAAATTCAAAAAATTTACTGGGTCAAAGAATGGGCTCGGGTTGCTTTGGCCTATCAACAAGGAAGTGTGCCTTATCAAAAAGCGCAAAATAGATTTTATGGGGGCGAAATGTCTTGTGCTGGTCAATTATACACCCCAATGTTTGGCTTGTTGGCAAATACACCAGAAGAAGCCTATACTATTGCCTATGAACATACCTTATTTGATTTAGGTTATGCTAAAGATATTTCAGCCTTGGTTGCTGCCATGACACAAATGGCGATGCGCACACAACATATGGATTCTATCTTGAACACTGTTACTTTTATCGACCCCTATGATTACCAAAACAGCCGTTTAATAGGTCGAATTTCGTATACCACTGCCGAAGCTTCTAGAAAAGGCATATTAGCAATCAAGAAAAGAGTTTTGATTGATTCACTTATCACCAAAGATTCAATTCGCTATAAAATACCCGAAAATTTTCAGGGCTCACAAAAAGATTGGGTTCGCCAAGAAATGGCATACCAAATGCTCGAGAAGGATGAAAAGGCTATCGCTTTCCACGCAGGTGAAATTTGGCAAATTCTAATTACTAGCCTTGAATTTGGGGAGGGTGACTTTGAAAAAACCCTCCAATTTATTGTCAATTACGGTCGCGACAATGATACGGTTGCAGCCGTCGCCGGAATGATTTTAGGTGCTAAACATGGGTATTCAAACCTACCCCTAAGCCTCAAAGAAGAAGTTCTTGAAGTTAGCAAGACCCAAATGGGTATTGACCTTCAAGAAATGGCAAAAATACTTGCTGAATAAAATTAACTTTTACACCTTTTTTTACTCCAAATAGGCTCAAAATTAAACCTGTAATCAAAAAAGGTCTTATTTAAATCATAATTTACCCTTTCTAAATTTGTATAAAAAAGATAGAACTAAATTACGACTAGTAAGTTTATGAGCCACACCGCGTCTTACTCCTTTTCGAGACCTTAGAGTTTAAAAAAAAACGAACATAATGGCTATTTCTAAGCTCTTTCTAAAATAGTATCTTTGCCTTCTTATATAAATTAGTATGCGATTTTTAATCTTTTTTATTCTGTTTCTTGTTTTTGCCGCTTTGGTATTTGGTCAAAAAAAAATAGACAAAACCTTGAAGCTACTCAACAATGAAAGTGTACCCTATATAAATGTTGATGAGCTAAAATCTTCTGAAAATATCATTCTTTTAGACACGCGAAAAAAGGTTGAATTTACGGTGAGTCATCTAAAAAATGCCATTTGGGTAGGTTATGAAGATTTTGAGGAAGAAAAAATTAGGTCACAAATTGAAGATAAAAATACGCCAATTGTAGTGTATTGCTCGATAGGTGTGCGTTCTGAAGATATTGGCGAGAAGCTTCAAAAAGCTGGCTATACAAATGTCAAAAACCTTTATGGGGGTATTTTTAAATGGAAAAATCAAGGGAATAGCGTCTATAATACTACTGCAGAAACCGATAGTGTACATGCCTACAACAAAATTTGGGGCAAGCTTCTCGAAAAAGGCGTTAAAGTGTATTAACCCGCTATCAAGCTTCAATTTATAAATTTCAGATATGGGCATACTCCTTTCCACCGAAAAAAAGCAAGAGGAGGCAACGGTAAATTATCATACCATCGCTTCAAAGAATTTACTGCTTATTTTTACAAGGAATCCTGAATTAGGAAAATGCAAAACCCGCCTAGCGGCAAGGGTAGGAGATGAAAGTGCTTTGAAAATTTACAAGTTTTTATTAAATCATACCGCTGAATTGACTCAAGATGTAAATGCTGCCAAACAGGTTTGGTATTCCGAAGAAATTTGGAAGGACGACATTTGGGATAATTCCTATTTCAATAAAAGAGTACAACATGGAGCTGATTTAGGCATCCGTATGGCCAATGCTTTTCAAGAAGGATTTTCTTCTAACTTTGAGCGTATTGTTGTTATTGGAAGTGATATGCATGACCTCTCTAAAACCGACATTGATAATGCCTTTGAAGTTCTCCAAACAAAAGATTTTGTCATCGGGCCTGCAGAAGATGGGGGTTACTATTTATTGGGAATGACTACTTTTAATTCGGCTGTATTCCAAAACAAAGCTTGGGGCTCAGAAACCGTTTTACAAGACACCCTAAACAATTTAAAAAACAAAAATCTACAAGTTCTGGAGATGAGAAACGATATAGATCTTTATGAAGATATCGCAACAACAGCTGCTTTCCAGCCTTTTCTAAAACATATGAAGAAATGACACAAAAACAATTAGACGAATCAACTGCTTATTTAAGAGGCAAAGGTTTTGATGCTCCAGAAATCGGAATCGTACTAGGTACAGGTTTAGGAAAATTGGTTGATGAAATTGAAAACACAATCGAAGCACATTACAATCATATTCCATTTTTTCCATTAGCAACCGTAGAATTTCATGCCGGCAAGCTAATCTACGGAACCCTCGAAGGAAAAAAAGTTGTGGTCATGCAAGGGCGTTTTCATTTATACGAAGGCTATGACCTGATGGATGTTACCTATCCTATTCGCGTAATGCACCAATTGGGTATTCAAAAATTATTCATCTCTAATGCCGCGGGAGCCATTAATCTCGATTATAAAAAAGGAGATATGATGTTGATTGACGATCATATTAATTTACAAGGCAGTTCTCCATTAGCCTTCAAAAACGTAGCGCAATTCGGAGAACGTTTTGTAGATATGGCCGCGCCCTATGATGTTGAAATGGGTAAAAAACTAATAGCGATAGCGGAGAGAGAAAACATCTCTCTTAAAGAAGGCGTATACGCTTCTGTAGTCGGCCCGCAATTAGAAACAAGGGCAGAATACCGAATGTTAAAGATCCTTGGTGCGGATGCCGTTGGAATGAGTACGGTACCAGAAGTAATTGTTGCTAATCATTTACGACTACCCATTATAGCAGTGTCAGTTTTAACTGATGAATGTGATCCTGACAACTTACAAACCGTTAATATTCAAGAAATTATCGAAATTGCCGGAAATACAGAGCCAAAAATGGTGACGTTGTTTAGAGAATTAATTAAAGAAATTTAGAACTAGAAGCATGAGTTATTTAGAAGCAACAAACGATTTGTACAAAGAAGCAGCTTTAACACCTGATGTTGGTCTTTGCTGCACAACAAACCCCATTTGGCAATTCCCCGGACTTTCAATTCCGACCATAATGCAGGAAATGAATTATGGCTGTGGTAGCACGGTCTCTGCGCAAGACTTAATCAATAACCCTAAAGTACTTTATGTAGGTGTTGGTGGAGGAATGGAACTATTACAATTCTCTTACTTCTCAAGACAAAAAGGAGGCGTTACAGGTGTTGATGTAGTTGATGAAATGCTGGAAGCTTCCAAAAAGAACTTTAAGATTGCCGAGGAAGAAAATGATTGGTTTAAAAGTGAGTATGTAAACCTAGTTAAGGGTGACGCTTTGAATCTTCCCGTGGAAGATGAAAGTATTGATGTTGCCGCACAAAACTGTCTTTTCAACATTTTCAAGATAGATGATTTAAAGAAAGCAGTAGCAGAAATGTATCGTGTTCTAAAGCCTCATGGAAGACTTGTAATGAGTGATCCAACTTGTGAACAACCTATGAATAATGACTTGCGAAATGATGATCGCTTAAGAGCACTATGCTTGAGCGGAAGTATTCCTATCGCAGATTATGTAAAAGTCTTAACCGATGCTGGTTTTGGTACTATAGAAATTCGCGCTAGAAAATCGTATCGCGTTTTATCACCAAACCACTATCCGACGGATGAATTGATTTTTATCGAATCTATAGAGATTGCCGCTATCAAAGACCCAATGCCAGAAGACGGACCTTGTATGTTTACTGGAAAAACAGCTATATACTACGGTGATGAAGATTATTTTGATGACAAAGCAGGGCATGTGCTTATGCTAAATCAACCCTTAGCTGTTTGCGATAAGACCGCAGCGGCTTTAGCGAAGGCAAATGATGAAATTCATATCAGCGAAAGTACATGGCATTATAATGGTGGCGGATGCTGCTAGCTAATTTTTGATATTCTTATTCCAAAGGCCTGCTAATAAAAAAGCAGGCCTTTTACTTTTTAAATAAAGTTCGCAGTAAGCAAAGTGCATCTATTACGTCAAAAAGTAAGAATGAATTATTACTGCAAAATATGAGCATCATCTTTATCTTTCTTTTTGTTGCCGCCTGTTTTTTAGCCTATAGCAATGGTGCAAACGATAATTTCAAAGGCGTTGCTACACTTTTCGGAAGTGGTACGACCAATTATAAAAACGCAATTAACTGGGCAACAGCAACCACATTTGCTGGCTCGGTAACCGCACTATTTTTAGCAAAAGAACTCGTTAAAAATTTCTCAGGAAAAGGCTTGGTTCCAGATGAGTTAATTTTAAGTCCGAATTTTGCTATTTCTATTGCGCTAGGAGCAGCAATCACAGTTTACTTAGCTACCAGAATCGGAATGCCCATATCTACAACACATAGTTTAGTAGGAGCGCTTTTTGGCGCTGGCGTTATGGCGGTTGGTAGTGACTTCAATTTCATCAAACTCGGAAAAACATTTTTAATGCCGCTTATAGTGAGCCCTTTAATAGCAGCTGTTTTAAGTTTGATTGCCTATCTTATTTTTAGATACTTCAGAGCGTTAATGGGTATCTCCAAAAATGATACTATTTACATTCCAAAAGCAGAGGTATCAAATACGAATCACATGCGCATGGTTTCAACTACACCAATGAATGTTGAGATAGAAAACCAACACATCGAAACTTATAGCGGACAAGTATTGGGTATTACTACCCAAAAAATATTAGACACACTTCATTATATTAGCGCCGGAGTGGTAAGTTTCGCAAGAGGACTAAATGATACTCCTAAAATTGTTGGTCTTTTACTCATTATAAACACTTTAGATATCAGGTGGGGACTGATTACAGTAGCTATTGTAATGGCGGCTGGCGGTTTATTGAACTCTAAAAAAGTAGGAGTTACGATGAGTCAAAAAATTACTCCTATGAATTCAGGGCAAGGGTTTACGGCAAATATGATTACAGGTTTATTAGTTACAACTGCGAGTATTCATGGGCTACCTGTTTCTACAACACACGTTTCGGTAGGCTCTATTTTCGGAATTGGCACCGTGACCAAAAAATCAGACCTAAAAATGGTTTCTAAAATAATATTGTCATGGGTCTTAACCTTGCCCATTGCGGCCTTAACGAGTGCATTTTTTTTTAAATTGTTTCAGATGTTTTTATAAAACTAAACTAGCAAGAATGAATTTAGCATTGTTTACACTTATCGGTTTACTTCCGTTAGCATGTGTTAATCACAAGGAAGTTGCGAAAAATGATACTTCTATTGAGAAGGACAAATTGGAGTTTGTTTCACCTGTTCAGGAAAATCCGCTAATTACAAGCTCTGAAGACACGATAGCACAAATAGAAGAGATTGATACCAGAGGTATTGAAGTTGTTGTGCAAGAAAAAGCTAAACTTATAAAAGAGGTATCAATAAAAAAGAAAACACCAGAAAACCTTCTATTGCCTGAGCATTCCCCTTGGAGTATTTTATTGATTAAATATGTCGATGATAAAGGCGATGTTGATTATAGGGCTTTTCAAAATGACAGCGTGGCTCTAGGTGAATATCTGAATCATTTAGAGAAAAACAGTCCTAAAAAAGACTGGCCTAAAAATGAAAAATTAGCCTATTATATTAATCTTTATAATGCCGCGACGGTAAAACTCATCCTTGATAATTACCCAACTACTAGTATTAGAAATATTAAAAACCCTTGGGGTATGGACTGGGTGAAAACAGGTGATGGAGTTCTTTCCTTAGGAGATATTGAGCATAAGATACTTCGAAAAATGAATGAACCCCGTATACATTTTGCAATCAATTGTGCCTCATTTTCCTGTCCGAAGTTATTAAACAAAGCTTTTACAGCTGCCGAGATAGAAATACAGTTACATGAAGCAACTCTTGATTTCGTAAATGATAAAACCAGAAATATTATTTCAAAAGAAGAAATGCAGTTATCGAATATTTTCAAATGGTACAAAAAAGACTTTACCGAAAATGGTTCGTTAACAGATTATATAAAAACCTATACTACCATCGAAATCAATAGCGACACCGATATTGACTATCTCAAATATGACTGGAATTTGAATGAAACGAAATAGCCCAAAAATCAGTATTATAATTCCAGTTCTCAACGAAGAAACTGCTATCTCTAAGATATTAGATTCTTTGATGGAGAATAGTTCCGCTAAAAATATCAAAGAAGTACTTGTAATTGATGGTGGTAGCGTAGATAACACAAGAGCACTCGCTTTGAATCATAAGGTGACCCTAATTCTTTCAAAAAAGGGCCGCGCCAGACAAATGAATCTTGGTGCAAAAAATGCTACAGGTGAAATTCTTTATTTTATTCATGTAGACACGCTTCCTCCTAAGGGCTTTGACAAAACCATTATAGAAGCTGTTTTAAGTAAAAATGAAGTAGGTTGTTTTCAAATGAAATTTGATAGTGACAGCCGATTTTTAAGATTTTTTGCATGGTTTACACGCATCAATATTAAACTTTGCCGTGGCGGAGATCAATCACTTTTTATCACTAAAAGTCTCTTTGAAAAATCAGGAGGCTTTGATGAAAACTATATCGTTTATGAAGACAATGAGTTTATCGGACGTTTATATGAAATGGTTCCGTTTAAAATACTGCCCCGTCACGTAAAAACTTCAGCTCGCAGATATGAACAAGGCAATAAAGTTGCACTACAATATCACTTTGGAGTAATTCATCTAAAAAATTACATGGGTGCAGGACCAGAGAAGTTATATGATTACTACAAGCGAAAAATTGCTATTTAGCGAATACGACCAATCTCTCCACCTTCAAAATCTAAAATAACACCTTCAGAAATCCATTTGGCCAAGGCTTGACGATTTTCAGGGTCAAGAATACGACGCTGATCTTTTTTATTCCGAATATTTCCGATTTCTATAAAGGTCATTGCTGGGTGGGTTTTCTTTACCAAATACAATGAAGTACGGTCTTCAAAAGTACCTGTATACGTTCGATTCGGTTGGTACTTCTTATATTTTTTTTGAAAAGTTTTGTGAATACTCTCGGCTAACTTTTTTCCATTTTTGCTTTTCTCGTGGTGATAAAAAAACACATCTATGTTCTGACCTTTACTTCGGCTATCTACATGGGTTACTATCAATCGTTGAAACTTTCCCCTATTCTTACTATGAAGTTCATTTACAATAGCCACTCTTTGTCGTAAACGAGCGACTTGATTAAGCGGAATGACTTTATCTCCATAAGCCACCTCATCATGGTCTATCTTTAAGATACGTTGGTCTCGAATACCATCATTAGGGTCACGAATTATGATATATACCTTGGCGCCATGCGCTAACAACTCTTTTGCGAGTCTTAAATTAATATCATAGGCATATTCATCTTCAGCTATCGAAGTGCCCGCATAGTTAGCCATTGCGCCAGGATCTGGACCACCATGACCAGAAACTAAATAATAAATTGCATCTTTTAGCTTTGTACTTTTAGCTAGAACAGTCGCATGTTTCGCACCAAAAATGGCAAATTCTTCGTTTTCAATCTTTAGGATTTCTGCAGCCTTATTTTGAGTGGTATCTATGATAGCGACTGCATCTATTTTCACTAAAGGAATTCGATAATTACGCCCTTCGTACAAGTGCACACTATCACGTAAATTATCCATGTTCATGGCTATAAAATCATCATAAGCCTCGTAAGGGTTCATGCCCTGTTTTCTTAGAAGAGAAAGTATACCGTCTCCTTTCTCTGCAGTTACTGTGGCTAATGAATCTTGCGCATTTGCCTTAAGGCCCAATACCATGAACAGCGTTAGCAAAAAAATCTTTTTAAAAATACTAGAAATCATATATAACAATCTAATCTTCAATGCTACTTCAAAAATGATGCCCATACTTACATCCTGATTACAAAATTAGATACGTTTTTTGAAATGGAGCTGGTCATTTTGAAAAAAAAGTTAACAATTTAAAAATACTGTCCAATACCAAAAACTACCCCCCGAGAAGCGTCTTTGGTTACTCCATAGCCATAATCTATGCGAAAGATAGCGTTGAATATTTTCTTGTGTATAAATCGAAGTCCCACTCCAGGGTATACTCTGATGTTTTGATTTTCAGTAAAATCACCTAAACCACCACCAGGATTACGCCAAGAACCACCATCAACAAAAACGTTACTTTGCAGTACAAACCAATTTTTATCGATCAGTGTATGGCGGTATTCCGTATTGAAAACAATAGCACCAGTTCCACGATCAATAGTATTTCCTACACCACGAATATTCAGATTATTATCTACAGTAAATGGTGCAAACGGGGTTTCTACATTGCTGGCCAAACCCAAACGCAACCGACTCGCCCAATTGCCCTTTTGACCAACTCTATGAAAGTAAGCGAAATCGTTAAAGCCTATTAAAAACTCAGGGAGATTAGCGTTTGAACTTCCGACATATTGAAAATTGAGCTGGCTTCGAAAGCCTTCTAAGTACTGATAGAAATATTCTAGGCTATTATACTCATAGATAAACTTCATCAAATGTTTATCTACATTTAATGCCTGAGGCACCAAGTCATTTGTTGCTCCAGACAGATACTCATAGTCTTCCGTAAATAAACTAAAGCCAAATTCTATTCTATTTTTAAAGTTCAGTTCGTAAAGCCCTAGAACTTCAAAGCCCTTATTATTATAGCGATAATCGGCCGTTGTATTGTCAAAAAACACTGGTTCTTGCGTGGTGAAATCATGGTAATTTAAGGCTAAGCCTAGCCTACTACTAAATAGATATGGCGCCTTTAAGGCCAGGCCGTAGGAGTTAAAAACATCAAACTGATAAAATCCTCCGAATGTAATATTTCTTCCTAAAAGATTGAATTCTTGAAGCCCAATTCTGAACGCAAAATCATCATTTGAAGAGGTGAACAAATTTGCAAAAGGAATCAAGGTGAAATTTTCTTCGATATTATAAAAAACATCATACCTACTCTTATCCTCAGAAGTGAAAACTTGAAAATAAGCATGAGCGATCGCAGGAAGTCTTTTTAAACGTTCCATATCTTCAAGAATAATCATAGAATCTAAGACCATCCCCTTTTGCAGCTTGATAATCTTCTTTATAAAGGAGGTCTTCGTTCTTTTGCCTCCTTGAACCTTCACATCAGCCACCAATGGTTCTTGCGCAAAGCCCATGGACATCACCAACAAAATTAAAATGGAAACAAACAATTTCAACTTGAATATTTTGTATTAACGCAGCTAAAGATACAGTATAGCTATTACAAACAAATCACAGTTGCATTATTCAACCTGAAAAGGTAGCTCCGAAAAAAGGTTTACCCAATTGTCTTCACTAACGCCTAGCAAGGTGAAATTGTACCCCTCCCCTGATTTAAGAGTCGGAGGTGCCCTTTGTGTAACATTCAAGACTACATTTTCAAGATTGTAGTACTGAAAGCTTCTTTCGAAGGTATACGTTCCTGAAAGAAGCGTGTTACTTAGGTCAGATACGACGTGAAAGTAGATTTTCGTATCGTCATACTTTCCTTCTTGCCAAGTAAAATTTGGCATATTTGTACTGGACTCTACCGTAACATTCTGAGAAATATATTCTGTAGGTTTGGTATTTTGTTTCAGACGAATCGGATTTGATAGATGGGTTTTATCATCTTCATCGAAAGCAACAATTACCCATTTTTCATTACTAGCAGTCGCTTCAAATTTTTTCAAAAATCCATTAAAAACATCTCTAATTGGAAATTCAACTGGCATATAATTTTCAAAATCATTCTTATTAAAAGTTACATCTTCAGTTTCAAAATATCTGAAATTTGTACTGCCTGGTCTAGGATAAAAAAAGACACTTATTAAATCATCTTCTTCATTACTTGCTGCACAGGCAATTACATTATCTAAAACCACTTCTTTACTTGCTAGAGCAGAATCTAAAGTAAGTGCTAATCTATTTTCAGCATCTGTAGAACAACTCAGAATTAAAAATGCGATTATGGGGGAACAAAATCGAAACATGTCAGTTAGTTTTATAATATTCAGTTATTATCTTTTGGGCTGGCTTATTTTGAGGCGTAAAGCGATTGTCCTCAATACCTCCAGATTTTTCATGATTTATAAACCATTTCCAAACATAACCGCCAGCAAACCAATCTTCTGTCCAGAACTCTGAAAAAATAGCTTTCTTCGCATTGCTTTGAGCCTGCAAGTTTACGGCATCATCATTACGATCTACCAACCAAGGTTTTTTTGCATTATAATCCATACTACGATATCCAAATTCAGTAAATAGAACAGGTTTATTTTTTTCTTTTGATAGCGCAGCAATTTTATTTTTCCAAGGCTGCCATCCTTTCTTTAACTGTTCTACAGAGGGTGTTTTTTCCTCAGACAACGGAAAATAGGCATCTATGCCAATGTAATCAAGATCCTCCCAAAAGGTGGTTCTTGGATACTCGTCCCAATTGGCAGCATAGGTTAATTTTCCTTTATAAACTTCTCGAATTTCTTTGACCAGATTCTTCCAATATCCTGGCCTGTTCTTTACAAACTGTTCTAACTCGGTACCAATACATAAAATATCAGCTTTGGTTTCTTCAGCTAGTTTTGCATAGGTAATAATGAAATCATCATATGATTTCTCTAAAATTTTCCATTCTTCTTCTGTATTCATTTTTAGCGTCCCCGTAAACTCTCCTCGCCAAATCCATATTTGAGGCTTAACCATTACCTGAACTCCATTTTTTTGCAAAAGTTCAATATACTGTTTTGCGCCACCCTTGGTTTCACCGAACCACTGTCTATCTGTATTATGTATAATTTCAGGGGAATTGATATCGCGAATAAAACCAAAAGGCATAACCGCAGCATGGTTAGCATTTACCAATAATACTTCATCAACATGTTCTTGCTTCGCTTCCTCACGAGAAGCAACAAAACTAACTCCGTTGATTTTTGGAATCGCCTGACTTGCGCATGAGAACTGCAATAAGCAAAATATTAAAAAACCTAAAACCCTCATTCATTTGCGTTTAGCCTTCAAAAATAAGGGTTTTTGTATGATTCTTTTAAAAAAGAGAGTATAAAAGTATTTTCTAGAAAATACCTCTTAAACCAAGATTAAAGGTTTGGCCTAGACCAGTATTACTACCTCTTACAAAATTGGTGTATAAAACCTCGAGGTTAAGTGCTTGTGTCAATTGATATTTAGCTCCACCACCAACTGCTGTAAAATCTTGTGCAAATTCGTTTCCTAAGTCGATTCGTTGAGCGTGTTGTGCCAAAGCCAAAATGGTAAATTTCGAACTCGGAAAGTAACTTAAAAACACTCCTGGATTGATATTTAAACTATTATTCGCAAAACTTTCATCTTCATCACCAAAGTTAAGTTCGGTAGTAAGCTCGGTAAATAACTGCCATTTATTTCCTGGAAATGTATAGTCATAAAAGAAACGGTTCTGCCACACAGAACCCTTTTGCTCTAGAAAAACTCCGTTCTCAGTCTCGTTATCAATTAAAGGAATAAATAAAGAACTTTGAATAGAGAAATTACTTAAAGAAGCGAAAGGCACGAACTTAATAGATGGCGCAAATGCTGTCAAACCTGAACGCGAATTATCATCGCCACTAAAATTAAATACATCCAATGCAGCTCTTTCATCATTTTGAGTACTAATGACATTAGAACGAAGTCTCGCTATAAACCCAAGATTAACTCTCTTATTTTCTCCTACACCTGTGTAAAACTCAAAACTAGAGGTAAAAAACGATTGCCTAGCTTCCTTACCGTTAGAGAAAGTACTTTTGGTTTGAGTATATAAATTATTGAACCATTTTATATCAACCTGTCCTTTTCCTATGAGTTTCGAAGGTGTATACTGTTGAATATTACTTTGCTCAGGGGCATCCAACATTTCTTTGTCTTTTGCGTCAGTTTGAGCAAAGCCCATTGCACATGCAAAGAAGAAGCCTACTAGCGTGATATAACTTTTTACTATTTTCATGATTACCTTGGTTTACTTAGATTTCCTTCTAAAAATAAATTTTTATGCCTTTAGTTATAAAATAGCAGTCTTCCTTTCTGTCTCAATAGGTCGTAGCTATAGAAAAACCCTTCTCTGATCAATAATTATTTGACTTCGTTCAATGACCAATCGTAGGGGTAATATGATATTTTTGCCTTCTCAGGCAGTTTTTCAAGTTTATACCTGTTGATAAAGTCGGTGAGGCTTCCACTTTGTTCGAAATCGCCTTTATACCATTCAAAAATCTTTGAAATTTTGACTTTATTCTTATCTATTTGAATAAAATTCGGATCGTTCATAGCCTTTTTTGTCTGCCGATTCAATTGTGAATTCAGTCTTGCAGGCGTATATGCTTCGTCGATAATAGGCGGACACCCTAGCCCGGCGCACACCAAAACAAAGTGAAAACGCGGATCTTTTGAAAAATTTTCGCGTAACAATTGATGTTCCATATCGTTTAGACTAATATTTTCTCCCCCAATATTATACAAGGTTTTATCGAAAAATCCGTCAACATCTAAAGGTGATTTCAGGGGGTAGTTTTCTAGTATTCCTTTCATAACAGAAAGGTTGTACCCATTAATCCAGAATGCCTGGTACTCTTGCTCTTCTACTTTATTTACTGAAATACTTTTCGCCATTTCAAGCAATTCGTTCAATGCTACCGGATTGTCTTTTATGGATGCATAATCAACCCGTCCGTTCTTTACATTCGCCTTGAAAAAAATATCGGCTTTTGAAAAGAATTCTGCAGTCCCTTGGGCAAAGATTATTGACGTGGTGAACATTAAAATGATTAGTAAACCTATACTTTTAATTTTCTTCATAGTAAATTGATATTGTTAATCAAAACTGAAATGTCTGTCGAAAGTATTTTAACATCCCTACAAACAAAACAAGAAATTTATATTTTTTGTATGATTTTAAAAATCAAAGGGTGTCGGTACGAGAGCGGTGTAACAACCTTACAAAGAAGTCTCGTATTTAAAATCTTTCTAAATTAAACATTGTTTTTAAGTTCTTACATTTAGGAACGACCAAATTCTCATTTACACCCAATACATATATGGAGCATATTGTTATTATAGGTAATGGAATCGCCGGAGTTACAGCGGCACGACATATCCGAAAAAAATCAGACAAAAGAATAACTATTGTCTCAGCAGAAACTGATTATTTCTTTTCTCGTACTGCGTTGATGTACGTTTATATGGGACATATGAAATTCGAACATACGCAACCTTATGAGAATTGGTTCTGGAAAAAGAACAGAATCGAATTGGTAAAGGCTTATGTAAATGCTGTTGACCATCAAAATAAAAAGTTGGTTTTGGCCGATGGAAATTTCCTCAATTATGATAAACTAATTCTAGCTACAGGATCAAAACCGAACAAATTTGGTTGGCCCGGACAAGATTTGGCGGGAGTTCAAGGTTTGTATTCCAAACAAGATTTAGACCAGTTGGAAGCGAATGCACCAGATAAGGAAACTTGTAAACGTGCCGTTATCGTCGGTGGCGGATTAATCGGAATTGAGATGGCCGAAATGCTTCGCAGCAGGAAAATTCCTGTTACTTTTTTGGTTCGCGAGAACAGCTTCTGGAACGGTGTTTTACCTGCGGGAGAATCTGCGATGATTAACGAGCATATTTTAGAACACCATATTGATTTACACCTCGGCACTAATCTTGTCGAAATTTTAGCAGATGAAAACGGAAGAGCTAGAGCCGTCACCACTGATAAAGGAGATACTATTGAATGTTCGGTTGTAGGCCTTACAGCCGGGGTATCACCAAATGTCGATTTTCTAAAAGAATCAGGCATAGAATTGGGCAGAGGCATTAAAGTCAATCGGCATTTAGAAACAAACATTTCAGACATATATGCGATAGGTGATTGTGCTGAACAACATGAAGGTATTGGTCAAAGAAGACCAATTGAAGCGGTTTGGTACACGGGTAGAATGATGGGAGAAACCCTTGCTCAGACCATCTGTGGTAATAAGACTGAATATAAACCAGGGCATTGGTTTAACTCCGCTAAATTCCTAGACCTCGAATATCAAACCTACGGGTGGGTATTTAGCGAACGAGGAATGAAAGAAAATGAACAACATTTTCACTGGAGAGATGACAAAGAAAAAATATGTATCACTATAGCCTTTAATAAAGATACCAAACAATTTTTAGGCATCAACACCTTCGGTATTCGAATGCGTCATGAAATTTTTGACCGCTGGCTCACTGAAAAATGTGATGTGAATCATGTGTTGGAATATCTAAAGGATGCCAATTTTGACCCAGAGTTCTATTCTAAATATGAACATAAGATTGTTTCCACATTCAATTCAGAATTCGGGACAAGCATCACGCCGAAGAAAAAAAGTTGGAAACGAATTTTCAGTAACGCTTAATAAAAAGCTGTGAGGCCGAGTGAAATCGAGACCTATCTACATAGAAAAACAGATTCTGGCCATCCCCAGAATGACAATAAATAGAATGCATTCATGAAGACAATACAAAACATAGGCATAGCGATCTTTTTACTCGGTTTAGGAATTTTTGCCGCCCTACCTTTCTTGGGCTCGTTCAAATTAGACCAAAGTACTTTCGATGAAATTGTGACTGAAAAGAGAATAAAGAGCGAAATATTTACTGCAGACATGCAACAAAATGTTGTTGGAAAAGAGTTTACAGGAATGATTGATCTATCCTCTAAAATCTCCAAAGCACTCGAATACGCAAATGCGACACACGTAAAAAACAAGGAGTACAAAAAGAAAATCTACACGAAGTCTAGTGAAATGGCTTCGTTAATAGGAAAGCGTTCAGGAACTGGATACATTGCCAATAACAAAGGAATAATGTGGTTTTTAAGTTTCGGGATAGGAATTATAGGGGCACTCCTATTCATTATTCCTCAAGTTGTCACTTTGGGTAAAAAAGGCATTAAGAACGATGGTGTGTACCACCAAAGCTCAACCAATAAAGGGTGGATTGCGTGGCTGGTGTTTTTCTTTTTAGTTTCATTTTATATGGTACTATATTTCGGTTCGCAATACGCCGTAAACTGGACCTACCTTGTTGACCCCATAAGTGAAAGCTTAAGTGGAAACCCTGCTGGGCATTGGTTTGTATATGGTTTTATGTATTGTACCATAATGTCTGTAATGGCAGTGCGTATGTACATCAAATACCGCCATAATATGTACCAGATCGTACGAACCACTTCAGTACTTTTCTTTCAAATCATATTCGCCTTTTTGATTCCAGAAATTATGGTTCGTTTACAAATGCCGTACTATGATTTTAAAAATGCTTTTCCCTTAGATTATGATTTCTTTTTCCAATGGAATTTGAAATCACTTTTAGATAGTGGAGGTATTGGTCTGTTTATTCTAGTTTGGGGAGTTGTACTGACCTTAGTTATTGTTCCAGTAATGGTTTATTTCTTTGGAAAAAGATGGTACTGCTCATGGGTTTGTGGATGTGGCGGATTAGCCGAAACTTTAGGAGACCCCTATCGCCAGCACTCCAGTAAATCTTTATTTTCTTGGAAAGTAGAAAGATGGTTAATTCATGGCGTTTTAGTTTTTGCTGTTGTAATGACAGGAATGACCTTATATAGCTTTTTTACAGAAACCAGCACCGTATTTGGAATCAAAACTTCAAGTATTCAAAACCTCTATAGCCTAGCGATCGGTTCTGTATTTGCTGGTGTAATCGGAACAGGCTTCTACCCTATTTTTGGAAACAGAGTTTGGTGTCGTTTTGGGTGCCCTTTAGCTGCTTATTTAGGCTTTGTACAACGTTTTAAATCTCGTTTTAGAATTACTACAAATGGTGGCCAATGCATTTCTTGTGGAAACTGTTCTACCTATTGTGAGCAAGGCATCGATGTTCGTGCCTACGCTCAGAAAGGCGAAAATATTGTACGCTCAAGCTGTGTAGGCTGTGGCGTTTGTTCTGCAGTATGCCCAAGAGGGGTATTAAAATTAGAAAATGGCCCAGAAGAAGGTCGAATCAATCCTACTGAAATTTTGCTCGGTAATGATGTGGATTTGATGGAATTGGTTAATAAGAAATAGTTCACTCTGACGTAAGAACTACTATCACGCTATGCATGCCGAGGTGCCCTCAACCAAATAAGAGGTCCTCGACAAGCTCGCACTGACCGCATAACTTTCATTTGGCTCCTTTTTAATGTTAGTTTATTCAGGTACATTCGACCTAATCTAAAAACAAGCCTTGTTTACTAATGCACTCCTACTTATTGTATGCTCTCTAAGTTTTGGAAACTTATCCAAAGCAGATGGCATGTATCATAAAGAATACTATGAAACAGGCGGTACCAAGGCTGAAGGTTGGATTTATAAGGGCATAAAAACAGGATACTGGCGATTCTATCACTCCAGCGGCAAGATTTCAGAACAAGGATATTACCACGATAACCAACGCATAAAGTATTGGTACTTTTATAGTTCGAAAGGGGAGAAAATCTCGGAAGGGCATTACAGAAATAATAAAAGAGTAAAGTGGTGGCTTTTCTTTGACAGAAACGGAAAAATAAATCATAAGTGTCAACTTCTTAATGACATTAAAAATGGCTATTGTTTGATGTATGATAATACCAAATTGACCTCAGCAGAAAAATATAAAAATGGAAAGAAAATTAAAGAATGGTTCAGTTTCATTAGTTTTAGGCGCGAAAACAACCTTTCCGATTTAAAATAATGATAAAAGTCATCATTCCCGCCTTCAATGAGGCCGATTCAATTGCTTCAGTAATCAAAGAAATTCCGACATCGGTTACAGAAGTTATTGTAGTCAATAACAATTCAACAGACGAAACTGTTAAAAATGCAGTAGCAGCAGGGGCTACAGTCTTAACTGAAAATAGGAAAGGATATGGATATGCTTGTTTAAAAGGCATGAATTACATAGCCGAACAGTCCAATCCACCCGATATCATCGTATTTATTGACGGAGACTATTCTGATTACCCAGAGGAACTTACAAAAATCGTAGCCCCCATTTTAAGTAATGACTATGATTTCGTAATAGGTTCGCGAGTTAAGAAACTAAGAGAGGAAGGTAGCATGACCCCCCAGCAAATTTTTGGTAATTGGCTGGCTACCTTTTTAATGAAGTTGTTTTTTCAAGCAACATTTACTGACTTAGGCCCATTTAGAGCCATAAGGTATGATAAGTTGCTCGCACTTGAGATGGAGGATAAGACCTACGGCTGGACGGTTGAAATGCAGCTAAAAGCACTCAAAAAAAAAATAGCATATACCGAAGTACCAGTGCGTTACAAAAAGAGAATTGGCATTTCAAAAGTGTCAGGCACGGTAAAAGGTAGTATATTTGCAGGCATAAAAATTCTTGGATGGATTTTTAAATATAGTTTAAAATAATATGGGCTTAATAATCGCTTACATCATCTTGGCAATCTACAGTATTGCGCTGTTGTTGATTTTCTTCTATAGCCTTGCACAGCTGAACCTTTTGGTCAATTACTTAGGTAACAAACGCCAAAATCAGGATGCCCCAAAATTCAATTTATTAGACCCAAAAGAGATTCCTTATGTGACCATTCAACTTCCAGTTTATAATGAAGAATACGTTATGGACCGCTTATTAGTAAATATTGCCAAAATAGAATACCCTAATAGTAAGTTGGAAATACAAGTATTGGATGATTCTACAGATGACACTGTAATTGATACTGCCAAGCACGTTGAAGCACTAAAAGCTACCGGATTAGATATCACACATATACGCCGCTCTAATCGTCAAGGCTTTAAAGCTGGCGCTTTGAAAGAAGGCTTAGAAATTGCTAAAGGAGAATTTATTGCAATTTTTGATGCAGATTTTCTTCCAGATAGTGATTGGCTAAAAAAGACTGTTATTTATTTCAAAGACCCTGAAATCGGTGTTGTACAAACGCGTTGGGGCCATATCAACAGAGATTATTCAACACTTACTAAAATTCAAGCCTTTGCTTTAGACGCGCATTTCACCTTAGAGCAAGTCGGAAGAAACTCTAAAGGTCATTTTATTAACTTTAACGGCACCGCTGGAATCTGGCGTAAAGAATGTATTCTAGATGCTGGAAACTGGGAAGGCGACACGCTTACGGAAGACCTTGATTTAAGCTACCGTGCACAACTAAAAGATTGGAAGTTTAAGTACTTGGAGGATGTAGAGACTCCTGCTGAGCTTCCCGTTGTTATTAGTGCCGCTCGCTCACAGCAATTTCGTTGGAACAAAGGAGGTGCTGAAAACTTCAGAAAGACGGTTTTAAGTGTTGTTACTGCAAAGAATATCAACTTCAAAACAAAGTTTCACGGCGTAATGCATTTATTAAACAGTTCGATGTTCTTATGCGTATTCATGGTCGCTTTGTTAAGTATACCCTCCATGTACATTAAGGCTATTTACCCTCATTTAGACTGGGTATTTAGTACGCTTAGCTTCTTTGTTCTAAGCACCATCATACTCTTTGTTTGTTATTGGTTTACCTATAAAAGCATTCAGGGTAGTAGCTTTAACAACTTTGTAGATTACATTAGAATTTTCTTTACCTTCTTTTCAGTTGCATTAGGTTTTTCATTGCATAACTCAATAGCGGTGTTAGAAGGTCATATGGGTAAACGAAGTGAGTTTGTTAGAACTCCCAAGTTCAATATCAATAACCTTACTGAAACATGGAAAGGCAACAAATACTTAGCTAAAAAGTTATCCCCAAATATGATTTTAGAATTTGGCTTAATGGGCTATTTCCTTTTCGGAATGTACAGCGCAATACCTTTAAATGATTTCGGGCTCTTTCCGTTTCATTTTATGCTGTTCTTAGGCTTTGGCTACGTTTTCTTTAAATCACTCACGGCAAGGGCTTAGGTTTATTTTGGAGTAACTTTAGCATTCTCATTCAGCCATTTCATATAGCCTACCACACGTTGTAGAACATTGCTATTACCATCATTTGTGTAATTCACAGCGATGCTCCAATTATAACTAGGAAAATACAAAAAAGAAGTACCCCAAAATCCTTCGTGAAAATACGCCTGTATTCCTGACTTCTTTCCAACAAGACTCGCAAAACCTAGTCGCTGTGCGGGAAGCGTTTTGCCCTGGCTATTATATTCTTTTTTTAATAACATGACTGCTAGGGTGGTATCATTCTCAAAAATTTCACCATTGAACAGTGATTGAAGAAATACACTTAAATCTCTAGTATTCGATACTAAACCACCTCCTCCATACAAATCAACCGAATTATCCCAATTTGATGCGTCTTGTACTCCAATATATCTTTTTACAGATGGCTTCAAACCTTCAGGTCGCTTTTCAAGACTTTCTAAATAGGTTACAGACATACCTAGCTCGTCGAATTTCAAAAGGCTTCGTAGCCCATCGGCAAGATCTGTTTTGGTAAGCGTCTCAATAATTTCCCCTAGCAAGACGTATCCAGTGTCACTATAATGCTCCTCTTCGCCTGGTGCTGCGTGTGGCTTTCCTTTGTCCATTGCAAATTGTATCTGCTCAGTTCTTGTCCAACGTTTAGCGGCATTTTTAGACGCTTCTAGAATGTATTCAGGTCCGCCTTCTGCATAATCGTATAAACCGCTAGAGTGATTCAGACATTGTCTTATTGTAATTTTATCTGGATTATAACCCCCGTTTCTTAAAATCGTAATATGTTCTTGGGAGATGTACTTGGAAATTGAATCTTCTATTGTGAGCACTCCTTTTTCTCGCAAACGTAAGATGGCGGTTGCTGTAAAAACCTTAGTCAAGCTAGCAATTCGAAAAGGCTGATCAGAATCAAGAATACTATCCTTCTCTAAACTATCGTACCCTGCTGCTCCTGTGAAATTTACCCCTAGCTCAGGTGACATCACCGTGAGTGACATCCCTGCAACAGCATTTTTAGGATTAGCTACTTCTTCATCGAGTATGCGTTGAAGCTCGACAGATGGGTTTGTACTGTACCCAATTTTTTTTGTAGAAGAACAACTAATGCACAAAAGGAAAAAACTAGTACAAAGTAATACATATCGCATGGGTTTAATTTTATTCAAAGATTAGGCTTTCTAGAAAATGAGCATTGTAAAAATTCGTCAAAAATAATTAGGACGCACTTCAATGAAAGCCGGAGTATGTAACAATTGAGAAGGCGTATGATTGGTATAGCGCCTGATTTCTTTAATAAAATGACTTTGGTCATAATAGCCATACTTTAACACATAATGCTGCCAATCATTATTTCGTGTGATATAAATTTCTCGCACTGCCTTCTTATAACGCTGCAAAGATTGAAACCGTTTTGGAGTGAGTCCGGTATCTTTCTTAAAATAACGCTCTAGTGTAGAATAGGAATAATTGGTTGTTCTCATAATTGTTTTTAGGTCGAAACTAGCGCTTACCTCTTGTGCTATCTCCACCATAAAACCCTCACGCTCCTTCTTATAACGAGCAGCAAACCATTGATCAAGTTCACTGGCAATAGCTTCTGGGCTTAACTGCAATAAATGAGTTCGCAAAAGCTCTATATCCATACCAAATACATCATTCGCATAAGCAACAGAGCCTTTCATTATGGTCTCTGAATCGATATTTAAAAAAGGTTTTAGAGAAGAAATTCCTCTTGATTTAAACTTAATGACAACATAGCTTTTGAGTTCCGAAAAATCTATAAATACCTCTTGGTGAAGAAAACTAAAGAGTTGACTGCGATTAGAAATGATTTTCTTCCCCATATACGTCATCGTATACTGACCATCAAATACAAGAATCATATCTGGGGTTATACCAGGGTATGCATACATATGAGCACTATCCATTGACAACAAACTAGTACCACTGAGCATCCAATAATGGTCTATGTGCTTTTTCACCTCTGCTAGTTGCGGCTCGAAAATCATACTGCCAAACTAATGAAAAAAAACAATTTACAATTGGGAAAGCAAATTATCATCGCTGCGGTTTCAATACCAAAAAATGCGTATCCATTACATTTCCAGTTAGGATTATATCTTTATATGGTGCCGCAACTGTAGATGCTGACATTTCCTCGCCATCATTTACATATACTTTTTCAATGGTATAATCATTTAAACCGCGATACTCAATTTTAATAATTTCGGAAGGCGAAACCTCGTTATTGCCCCCGGCATATGATGAAAATGCTAGTAGATTCGGGTGCGCTCCAATCCATAAATTCCCTTCTGAATCAAATTCAATATTATCAACCCCTGTATAACAATAGATATCTTCAATGAAGTTGAGTGATCCGTCTTCGTTTGTACTGTATACTTTTACTTCAAAATTTCTAGGTGATGCTACAAAAAGTAACTTTCGCTCTTTATCGTAATTAATACCGTTGGCATACCCAATACCTTTTGCTACTTCTTTAAACTTTTTTCCATCGAAATACATCACGTTTGACACCCCTAAACCCCCATAATCTTCTAAAAGCCTGCCCACTCCATCTACATATTTATGATCGTTTGTGAAATAAAAACGATTTTTAGCTAACATAACCACATCATTGGGGCTTACCAAAGCAGGGTTCCTAATTGTTCTTTCAAAAGTCAATACGGTATCTTGTAATTTGAACACTTCAAATGAATGCCCTTTTACTGTATGATTTACCGCCATAACGGTATAGGTACTATCCTCCTTATATACTGAAATTCCATGAGGAGCGAAAGGCATCTTTATATCAGCAGTCAATTTTTTGACTTGATAATCTTTCGAATGCAATTCAACCAAATACAAGCCTCCTCTCTTTTCCTGCTCTTCTAAAGAACTTTTTCGAGGTGAAGCAGAAACTAGTGCAAACCCGTTTTCAGAAATCACCGTGATATCTTCTGCACCAGCGATTGCTATTTTTTTTACGACTTCACCATTAAAAAAATTCTCAATAGTTCTAAAATAGCCAGTCGAAACAAATACATAGCCAACATAAAAAACAAGGGCAAGGGCAGTGTAGCCTATAATTTTCTTTAATCTTCCCATAATTTACAATTTGATTGTTCTTGAATTTAGCCTTTTCAAATTTCCAATACAATAAATACGACGTCAAAAGCTTTCACTTGTTTCCAAATACGTATTACCGTTCTATCTGCATTGTGCTTTTCTTAATTTTCTCCTTCAAAAAACCTATTTTAGTCAGATCGAATGAACTGATCGAAAATGCCCAATAGATTCATCACATACTGGAAGCTTCACAAAGTATCCATACTATTGGCCGTACTAAGTTTAGTCTTCTACTTTACATTCGCCTACCATTTAGAAAGAACAGACTTTATAAAATTGCTTAGTCTTTTCGCGGCACTTTTCTTTTTATGTTTCAAGCTGGTTCAGTTTGAAAAATGGAATTTTAAATTCCTTTTAGTAACTGGCATTCTCTTCCGATTAGTTTTCCTCCTAGCAGAACCCAATCTCTCACAAGATTTTTATCGTTTTATTTGGGATGGAGAATTGGTTCGCCATTTCTTGAATCCGTATTTGAATGTTCCAAACACCTTAATCGAACAATCTGATTTGGTCATCACCAATGCACAAGAGCTTTACGAAGGCATGGGAAGCTTAAGTGCGAAGCACTTTAGTAATTACCCTCCATTAAACCAACTCATCTTTGCCTTGGCGGCATTGCTAGGCGGAAAAAGTATCTTAGGCTCAGTCATTATAATGAGAGGTACTATAATTCTAGCCGATATCGGAATTTTTTATTTTGGCCGTAAACTATTGAAGAATATCAATCAATCGCCACACCTAATTTTCTGGTATTTCTTAAACCCGTTAGTACTCATCGAATTGACAGGAAACCTTCATTTTGAAGGGCTAATGCTCTTCTTTTTTGTTTGGGCACTTTACCTGCTTTCTGTTCACAAATGGCAGTGGGCAGCTGTGGTTTATGCTTGTTCTATATCAGTAAAGTTAGTTCCTTTGGTATTTCTTCCGCTGTTCTTAAATCACTTTAAGTTTAAGAAGACAATTCTATTTTACACAATTATTGGAGTGACCTCGCTCGTACTATTTGCTCCTTTTTATACCCAAGAGTTTATTAGCAACTATTCCAAAACTATCGGGCTGTGGTTTTCCAATTTCGAATTCAATGCGGGACTTTGGAACCTTGTGAAAAAAATCGGAATACAATTTGATGCAAAACCTTGGGAACTGATTAAAACCTACGGAAAAATAACTCCAATACTTACAATTGTAGCTGTATTACTTTTTACATTCTTAAGAAAAAATCAAAAATTACCAGTTTTGCTAACTTCAATGCTTTGGGTATTGACCCTTTATTATTTCATGTCCGCAACCGTGCATCCCTGGTATATTATCTTCCTTATTGTACTAACTGCGTTTACAAAATATCGCTTTGCGTTTATATGGTCCGCAGCCATTGTTCTGAGCTATTTTGCCTATTCAATAAGTGACTTTAAAGAAAACCTATGGCTATTAGCGATTGAATATCTCTCAGTTTTCACCTTCTTGATTTATGAACTTGTTGCGTATCGTAACAAAAATTAAGGTTTTTGTAAAAAATCGCACTTGCCTTAGGTCAGCTCAAAATAATTTGTACATTTACTCCATAATGACCGAACAAAACTACATCTTAGCTACTAAGAGCATCACTGCTCCGGTACTTCCGTTCGCTCTACGCCGTCGCCCGTAGGGGTACTACACATTTTATGGAACTAGGTGAGTCCAGTTCCGCATAAGCAAAATCATATCTTTCTTTTTACTTTTTAAATCATCACAACAATGAATCTTGTTGTTGCTAATACATCACATTTTAAGTACGCGCAAATCATTTGCGATACCATAGCTGACTCGGCTAAAGATCGAGGTACTGGTATTGCCAAGCGTACACCAAAATACATTCGAAAAAAACTAGAAAATGGTAATGCTATCATCGCTTTAGACGGAGATTGTTTTGCCGGTTTTTGTTATATCGAAGTTTGGGGGCATGAGAAATACGTCGCGAACTCGGGCTTAATTGTACACCCCGAGTACAGGTCAAAAGGGCTCGCTAAAAAAATCAAAGCGCGAATTTTTAAATTATCGCAGAAGAAATTTCCAGATGCTAAAATATTTGGTATTACTACCGGGCTTCCAGTAATGAAGATCAATTACGAACTGGGGTATAAACCTGTGACTTTCTCTGAACTAACAGATGACCCAGAATTCTGGAAAGGCTGTCAAACCTGCAAAAACTTTGATGTACTCACTCGAACAGAGCAAAAAATGTGCCTCTGTACAGGCATGCTTTACGACCCTGTAACAAAATCAAAGAAAGAAAAGAAAGTGAATGGCAAAGCATTTCAACGATTGAAGAGTATAAAGGAAACATTGTTTTTGAAGAAAAAAGCGAAGAGAACATAGAAAAAAGAGAAGAAAGAAGAGCAATGTATCTGTTCTCTTTTCTTGAGTAGAAATTTGAAAAAATAAAAAGGCTTCCCGATTTCACTGGAATATAAATAGAAGATAATGAAAAAATTAGTTTTAGCATATAGCGGCGGGTTAGACACCTCATACTGCGCCAAGCACCTTAGCAAAGAAGAGGGCTATGAAGTACATGCAGTAAGTGTAAACACGGGTGGGTTTTCATCAGAAGAAATCAAAACGATTAAAACGCAGGCATTAGAACTTGGGGCGACTTCGTATACTTCAATTGATGCTGTTCAGACTTTCTATGACAAAGTAGTAAAGTATCTCATCTTTGGAAATGTTTTAAAAAACAATACCTATCCGCTATCGGTTAGTGCAGAACGAATAGTTCAGGCGATTGAAATCGTAAATTATGCCAAGAAAGTTGGCGCAAAATATATCGCTCACGGAAGTACAGGGGCGGGTAATGACCAAGTTAGGTTTGATATGATTTTTCAAATCATTGCTCCTGAGATTGAAATCATTACTCCGATTCGAGATAACAAACTAACTCGAGAGGCGGAAATTGAATACCTAAAACAAAACGGAGTAGACTATTCTTGGGAAAAAGCAAAATACTCGATCAACAGAGGCCTTTGGGGAACATCAGTAGGTGGTGAAGAGACTTTGACCTCTGAAAAACCCTTGCCAGATTCAGCATACCCAAGCCAGTTACAAGAGAAGAATCCGTCTGAAGTAAAGCTTAGTTTTGAAAAAGGTGAATTGATTGCTATCGATGGTGAAAAAGACAAGCCAGTTGCTAATATTGAAAAACTCGAAGCAATGGCCTCTAAATACGCTATTGGAAGAGACATTCATGTTGGCGATACCATAATCGGTATTAAAGGGCGTGTTGGTTTTGAAGCTCCCGCATCTTTGATTATCATAAAAGCACATCATTTGTTAGAGAAACATACGCTCACCAAATGGCAGCAATATCAGAAAGAACAGCAAGGTAATTTCTACGGAATGTTACTCCATGAAGGCAACTATTTAGACGCCGTAATGCGAAACATAGAAGCTTTTTTGACCGATACACAAAAGACTGTTTCAGGAGATGTATTTGTAGGCTTGTATCCTTTCCAATTCAGATTGCACGGCATCTCATCAAAACACGATTTGATGAATGCATCTTTTGGAAGCTATGGTGAAATAAACAAAGGTTGGTCAGCTGATGATGCAAAAGGTTTTATCAAAATACTATCCAACTCAGGAAAAATCTATAACCACGTAAACAATGATTAAAGTAGGTATTATAGGCGGTTCAGGATATACCGGCGGAGAACTCATTAGAATACTATTGAATCATTCGCAAACAGAAATTGATTTTGTATTTAGTACAACAAGAGCTGGAAAATCAGTTTCTTCAGCGCATCCTGATTTATTAGGTACTACGGATTTAGCTTTTACAGGAAGTATAAATCCAGATGTAGCCGTAGTTTTTCTGTGTTTAGGGCATGGAAATTCTATCAAGTTTTTGAATGAAAATCACTTTTCAGAAAACACCAAAATTATCGACTTAAGCAATGATTTTAGATTAGCGAATGATGCTAATTTAAACGGAAAATCTTTTGTCTACGGCTTGCCTGAGTTAAAAAGATCTGAGATAAAAGAAGCAAAATTCGTCGCCAACCCGGGCTGCTTTGCAACTGCAATTCAACTCGGCTTACTACCGCTAGCAAAAGCGGGGTTATTAGCTGCTGACATTCATGTAAATGCCGTTACCGGAAGCACGGGGGCAGGCGTTAGCCCGTCAGGCACCACACATTTTAGCTGGCGAAATAATAACGCAAGTTGGTACAAGCCATTTACGCACCAGCATTTGGGTGAAATCAACGAAAGCCTGAAATCAGTACAAGAAAATACTGGCGAAATCTTCTTTCTTCCCAACAGAGGTAATTTTACAAGAGGCATCTTCGCAACTGCATATACCCATTTTGAAGGAACTGAGGCAGAGGCAATTCAATTGTATACCGATTTTTATACCAATGCGGAATTCACACAAATAGCGAATGCGCCCATTCATCTAAAACAAGTAGTGAATACGAACCAGTGTCATATTCATTTACAGAAGCACAATGACACCTTACTCATCACATCGGCAATCGACAATTTATTAAAAGGAGCCTCTGGGCAAGCAGTTCAGAATATGAATTTGATGTTTGGCTTTGATGAAAGTGAAGGCCTACATTTAAAAGCAGGGGTTTTCTAAATGAAGTACTATTTACTTAACGCCTAGAATAAGCAGTAACCACTATAAATTACTTTGTACTTAATACCAAATAAAATATGAAAATAGCCATCATAGGAACAGGAAATTTAGGCCTATCAATAGCGAAAGGTGTTTTGCACAGCAACGGCGCCACTAGCATGTATATGACCAAAAGAAATGTAGCGAGCATCAAAGAATTTGAAAGCTACGGTAATGTTACGGTTAGCTCTGATAATAGAGAAGCTGTAAAAAACTCTGACATTTTAATTTTTGCGGTACAACCTGTTCATTTTGCTCAAATCTTGGAAGATATTAAAGATTTATTGACTGAAAAGCATGTAGTCATTTCTACTATAACCGGCTTTAGTATTGCCAAGATGGAAAGTATTATTGGTTCAAAAAATTATATCATTAGAAGTATGCCGAACACCGCTATTTCTGTGGGGAAATCAATGACTTGCATTTGCGCCAATGAAATAGGCGCAAAACGCATTGACTTAGCAAAAGCCATTTTTAATAGAATGGGGCATTCCTTGGAAGTTCCGGAGGAACAAATGCAGGCCGCAACGGTTATCTGTGCCAGCGGAATAGCCTTTTGGATGCGTCTGATTCGCGCCACAACCCAAGGAGCGATTCAGCTTGGTTTTGATGCCAAAGAAGCACAAGAATTAGCGATGCATACTTGTAATGGAGCAGCAGCTTTATTAATTGAGTCTGGTAATCATCCAGAAGAAGAAATAGATCGGGTTACCACTCCTATGGGTTGTACCATTCAAGGGCTAAATGAAATGGAACATCAAGGTTTGAGTTCTTCCTTAATACAAGGTATTGTAGCCTCATTTGATAAGATAACAGCGTTTAAAACGAACTAATATTGTGGTCAAGTGAAGAAGACAATGTATGTATTGCAACTACAACCTTGTTCTCTACAATACTGGTAAAGACCTTTAGAATAAAACAAAAAGCATGAACTTATTCGATGTATATCCACTTTATGATGTTACTCCAGTTTCCGCCAAAGGAATTGTTATAACTGACGATAAAGATCAAGAATTTCTTGATTTCTATGGCGGACACGCTGTGATTTCCATTGGGCATTCGCATCCGCATTATGTAAAAAGACTAAAAGAGCAGTTAGATAAGATTGGGTTTTACAGTAATGCTGTTCAGAACCCACTACAGGTGGAATTGGCCACCAAACTAGGCCAACTCTCTGATTGCGAAAACTACCAGCTTTTTCTTTGTAATTCTGGCGCAGAAGCCAATGAAAACGCCTTGAAAATGGCCTCTTTTCATACGGGAAAAACGCGTATCATTTCTTTCAAAAATGGCTTTCATGGACGTACTTCAGCTGCAGTTGCTGCTACCGACAATGAAAAAATCAACGCTCCTTTAAACAAACAACAAAAGGTCACCATACTTCCACTTAATGAAATTGAATCTTTTAAAGTTGAAATTGACAAAGGAGATGTTTGCGCAGTAATCATAGAAGCCATTCAAGGTGTTGGTGGATTAGATGAGCCAACTACTCAATTTTATCAAGAGATTGCTCAATTGTGTAAGAAGAAAAAAGCAGTGCTAATAGCCGATGAAGTACAATCTGGTTTTGGCAGGAGCGGAAAATTCTTCGGATTTCAACATCATGATATTCAACCCGATATCATAAGTATTGCTAAAGGCATGGGCAATGGCTTCCCCGTTGGAGGAATTCTAATTAATGAAAACATTAAAGCTTCCTACGGTTTATTAGGAACAACCTTTGGCGGAAACCACCTCGCTTGCGTTGCAACTTTGGCAGTTTTAGAAGTTATAGAAAAAGAAAATTTAATTAAAAACGCCAAAGTATTAGGTGAATATTTCAATCAAAAAGCAGGTGAAATTCCACAAGTGAAACGCATAAAAGGCCGAGGTTTGATGCTGGGCTTGGAATTCGATTTCGAAGTCGCAGCCCTGCGAAAAAAATTAATTTATAAACAACATTTGTTTACCGGTGGAGCAAAAGACAAAAATGTTCTTCGCATTTTACCTGCCTTAAATATCACTAAAAAAGATATGGACTTATTTTTTGAAGCCCTTAAAAGAGAATTATAATGGAAAACTATCTTAGTGTACAAGACATCGACTCTCTTTCTGATTGGGTATTAGAGGCGAGAAAAATGAAAAAGAATTCAACGCAACACAAAGCACTTGGGCAAGGAATAACAGTATGTCTGTTGTTCTTTAACAACAGCCTCAGAACACGATTGAGCACTCAAAAGGCCGCTATGAATTTAGGTATGGAAGTTATGGTGATGAACTTCGGAAGCGAAGGTTGGGCCTTGGAATATGAAGACGGAACAGTTATGAATCAAGGCAGCTCAGAACATATCAAAGAGGCAGCGAGCGTGATTTCTCAATTTTGCGATATTGTAGCTATTCGTGCATTTGCATCTTTAACGGATAAAGAAAAAGATGAGGCGGAAATCGTTCTAAACGGGTTTGCAAAATATGCTTCTATTCCGGTTATAAATATGGAAAGCTCGGTTGGGCATCCTTTACAAGCACTTGCCGATGCGATCACAATAGATGAACAAAACACAAAAAAAAGACCCAAAATCGTACTTTCTTGGGCACCTCACCCCAAAGCATTACCGCATGCTGTTGCGAATTCTTTTGTTGAAATGATGCAGTTGCTAGATGCCAACTTTGTAATTACCCATCCTGAAGGATACGATCTAAACCCTAAAATAACTAAAAACGTTCAAATCGAGCATGATCAAAAAAAGGCTTGCGAAAATGCAGATTTCGTTTATGTAAAAAACTGGAGCAGTTATTCAAATTATGGAAAGGTTTTACATCAAAATTCTGATTGGATGATGACCCAAGAAAAACTAGGAAAAGCTAAATTCATGCATTGCTTGCCTGTTAGAAGAAACGTTGTTGTTGAAGATGCGGTTTTAGATGGAGCGCAATCTTTAGTTATTGAGCAGGCGAATAACAGAACCTATGCTGCACAGGTGGTTTTAAAAAAAATATTAGAAACTAGCTAGGATGAGTTTGAGACTTAAAGATAAAACCTGCATTGTAACAGGGGCGACAAGCGGAATGGGGAAGGCCATTGCTGAACGATTTCATCAAGAAGGGGCTAATATCGTTTTATCTGGAAGAAATCTTGAACGTGGTGCTGCATTGGCCAAAAAGCTCAACAACTCAGTTTTCCTTGCCGGTGATGTCAGTAGTCAAAATTATAATAAAGAACTTGTTGCAGGAGCAATTAAAAATTTTGGCAAACTTGATATCGTATCAATGAACGCAGGAATCTTAGGTTTAGGTAGTGTAACAGAACTATCCTCTGAGGATTGGCATACTACTGTAAACATAAATCTGACTTCCATTTTTTATCTTTCCAAATACGCTATTCCGTATTTAGAAAAATATAACGGAAATATCTTAATCAATGCGTCAATTGCTGCCTATAAAAGTTTTCCAAACCACCCGGCCTATTGTGCTTCAAAAGCAGGTTCCGTTGCCCTTATGAAACAAATGGCTTTGGAATATGCTCCTAAAATAAGGGTAAATGCCATTTGCCCTGGTCCAGTTAACACCCCTTTGATATGGGAATCAGCAAAGGCGTTCAAAAACCCTGAAGCCGCAGTGGAAAATGTTGAAAATAAAACATTAATGAAGCGTTTAGGACAACCGGAAGATGTGGCAAACCTAGCCTTGTTCTTAGTTTCTAGTGAAGCATCATGGATCACAGGCACCGCAATGACCATAGACGGAGGAATCTTAAACCAATAGAATGAAAGAAAAACTATCTATCATAAAAATCGGCGGCCAGGTCATCGAAAATAAAACAGAGCTTAGAAAATTTCTAACTCTTTTTGCAAGCCTAGATGGACATAAAATTCTAGTGCATGGCGGAGGAAAATTGGCTACACAATTGGCTGCCAAACTCGGTATTGAATCAAAAATGGCAGGAGGCCGAAGAATAACCGATAGCAAAACCCTAGAAGTCATTACCATGGTGTATGCCGGGTTGACCAACAAGAACATCGTAGCCGAATTACAAGCAAATAATTGTAATGCTATAGGCCTAAGTGGTGCAGACGGTGATGCTATTCAGGCTCATAAACGACCGGTTAAAGAAATTGATTATGGCTTTGCAGGTGATGTTGATGGTGTGAACAGCACCTTGATTTCAAAGCTTTTACATGCTAAATTAACACCTGTTTTCTGTGCTATGACCCATGATGGAAAAGGACAATTATTAAATACAAACGCAGATACCATTGCCTCCGAACTAGCAATCGGCATGAGCGCAATGTTCTATACTACCCTCTACTATTGTTTTGAAAAGAAAGGTGTTTTAATGAATGTAGAGAATGATAATTCTGTTGTTCAACATATCGATTCAAAAAAATATCAAGTGCTTCTAAATGATGGAATTATAGCAGATGGCATGCTTCCTAAATTAGAAAATTGCTTTCATGCCTTAAACAAAAATGTGCGTAAAGTATGTATCGGGCATCCTTCGATGCTCAACTCAGAAAATGAACTTTTCACAAGTATTACCTTATAAAATGACACAACAACAGCGTACCGACAAAGCTCTAAACTTATTGAAACAACTGATTTCAATACAATCATTTTCCTCGGAAGAGGACAAAACCGCTGATGCAATTCAAGATTGGCTGAAAGACTTCGACATTCCTTTTGAACGCATTCATAATAATGTCTTCGCCAAGAACAAATTCTGGGATGACAGCAAACCTACGCTATTACTAAATTCGCACCATGACACGGTAAAGCCAAACAAAGCCTATACCAAAGACCCTTTTAATCCGCATATTGAGGATGGAAAACTATATGGATTAGGAAGCAATGATGCTGGCGGATGTTTGGTTTCTTTACTCGCTACTTTTACTCATTTTTATGCAGCAAAAGAACTTAGCCATAATATTTTGATCGTTGCCTCGATGGAAGAGGAAAGTGCAGGTGAAAACAGTTTGCGAGGCTTACTTCCTAGCCTTCCAAAAATTGATGTGGCTATTGTGGGAGAACCCACCTTAATGGATTTAGCTATTGCTGAAAAAGGATTAATAGTGTTTGATGCGATTATAAAAGGAACCCCCTCTCACGCTGCCCATCCGAATAATAATAATTCCATCTATAATACTATCGAAGTGTTGGAATGGTTTAAGAATTACAAATTTAAAAAATCTTCTGAAGCTTTGGGAGAGGTAAAAATGACGGTTACACAGATCAACGCAGGTAGTCAGCACAATGTAGTTCCGGCACAAGTAGAATTGGTTATTGATGTTCGCGTAAACGATGCCTATTCAAATAAAGAGATTGCCGATCTCTTGAAATCAGAAGCGCCTTGTGAATTACAAGAACGCGGATTAAAACTCAACTCTTCCAAAATAGACAGAAACCATGCCTTGGTTCAAGCAGGAATTGCCTTAGGAAGAAAAACCTATGGTTCTCCAACACTATCTGACCAAGCAGCATTAACCTGTCAGTCATTAAAATTAGGGCCAGGAGACAGCACGCGTTCACATTCTGCTGACGAGTTTATTTACCTTGACGAGATTATCAAAGGAATTGATTTATATATTAAAATTTTAAGTAGATTTTTGAAATAACTGCTGCTGCCAACACGCGTGGAGTCGAGACCGATCAAAATCTCTCGACTCCGCTCGATATACTAGCAATAAAACAAACAGATTTCTCTTCAGGGAAATGAAAATAAAATAGTTACCTATGAAACTTTGGGATAAAGGATTCAGTACAGATAAAAAAATAGACCATTTTACGGTAGGCAATGACCGAGAACTAGATTTACAGCTAGCCAAATATGATGTTATTGCTTCAAAAGCCCACGCCAAGATGTTGGGCAAAATCGGGCTATTAACTTTTGAAGAGACTATGGCACTAACAGATGAGCTAGATAGAATAGGCGCTTCAATTGTCAAAGGAGAATTCAAAATCGAAGATTCATTCGAAGATATGCACTCTAAAATTGAGTTTTTACTTACCCTTAGATTAGGAGATACAGGTAAAAAAATTCATACAGCACGTTCTCGAAACGATCAAGTTTTAGTAGCCATGCACTTGTATTTGAAAGATGAGCTTTCTGAAATCAAGTCACAAACAAAAGATCTTTTCGATTTACTCTTGACTTTGGCTGAGCAACATAAAGCGATTTTACTTCCTGGATACACCCACTTACAAATTGCTATGCCTTCGTCCTTTGGTTTATGGTTTTCTGCCTATGCCGAAAGCCTAATTGATGATTTATATTTTATTGACGCTGCCTACAAAGTGGCTGACCAAAACCCCTTAGGGAGTGCTGCAGGGTATGGGAGTTCTTTCGCAATTGATCGAAATTTCACGACAAAAGAAATGGGCTTTAAAACTATGAAATATAATGTAGTGGCAGCACAAATGGGCCGAGGAAAGGTCGAAAAAGCTACTGCTTTCGGAATGGCAAATATTGCAGCAACCCTATCTAAAATGGCCATGGACATCTGTCTTTACATGAGTCAGAATTTTAATTTCATCTCTTTCCCTGATGAATTAACGACCGGTAGTAGTATTATGCCACATAAGAAGAACCCCGATGTTTTTGAATTGGTTCGCGGCAAATGCAACAAGCTTCAGGCAGTACCAAATCAGTTGACTTTGGTTATCAACAATCTTCCTAGTGGTTATCACAGAGATTTGCAACTAGTCAAGGAAATTATTATTCCTGCCATTCAAGACCTTAAAGCCTGTCTAGAGATTCTCACCTTTAGTCTAAAAGAAATCCGTGTAAACGATAGCATTTTAGAAGATCCAAAATACGACTATCTCTTTAGTGTTGATACCTTAAATGAGCTCGTTCAAACCGGAATGCCTTTTCGAGATGCCTATAAAAAAATGGGGAAGGAAATCAATGCGGGAACTTTCACTCCTAAAAAAGATATTGAACATTCTCATGAAGGTAGTTTGGGTAATTTATGTTTAGCTGAGATTCGAGAAAAAATGAAAAATACGAACGAATACTTTTAAATTATATTCGCCATACAAAAGACCTTTTGAAAATGAAAAAAAACACTCATAATGCAAAGCTATTTTTCGTCGCCATTCTTTTCCTAAGTCATTTGATTCATGCTCAAGATACATATCAACGAAATACATCAGCAGATGTACAAAGCTATATTTTCAACCTTACTTTAAACGATACTAATAATCAAATCTATGGAGAGGCTATTGTTACCGTAGCGTTTAAAAAAGAAATAAATGCATTTGCATTAGACCTTATCGCAAAATCAGAAACCTTTGGTATGGAAATTATCGGAATTTTTGAAGATTCTGTAAAGATTGACTATGCTTATGAAGACAACAAAATTAAAATTATCCCAAAGGCTTCAGCATCAAAACAACGAAGCTACAAAATTCAATATCACGGTATTGCTGAAAGAGGTCTGGTAATCGATACTACGAAATTTGGACAACGCTCTTTCTTTGGTGATAACTGGCCAAATTTAGCCAGGCATTGGCTCCCTTCTGTTGATCATCCATCTGATAAAGCCAGTATTGAATTTCGAATTACGGCACCTGATCATTATGATGTAGTCGCTACAGGAAAAAAAACTGAAGAGAGTAATTTGGGCGACGGTAACAAATTGACCACCTATAAAGAGCCCGCTCCTGTTGCGATGAAAGTAGTCACTATAGGAGTTACTAAATTTGCCAATCGCCTTTTGGGCGAAGTCGCGGGCATCCCCATTTCTGCATGGGTATATCCTGAAAATAGGCTAGATGGTTTTTCTGATTATGGGGTTGCGACCAAGGTCATAAAATACTTTATGAACAACATTGGTCCGTATTCCTATGCAAAGCTGGCTAATGTGCAAGCCAAAACCCAATGGGGAGGCTTGGAGAATGCTGGCACCATTTCATATTTCGAAAATTCCGTAACCGGAAAAAATGAGGTAGAAGGCTTAATTGCGCACGAAATTGCGCATCAATGGTTTGGTAATTCTGCTTCAGAAAATGATTGGAACCATGTTTGGCTTAGTGAGGGTTTTGCGACCTACTTTACTATTTTATATCAAGAAAGTGTTTATGGTGATCAAAAGCGTAAAGAAGAGTTGTTGCTTGATCGAAATCAGATTATTGATTATTACAAGAAAAAACCCGCTCCGATAGTTGACCCTAGTATAGTAGATCCAATGAAAGTTTTAAGCACAAACACCTATCAAAAAGGAGCTTGGGTATTGCATATGCTACGCCATAAATTAGGTGATGAAACTTTTTGGAAAGGTATACGCAGGTACTATGCCGTATTTCAAAACTCTAATGCGATGACCATAGATTTTCAAAAAGTTATGGAAGAAGTATCAGGACAAACCCTGCAGTACTTTTTTCAACAATGGGTTTTTACAAAGGGTTATCCAGAAATAAAATGGACCTGGACGTATAAAAAAAATAAAGTAATCATAAGCCTTAACCAAATTCAAGACCATAGCTTATTTGATTTTCCTTTGGCAATCGCAATTGAAAAAGATGGGGAATTTATAATTTCTTCAGTTCACGTAAACAAGAAAAAAAATACTTTTGAAATAGCAATTGATTCAAAACCAAGTTCGGTGCGTCTCGATCCTAATATTTCGCTTTTATTCGAAGAAAGATAGCGCCCCATTGCTAGTAAAACATATTAGAAATGGCAGTGTAGTATTTAATTCACTAGCACTCTTTTAAGTAAAAAATGTGCGAGTAACCGCCTATTGCAATACCTACAATAGGCCCTTGATAAGAAATCACTTAGCGCTTGTCTAAGTAACGAATCTATTCTATTGAACCATTCCTAAATTAATAACCTCTTGATCGGTAAGGTATCTCCAGTGACCTCTAGGAAGGTCTTTTTTAGTAAGAGAACCATACACAACGCGATCGAGTTTTGTTACTTCATAATCGAGTTCTTCAAACAAACGTTTTACGATATTATTTCTTGAGCTGTAAATTTCAATACCCACCTGATTCTTAGGAGAATTGTCTACAAAGCTAATATCTTGTACACGCACAGAATGTTCTTCTACAGTTATACCTTCTTTAATTCGCTTTAAATCAGCACTCCGTAATTCTTTCGTCAACGTGACATGAAATATTTTTCGGATTCCGTTTTTTGGTCTTGCTAGTCTTTTGGAGAGTTCTCCATCATTAGTAAACAATAATAAGCCTGTGGTGCTTTTATCTAGCTTATCTATAGGGGATAATTCAGATTTAGAGGCTCCTGAAACTAAACTATTCACAGTACGTCTTCCTCTTTCATCTTTACCTGTGGTGACAAAATCTTTAGGTTTGTTTAATAAAACGTATTCCTTTTTTATAGGATTCAATCGCCGCCCGTCAAAACGAACATCATCTGTCAATTGTACCTTGTAACCCATTTCAGAAATGGGTTTTCCGTTTACGGTAACATTTCCAGCAGAAATATAAATATCAGCTTCGCGTCGCGAACAGACACCAGAGTTGGCAACATAACGATTCAAACGAATTTCGTTCGGGTTCGATGACTTCTTGGTTTCTGTCTTTTTCTTTATGGAAGCGTTTGCTTTTGTATTCCGTCTATTACGGAAAGCACCTTCATCTTTTCCTGATTTCTTATAATCCTTTTTGGAATCTGACTTGGCCATGGTTTTAATTTAGGTGCAAAGGTAGGTTAATCCTCAAACTCCACCGTAGACTGTCGTTCTCTATTTACAATCAATTTTGTTACGTCTGGTCTTGAGTAGTGACCCACGCAATCAAAATTTTGCCGTTCCTCGTATACACGGTTAAAATCTAAATCTTGATAAATCAAACCTTCCTTATGAAGTACAGGTTCGATAATCCATTCTCCATCGGGGCCAGCAATACAAGAACCCCCATTAGCAAGTATTTCAGGTGCTTTTGCTAAAATTGCATCCAAATGAGGCGTGTCTTTTGGAAAATCCGTTTTTTTCATCAATGACGAAACTGAAATCACATAACTTCTAGACTCGCGGGCAATGAATCGGGTAATATCTTTGGTGTTATGATCGCTTCCTGGCCACACGGCTATATGCAAGTTCTCACCTTGACCATAGAGTGCAGTTCTCGGTAATGGCATCCAATTTTCCCAGCAATTGAGTCCGCCGACCGTAAATTCTTTAAGCGGGTGCACCTGTAACCCATTACCATCGCCAGGTGCCCAAGTAAGGCGTTCGTCATACGTAGGCTGTAGCTTTCTGTGAACTGATTTTATTTCTCCCTTTTGATTGATATATACCAAAGAAGCATAAATACTATGCCCTCCTCTGTTCTGAGCACGTTCCATAATTCCTAAATAAATGGCGATGCTGTTCTCTTGTGCCAATTTGCAAATAGAATCTAATTCTCCAAGTTCAATTTGAATTGAATTGCGAACATAGTGGGCATGCAATTCTTTGTTTACTTTTTTATCCCACTCAGCACCATCTGTAAGCGCCAACCAAAATGGATATCCGGGCAATAGCGCTTCTCCAAAAACAACAAGCTCTGCTTTCTCATTTGCAGCTTCCTGAATTATTGTTTCGATTTTTTGAAGTGTTTCTGATTTATTCAGCCAAACGGGGGCAATTTGAGCAAGTGCTACTTTTAGTATGTTTTTCATAGTAATAAAGAATAGAGAACAAAGATATAAGAATACAGACTGAAGACTATCAATCTTGATATTTAGCTAAGGCTGAGATATCTTTTACACTGTTTTGAATAACTTTTAAAAACAGTTTTCTCCATCATGAGATTCATATAGCGCTCTATCGCTTGAATACAATGCTTTAAAATATTATATTGATTTTAGCGCCGCAGTCCTCCGCTCCGCTCAAGCTGACCGCTTGATTTTCTATCTCCTCTCTTCTCTTTAGTCCTGCTTGGTGGCTCCCTTCTCCCTTTGGTCTCGCCACTTTTTAACCTACAGAATACGATTTAAAACAAGATCAACATCAATTAGTAAGATACTAAAGACACCAGCAATGATTATAAATTTCAAAATATTATGCAACCAAACATAATGCTTCTTGGTCTTAGATCTCATCAGTAATACAAGAAATAAAATCAAGAGCGCAATACAGCCAACAAAATAGTAATTCATTAAGCCCACATCAAATTTTGTTATCAGTAAAAGAGACGGAATTAGGCTAAGCAAAATCAAAGCTGCAATACAAATTTTTGAAATTCCAGCCCCATATATAATAGGAATGGTCTTATAGTTTTGCGTCAAATCACCTTTCATATTCTCCAAATCCTTTATCATTTCACGCACCAAAATCAATAGAAACAAAAAGATAGCATGAACAAAGATTACCGTTTCAAAGTTTTTATAATACACAAAAACGGCAAAGAATGGAGCAATGGCTAAAGTCGCCGAAACAAAATTTCCTATAAAAGGAACTTTTTTAAGTTTGTGCGAATAAAACCAAATTCCGAAGATATAGGCAGAGAAAAAGAATACCGCTCGAAAAGATACATAGCTCGCAGCAAAAACTGCTAAAAAGTTAAGAATGAAGTAAGTTGTCAATTTAAATCTTTGGCTTACCAATCTATCCAACATGCTTTTATTGGGCTTGTTGATTAAATCCTTTTCAGCATCATAAAAACTATTGATGATATATCCACTGGCTACAACCAGCGCCGAAGACACTACAATAAAAAATAGATTTAAGTCCAAAATGACTTTATGAAGTGGCAAATCTGGAGATAAAATATAGATAGAGGCTAAGTACTGAGCCAAAGCAATCATAAGAATATTAAACCCTCTGACGACAGAAAACAGACTCAATAACTTTAAAAGCAAGAGTTTGTTTTTTCTACTTAGCATTGAAAATGTGTTGCATTAGAAGTTGTACACCACTTCTAGCTTATAGTCTTTAAGTGCTGATTGCGCCTTGTCAATATCTTGAGTGAAGCCTAAAATATAACCGCCACCACCTGAACCACAAAGTTTTAGATAATAGTCGTTTGTTTCGATTCCTTGTTGCCAAAGTTGATGAAATTTTGCAGGAATCATAGGTTTAAAGTTATCCAAAACCACATGTGAGAGTTGCTTTAGATTTCCGAAAAGTGATTTCACATTACCATTTACGAAATCTTCTACACAGGCATCGGTATGTTTGATGAATTGATTCTTCAACATGGCTCGAAAACCTTCTTGCTTCATCTTTTCCATAAACAATTGAACCATCGGCGCAGTTTCTCCTGTCGAACCGCTGTCTAATAAAAATACAGCACCTTTACCTTCGGTATTTTGACTAGGTATGCTTGTAGATTCTATGTTGTCTTGAGAGTTAATCAAAATAGGTAAACTCAAATAGCTGTTTAAAGGGTCAAGACCAGATGACATTCCGTGGAAGAAAGATTCCATCTTGCCAAAAATCTGTTTTAGTTTTAAAAGCTTTTCTCGTGTAAGGTTTTCAAGAACTGTAATCTTATCTTTTGCGTATTGGTCGTAAACTGCTGCTACCAGAGCACCGCTACTTCCAACGCCATATCCTTGAGGAATAGAGCTATCGAAATACATTCCTGCTGCAACATCTTTTTTCAATTCATCAAAATCGAAAGAGACTAACTTCGGTTCTTGCTCAGTAACTTCTTCTAGATATCTTACCAAATTCTTTAAGTGAGCATTTGATTCTAAGGCCTCCTTAGATGGGTTATCATCTGTCTTTAGCGCACCCTTGAAAAAGTTGTAGGGAATAGATAGACCTTTAGAATCTTTTATAATTCCGTATTCACCAAAGAGGAGTATTTTAGAATAAAATAAGGGACCTTTCATATACTGTTTAGATTCGCAATTCAATACTTAACGCTTATAAGACGAAAATATGATTAAAAGTTACAATTTTTTGGCTCCAAAACCAATTCGATCACAAATGTACTGTCCATTTTCGCAATATGCAACAAGCTCATTCTTAATAAATTGAAATACTTCTTCCTTTTCACTTTCAGGGTATAATACATGTACATTCGCCCCCGCATCTAAAGTAAAGCAGACATTTGTATTAGAACTCTCACGAAATGCCCATATTTTATTAATGATTTCAAGCGTATTAGGCTTCATCAAAACAAAATAAGGCAAACTTGTCATCATCATCGCATGAAGTGTGAGCGCTTCACTTTCAACAATCTCTATAAAGCTTTTTAAATCTCCTTCAGAAAAAACCGCTTGTAACTTTGTCAGGTTTTCATGCGCTTGAGCGAACCGATTTTTAGCAAAAGGATGATTGTGCATTAAATCGTGCCCAACCGTGCTACTTACCTGCTTTTGCCCCTTATCAACCAGTAAAATAGTATCATGGTAGTTTTTAAAAACAGCATGCACCTTATAGGGGTATTTGACCCCATACAAATCAGAACTTTCTGCAATGTCTGAATGAGCACCCCATTGGATCAAATCACCTTCAATACTTCTGCAGGCGCTGCCCGATCCAAGACGAGCTAAAAAAGAGGCTTTTTTATTAAAAAAGTCTTGATTTATTTCCGGATTCAACTTCTTTTCAATCGACATCAAACAGAGTGCTAGCGCCGACATACCACTAGCAGAAGAAGCTATACCACTGCTATGTGGAAAAGAGTTAGAAGTTTCAATCTTAAAATGATACTCCTTTAAAAAAGGAAGATAGCTCTCAATACGCCCAAAGAAAATTTTAATTTTAGGCTTGAACTCTTCTTTAGGTTTTCCTTCGAACAACAAATCAAATGAGAAATCTGAAGATTTTGACGCTAGCTTGTTATACGAAATGGATGTTGTAGTCGCACAGGCATCTAGGGTGAAACTTATAGATGGATTCGCAGGAATTTGGTTGTCTTTTTTCCCCCAATACTTCACAAGTGCGATATTGCTTGGAGATTTATAAGTTACTTTTCCGGCTGTAATTTCATTCGAATATACAGACGGAATAAAGTTTTTATGAGTCATTCAAAACGGAATTTACGCAAAGATAGTTGTTCGCCTATAAATTCGCTACTTTAGAGTGCAAACCAGCACTTTGTAAAAATCGCCTTGTATCAACATTGCCTTATTTATTTGCTTTCTCATAGCCTGGTTCCGCAACTACTTTGAATTATACTATTTGGGAGTTTAATTTATTTACACCCCTTTAATAAATATGCTACTATGGGTGAAATAATCATTAGAAATGCAACAGTAGCAGACGCCGAGTACATATCTCTTTTGGGTAGAATTACCTTTAGCGAAACATTTGGCAATCATTTTAAGGACAAGCAAGACTTAGTTAATTACTACGAACGCACGTTTTCTGTTCAAAAAATCAGGAGTAGCATTAAAAATCTAAATAACGTTTTTTGGCTAGCATTTGCAAATGATCTACCGGTTGGTTATGCCAAGTTAAAATTGAATTCCTCTTCTTCATTTATTACATCGGGTAGAGCATCGCAACTTCAAAAAATTTATGTGCTAAAAGATTTTCTCTCCTTAAAAATCGGGTACAAGCTTCAAAGTAAAGTACTTGCCAAGGCAACAGAAAATAAGAGTGACTATATCTGGTTATCTGTTCTGGAAAGTAATGAAAGAGCTAGTGCCTTTTACCGAAAAAATAATTTTTCACAAGTTGGAACCCATGGTTTTGAAATCGGCAAAGAAGAGTTTTCATTTATTGTACTATCTAGAAACCTATAGTTAAATGCTCAATTCTAATACCTTTAGTAGGGTTCTATGATTTCTAGTTGTGGCAGTAATCTGTAACTTGCGTTCGATTATGTTGTTTGTCAACTTCGCCTTTCCTGCGCCATTTAAACAGTTCAAGTAAACGCAATTCTTACCAAAAGAAAATAATTCACTAGGGTAATCTTCTTGAACTAATTTGGCAATTAACTCTTGTTCGGGCTCACTCTTTAAAAGCACATAGTAGATTCTATTGGCCTCTAAATCTTCTTTTTGAGTATACGGGCTTTCTTCAAGTATCGCCTCTATTTCTGTTCTGGTCTTTACCGTAACAGGAACGTTAAAACCAAAAGTATCAGCGATACCTGTTTTTATTTTTTCTTCTAAGCCTAGCCTATTCTTTTCAGCTGATTTAAAAATAACATTTCCGCTTTGAATATAAGTTACTACATCTTCAAAGCCATTCTTTATCATCATTGCTTTTAACTCGGCCATTTTTATTTTCTTGTGACCACTGACATTAATCCCTCTTAATAATGCTATGTATGTATTCATGTATTGTTCCTAGTGATACCCTTAGCGGCTATATACCCCCCCGACCATGCGTTTTGAAAGTTGAACCCCCCTGTGATGGCATCTACATCAATTACTTCTCCTGCAAAAAAGAGATTTGGATGTAATTTGCTTTCATATGTTTTAAAATTAATCTCTTTGAGATTTACGCCTCCCGCAGTTACAAATTCCTCTTTAAAAGTGCTCTTACCGTCAACCTCGAAATCACATTTTGTTAGTTGATCGGCAAGCGATTGTAACTGTACTTTATTTGTATCTGCCCATTTCATATCTTCTGGAATACCGGAAGCTCTGACCAAATTAGTCCATAAGCGCCTTGGAACTTCAACTGCTTTTGTTCGCAACACCGTTTTTTTAGCTTCTATCTCTTTGATTTCTTGCAACAGGTTTATGACTTGCTCAGAATGATAGTCAGGAAGCCAGTTGATTCTCAACTGAAACTTATAGCTCATCTCATTTAAAATCTTTGCACCCCAAGCCGATAGTTTTAAAATAGCAGGCCCGCTCATGCCCCAATGTGTAATTAAAAGAGGGCCTTCAGAATTAAGAAGCACTTTGTCGGCTACTCTCGTTTTTAGCGGTATGGTTATTTTAGGTTGAAAAACTTTCTTTGCCAAAACCTCAACACTAGCATAGGTACTTACACCAGGAATTCCCTTAATGCGCTCATCTAGTATGTTGAATGTAAATAAAGAAGGTACTGCCTTTTCTACCGAGTGCCCGAGCTTTTCAAGCATCTTCCAAATTTTAGGATTACTACCCGTCGCTATCAGCAATTTTTTACATTGGTAGGTTTTCTTTATGGATGTAATCTCCCAAATCTTTTCATCATCCTTCTTTACAGAAGCGATTCCAACAACGCTGCTATGTTTGAGAACCTGAACACCCAATCGATTAGCTTCGTTCAAAAAACAATCAATTATCGTTTGAGAAGAGTTAGAAACAGGAAACATTCTGCCGTCATCTTCTATCTTTAAATCAATACCTCGCTCCTCAAAAAAGGAAACTGTATCGCCGCTACAATAGGTGTGAAAAGGCCCTAAAAGCTCCTTCTCTCCTCTTGGGTAATTTTTAACTAGCTCGCTTGGGTCGAACTCTGCATGAGTGACATTACATCTTCCCCCACCAGAAACTTTTACTTTTGAAAGTACTTCTTTACCTCGCTCGAGAATCGCAATTTTTAAACTTGAATCAGCCTCCGCAATATGAATTGCTGCATAGAATCCTGCTGCGCCTCCTCCAACAATTAGTACATCAAACATTACTTTAAACGTTCAGGATAGTTGGTGATAATTCCGTCAACGCCAAATTGTTTCATCGCCAATATATCTTCAGGTTCATTGACGGTCCAAGTATAGATTTTAAAACCGGCTTCTTGAATTTTCAAACTATTCGCTGCAGTCAACAGCTTATAGTTTGGGTTAATTGCAATCGCATTTAATTCCTTAGCAATCGGTATAGCAGCTAAAGGGTCTTCTTCGGTCAATACCGCAATAGAAACAGCAGCGTTTCGCGCTCGCATCTGCTGAAGTTCATCCCAGTTAAAACTAGAAATCAAAAAGTCTTCTATTTTCCAGCCCTTTGTTTCGATATACTGGTTGATTATAAAATTAACACGTTCCGTAGTTCCTGCTCCTTTCAATTCAATGTTTAGCTTGGTTTTATGCTTAATAGCGTTAAGAACATCTTCTAGTAAAGGAATTTCATGCCCCCCATTGACAATCACTTTTCGCAATTCCATGTAATTCCAATCTTCTATTTCTCCCTCAGCATTGGTTAAACGTTCTAGGGTATCGTCATGAAAAACAACGGTTTCACCACTTTTCACGTTAAAAACGTCGATTTCAATCATATCCACACCAAATTCCATTGCTTTTTCAATTGAAGCAATCGTATTTTCAGTCTCATGCCCCATGGCACCTCTATGACCAATAACTAAAGGTTTATTTTCCATACAACTAGATAAAAAGAGCACAACAAATAGACTTACAAACGAAAATATTTTCATAGTAATCGGATTATTTTAACTCAAAAATAAAAGATTCCAACGGATTAATGGCAACTTGAATTCGACCAATCTCATCTTCGACTTTAAATTTATTTTCGTTTCCGTACAAAGCATCCTTCGAGATATATTCACCGTTTGCCAGATTCCATTTTCGAATAATCTCTTTTGGAATTTTCAACTCAAATTCATACCTCGTATCAGCATCAAAATTGGAAACTACAATAAGTTTTTCATCAGCTGACCAACGAACAAAAGAAAGAACCCGATGATTGTAATTCTCAGTATGTTCTCGATTGTAATAGTGAACATCTTCGTACGCTCCCATAAGCGCATCGCTATTTATCGTAAAGTTTAGCAATCGTTTATAAAAATCACGAAGGTTTTTTTCTTCTTCTGTGAGTTGCCCCCCGTCAAATTTTCCGTCATTTAGCCACCTTTGATGGCTTGGAACGCCTATATAATCAAAAATTGATGTTCTTGTAGGTTTTCCATAACCGGCATCTTCTAAACCCGGCTCACCTACTTCTTGTCCGAAATAGATCATAGTAGGTGCGGTACTCAAAGTTGCAGAAACTACCATTGCTGGCTTTCCTTTTAAAGCAGAACTCGCAAAATCTGTACTCGCAATACGTTGTTCGTCATGGTTCTCCAAAAAGTGAAGCATATGGTGCTCAATATCTTGCAAGCCTTCTTGCACTTTAGGTATATGATCTGTCCAACCATGGCCTTGTATAATATGCTTTATACTATCGTAAAGTTCTACTTTATCGTAGAGGTAATCCATTTTTCCCTTTCGAATGTAATCTCTATATAAACTTGGTTGGTACACCTCAGCAAGTAAAAAAGCGTTTGAATTTTTCATTTTTACATGAGAATTCATATAACTCCAAAACGCTACAGGAACCATTTCAGCCATATCGTATCGAAAACCATCTACACCCATAGCTAACCAATACAAGGCGATATCTTTAAATTTCTTCCAGGAACTGGGAACGTTTTTATCAGACCAAAACTGATAATGCGCCTTATAGTCTTTAGAATCGTAGCCTTCAGGAAGTACATCAAAATCATAAGAACCATCTGGCCGAACTCCGTAATTTATTTTTATGGTTTCATACCAATCATTCATATTAGGTTGTGGTGACCGAGCGCCATTTCCTGTCCATTTCGCCGGAATTTCTTCAAAATTTCCATCTGACAAAATACTCGCAGCGCCACCCAAAGGAAGGTATCCATTTTCCCAATTGGGTACTTTAAACTCCGCTTCAGGTGCATAATAAAAATTATTATCACGCTCGTATTCTACCAAGGTATTATCAGAAGCGCCAAAAGGCTCTGAACCCTTGGGTGTTGATTTACCTTCATAATTTCGGGCAACATGATTGGGCACAATATCAATCAGTAGCTTCAAGCCTACGGCATGTGTTCGTGCGATCAATTGTTGAAATTCTTCTAAACGCTTTTCAGGGTTTTCCGCTAAATCAGGATTAACATTATAGTAATCCTTAACGGCATAAGGTGAACCTGCCCGACCTTTAAAAATATCAGGATCATCACTCGAAATACCAAACTGCGAATAATCAGTTATTACACCATGGTGTAGCACTCCTGTATACCAAATATGAGTCACACCAAGGTCTTTGATTTTCTTCAAAGCTTCCGCTGAGAAGTCGGAAAATTTTCCGACTCCATTTTCTTCCAAAGTTCCCCAAGGCTTGTTGTTTGTATTTGTATTTCCGAATAATCTCGTGAAGACTTGATAAACTACTTCTTTCTTTTTATTGCGTTGACTTTGCGTCATATTCTCAGCTGAGTTTTTATCTGTTTTACAGCTCAAAAATACTATAGAAATCAGTAAGAATAGAATTTTTTTGGCTGTACTCATGCTTTTTGATTCTATCGCCTAAAAAGTAACAATTTTTGAGTCCCTCCCCTTTTCTCTAGGGGAGACACGGGGCAAGACAGAAAGGCGTAAATTTAAATTGTTACGCTAACTTTACCTAAAGCCGCAGCCCCAGTACTCTAGACCCTGAAACTAATGAGAGCACCCTTTTTAAGTTGGAAAATTAAATCTTGATGCTAGTATTTGGTTTAACCACAACACGCTCTCCATGCACACGAATCGACATATCTTCTTTACCGCCTTCCAACTCAAATTTAGAACCTTCACTAGAAACGGTCACTTTCAGAATTCGCTTTCTAAAGTTGATTTTGAACGAATATGCTTTCCATTGTTCTGGTATTTTAGGAGTGAAAGATAATTTATCTTCAATAACCCGCATTCCACCAAAGCCCTCCACGATACTCATCCACGTTCCTGCCATTGATGTAATATGTAATCCTTCTTCTACCTCTTTATTGTAGTCATCCAAATCTAAGCGCGATGTGCGTAAATAAAAGGTATAGGCCTGCTGCATGCGGCCTAGTTTTGCTGCCTGAATACTATGAACACAAGGCGATAACGAAGATTCATGAACCGTAAAAGGTTCATAGAAATCAAAATGCTTTTCTAACTCTTCGGTTGTGAAATGATCTTCGAAGAGGTAAAACCCCTGTAAAACATCAGCTTGCTTAATGTAGGGTGAGCGTAAAATTCTGTCCCAACTCCATTTTTGATTTATCGGACGCTGCGATTTTGATAAATTTTCAACGGTAATTAATTCTTTATCTAAGAATCCGTCTTGCTGTAAAAAAACATCTTCTTCCTCGGAAAATGGAAAATACATCTGCGCAGCTACGTCCTTCCATTTCGAAGTTTCTAAGTCGGTCAATTTACTTAGTCCTATAATTCGATTGTAATCTTCAGGGTAGCCATCCTTAACTTTATGTAACTGCTCAATAGCATAGTTTATACACCATTTAGCCAAATAGTTCGTGTACCAATTATTATTGATATTATTCTCGTATTCGTTCGGACCTGTAACTCCTAGAATAACATACTTGTCTTTCGGCTTAGAAAATGTAGCTCTTTGCTGCCAAAAACGAGCAATACCAATGAGTACTTCCAATCCCATTTCTGGGATGTAAGAATAGTCTCCTGTGAACCTATAGTAGTTGTAAATCGCGAAAGCAATTGCACCATTTCTATGGATTTCCTCAAAAGTAATCTCCCATTCATTATGACATTCCTCGCCATTCATTGTTACCATAGGATACAAGGCAGCTCCATTTGAAAACCCTAATTTTTCAGCATTTTCAATAGCTTTTTCCAAATGATTGTAGCGATACTCCAAAAGGTTTCTCGCAACATTTTGATCTTTTGTAGCCATGTAAAATGGTATGCAATATGCTTCGGTATCCCAATAGGTACTTCCTCCATATTTTTCGCCAGTAAAACCTTTTGGCCCTATATTTAATCTAGAATCTTTTCCTGAATAGGTTTGATTCAATTGAAAAATATTAAAACGGATAGCCTGTTGCGCTTTCACATCACCTTCGATTGTGATGTCGCTCATTTTCCAGATTTCATTCCAAGCTTCTTTCTGCTTTTCTAATAACGCGTCAAAACCGAAGTCAGTTGCTTTCTTCAAAGCCTCTTTTGCTGCTGTAATTAAGTCTTCTTTTTTATGGTTCGTATCAATTACATAACCGCCAAACTTATGGAGTTCAAGTGTGTCTCCTTTTTTGACTTTTTGAATATAAACATGGGCGATTGAAAGCTCTTTTTTATTTTCTCTTGGATTTTGTTTCACCAGCTTTCCTTGTAAATACAATTGCGATTGCATAAATGTACAGGTCGCAAAATTCGTCTTCATTGTGCTGGCTTGTATAAAAGCCTGATTTTCTTCTGAAACGACATCCGTGGTATTCCAAAATTTAGCATCCCAATTACTGTCTTCATTTGTAATTCCAGAATCCAAATAGGGTTCTATTTGAATTTCTAAATCACTACACAAAGGTGATATTTGGTATTTAATCGCACCAATCTCATCAATATCTAAACTTAAAAAACGGGTTACCTGCACCGCAATTTCAGTTCCAGATAAAGTGGTTGCCTGAAAGCTTCTTTGATAAGAGCCTTCCTTCATATTCAATTCTCTCTTGTAATTACTAATTTTTTGGCAAGTATTCAAATCTAGAACATCACCGTTAATACGAATATTAATACCAATCCAATTAGGAGCGTTAAGCACCTTAGCAAAATATTCAGGATATCCATTTTTCCACCAACCAACTCTAGTTTTATCGGGGTAATAGACACCTCCAATATAACTACCTTGAAAAGTTTCACCCGAATAATGCTCTTCAAAATTGGCGCGCTGGCCCATAGCTCCATTACCAATACTAAATAAACTCTCCGAAGATTTAACGCGCTTTTTATCAAAGCCTTCTTCTATAATAGACCAGTTATCTGGTTGTATGTAATCTTGATTCATTCCTCTAAATACTTTATAATTTAATTCCGCTAAGGCGAGATAATCATTTTGACTCACTTGCGGGTTTTACGCTATTCAAATAATACCTCAAATACCCCTACCCCCTTGAGGGCGCTATACTAATTTCACCTGTTTATTAATTGCTCTAAAAACCTAGTATCCATTTCGGTGAAATCCTTGAAATTATATTCTGCCTCCGAAAGAATAGTACTGTCACCAATTCCGATACTTAGCATTTTAGCAGCATTAGCAGCTTGTATTCCAGCAACTGCATCCTCAAAGACCACACAATTCTCAGGATGAACACTAAGTTTTTTCGCCGCAATTAAAAACACCTCAGGGTCTGGCTTGGCTTTGGTCACATTATTTCCATCTACAATAAAATCGAAATAATGCAGCAATTGAACCTTTTCCAATATGGGTCTAGCATTTTTACTGGCAGAACCCAAAGCTATAGGAATTTGCTTCTCCTTAAGAAATTCTAAAACTCTTGGAACATCAGGAAGAATTTCTGATGCATTCATCTTTTCGATATATTGGAGATAGTCTATATTTTTTTCTACCATCCAGCGATCAAATTGTTCTTGATTAGCTTCAACTTTTCCTATATCTAACAAAATTTCTAAGCAGCGTTTTCTGCTCACTCCTTTAAAAAGCTCATTTTGTTCTTCTGTAAATTCAAAGCCTAGCTCATTGGCTAAATTTCGCCAAGCTAGGAAATGGTATTTTGCGGTGTCAACAATAACTCCATCTAAATCGAATATAAATCCGGTTTTTGTCATTTCGTAAAATAATTGTGAATTAATTAATAGTAGATTCTCGCTCAATTATGGCAGCATCAATAACTTCAGTTCGAAATACTTCCACTTGCTCTTCGTCGTATTCAGTTTCTACCCTATCTATTAGCATCTCAGCCGCAACTTCTCCCATGCGATCTCCATGCTGAGCGATTGAAGTAAGTCTAGGCACCGCATATTGTGACAATAACCCGTTTGTAAAACCTATAAAGGAAATATCCTCAGGTATTCTAAGCCCCATCTTTCGAACTATGCTCATAGCGTGTATCGCCATTATCTCGTTCACCGCTAATATGGCATCAATTTTATTTGCCTCCAAAAAAGAATCAATACTATCCATATTTTCGTCGTGAGGTAATTCTAAGATTAAATTCTCATCTACCCCTAAGCCATTATTTATAAGCGCTTTTCTATATCCATTTTCTCTATTCTTATTCACCGTATAAAAAGAACCTGATGAAAACAGTGCTATTCTTTTTTTACCTGATTTAATCATTTTTTCAACTGCCTGAAAAGCAACCTGTTCATCATTTATAACCACTTTGTCACATTGCACCTCTTCTGTAATGCTGTCAAACAACACCAAAGGAATTCCCTGATTTGTCACTTCCTTCAAATGATTATAATCGCCTTTAAGTTGTGTTTCACTTGACAGCGCCATGATGAAACCATCGATACTTCCATTGGCGAGCATTTCCATACTGATCACCTCTTTGTGAAAAGAACCATCAGATATACATGCAATTACATTGTAACCTTTGCTGTTCGCATACTTTTCAATTCCTCTAAATACCGTTGTAAAAAAATAGTGGACAATATCAGGTACAACCACCCCAATATTCTTTGTATGCTTGTTTTTGAGGCTAACAGCAATATTATTTGGCTTATAGTTATAGAGTTTGGCAAAAGCCTGTACCTTTTCTTTGGTATCTCTACCAATTTCTTCGCTATTCTTTAATGCCTTCGATACGGTAGAAATAGAAACCTCAAGTTCCCTAGCAATATCTTTTAACGTGATTTTTCGTCTCAATTGTATCTTTTTAAAAACATTAATAATCCAATGTAATTGTTTCAACTTGTTTTACTAATAAAATGTTATTTTTTAACATTTGCACTATCACTAAAGCGTGAATTCTTAAAACTTAAGAGTAAAAATAAAAGCCACTATATTTGGTAAAAAGATAAAATTTGCTTTTTTTGGTGTAACAAATTACGAAATGCTTAATTTTAAGTAAATTAAACTGATATACTCGTATTTCAGGAAAGTTATCAACACGAAACCGTTTTCGTAGTTTTTCAATCATCCCCCAAACTTAATTTAACGTTTTTTTTACATATGTTTAACATGTACATTACTAATAGATTTAATTAACTCAATTTTAAACTAACAATTTATGAAGATTAAGCTACTTAAAAGTTTGCTGGTCATGGGAGCATTTTTATGCTTTGGATTTACGCAAGCGCAGGAAGTAACCGGAACCATTTCTGATGCCAGTGGCCCTTTACCAGGAGCCAGTGTTATTGAAAAAGGAACAACAAATGGCACACAAACAGATTTCGATGGAAATTACACCATTGAAGTTGGTAGTGACGCAATATTGGTAATTAGCTACATTGGCTTCAAATCGGCAGAGATAGCTGTGAATGGCCAATCTACAATTAACACAACCTTAGTAGAAGACACAAGTCAACTAGATGAAGTTGTAGTAATAGGTTACGGTACGCAAAACAGAAGAACGACAACTGGCGCTGTTGAAAGTGTTAAGGCTGAAGAATTTAATAAAGGGGTAATTGTAAATGCCCAACAATTAATTCAAGGAAAAACAGCAGGTGTTCAGATTTCTGCAACTAGTGGTGAGCCTGGTGCGGCGGTTAATGTTAGAATTCGAGGTACTTCTTCTGTACGTGCAAATAACAACCCATTATATGTAGTTGACGGTATACCATTAAGTGGTAGTAACACCTCAGCATCTGCCGGTGGAGGAAATAATGACCTTGGAACAGCTGCTCCTATAGACCCTCTTAGTTTTTTAAACCCTAGTGACATCGAAAGTATTGATATTCTTAAAGATGCTTCTGCAACCGCTATTTATGGTTCTAGAGGTGCAAACGGTGTTGTACTTATTACCACTAAAAGCGGTAAAAGTGGAAAAAGCACTTTAGAATACTCTACTACTTTTTCTGCAGGATATATTCCAAACCAACTTGAATTATTATCCTCAGATCAGTTTTTAACAGCTCAAAACACCTTGTCTGGTGGAACTTTTGTTTCAGCAGGTGGGGCTTCTAATAGTCAAGAGCAAATTTACAGAACATCTTTCACACAAATTCATAATCTCTCTTATGGAGGCGGAGGCGAAGATGGTAATTATAGAGTTTCTTTAGCTTACCAAGACCAAACAGGAGAAGTACAGGATAATACTTTTGATCGTTTGACAGCAAGAATTAATGCAACACAACGTTTTTTCGATAACAAATTAAAAATTGACGCGCAAGCAACAATTTCAAATATCGAAAATCAAAGACCTCCAATTACAGACAACCCTAATGCAAGAGGTGATTTATTATCAGCAACTTGGGGCTTTGCTCCAGACCAAAATTTCCGTGGATCAGGCTCCGGTTTTGAAGGAGGGTTTTTCCAACCATCTGCTGAAAGAAGAAACCCAGTTGCCTTATTAGAACTTACCCGAAGTGCATCAAGTAATTTTAGAGCCCTAATAAGTGTTGGTGCTACCTATAATTTTACAGACAACTTAAGTTTCAAAACTTCAATAGGTTTGGATAAGTCTACTTCATCCTCTTATTCTGTGCAAAGTCCTTATTTTAACTCTTCACAGACCCTAAATCGTGGTAGAGGCACAACGAATGAAAATGATTTGATTAACTCTACATGGGAATCTTATTTTAACTATAACAAAGCTTTTGGAGAAAATGTTTTAGATTTAACTCTAGGACATTCATATCAAGAATTTGTTACCGAATCGCTATTCGTAGAGTCCGCCAACTTTAATACAGTAGATTTGTTTCAGATGGCGAACAACTTGGCCTCTGCTCAGAACTTTACCGCTAATACCTCACAAGAAATAAATGAGCTACAATCGTTTTTCTTAAGAGGTAATTACTCCATTGCTGGTAAATACAACTTTTCTGGTACCGTAAGAATAGATGGCTCATCTCGTTTTGGAGATAATAATAAGTACGGAACATTCGGAGCTGTAGGTGCAGCTTGGATGATGTCTGAAGAAGATTGGTTTCCAGAATTTTTCGACACGTTTAAGTTAAGAGCTGCCTATGGTGTAGTAGGTAACCAAGAAGGTCTAGGTTCGAACCAATTTTCTGATAGATCAAGATTCAATACAGGAAACGATAACGGCGATGGTATTTTCAACCCTGGTTCATTGCAGCCCGTTGCTTTTCAGAATCCTGACTTAAAATGGGAAGAAACAGAGCAAATTAATATAGGTATTGATTTTGGAATTCTAAACAATAGAATAAGTGGTTCTTTTGAATTCTATAACAAACTAACCAAAAATTTTCTATTGCAAGTGCAGAGTGCACAGCCAGCTGTAAATCCATTTATATTCACCAACGTTGATGGAGAGATTAAAAACTCAGGGGTTGAACTAAACCTTAATGCAATTGTTGTTGAAGGAGAAGATTTTGGATGGGATTTGAACTTAAGTGTAGGTTACAATGAAAATATCGTTCAGAATTTTGATGGTGCTATTGATACTGGTTCTATAAACGGCCCTGGTTTGACTGGAGCCTTTGCACAAAAATTAGTAGGAGGTCAACCTTTGTACAGCTTTTTTGTTCAAGATTGGCAAGGTTTAACACCGGTAACAGATCCAAATAATATTGGCGCAACTGAAGGTGTAAATATTTTTGCAGAAGGTGGCCAACAGTTTATAGGAAAAAGTGCCCTACCAGATGTTACGCTTGGTTTCACACAAAACATACGTTGGAAAAACTGGGATATGAGTGTTTTCTTTAACGGTTTATTTGGTCAATATGTGTACAACAACAACAGGAATGCATATTTAACTATAGCCAATTTAGCTCAGGGTAGAAATGCAACTACTGATGTATTGGATTTTGTTGGAGCAGAGAACCCTATTAACATTCAAGAGGTTTCAAGTAGATTTGTTGAAAACGCTTCTTTTTTAAGACTACAAAATGTAACCTTAGGCCATAACGTGTCCTTGTCAGATAATAGTGTATTATCAGGACTTAGAATTTATGCTACGGGTCAAAACTTATTTGTTTTTACAGGATACAGCGGCCAAGACCCTGAAGTTTCAGTAGATAGAAATTTAAATAATGTACCTTCATTAGGAATAGATTTAACGGCTTTTCCTAGACCAACTACATTCTCTTTAGGTATTAATGCAAGGTTTTAATAAAAAAATAAAATGATGAGAAAACAAATTTCAATTAACAAAGCACTCCTATCTATAGGAGCAATTGCTGCCCTTCTTTTTGGGCAATCATGTACTGATTTAGACCCACAGTTCTCAGATTCTGTTTCGAATGAGACAGCTGAAGGTGATTTTGCTGGGGTAACTGATGCATCTAGTGCCTTAACAGCGCTTTATGACAACATTGAAAACTTAGGAGGTCAAGCCAATGAATATGCTCTAATGGAAGTAGCTGCAGAAAATGTAGCTGTTTTGACAAGAGGTGCCGATTGGGGAGACAACGGGGTTTGGCGATTATTGCACAACCATACGTGGAATGCAGGTCATTTATATGTATTAAACTCATGGAATAGTAGAAACCAAGAGATTTTAAATGCAACTCGATTTTTAGACCCAGCATCAGCAGTATCTGCAGATGCTGCAGCTCAAGCGCGTGTACTGAGAGCAATCAATATGTTTATGGTACTAAACTTCTATGGGCAAGTACCTTTTAGAGGTGTAAACGATGGAGCTGATGTTGATCCTACTGTATTTACTCCTCAAGAAGCATTTGACTTTATACTAGATGATTTAGATACCGCTATTAGTAGTGGTGCACTTCACAGTAGTGGGCCTGTTGCTTCTGGTGATGGTTTACAATTTGTGATTGGTGAAGCTGCCGCTAGATTTCTTAGAGCAAAAGTAAATTTAAATTCAGCTAGTATTTTAGGAGATGCACCTGCCGGTGCTATGGATGCAGTTATTGCTGATGTTGATGCTATTGAAGCATTAGGTTTTGCATTGGACCCTGGAACTGGAGATTATTTTGATATCTGGAGACCAGCAACAAATACCGAGGTAATATACTGGATGAATACGGGTACTGGAAATAGAGTCTTGAATATGATTCACCCAAATCAATCAGGATGGAATGGTTTTGTAACATTGACAGAAACATTTAGACTTTTTGGAAGTGAAGACATAAATGATGATGCAAGATTGGGTATTGCTGGTCCAGATTTCAACGGCTTAAGTACAGGCTATTTAAGAGGGCAGCAACTCAATACTGATGGCACACCGCTAACAGATCGTCAAAACACTCCATTGGTTTTTGAAAATGAAATGTTAACCAGTTTAGAAATCAACAATGAGCGAAATGGTATTCGCGTTGTAAAGTATCCACAGCGTCGCGATGACAACTTCCCTAATGGTGCAACAAATAGTGAAGCCGTTTGGTTGCGATATGGAGAAGCAGTGCTTATGCGTGCCGAAGCAGCTTTAAGAGGCGGCTCAGGTGGCGACGCTACAGCTGATGTAAATGCACTTAGAGCTAGAGCGGGTGCAGTTGAATTAGCAAGTGTTGCTTTACAAGATGTCTATGACGAGACGAGACGAGAACTAAACTCAGAGGCAAATATCGCTGGTGCAAGAGCTGTTCAAATTAGATTTGGAACATTTGCAGATACTTGGGAATTAAAAAATGTTCAAGAAGATTTTAGGGTTTTATTCCCTATTCCTGCTAATGCATTATCTTCTAATCCAAATTTGGTTCAGAATCCAGGTTACTAAGCATACATTTTTTTTACAGAATACGTTTAAGTTTTAAAAGAGGGCATTCAAAATGCCCTCTTTTTTATACCTGCTATTTTACTAGTTTTGACCTAATTCTTAGCGGCAAGAACAGCTTTACAATCACCTACCATATTCGCTTATAACGCATTGAAAGAATAATGCACAATTATAGCAAATAATAAATGTAAACGTTTACATTTATTATTTGTAATTTCACTTAAGACCATGCTTTCAAAACCAGTTACATATTTTATAATTCTACTTGTTCTAATAGCTACATTATTAGGATTCATATCTCCAGCGATAGCTTTGTTGATAGGTATGATAAGTGGTATGACTCAAATCTCTAACCAAGACCTAGTTAAAGGCAATATCAGATTTCAAAAATACCTATTGCAAATTTCCGTTGTTGGTTTAGGTTTTGGCATCAATATTCAAGATGCTTTAGTTTTAGGTTCTAACAGTTTCTTCTTAAGTCTTGTAGCCATTGTTCTCACATTCATTATTGCCATCACATTTGCCAAATTATTCAAATCTGAAAGAATAACTACCTTACTAGTGGCTTCAGGTACAGCAATTTGTGGAGGTAGCGCAATTGCCGCAGTAAGCCCATGTCTCAAGGCTAATTCGAATCAAACATCGGTTGCCTTAGCTATTGTTTTTCTATTAAATGCACTAGCGCTGTTTATATTTCCGTCTATAGGGCATTATTTCAATCTAAGTCAATCACAATTTGGTCTCTGGTGTGCAATTGCCATTCATGATACCAGTTCAGTTGTTGGTGCCAGTGCACTTTATGGTGCTGAAGCTTTAAATGTAGCGACCACAACAAAACTTGTACGCACCCTCTGGATTATTCCCCTAGTCCTCATTCTTTCATTTGGCTCAGATACTGGAAAAAATATTAAATTTCCGTGGTTCATTTTAGCATTTTTAGCTGCAATGTTATTGAGTTCTTACCTTGTACAACTTGAAGTTATCAATGACAAAATCGTATGGCTTGCAAGAAAATTATTAATATTCACCCTATTTTTAATAGGATTACAAATTAATCTGAAACAATTGAGAAAACTTGGGTTTAGCATTATTGGTGTTGGTGCATTAACATGGGTAATCTTAGCTGTGCTATCGCTATTTTACATTTTACACTATACCGCTTGATTTTTATTAAATAATCTTTATAATTTCGCTTGTCTACAACACTAAGATTAGTACTGAATAGTTTAAATTGTATTCAATGGCAGGAATTAAAGAAATTGCAAAAATCACAGGTTTATCACTTGCCACTGTTTCTAGGGTTTTAAACAATAGCACCCTAGTATCGGCAAAAGCGAAAAAAAAAGTACTAGAAGCCGCACACAAAATTGATTATCGCCCAAATATGGCAGCCGTAGCTCTCAGAAGTGGTAGAAGTAAAATTATTGGTGTTTTAGTACCTGAGATAAATAATAATTTTTTCAGTAGTATCATTAATGGTATTGAAAAAAAAATGAGTGATTCGGGTTATAACATTATCATTGCTCAATCACATGATTCAGTATCAGAAGAGTCTAATGCTCTTAAGTCCTTTATGAAACTGCAATTAGATGGTATATTATTATCCGCCTCTGAGGAAATGACAAAGGCTACATTCTTAAAAAACCTCAAAGACCTAGATGTGCCCTTAGTTTTTTTTGACAGAGTGCCCAATATTTCTCCCATTAACTCGGTGATTTTAAATGATTTTAAAGGGGCCGTTATTGCAACTGAACATCTAATACATAATGGGTGTAATCATATTGTGCATATTTCTGGCAATCAAAATATTTCCATTTTCAAACGTAGAAAAGAAGGTTTTCTAGCTGCTTTGCAAGAAAATAATCTAAGCACCAACAAGGCAAATTGTATCGAATTTACTGGCAATAATGACAAAGATCTACAAAACATAAAGCAGTTATTTATCACTTACCCCGAAATTGATGGTTTTTTTGCTCATGGCGACGAGTCTTGTTTATATATATTGAACATCTTAAAAATTCTTCAAGTGGCTATTCCAGGTCAAGTAAAAATAATAGGTTTTGGCAATACTGAGTTTGGCACATTAACAAACCCCAGTCTTAGCACAATTGATCAAAAGTCTGAAGAAATGGGATTTTTAGCAGCTGAATTATTATTAGATTCATTGGACAGCAAACCAAAAAAATACGCTCAACTAGTACTAGAACCAGAACTGATAGCAAGGAATTCAACCAAGTAAAATGAACATAATCAAACTAAGTTCTACCATAGCGATTTAGCTCTAATACGCTAAAAGTTGCCTTAATTGAAGATCTAAAGATCTTTCCAAATCAGCATCAACTATAACATTTTCTTTATCCATTAACCGATAGATGGAGGAAACTGGATTCTTATTTGGGTGTACGTGAACTCCAAGGTGGTTTAACACATCAGACAGATGGTCCATACCTCTCAGGTTTCCTGCGCGCCCCGAAGCAATGCCGGTCACACAAGCCTTTTTATCCCAAAAGCTTTCCTTAATCTCTCGAACAGAAATAGCATCTAAAATCAATTTTAAAAAGCCAGGATAACTACCATTATATTCTGGTATAAAAAACCAAAATTTCGAAGAAGGAATAAAATAGGTGTCCTGAATGTGCTGTACTAATTCAGATTGATCTTTATACATCAATTCCGTTATCACTTCTCCTCCAAATTCAGCCAAATCTAGAAATAGCACCTCCTCCCCAATCTCCTCTCTAAGTTTTAAATACACATGCTTTGCAAAGTGTACCGTTTTATTGTTCTTCCTATTTGAACCTGAAATAATTGTAATCATTTTTAATTTTAGTGCAAATTAGAAAATAAATAATAAAATGTAAACGTTTACATTTTATTATTTATTATTATATTTAGCCTATACTTTAAAGAATCAAAAAAATGATTTTATCCAAGCATTCCTTATCACCGTTTATAATTGGCACCATGCGATTAGGAAAATGGGGTAGCGATTTCTCGACAAAAGAATATGAAGAATTTATCGAATCTTGTTTAAACCTAAAACTTAAAGATTTTGATCACGCCGACATCTATGGAAATTATACTACAGAACACGAATTTGGACAGGTAATCAAGCTAAGGCCTGATCTAAGAAAAAATCTTAGAATTATAACTAAATGTGGTATTAAGATGAAGACTACAAACCGCCCTGAACATTTGGTTAAGTCTTATGACCTTTCTAAAAGCCATATTAAAAAATCGGTCGAAACTTCCTTAAAAAATCTACATACAGATTTTATTGACCTTTTACTCTTACACCGTCCAGATTACCTGATGGATTCTAATGAAATTGCAGAAGCTTTTACCGAACTTAAAAAAGAAGGAAAGGTTCTAAATTTTGGCGTATCCAACTTTAGCCCATCACAGTTTGAGCTGCTACATTCTTTTACCCCTCTATTTACGAATCAAGTAGAAATTTCTCTTTTACAGCGCAAAGCTTTTGAAGACGGCACCTTAGACCAATGTTCAAAACTAGGAATTGTTCCTACGGCCTGGTCTCCTCTTGGGGGAGGACAAATATTCAAAGAGGCACGAACAGAATCAAGTAAAAAAATACAGCAAGTTTTGTCCACATTAGGCATAAAATATAAGTTGTCAGCAGATCAAGTCTTGTATGCTTGGCTAAGAAAACATCCTGCGGGGATCGTTCCAGTTTTAGGAACTTCAAAAATTGAACGTATTAAAACAGCAATCGAAAGTTTAGACCAAACGCTAACTCACGAGGAATGGTATATGTTGTGGGAAGCAGCAATTGGAGAAGAAATAGCATAAAAATTAAATACTAAACAATTTAGATATGAGCAATAAAATACAGATTAGATCTCCGCACTTGGAAGGTGCAGAAGTTTCATGGTTCGCCCCTATTTGCAACGGTGATGACCGTTATTTAGGCGAAAGAAATATGAAATATAAAAGCACTTTTGAAAATGCATCTGAGATTGTAAAGACTGCTGATAAAAATGGGTACCGAAACATATTATGCCCCTCATCCTATTTAGTAGGACAAGACACCTTGCCCTTTGTTGCTGCAGTAGCACCAATGACAGAACAGATTAACCTATTAGCTGCTATCAGATGTGGTGAGATACATCCACCAATGTTAGCAAGAACATTGGCCACTATTGATCATATATTAAAAGGACGATTTACCATTAATATTATCTCTTCTAATTTACCCGGAGAAGAAATCTCCTCTGAGGATAGGTATCAAAAATCTCGTGAAGTCATAGAAATTCTAAAACAAGCTTGGACACAAGATGAGATCGATTATCAAGGAAAGTTTTATAACTTGAAATTACCTTCGTTACCTACCAAACCATACCAAAAAAATGGCCCTTTATTATATTTTGGAGGCTATTCACCTGCTGCAGTAGATTTATGTGCAGAGCACTGTGACGTATATCTAATGTGGCCCGAAACAGAAAATAACCTAAGAACTTTAATGGAAAATATGAGTGCAAAAGCAGCTACATATGGCCGTAAAGTGGATTTTGGGCTTCGAGTACACATGGTAGTTCGCGAAACGGAAGAAGAAGCGAGAGAATATGCTGATAGTATCATTTCCAAGTTGGATTTGGAACATGGAAAAAAATTGAGAGAAGGTGCACTTGACGCTAAATCATATGGCGTAAGCAGACAGGCGGAAATGCGTGAAAAATCAGAAGATGACGGTTACGTTGAAGCCCATATGTGGACAGGTATAGGCAAGGGTAGGTCTGGTTGTGGTGCTGCACTTGTGGGCAACCCTGATCAGATTGTTGAAAAATTAAACCGTTATATGGATATGGGAATACGTTCCTTTATATTTTCTGGCTACCCTCATAATGAAGAATGTGAACGGTTCGCCAAACTTGTTCTGCCAAGGCTTAAAACGTTTTCAATGCCTATTGCCCAGGGTAAGGTTACAGATGAAGAACCTTCATCACCTTTGGCTGCAGGAATTCGCACCTAAAAATTATTTTTAAAATAGTTTTTAATGAACAAAACCTTATATTAGAGACTATTAGCGCCTTATTTAGCAACCAACTATAAAAATTCAAAATTTTTATATGGTATTTCACAGGTTGATTGTTAGGAAGGATTATCGATTTCAGAAAATCAACTAATTCTAATAGAATACAAAACTTCATGATTGATTTACTAATTGTCTGCGCGTACTTCGCAATTATTTTTGTGACTGCCATAACAGGAAAAACCTCTAAGGAAGCTACTGTTGAAGAATATTTTCTAAGCTCGAGAAATTTACGTTGGCCATCTATTGCTTTTTCAACTATTGCTACCAATGTTCAGGGGTATCAATTTTTAGGCTTTATGGGGTCAGCTTATCTATACGGTCTAGCTCAAGCTAATTTTGAAATTAATGCTATTCAAGGGCTACTATTGGCCGCTTTTATCTTTGTTCCTATGTACTACAGGGAAAAGATAATTACTATTACACAATTTATAAAAACAAGATTGGGAAGCACAGTCGCTTTATTGTATTCCGCATCAAATATCCTATTATTTTCTACCATCACCTTAGGAGCTGCTTTGTTTTGGGGTGCGTATTCTGTAGATCTTGTTTTTGGTGATTTTTTGTCATTTATACATGAAGACCGATTGATACGAATATCAATTTTGATTGTATTCTTGGGTCTATTTTCTGCAACTTATACTTATTTTGGTGGACTTGCTGCTGTAGTACGAACGGATGTAATACAGTTTGCTATTTTATTATCAGGAGGAGTTGTTATATTATTTGTAGCTGTCTACCATCTTGGAGGATGGTCTCAATTCTATGTGAAAACTGAACATTTGATGCATTTACACTTACCTGCAGATCATCCTAAACTGCCTTGGATTCACGTTTTTGGAGCCTTTTTACTAAATATTAATTATTGGTGCGCCAATCAATCGGTCGTGCAGCGATCTCTTGCAGCGAGAAGCTTAAAAGATGTACAAATAGGTCTTATGGTTGGTGGCGTCATGAAATATTTCATGGCTGCAATAATAATATTACCTGGTATTGCCTTAGTAGGTATTTTAGGAGATGGAGGTCTTGCAGATCCAGATTCTGCTTTTCCTTACTTGGTAAACACGTATTTGCCCGTAGGTTTAAAAGGCCTCATATTATGTGCGCTGTTTGCATCCCTTATGAGTACTGTAGATTCTACCTTTAATTCATTGGCAACCTTATGGTCTATAGACATCTATAAGCCTTATATCAACAAAATGGCCACTGATCAACAAATTGTTAAATCAGGAAAAAATGCGATTCTAATCTCATTTGTATCTGGAGTTATTATCGGCATCGTATTGTTGTATATTAAATTCAAAGATTCTGGAGCCGCTTTTACTCATACACTGAACGAACTTCGCTACTTTGTGAATTGTGGTATTGTAGTATTGATATGTGCAGCGGCCTTTTTAGCAGCACCAAAACACCGCGTGGCACTACTTGGTTTTATAGCAACAATTCCCTTGCATTTTGTATTCATATACTTTTTTCCAGAAATGAACTATTTGGTAAGAGCGATGTGGGTGATTCTTATTGGGTTTGCAATTGTTATGGCTGGCTCTAAGAGTAACTTTGTGAAAGACAAATTAAAACCTGAACCCGCTTCCCCGTTATTGGCAAAAGTAGGAATAGGTATGGCTTTATCTCTAGTAGCTTTGCATATCATATTTCATTAAAATAATGTTTAAAAATCTTGACATTCAAATGATATCATTTGAATGTCAAGATTCAATTTCATTCTCTTATCAACGCAAAAAACTCTATCGCTAGTAAGGCTTATATGCTTTACTTTTTTGACCAATACAATCAATTGACTACAAGGTTTACTCTTTACTATTGTCAATCTTGGAACATCTATTTAAAAGAACTATTTTTCACTTTCTAATATTAAAAATACGCCTATGTTTTCCATTGGTTATGATATTGGTAGTTCTTCAATAAAGGCAGCTTTAGTTGAAACATCAACTGGCAGAAGTATTGCAGTTGTAAACGAGCCTAAAACGGAAATGAAAATGCTAGCCCTTCATAACGGCTGGGCTGAGCAAAACCCTGATGACTGGTGGTCACATATTTGTGCTGCCACAAAAAGACTTCTCAAAGAAAATAATATTGAGTCTGCCGCTATTACTGGTATAGGAATAGCGTACCAAATGCACGGTTTAGTAGTTGTTGATAAAAATGGAAAATCGCTACGGAATTCAATTATCTGGTGCGATAGTCGTGCAGTAGAAATTGGCCAAAAAGCCTTCGATGCGCTAGGAAATGAGGAATGCGCTGAAACCCTATTGAATTCTCCAGGGAATTTTACCGCTTCTAAATTGAAATGGGTTAAAGAAAATGAGCCCAAAATCTATAGTAAAATTACTAAATTCATGCTCCCTGGAGACTATATTTCCTTTAAACTAAGTGGTGAAATAGGCTCTACCATTTCTGGGTTATCTGAAGGGATTTTTTGGAATTTTAAAACAAATACAACTGCAAAGAACTTATTAGAATATTATGGAATCAGCAAAGAACTTATCCCCGATATAGTTGATACATTTTCAGTTCAAGCTAGAGTTTCAGAGAAAGGCGCATCGGAATCTGGGTTATCTATTGGCACTCCAATTCTATACCGCGCTGGAGACCAGCCTAACAATGCACTTTCACTAAATGTATTCAATCCTGGAGAAGTTGCTGCTACAGGTGGCACATCTGGCGTAGTCTATGCCATAACCAAAAATTTATCAAGCAAAGAAAGTATGCGTGTCAATAATTTTGCCCACGTGAATTATAACAAATCGAATATTCGAATTGGAAAATTACTATGCATTAACGGAGCAGGCATTCAATACCGATGGTTGCTAAATAATTTAGACCTTACCGATTACGACGAAATGAATGGTTTGGCTGATTCCGTACCTATCGGTTCAGACGGTGTATTAATTCATCCTTTCGGAAATGGTTCTGAACGAATGCTGAACAACAAAAGACTAGGTACTCAGATATCGAGAATTAATCTAAACAATCATAAGAAGGCACACCTGTGTAGAGCTGCACTAGAGGGTATTGCCTTCTCATTTGTTTATGGCATGGAAATCATGACCACGGATAAAATAACGCCCACAGTCATACGTGCAGGAAATGACAATCTCTTTCGTTCTGAAATTTTCTCAAAAACAGTTGCAACATTAATCGACCAAGAAATAGAAATATATAATACTACTGGAGCAATTGGAGCAGCTCGAGCCTGCCAACTTCATACCGGTGATTTTGAAACTTTTGGTAAGCAAATAATACAGAATGATTACGTCATGGGCTTTAAGCCATCTAAGAATAAAGAAGCCTATTCAAAGGCCTATCAAAGATGGAAAAGTGAACTAGAACATCTTTTAAAAAATAACTAATATGGCACTTATTGGCAACAAAGAATATTTTAAGGGAATTGGAGAAATCAAATTTGAAGGAAAGGAATCCGATAATCCTTTAGCCTTTAAATATTATAACCCAAACCAAACTGTTGCTGGCAAAACTATGCGGGAACATTTTAAATTTGCTATCGCTTACTGGCATACCTTCTGCGGCCAAGGGGCTGACCCATTTGGCCCTGGTACCCAAAATTTTCCATGGGACCAAGATCCAGATGCTGTTCAGGCCGCCAAAGCCAAAGCTGATGCCGCTTTTGAATTCATCACCAAAATGGGTTTTGATTATTTCTGCTTTCATGATTTCGACCTCATTCAAGAAGGTTCGACTTTTACTGAATCTGAAAAACGCCTAGCAACTATTGTAGATTACATCAAAGAGAAAAAAACAGCCTCTGGCGTGAAATTATTATGGGGTACTGCAAATTGCTTTTCAAATCCACGCTATATGAACGGGGCAGCTACCAATCCAGATTTTAATGTTTTGGCAAGAGCAGGAGGGCAAATAAAATTGGCTTTGGACGCGACCATGGCACTCGATGGTGAAAATTATGTTTTTTGGGGAGGTCGCGAAGGCTATATGTCTCTTTTAAATACAAATATGAAGCGTGAACTTGACCACTTGGGGCGATTCTTAGGAATGGCTAGAGATTACGCAAGAGGTCAAGGGTTTAAGGGAAATTTCTTTATTGAACCGAAACCTATGGAGCCTATGAAACATCAGTATGACTTTGACTGCGCTACAGTAGTTGGGTTTCTAAATCAATATGGCTTGCAAGACGATTTTAAAATCAACATTGAGGTGAATCACGCTACTTTAGCCAGTCATACGATGCAACATGAATTAGAAATAGCAGCAGCACACGGAATGTTAGGAAGCATTGATGCCAATCGCGGTGATTATCAAAACGGATGGGATACGGATCAATTTCCAAATAATATTGGTGAGGTAACTGAAGCTATGCTGGTATTCTTAAAAGCAGGTGGACTGCAAGGTGGTGGTGTCAATTTTGACGCTAAAATTCGCAGAAATTCTACCGATATGGATGATGTGTTCCACGCACACATTGGCGGCGCAGATACTTTTGCCCGAGCATTATTGGTAGCAGATAAAATTATCTCCTCCTCGCCTTACCAGGCATTACGCGAAAAACGCTACAGTTCATTTGACTCTGGAAAAGGGGCAGCTTTCGAAGAAGGAAAATTAGACTTCAAAGCCCTGTATGACATAGCAAAAAATTCGGGCGAATTAAAACTACAAAGTGGAAAGCAAGAGCTTTTTGAGAATATTGTGAATCAATATATTTAAGAATTTCTTCTTTCAATAAATAAAAAATACGAACCAAAAAACGTTTAACTTTTTAATGCCAACGATTTTATTGTCTTGGTATAACCCAAAAGCAAAGCTATTACCTACACTTAACTGAATTTGGTTATTTTTCTAATTATATTGGAGTTTTTATCGAAATATTATACCAAAAGATAGATCGAACAAGAGCTAGTTTAATCCTGTTTTTTTAATAAAAATTAACGCACTTATTTTATCTTTATATTATTTCATATCACAAATAACAATCATTAATTTTCATAATATTCTTTTAACGCAAATGTATAAGGCTTTCTCTTTTTTGATGTTAAGTATACTGCTCTTTTCGTGTAAAAAAGAAAAAGAAAAGCTTTTCACCAAAATACCTTCATCTAAAACTGGTATTAGCTTCAAAAATCAACTAGACCGAAAACCAGAACTAAACATACTCAATTATTTATACTACTACAACGGTGCTGGTGTAGTTGCTGCAGATTTCAATAACGACGAGCTCATTGATCTATATTTCACTTCGAATCAAGGAGCCGATAAATTGTATTTGAACCAAGGAGCATTGAAATTTAAAGATGTAACGGAGAAGGCTAAAATTCAAAACTATGGTGATTGGACAACTGGCGCAACTCACGTCGATATAAATAATGACGGCTTATTAGACATCTATGTGTGTAAAGTAGGTGATTACAAACATATAAAAGGAAAGAACTTGCTTTTCGTCAACCAAGGAATTGGAGCAAACGGCATTCCTTCTTTTAAGGAGGAAGCCGCACGCTATGGGCTTGATTTTTCAGGATTTTCAACACAAGCCGCATTTTTTGATTATGACCTAGACGGAGATCTAGATATGTATCTGCTAAATCATTCCGTTCACCCTAACAGAACCTACGGAAAAGGCTCTCAACGCATGGAAGTAGATTCACTTTCAGGAGACCGAATCTATACGAACCACAATGGAAAATTTATCGACACAAGTTCGAAAACCGGTATATTTCAAGGAAAAATAGGCTATGGCCTTGGTATTGGAATAAGTGACATCAACAATGATGGCTATCCGGATATATATATCGGAAATGACTTTTTTGAAAACGATTATCTATACATCAATCAAAAAGACGGAACGTTTGCAGATGTTATTTCATCGGACGAAACCATATTAGGGCACACTACCCACTTTTCAATGGGCAATGACTTGGCAGACATTAATAACGACGGACATACAGATATTATATCTTTAGACATGTTGCCGGAAGATCTAGAAACTTATAAAACTTCAGGTTCAGAATATGCTTACCCTACCTACCAATACTATTTAAAAAATGGATACCGACCCCAGTACATACAAAATACCTTGCATCTAAATCTAGGCAATGGCAATTTTAGTGAGATCGCTTCGCTTGCCGGCATTTCAGCAACAGAATGGTCTTGGGGGCCTTTATTTGCTGACTATGACAATGACGGCCTTAAAGATCTGTTTATTTCTAACGGCATCAAAGGCGCAACCAATGATATGGATTTCATCAACTTCATTGCAAATGAAAAAATACAGAAAAGAATAAACCAAGGAATGTTGAAAGAAGATAAGACGTTCATTGACGAATTACCAGAAAAGAAAGTATCAAACTATTTCTTTAAAAATAATGGAGATCTCACCTTTACCAATGTAACAGAAAAATGGTTCCAAAAAGAAAATTCATTCAGTAACGGCTGTACTTATGCCGATTTAGATAATGATGGAGATTTAGATATCATAGTAAATAATGTAAATGAGGAAGCACATATTTTAGAAAATAGATCCACTAATTATAACAAAAACCATTACTTAAAACTAGAGTTCAAAGGCTCAAAAAGCAATAATTTAGGTATTGGCGCAAAGGTTATTGCTTATGCATCTGGCTCAAAAATAGTGCAGGAAAACTATAGTTCAAGAGGTTATTTGTCTTCTGTTCCGCCATCAATTCACCTGGGTATTGGCACAGACTCTATCCTAGATTCGATTCAAGTCATATGGCCTGGCGGAAAGTATCAAAAGATAAAATCAATACTCACTGACCAAAATTTAGTGTTCGATATTAAAAATGCAAAGGGCCATCATTATCAAGAACAAAAATTAGAAATCAGAAACCACCTTACCGCTGTTGATAGCGTGTTGAATTTTAAACACAATGACATTTCGACTATAGAATTTAACAGAGACCCCCTAGTTCCATATACTACAAGCAATGAAGGCCCTGATATTTCTGTAGCTGACATCAATAAAGATGGCCTCCAAGATATTTTTATAAGCGGCGCTAAGAGACAATCTTCTATGTTGTTTGTGCAGCATATATCAGGTTCATTTTCGCCTTTACAAGAAAATTTGTTTGAAAAGGATGCTATTAACGAAGACACTTCTCATGTTTTTTTTGATGCTAATGGCGACGGTACCTTAGACATATTGGTGACAAGTGGCGGCAACGAATATAAAAACGGAAAACAATTACAACCAAGACTTTATATTAATCAAGATGGTGTTTATCAAAAGGATGAGGATCAATTTAAAGATGTCACAATAAATGCATCTAAAGTAGACGCTGTAGACTTTGACAACGATGGCGATTTGGACATTATGATATCCTCAGACCAAATACCATGGAAATTTGGAATAACACCGCAACACTATTTTTTTAAAAATGACGGAAAAGGCAGCTTTATAGATAGCACGAAGCAACTAGGCAAAGCTTTTCAAAATATAGGAAATATAAAAGATTTTGTTTGGATTGATATTAATAATAACGGCTACAGAGACCTTATAGCCGTTGGACATTGGATGGCAATTTCTGTTTTTATAAACAATGGTGAAACTTTAGAAGTTCAAAAAAATAATGGCCTAAATAACACCCACGGCTGGTGGAATACACTTGCTGTAGAAGATTTTGACAATGATGGCGATATTGACATAGTAGCAGGAAACTGGGGCGCAAATAGCAAATTTAAAGCATCAGAAAACGAACCAGTTCAGCTTTATAGTTATGATTTTGATAGCAACGGCACAATAGAACCTCTAGTTACTCTTTTTCATAAGAACATAGAAACTCCATTTTCATCGAAAGACGAACTAACCAAGCAAATACCCTTTTTAAATAAAAAATACCTTTCCTATAAAGATTTTTCAAAAGCGACGATAAAAGATCTTTTTTCATCTGAAAAATTAAAAAACTCAGTACAAAAAAAAGTGTATGAATTAAGGAGTAGTTACTACGAAAACGATGGAGCTGGTAATTTTAAAAGAAAACTTCTGCCAGTTATTGCACAGTCATCCACAATTCATGATATTGCAACAGACGACTTTGATAATGATGGATTTATAGATATGTTAATTGTAGGAAACACCTATGAAATTAACACCCAATTAGGAAGGATGGATGCTATGCATGGCTTAATTTTACGCAATGACAGAAAAGGTGGATTTCAATGGTCTGCCGAACAAAATATTGATATTAAAGGTGCAGCAAGAACCATTAAAAAAGTCTCCATTAATGGCAGTCCCCATTTTATTATTGGAATCAATAATAGCTCCCCAGTTATTTTAAAGAAAGACTAGAAACATTTAATAAAATGATTTAAACTAACAGATGAAAAGAACTTTCATATTTCTGTTTTGTACCACATTCTTTGGTGGTCTTTATATCTCTTGTACGGAAAAACAAGAAAATATAAATTTAGGTGACGCAAAACCGCCTAAAAATTCGCTATTTACACTATTAGACGAAAGTACCACAGGTATCGATTTTGCTAATAATATCGAAAACCAAGAGGACTTTAACATATTTACTTACCGAAATTTTTATAATGGTGGTGGCGTATCCATCGGAGATATCAATAATGATGACCTACCTGATATATACTTGACATCGAATTTTGGAAAGAACAAACTTTACCTCAATAAAGGGAATTTCAAATTTGAAGACATTTCTATGGCCGCGGGTATAGGAGGCAATAGAGCTTGGTCAACCGGCGTGGCGATGGTCGATATAAATGCAGATGGGCTGCTCGACATCTACGTCTGTAATGCAGGTAATATAAAAGGAGATAATCAAAAGAACGAACTGTTCATCAATAATGGGGATCTTAGCTTTACTGAAAAAGCTGCCGAGTACAATCTAGCAGAAAATGGTTCCACAACCCATGCTGCTTTTTTTGATTACGATAAAGATGGCGATTTAGACGCGTATATTCTTAACAATAGCTTTATACCAGTGAGCAGCCTTAACTACTCGAATAAAAGAGAACTTAGAGCCAAAGATTGGAAGGTTCCAGAAGTATTAAAAGGCGGAGGTGACAAGCTGTTGCGCAATGACAATGGCCAATTTGTTGATGTAAGTGAGGAGGCTGGTATTTATGGCAGTCTAATAGGTTTTGGCCTAGGAGTGACCGTTGGCGATGTGAATGGGGATTTATATCCAGATATTTATGTGTCTAATGATTTTTATGAACGAGACTATCTTTATATCAATCAAAAAAATGGCGCTTTTAAAGAAGAAATAAAAAATTGGATCGCTCATACCAGCTTAGCTTCAATGGGCGCTGACATGCAAGATATCAATAACGATGGCAAACCTGACATCTTCGTAACCGATATGCTTCCAGAAGATGACGAGCGCTTAAAGAAAACTACTGTTTTCGAGGGATATGATAGTTACAAAAGAAAACTTGGTCTCGATTTTCACCATCAATACATGCAAAATTCATTGCAATTAAATATCGGCAATGGAAAATTCTCTGAAATTGCCCACTACAGCGGTATAGCGAAAACAGATTGGAGCTGGGGCGCATTATTATTTGACATGGACAATGATGGGTATCGCGATATCTATGTCTCTAACGGAATAAACCAAGACCTTACCAATCAAGATTTTATAGACTTTTTCGCTAATGATATTTTGCAAGAAATGATCTTAACCGGTAAAAAGGCAGACAAAGATTCAATCATTGATAAAATGCCCCGCACTGCCATACCTAACTATGCTTTTAAAAATAATCAAGACCTTACATTTAGTGACAAAACAGAAGATTGGGGCTTGAAAATTCCAAGTTTTTCAAATGGGGCTGCATATGGTGACCTTGATAATGATGGCGATTTAGATATTGTAGTAAATAATGTAAATCAAAAAGCTTTTGTTTTTAAGAATAATACTCAAGAAACAAACCCGAAAAACTATATAAAAATAGCCCTCAAAGGAGAGTTGAACAACACATTTGCTATTGGCACAATAGCTGAACTCTATATTAAAGACCAAGTTATAAGACAAGAATTGATTCCTACCAGAGGTTTTCAATCTTCTATGGATTATGTTATGACAATAGGACTTGGTGATACAAAAAAAATTGACTCAATAAAAGTATATTGGCCAAATAACAAAACACAAACCTTAAAGGCGGTAAAAGCTAATCAAAGTATACGTTTAAACCAATCCAACAATACACAAGATTATTATCGTACACCTATCAACGAAAAAACACTTTTGAAACTAGTTCCACAAAAATTAGCAAAACATAATGAAGACGCCCATGTAGATTTTGATTACGAGGGCTTGATTAGCGAAATGCTTTCTCAAGAAGGGCCAGCAATGGCTATTGGCGATATAAATGCTGATGGAAACGACGACCTATTTATTGGCGGTGCACACGATCAAGCGGGTACTGTCTATATTCAGAACGCATCTGGACAGTTTATAACATCGGCCCAAAAAATCATCACTGAGGATGCTCTCTTAGAAGATACCGCAGCGCTGTTTTTCGATGCTAATGGAGATGACTTTTTAGATTTACTAGTTGCCAGTGGAGGAAATAATCCAAACAAAAGCGAGAATTACAAAAACAGGCTTTATCTCAATAACGGTAAAGGAACCTTTACAAAAATGACCCAACTACCTGCTACGGGGCATAATGTTGCCGTTATTGCCGCATCTGACTATGACCAAGACGGTGACCTAGATCTGTTTATTGGTAGCAGAAGCGTTCCTGGCATCTATGGTATAAATCCAAAACACCTTTTCTTAGAGAATTTAGGCCCTGCGGCTTTTAAAGACGTTACTGAGAGTAAGGCCTTCGATATAAAAAATATTGGAATGATTACGGATGCTAAGTGGGCAGACACCAACGGCAACGGAAAAGAGGACTTGATTATAGTAGGAGATTGGATGGCTCCAAAAATATTAAAAAATAACGGTAGAAGGCTCGGTCTAAAAGAGACAAACCTTGATACTCTTCACGGTTGGTGGAACACTATTGAAGTCGTAGATATTGATGGTGATGGTGACCAAGATTTTATTTTAGGCAATCAAGGAGTAAATATTCCTTATAAAGCGTCTGCTGAGGAACCTATCAAATTATTCATAAATGATTTTGACAACAACGGTACTATTGAGCAAATTATGACCCGAACCATAGGCGGAAATAATATGCCTATTGCAATGAAAAAAGATCTAACGGCTCAAATAGCATCATTAAAAAAAGAAAATTTACGCTTTTCTGACTACGCTTTAAAGACTATAGAAAATCTATTTGACACAAAGGTTATAGAAAATTCTATCACTAAATCCGTGACCGAAACAAAAAGCATACTTGCTTTAAATGACGGTGAAGGTGTGTATACTATTAAGCCATTGCCCAAAGAAGTACAATTTTCATGTGTATCTAGTATAAGTTGTGCCGACATAAATGGTGATGGCCATATAGATGTCTTATTAGGAGGGAATAACTACGAATTCAAGCCCCAATATTCTAAATTGGATGCTAACTATGGCAGCTTACTTTTAGGTAATGGAAAAGGTGATTTGCAATGGGTACCTTATTCTAAATCAGGCTTTTTCGTAGAAGGAGAAGTTAAACATATCAAAAAAGTTAAGAATAAAAATACAGAGGGCATTTTCATTACCGGCATAAATAACGAAGCTCCAAAAATCTTCAAAATAAATGATTAAAAGAATTCTACTTAGCATCATTTATACACTGATTTTTGTTGCATGTTCCGACAAAGAAAATCTACTTTTTGAGAGCGTTCCTGCAGAAATTTCAGGAATAGATTTTCAGAATACCCTCACGGAAAATAATGATCTAAATATTTTAGACTATCTCTATTTCTATAATGGTGGAGGAGTCGCTATTGGTGACATCAATAACGACGGACTACCAGACATCTACTTTACTGGAAACCAAGTGAAAAACAAATTATATCTCAATAAAGGAAATCTAAAATTTGAAGATATTACGGAGAAAGCAGGAGTTGTAGGAAGAAGTGACTGGAATACAGGCGCGGTCATGGGTGATGTGAATGGAGACGGCCTATTGGATATTTACGTGTGCGCTGTAGTTGGCATTAATGGATTTGATGGCCATAATGAATTGTTTATCAACCAAGGCGATGCTACCTTCTTAGAAGCATCAGAAGCATATGGCTTAGATTATGATAATTATAGTTCTAATGCAGCTTTCTTAGATTATGACCTAGATGGAGACCTCGACATATACTTACTCAATCATGCTGTTCATACAGAAACGTCTTTCGGAAAAGCGGATATCCGTAATAACAGAACTTATGAAAGTGGTGATAAATTATTGCGGAACGATGGCGACTCCTACACAGATGTAAGTGCCGAAACTGGTATTTATGGCGGCGCTAATAGTTATGGCCTTGGTATTGCTATTTCTGATTTTAACTTAGATGGCTTTCCTGATATATATGTTGGCAATGATTTTCATGAAGATGATTACTACTACCTCAACAACGGTGATGGCACTTTCTCAGAAAGCCTTAAAGCCTATTTTGGTCACACAAGCCGATTTTCTATGGGGAATGATATAGCAGATATTAATCATGATGGTTATCCAGATATTATTTCTTTGGATATGCTTCCTGAAGATGAGAAAGTACTCAAAGCGTCATCAGGTGATGAAAGTACTGCCATGCTAAATATGCGTGTCGATCAATTAGGATATCATTATCAATTTACCAGAAATATGTTGCAAATAAATAATGCTGGGCAATCTTTTACCGAAACAGCATTGCTAAGTGGAGTTGCAGCAACAGATTGGAGTTGGAGCGCTCTTTTTAGTGATTATGATCAAGATGGTGAGCAAGATCTTTTCATTGCTAACGGCATACCCAAACGCCCTAACGATTTAGACTATGTAAACTTTACTTCTAGCGAACAAATACGAAGTAAGTTGAACAACACAAAATTAGTAGACCAACAAGCCTTAGCCCTAATGCCAAGTGGCTATGTACACAACACTATATTTAAAGGCACAAAACAATTGGCATTTTCAGATATGTCAACAAGTTGGATGACTAAAGACACATTAATATCTAATGGGGCCGCCTATGCCGATCTTGATAACGATGGTGATCTTGATATTGTAACCAACAACTTGAACACTCAACCTACCATTTATAGAAACACGACCAATAGCAGTAATAATTATTTAAAATTGAAACTGAAATATATTGATAAAAACCTTTTTGCCATTGGAACAAAAGTCACCATCTATAACAATAACGAAATACAATTTAAAGAGTTGTATACTGTGCGAGGATTTCAGTCCTCATCAGAACCTATAATTCATTTTGGTATTAAAAAAAACAAGACCATAGATTCCATCAAAATCACATGGCCTAATCGAAAAACACAAGTGCTTCTGCAAACTAAAGCAAATCAGACACTTGAAATAGCATATGAAGAAAGTATGGTTCACCTACCCTATCGTACGAATACCGAAAACGACCTGCTATTTAAAAAGATTAAGGATAATATGGGCATAAATTTCAAGCATGAAGAAAATCAGTTCACCGATTTTGATTTGCAAAAATTAATTCCTTACAAAATATCTGATAGAGGTCCGGCAACCGCTATTGGTGATTTAAATCAAGATGGAAAAGATGATATTTATTTCGGTGGTTCCTCTAGAAAAGCACCACAAATATTTTATCAGACCGATTCTACATTTGTAAAAAAAGATTCTTCTTTCCTTTATTCAGAAATAATTCATGAAGATATAAAAGCAGTAATAACAGACTTTAACAAGGACGGAAAACAAGAACTATTAGTCGTTACTGGGGGTGGGCAGTTTAGAGGTAAATCTAAAGCAGTACAAGACCGCATCTACCGTCAAGATAAAAACGATTGGGTGCGAAAAGAATTTCCTGAATATTTTTCAAACGGATCAGCTCTAGCGCTTGGAGATTATGACGCTGACACTTACACAGATATCTTCATTGGCAATGGCTCAACTCCTAATGATTTTGGAAGTATTAACCCTTCCTATTTGTTAAAGAATAATCAAGGCGTATTCAATTCTGAGAAAGTTGCTGCTTTAGAAAAACTAGGCATTGTTACTGATGCTATTTTTACCGATTTCGATTCTGACGGTCTTAAAGATCTCATTGTAGTCGGCGAATGGATGATGCCTACCTTCCTTAAAAATATAAATGGAGATTTTAAAGATGTTACCAAAAGTGTTACCGATGAAAAACTAAACGGTCTTTGGCAATCCATAGCTCCTTTTGATATTGATGGAGATGGTGATTTGGACTACCTTCTTGGAAATTGGGGTCTTAATTCAAAATTCAAAGCAAGCAGAGACTACCCACTTCGTATGTACTATGGCGATTTTGATGACAACTCACAAACTGAAACTATTGTTGCTGTTGAAAAAAATAAAAAATACTACCCATTGGCAAGTTTAGATGAATTAGCAGGGCAATTAATTTCAATAACCAAGAAAAAATTTCCAACATATAAGAGCTTTTCAGGGAAGTCTATTTATGAGATTTATGATGAGAAAATACTAAAACAGGGAACGTTATTTCAAGTTCATGAACTAGCCTCGGGCTATTTAAAAAATGAAAATGGGACCTTTACATTTTACCCCTTCAGCAATGAGTTGCAAGTAGCCCCTTTACATACTTTTTTATCTGCAGATTATGATGGTGATGGTAAAGAAGAAGTTCTGGTGGCCGGAAATTATTTTGGAGTAACCCCTTATCATGGTCGCTTTGACGGTTTTGCTGGTGCTTTGATAAAAGATGAAAGCACCGTACTTTTAGGACACCACATCGGCTTAAATTTTACCCAAAAATCGGTTCGTGACTTAAATCTAATTACGATAAACAATAAAAAAATACTTTTGGTAACTATAAATGACGATGATGCAGAACTGTATGAATTTTAAGAATAAAATCAACATAATTGCCCTCTTCACAATACTTGTCTGGGGCTGTAAAAAAGAGTCTAAGCCTATTGTTGTAAGTCCTGAAGCGTATCACATGGCAGTAGATAAGGTTACAGAAATCATGATTCATGATATTTTTTCACCTCCTGTAGCCAGTAGAATATTCGCTTACCCAAATATTGCAGCTTACGAGGTTATTGCTCAATCTAACGGAGCTTACAATTCTTTGGTAGGCCAAGTAAAAGAATTGACACCCGTTCCTGTATTAGACACCATGCTAAATATTAATCCACAACTAGCTGCTCTAGTAGCTCATATGGAAGTGAGTAAAGAACTTATTTTTTCTGAGGCAAAGCTCATCTCACTGCGAGACAGCTTATACCTGCACTGGAAAACTACTAATGAAACAGAGTTTGAATCCTCGAAAGAATACGGCATTACAGTAGCACAACATATCAAGGCATGGATGTCAAAAGACAATTATAATCAAACTAGGACGATGCCAAAATTTACTGTACTCACAGAGGAAGTTTCTAGATGGCAACCTACTCCACCGGCCTATATGGACGCTATAGAACCACATTGGAGTAAAATTCGTTCTTTTGTTATTGATTCTGCTGCTCAGTTTAAACCTGTTCCACCTCCACCATTTTCTATGGAACAAAATTCTGATTTTTATAAAGAGTTAAAGGAGGTGTATGACATCAGTAATAAAATAACCTTAAAAGGCGATACCTCTGAAGAGGTACTAATTGCACAATTTTGGGACTGTAACCCATATGTATCTATTACCCGAGGTCATTTAATGTTTGCGACCAAAAAAATCACCCCTGGTGCACACTGGATTGGCATTACCAAAATAGCTACAAGAAAAGCAGGCTTCGATTTTGACAATACTATTTCTGCTAATACCCAAACATCCATGGCTATTGCAGATGCCTTTATAAGTTGTTGGGATGAAAAGTATAGAAGCAACCTTATTCGGCCAGAAACTCTGATTAATCAATACATTGATGAAGATTGGAAACCAATTCTACAGACGCCGCCTTTTCCAGAATACACAAGTGGACATAGCGTTGTTTCAGGAGCTGCTGCTACCGTATTGACTTCTATTTTTGGCAATGATTTCTCTTTTGATGATGATACAGAAACTCCTTATGGACTTCCTATTCGTAGATTTTCTTCTTTTAATCAAGCTGCCGATGAAGCAGCTATAAGCAGAATGTATGGTGGAATTCATTACCGAGCCGCAGTTGAAGTCGGTGTTGATCAAGGTAGAAAATTGGGTAGATTCGTAGTCGGCGAATTAAAAATGAATACGAAGAGCTTATAAGTTCGAGCATATTATCATGAGCAAATATTCTAAATTAACTATACTCACCATCTTCCTCTTGGCATCTGCCATGATTTGGTATCTCTTTATTAAGTCATATGACTATCAAATTAGTTTTCATCAAAAAACAGCACCTGGAACTGTGTTTTATGTAATTGAAGGATGGACTCAAGCTTTAGAAAAAACAGAGCATATCAGCATACTCGAATCATCAAAAGAACATTTTTCTAATATTCGACAGACCTTGAAGATGAAAGACAGCACACTCCTTTTTAATTGGAAAATAGAAAGTAGTAATGCTACTAATAGCAAAATCACCATCCAAGTCAAAGATGTAAATAATAGTATACGCACCAGAATTAAAAATTTATATACTAACCCGCCGCTCAAACAAGTATTGCTTTCAAGAACATCACAATTTAAAAAGAGCTTGGATGCGCATCTGAAAAATCATAAAGTAGAAATAAATGGATACCATGACACCCCTGCAAAATTCTATGCCTATGTTTCTATATCTTCTTCGTTAAGAGAAAAGGCGAATCAAATGATCCTAAACAATGGAGATGTTGTAGTTTGGCTAAAAGAGCAGGATATCAAAGTTATAGGAGAACCAACCTTAGAGGTCACATCATGGAATATTGATACTGATAGTATCGATTTTAATTTCATGTTTCCTATTGGTGAAATGGATTCAATTCCACAACATACTAAGATTAAATTTAAAAAGGTAAAATCTAGAAAAGCCTTAAAAGCTACCTATCATGGAAATTATCGTGTTTCAGATAGAGCGTGGTTTGCATTGTATGAATATGCAAGAAATAACAGTATTAAAATTGAGAATAAGCCCTTGGAAATTTTTTATAATAATCCTATGAGCGGCGGTGATGAACTAACATGGAAAGCCGAAATTTTCATGCCCTTAAACGAATAAAATGAGACTACTAACTTCTTTTCTGCTGTTGATTTTCTTAATGCAGAGCTGCACGAATCACGGCCAACTGAATCTTATCGAGAAACTCCCTTCTAAATTAAAAGAAAATTCAGGTATGGTTTCTTTTTCAGAATCATCTGCTTGGTTTATAGAAGACAACGGAAACAGCGATAACATTTACAAAACAGATTTCAAAGGAAATATAATTCAGCAATTTGATATAAAAAATGCCAAAAATATCGATTGGGAAGATTTAACTAAAGATAGAGAAGGGAATTTATATATTGGAGATTTCGGAAATAACGCGAATACTAGAAAAAATTTGGCTATCCTCAAACTGCCCAATCCTGAAATAGAGAAAGGCGGCAAAATAAATGCAAAACTCATTAGGTTCAATTACCCGGAACAGGTAGAATTTCCTCCACGACGAGGCGAGTTATTGTATGATGCTGAAGCGTTCTTTCACTATGCAGACTCGCTCTACATCTTTACTAAAAACAGAACAAATCCTTTTACTGGTGAAACCTTGATTTATAGAGTTCCTGACAAAAAAGGGAGTTATGAAGCAGAATTAATTGGCAAAATTAGTCTTTGTACTGATTGGGATACCTGCAGAATAACTTCTGCAGCGATTTCACCAGATGGAAAAACCATTGTACTTTTAAGCTATGGCAAGCTTTGGACTATTACAAATTTTTCTATCAATGCGCTACCCAAAGCAACTATAAAAGAAATTGATTTAGGCACCAGAACACAGTTAGAATCAATTTGTTTTACGAGTAATAAAACGCTTTTGCTTTCTGATGAAGAGCGAGATGGTACTGGAAGAAATTTGTATTCTTATAAGCTCAAGTAACTTCTTTTTAAACAACTCACTCTAGATTAAACGAGGTGGCTAACCTTCTAAGGAAAGTTTAAACATGCGCTCTTTTGATAAGAGCCAAGCCATTAAACCACTGGCCTTCGTTTTCAAAAGTTCAATTCTTCGCAAATACAGAATTCATCTCTTTTTTATAGAAATAGGTGTATGACAACAGCAGTCTTAAAACCCAAATCCTAATCCGAAAGAAAAACGTGGTCCATCAACACTAGTAAAAAGAGCGGCGCGTAAGGTCATAACATCTGCCGCATTAACAAAGAAACCACCTCCATAAGAGGTGTGCCATAATCCAGAATCTTCACTGGGTTGCCAAACCCTACCGTAATCAAAACTGCCATAAATTCCGACTGTAGTTGGCAAAATTCCTGTTCTTCTTTTGCCTAGACTTAACCGGAGGTCTGTATTTTGATAAAAGGCTTTTTTTCCGGTAAAACGTTGATTTCTGAATCCTCTTAACCCATCTGTGCCTCCTATACTTGCTGCTTGATAAAACTCATAATCATCGCCCAAAGTAAAGTGTGCCTTCCATTTGGTGGCAAGCACCAAGTTGCCGCTAGATATCAGTTTGTAATCAAAAGATAGCGTGGGAATGATATACCCAAAACTATTGCCACCAGCTGTTGTTTCTTTTTTATAGCCAAGGTGTAATGAAGTAGCCATTCCTAAAGTTGGAAAAGCAGAATTATCCAAATTTTCGTAAGAATATTTTCCATCTAATCCAATAAAATTCTTTGATGTTTCTTCACCATTTTGTTGGTAAAACGTATTTATAAATCTCTCATCGGTCTCTTCTACTTCGATGAATTCATAAGAAATTCCTGTCCGCACTTTACTTCCTAATGGTCCTCTCCAAACTAAGGAAGGAGCGAACTTTATGGTACTATAGCGAACGCGATTATAATCGAGCTCCAACGCTTCATCTAGGTTCTCAGTTTCATTCCCTAATCCAAAAAAGTTAATGGCAAAATTTGGGCTAGTAAGCTGGGTATCCAATTCAAAATTAGCCTTCCCAAAGACATTAGCAAATTCGCCTTTATAACCTAGTTCATAGCCACTAGTAGCAAAATAGAATGCTGCGTTTATATGATGCTGTTGGGTAAATGGGTTTTGTCGAAATCCATTGTACGTATATGTTTCAGTGATACCAATTTTCAAACCTCCATCTGGATTAAAACCAATAACCGGTAAAATTTGATTTTGAGAAGCGCTCATCTTAAGCGGCTGATAAGTGTTTACAGCATAGTTATCGGTCAGTTTAACTCTAGCTTTCGAAACCTCTTTAAATCGGTTCTTTTTAGACTTATAATCATAAATAAAAGTGCTTCCACCTTCTCCCACATCATATTCGTCGTTATTTTGACCGCCTATTAGGCGAACTTTAATTTTGCTCTTATACGCACCTTTGACTACAAAACGATCCTCATCATCTAGGCCATAGACCCATATCTCTTTAGTAAAATCATTAGAAAACCTCTTGTAAAAGAATCGTTTCTTTTTCTCCCCATCGATGATTCGATAGGCACTTATGTCAACTTCGTTTTTATTTAAATATTCAATTTCAAACCAATCATCTTTGTCTGTTCCAGTGACAATTGCAGCTTTATTTAAAATGCTGTAATACGCGTTCGCAGTCTCTTCAATAGCGGCTATTCGCTTTAAAAGAACTCGTTTTATCTCCGTAACAGTCTCATCACGCACTTCCTCAGGAAAAGAGAGAAATGCATGGTCTATCACTTCAGAAGTTAAGTTTTTTCGAATATATTTAGCCTCAGACAACCAGGTTTCTCTGGTGGTCTCATTTAATAAAGCCAAATCAAGCACATAGGTTTTGGGTGAAGAGTTAAAGCCTTTGACACTTCTAATTTCTTCTTTAAAGCCTTCCATTAAACGCAATGTCGGAATCAGTCTAGTTGCCAAGCCCATAAACAAACCATCACCCATTATGGAAAAAGCTTGATCGCGGTCTCTTGGCACTGGTTTGTACGTTTTTTTCTTTGTGCCTTTTTCCTTGAATTCGGCCCAACGCCATTGATCCACATGACGATCCCAATCACCGAGAACCATATCAAATAGCCTTGCCCGAGCGTACATTTTAGCATCCACATCGTACTTCTCATCATCTCTAAGCTTTTCAAGCATCTCATCAGTACTAATGAGTTTATCTGAAAAGCCATAACTAGCTAAATTTCCATGACCATCTCCGGCATGTTCCTCTATCATGTATAGCTCATCTCCAAAATCCTCATTGAATTCCTCTAAGGCATGTTGTTTTGGAATATAATACAACACTGGGTTGGTATGATAAATGCCAATTGCATCTGATAGCGGTCCAATTGTAAATGGAGCATAAGGATGTGAACCCGTATAAAAATCCTGAAGAAATTCTTGCAAAAAAGTATCCTGCAGATCATCCATAACATATTGCTCTTGAAAAACCATAGATTGTAAATACAACTCCGAAACCTTTCGCATAGCACGCATTACATACTCCTTTCCATTTTTATTTCGTAGTCGAAGTGATTTTGACTGATGACCACCCCCCTTACGAACAGGTTTTAATCCTCCAAAAAGCGTATCTAAATTTACGGTTGGTGCCGTTACTTTGGTTCCGTAATATTTCCGATACCGCTCACCCCAAAGGCTTTTGAAAAAACCTGTTTTGTCGATTTCTTCTTTGGTATAAATTGAAGCTGAAGCTTTCGAAGAGTATGATTTTTCATAGCTACTGTTGTCAGCGTTTCTCTCAGGTTTTAATACTTCGGTCGCAAACAAAAATTCTTCTTTGCCCGTATCGTCCGCTCCGAAATATCGAACCTGAGAAGACCCGTCTATATAGATTTCAAGAGTAGCATAGCCCTTTTTACCTGTTGCAAACTTACTTCCATTTAGCAAACGAACTGCTCCATTTTTCGCTCCTGCTCCACTTACAATTTGCGGAATATTATGTTCTTTGATATACTGCAAAGTATGCTCATGCCCTGAAGTGAAAATCACCTTTTCGGAATACTGCGCTAAGGTCACCATTCGATTTTTGAATTCGGTATACCGTTTGTTCTGAATATCTTCTGGTGATGCTCCAGAAGTTTTTCGAAGCACATTAATAAAACTACCCAAAATAGGCAGCGGTATTCCATTATTTGCTGGGTAAAGCTGCTGTTTTAATGAAAATTGACCCCCATGAGGACCATAACTAAACATCGGATGGTGTAGCGCTATTAGGGTGGTTTTATCACGATTTTTTTTGATAACCCCCTCTACTTCCTCCCAGAACTTAGCCCGACTTTTAATTTCACAATTATCATTCATGGTAGGGTGCTTGTTCCAATTGGCGAGATACCATTCTGAATCAATCACAACAATGACTAGCTGGTCATTCACTTTAACTTCAGTAATCGGACATCCATTTTCTGGCAAAAATGGCTTCTTTTGCTTTAGTTTTTTCTTGACATATTTTTCTTGACGCTTCAAGCCTTTCAAGCCTTCACTATACCAATCATGGTTGCCAGGAATAAAAAGAGGCCTCCCATCAAAATTCTCAAGTGTTCCTATCTGCGCATCTAAATAGCTTTTTGCTTGGTTATATTCTTTCGGAAACTCATTTTCATCAGGTAGTCCGGCGGGGTAGATATTATCTCCTAAGAATATAGCAGTACTATTTTCGGTAGCTTTATTTAATTTACTTTTAAACAATTTCAAAGCTACATTTGGCTTATTCTCTGTTGACAAGCCAGCGTCACCAATAAGGTAAACCGTATGCGCAACCACTTTTGAACTAGGTATTTCTTCATTTGAAAACCCATCAGCATACTTCGTCTTTTGTGTGGCACAATTCGTAAGTAAAATGGAACAAAGCACAACTATGGAATAATTCTTCATATAAAAGTTCTAAAGGCTAGAATTTTGTAATTTGGCGGTAGATACTCTAACTCATTCCATATGTCGGATATAATTGAAAAAACTAAAGATTTTGCTACAGATTTATTGACAAACTCATTAGATCCGAAATACATCTATCACAATCTCAAACATACAGAACGCGTAGTTAAAAGTACTAAAGAATTATTGGACGCTCATAGTCTTTCCGCAGAAGAAAATGAGATTCTTTTATTAACGGCTTGGCTTCACGATACCGGCTATACTAAAGGAACAAACGAGCACGAGGAAACTAGCTGCGATATTGCTCAAAAATTCTTGTCGAAACAGGCTTACAATACTGAAAAAATCCAAAAAGTCATTAGCTGTATTCGTGCTACCAAAAGGCATTATAAGCCGCAAAATTTGCAAGAAAAAATTATCAAAGATGCCGATTGTTCGCACTTTGCCCAAAATAGCTATCGAGAGACCTCAGAGTTTCTTCGAGAAGAATTAACGATGCTCGACATTGCTGAATATTCATCACAAGAATGGCGCAAGGCGAACATTGAAATGTTCGAAAAAGAACAAGAATTTTATACCGAATATGCCAAAGATAATTGGAGTAAAGGAAAAGCCAAAAACTTGAAAAAACTAAAAAAAGCAAATAAAGCTGAAAAAGAGATTGCAAAGAAAGAAGCCATAAAAGCAAAATATAAAAGCGAAAGTCCTGACCGCGGTATACAAACTTTGTTTCGTGTAACACTCAAAAACCACCTCACCTTAAGTGATATCGCTGATACCAAAGCGAATATTTTATTATCGGTAAACGCAATTATTATTTCAGTGGCTTTGTCAAGTTTACTTCCGAAATTAGACAACCCTTCTAACGAATATCTTATTTACCCTACCGTTATTTTTATCATTTTTAGTGTCATATCAATGATTATGGCAGTCATCGCAACTAGACCAAATATTACTAGCGGCAAATTCACAAAGGAAGATGTCAAAGACAAAAAGGTAAATCTTTTGTTTTTTGGTAATTTTCATAAAATGAGTCTAGAAGAATACGACTGGGCTATTCAAGAATTGGTAAAAGACAAAGAATACATCTATGGCTCGTTGACCAAAGATTTATACTTTTTAGGATTGGTATTAAACAGAAAATACGGTATTTTAAGATGGACCTATACCATATTTATGGTAGGTATTATACTCTCTGTCATTGCTTTTGGACTCGCATTTCACTTTAATAACGGCATGGTGCGATAAATAGTAAAGTTCTTCTGATTTTAGTCCTTTAACTCCTGCATTAAATCTTCATATGTATAGGTCTTTTCAGATTCCTGATTTTTACGGTATAAGATATTAGCGCGAATAGCTTTTAGCCCGGCTACGCCTTGAAGCCCTTCTAACTCTACGATTTCAACTTTACCTGTAAAGTATTCTTTTGATTTTAAAAATTTGATATAACGCAGATATTCTAGCTCATCACTTTTCTGAGAATACACAATAACCATCTTTCCTGTTTGCGTGAGACGTTCATTCGTTCCTTTTACAAAAGACTTGTCGATACGTTTTTTAATAATCTCGTAGCGTGCATTATAAGTACCGTCTACATCAAAACGTTTTTCATCCATCCGGAAACGGATAGATAAAGACGTATTATAGACTAGAATCAAAGACGCGACATCTAGGGGTACTGGAAGCTCAGGTTTCAAACTATAGTGTTTATTTTCCATGTCAACCATTACCTGCAACTGCCATAAACGAAGGTTATTCAGGTATAGTGGGTCAAAATTTCGATTTCCTGCGATTGAATCTCCTATGTAGATGTTGTGCTCTATTCCATCAGTTTTATAACGTTCAAAATAATGTGGAAACATCAGCTGAGCATCCTCTTGCTTTTTGTCAATCAAGGAGGCTAACTTCTTATTGATTTTCATTACACTAGTATCGTAATTTTTACGGTGGTCGTAATACGAATGTGTATTTTTATCAATCTGAGACTCATAAGCAACAATCGATTTTGCAAGCGTGGAATCTTCCTTTTTCAAATGTTCAAAAACAGGGTTTATTTCATTCAAAATAAAGTTGAAAATTTCCTGCTCGCTATTGGTATGCAAGACCTCCTTAACCTCTTCAACATGATTGTTTACCCTAAAAATGAGTTCTTCGTAAACGGGTAGCTTCTTTTTTTCCCAAGCTTGAGTCAAAATTCTATTTACGTCAGCTAACTGAATCATCAGATCGTGCTGAATAGCCGTATTTCTGGCTACCGATGAATCTTTGATATCTATTTGACCGTACAGCGGACTTACATCCTTAAAAACAATCTCCTTGAAAGAAGGTTGCTCTCCTTGTAAACCATCTTTAATAAAGTTCTTAGCTTCTTCTTGAAACCTCCAATAAACTGATGAATGCACTGAAGTACATTCATTCTGAATGATGGCATCTATCAAATTCTCCTCTTCTGCTTTTGACCGAAGCACGGCCGTAACAATATAAGGCATGATGTCTTTAAGCTTTGTTGCATTTACACTATTCAACTCATTTTTGTTTGGCGAGCCTATTTCAAGCACCCCAAGTAAAGTTCCGTTTTCTGCTATTGGCGCAAAAATGGCACTTTGATAGCCGGCTTTTTTAAGGTTTTTATAGGGCGAAATTCCACCAGAAAGCTCATAATATTTGTTAACATCGCTGACAGCAAAGAAATCGTTATCCTGCATCAATGCCTTATAAGAACCGGGGCACAAGGCATCATCACAAGAGACGTATTCCTCATTTCCTAAAATAACACTTTCCATACCTGCGCCATGAATACATTGAAACTGGTCTTGTTTCGTATCGTAGGCCACAAAACCAACATTTACGTCTTTCAATCTAAAAAATGAGCGAAACGTTTCTTGCATGAAGTCCATAAACGACTCGCCTTCATTATCTTTTTCACTAGATATCAACCCTGATTTTATTTCTGAAATCGAATGTTCTGCAGTAACATCAAACATGTTCGATATCACAAAGCCCTTTGAAATAAAACTTCCGGGCGGAATTTTCTCTTTCCAAAGCTCAATATTATCAATGTTCTCTATAAGCTCGTGAATATCTGCTTGCTTTAAATCTTTCGCCTTATCTGTGGGTATCAACTCCAAAAAGTCAGCATTATACAAAATACGATAGTGATGCATTACACCTGCCGCATCAGGAATATCATAAAAATAAGGTCTTGTGAAATCTAGTTTGAATCCGTAGTAAAAATTAAGTACTACTACGGCAGCCATAATGTAATTAAAATTTTCCTCTTGATTTCGAATTTTAGGTTCAAAACCTGGTCCGGCATCAGCTATTATTTTTTGAAATCTTTGTGAAGCATTAAAAACAAGATTGTCATAAGGCAATGATGCTGCCTTAATCTCATTTTGTCCTAAAATATCTGAAAACGTATCTTCTAGAATGATCTTGATCTCAGCTTCATACTTTTTCAACAAAGAATGGTCTGTAAACCCTTCTCGAAGTTCAGGGTAAGGCGCTTGCGTATCAAGTACACGCTTCGCTTTCGCGGCCAAAAACCCATCTTCACTTTTAGCCAACTCATCATAATATTGCAATAGCTTGTTGAAACTTATAACAGGCTTAATAGGCATATTCTCATTATCGTTTAAAGACATAGTTTCTATTGGTCTACTTTTTCGCTGTAAAATTACAAAACAAGACCTAAAATTTTGTTAAGGAAACCTTATCAAAAGTGCTAAGATATGCTGTGTTTTTTGCATATTTACTTTAAATAAAGCTCAAGCGCTGGTATCACGTTGAAAATCAAAACTTTTTGACAACTTAAAAACATTTTGAAGCCTAGCCATTTTTCAGTATGTTTCTTAGCCCTAGCCAAATGGCTGGGCATTTATTTTAGAGGGTATCGCTTTAGGTATTGAGGATATTCGAAATAAGGGTGTAAAAGCAACTTTTAAATTATATTAAAATGTCTTCAAGTTCTCGGTTATCAAGAGCCTATCTGCAGGCAAAAGTGATTTCGTTTGACAATACTTCAAAATTCATTTTGTTTAGTGATTGCCATAGGGGTGATAATAGTTTTGCCGATGATTTTGCAAAGAATCGCAATATTTACTTTCACGCGCTAACCCATTATTTCAAGGAAGGTTTTGACTACTGTGAATTGGGTGATGGCGATGAGCTTTGGGAGAATATAAATTTTAAATCCATTTTTCAAGCTCATAAAAATGTATTCAAACTATTAAAAGATTTTCACCTTGAGAAAAGGTTACACATGATTTGGGGCAATCATGACATGGCCTACAAAGACCCTAAATATGTTGCGAAGCATTTATATCATTATTTCGAACCTGTTGAAGATTGTAAAAAAGAACTTCTAGAGGGCATTACCTATCACGAAGGAATTGTATTAAAGCATAACGAAACGGGGCAAGAACTTTTTCTTACGCACGGCCATCAGGCCGATTGGTGGAATTACACGTTCTGGAGATGGGGACGTTTTTTAGTTCGCATACTATGGAAACCATTGCAAATTTGGGGTATCGCAGACCCTACCAGTCCTGCTAAAAATTATATGGAACTCAAAAAAGTTGAGCGTCGTATCAAAAAATGGATTCTAGAAAAGAACTTACTAATAACTATTGTAGGCCATACTCATCGGCCACGTTTTCCTGAGCCAGGCGAAATTCCTTTATTCAATGATGGCAGTTGTGTTCACCCGCGAAGTATCACCGGTATTGAAATTGTAAAAGGAACCATTGCATTAATAAAATGGCAAATTGCAACTAAAAATGACGGCACACTTCAAATAGTTCGGGTAGTGCTTGAAGGTCCTCAGAGCTTAGCTGACTATCAAAAAGCGCAAAGCTAAAAAATTTCTATTTTTACCAAAACACGAATCAAAATCAAATCATATGTTTAAAAGAGTCCTCTGCCTAAGTCTAATTACGCTATTATTTATTTCTTGCTGGAAAGACAAAAGTCCTGAAAACTTGATTCGCTTGAAAGAAAAATTCAAGTCCACCGTTTCTTCCTTTGAAAAAAAGAAAGAGAATGCCAACAAAAATGTCAATAAAGGCCTCGAAACTTTAAATGCATTACAAACTGCTTTGGAGGATACCAAAAACGAGGACAAGGAATTCGCAAAAGTATATGGCGATTGGGAAAAGGTAAACAAACGGGTAGAGAACCTTAACAAAGAATATGAAGATCTTAAAAATCATGCTTCAAATCTCTTTACCGCTATGGAAACCCAGACCAATAGCCTGAGTGATGAAAAGAGCAAAAAAACCCTTTTAGGTGCCATTGAAAAAGCACGGACGAAATACAATGGCACTTTAACCAATACTTCTAAAGCAATAGACAAACTTCGTTTACTTCATGGCGATGCAGTTGAAGTGGTAAAGGCTTTAGAAGTTGCCGCAGCTTTAAATTCTTTTGACAATATCAATGACCAAATGAAAAGCATTGAGGGGCGTGTTGATGGTATTATGAAAGAACTGAATGTTGCTGTTATAGAAAGTAAAAAGTTATATGAAAAGAAGATTACAGAGCTAGGGGAGTAAAAACCACCCTAAACCCTTGTGAATTGACGGTAGTTTGTTCAAAATATGTTTTTTGTAATTATATGTTAAGATAATTTTAACTAAATTATACCCTTAAACATATAAACATTAACTAAACCATTTAAAAATGAAAAAATTAGTAGCTGAATTTATTGGAACCCTATGGCTTGTGCTTGGCGGGTGTGGAAGTGCTGTTCTTGCGGCAGGTTTTCCTGAAATGGGCATTGGCTTTGTAGGTGTATCACTTGCATTTGGCCTTACTGTAGTAACTATGGCGTATGCTATTGGTCACATCTCTGGCTGTCATCTAAACCCTGCCGTCTCTATTGGCTTGTGGATGGGAGGCCGTTTCGATGCCAAAGACTTAGTACCTTATATTATTTCTCAAGTATTGGGCGGTATCGCGGGTGCAGGGATTTTATACTTAATTGTAAGCAATCAAACTGGCTTTGAATCTGTTGGTGGTTTTGCTGCAAATGGTTTTGGAGAACATTCTCCTGGCGGATATACCATGGTGGCCGCGTTAGTGACCGAAGTGGTTATGACCTTTATATTTTTATTCGTTATTCTAGGAAGTACACATTCAAAAGCTCCTAAATATTTAGCTGGCCTTGCTATTGGTCTTTGTTTGACGCTGATTCATTTAATTAGTATTCCTGTCACAAATACCTCAGTAAACCCAGCAAGAAGCACGAGTCAAGCTCTTTTCGCAGATGGCGGATGGGCAATGGGTCAACTTTGGTTGTTTTGGGCAGCTCCTATTGTAGGTGCTATTTTGGCTGGGGTGGTGTATAAATATCTTTCCCCAGAGACCAACGATTAAGCACATTTAGATTTTTAAAAAATGCATTCTAAACTTTGGTTTGGAGTGCATTTTTTATTTGGTATATTTAAACCCTACCTTTCAAAAATCGAGCTAATGCCAATTGTTATTGTTATCATAGGAATACTCATTTTATTCCTTCTCATCGCCCGTTTTAAACTCAATGCTTTTATCGCCTTTATTTTGGTTTCACTTTTTGTGGGTGTTGCTAACAATATGGAAATTCTTCAAGTGGTCGATTCTATTCAAACGGGACTAGGTAAAACGCTCGGTGGATTAATTCTAATTCTAGGCCTTGGTGCCATGCTAGGTAAATTGGTTGCCGATAGTGGCGCTGCTCAAAAAATAACGCATAAGCTCATAGACAAATTCGGTAAAAAAAACATTCAATGGGCGGTCGTACTTACGGGTTTTATAGTAGGTATTCCGATGTTTTACACGGTAGGTTTTGTCATTTTAATTCCGTTAGTTTTTACCGTTGCAGCAGCTACAGGATTGCCTCTAATTTATGTAGGACTGCCGATGTTGGCATCACTTTCGGTAACCCATGGATATCTTCCTCCACACCCTGCACCAACAGGAATAGCAGTCATGTTCAAAGCAGATATTGGGAAGACTTTACTTTACGGAATTATTGTTGCCATACCAGCAATTATTGTTGCAGGGCCTCTATTCTCTCGAACAATTAAGAATATAGAAGCTACGCCTTTGAAGGAGTTTTTAAACCCAAAGGTCTTAACAGATGATGAAATGCCAAGTACCTTCATCAGTATATTCACAGCTTTATTACCCGTTATTTTGATAGGATTCGCTGCAATTATCGATGTGGTAACTCCCGATGGAACTATTATAAAAGAAGCCGCTTTGGTCCTCGGAAACCCGGTTCTCGCGATGTTGATATCCGTATTGGTAGCTATCTATACCCTTGGTTTAGCCCGAGGCAGAAAAATGAAGGAGGTCATGGATTCTGTTGCAACTGCTGTAGCAGGAATTACTATGGTACTTTTGATTATCGCTGGCGCAGGAGCCTTAAAAGAGGTATTGATCGATAGCGGTGTCAGCACCTACATTGGCGACATGCTTAAAGGTTCAGCCATTTCTCCTTTAATTTTGGCTTGGTTAATCGCTACTGTTATTCGTGTTTGCGTAGGATCTGCAACGGTTGCAGGATTGACTGCTGCGGGTATAGCACTCCCACTGTTAGGAGATTCAGGTGCGAGCCCTGAATTAATGGTTTTGGCCATCGGCTCCGGCAGCCTTATGCTTTCTCACGTAAATGATGGGGGGTTTTGGCTGTATAAAGAGTATTTTAATTTATCGGTGAAAGACACCTTAAAAACATGGACCGTAATGGAGACTACTGTCGGAGTAATGGGATTGCTCGGCGTTTTAGTATTAGATATATTTATATAAATAGAAAATATGAGCACAGCTTCAGAAAGAATTCAAGAATTAGGATTGGTCTTACCTCCTGCACCACCACCTGCAGGCCTATACCGACCTATATTAGTCGTAGATAACTTTTTATACGTATCTGGCCAGGGACCTATGTTACCTGATGGCTCACTATATAAAGGGCGCGTTGGAGACAATTTAAGCTTAGCGGAAGGCAAGATAGGTGCGCGTCATGTTGCCTTGACCATGTTAGCTACTATTACTACCCATTTTGGAGATCTTGACCGTATCAAACGTTTAGTAAAAACTTTAGGTATGGTAAATAGCCATCCAGATTTTGGAGATCAACCTTTGGTCATCAATGGTTTTAGTGAATTAATGTCAGATGTATTTGGCGCCGATAATGGAGTCGGCGTTCGAAGTGCCGTTGGCATGATATTACCTGGTGGTATTGCTGTTGAGATTGAAGCCATGTTTGAACTTCATAAATAAAAAAGATGCCTGAAAATTCTTGGTATGCCCTAAAAGACACAAGCGAAGTGAACTCTCCTTCGCTACTAGTTTATCCAGAAAGGATTGAAGAAAATATTCGGATGATGATTTCCATTTCTGGAAGTGTTTCGAATTTACGCCCTCATATCAAAACCCATAAAATGACGGAGATTGTGCAGATGCAACAACGTCACGGCATTCAAAAGTTTAAATGTGCTACTATTGCCGAGGCAGAATTATTAGGGCAATGCGCAGCAAAAGATATTCTTTTAGCCATGCAACCGGTAGGAGCCAATATCAATCGTTTTTTTAGTTTGATGGATGCCTTTCCTAAGTCTCGTTTTTCTAGCTTGGTTGATAACCAAACTACACTTTCTCAAATCGCGCAAAAAGCAGCTGATGCAAACAAAATTGCTGCCCTTTATTTAGACATCAATTCAGGCATGAATCGCACAGGGTGCTTACCTGATGAAAGCGCTGTTTCCTTATATAGTTCCATGGAAAACAATCCAAATATTATCGCTAGAGGACTTCATGCGTATGATGGTCATATTCACAATACTGACCTTAAAGAACGAACAGAAATCTGTGATAACGCATTTCAAAAAGTATTAGATTTAAAAGCTGCTGTTAAAAAGAATGGCATTATCGTGCCTGACATTATTGCGGGCGGCTCACCTTCTTTTCCTATTCATAGTAAACGAACAGGTGTAGATGTGAGTCCGGGTACTACTTTACTTTGGGATGCCCGTTATGCTGAACTTTTTCCAGATATGCATTTTTTACATGCTGCGGTTCTGTTTATTCGAATCATCAGTAAACCTTCAGAAAACACCCTTTGTTTTGACCTCGGGCATAAATCTGTTGCCTGTGAGATGGGCTTTCCAAGAGTTCAAATATTGGGCCTAGAAGATAGTGAGCAAATTGGTCAAAGTGAAGAGCATTTGGTAGTTCACACACAACATGCTGATCAATTTGAAGTAGGGGATTGTTTCTATGCGATTCCAATTCATATTTGCCCGACCGTGGCTAAATACGAAGAAGTGCTTAGCGTTTCAGATGGGCGAGTTACAGGCTCTTGGATGGTTACCGCTAGAAACCAAAAAATAAACATTTAATAGGTCTCATTTATAATAGTCGCAATACTTTTAAGCAAACTAAGGCTACGACTGCGTTCTGAATAATATCTTAAAAAAAATAGAGTCGAGCAATCAACCGATTGCTCAGCACCTCGCAAATACGATACTAAAAAGTATGTTCATATTCGATGCCCATTTAGACCTCTCCATGAATGCCATGGAATGGAACCGTGATCTTAGCTGGTCAATAGAAGCTATTCGCGAAAGTGAAAAACACTTGACTGACAAACCCGATCGGGGAAAAAATACCGTTTCTTTTGAAGCCATGCGAAAAGGCAATATTGGGCTTTGCATGGCCACCCAAATAGGGCGCTACGTGAAAAAAGAAAACCCATTACCAGGCTGGAATTCACCACAGCAAGCTTGGGCACAAACACAAGGGCAACTTGCTTGGTATAAATCGATGGAAGAAGCGGGTGAACTGGTTCAAATTAAAAATACGGCACAACTTAATGCGCATTTGGAACTTTGGAAAACTTCTGAAGGAAAGAAACCTATTGGCTATATTCTAAGTTTAGAAGGAGCTGATTCTATAGTTACTATTGAACATTTACAGCGAAGCTATGAGCAAGGATTACGTGCTATTGGCCCTGCACATTACGGCCCAGGAACCTATGCCTTCGGAACTGACTCTATAGGTGGAATAGGCACAAACGGAAAAGAACTACTAAGAGAAATCGAGCGCATGAATCTTATTTTAGATGCTACACATTTATGTGATCAGAGCTTTTGGGAAACTATGGACAATTACAATGGTGCCGTTTGGGCGAGTCATAATAATTGCAGGTCTTTAGTAAATCACAACCGGCAATTCGCTGACCAACAAATTCAAGAACTTATCAATAGAAAAGCGGTAATCGGAGTAGCATTAGATGCTTGGATGATGGTTCCGAATTGGGTTCGTGGCACATCTACTCCTGAAAGTATGGGGGTAACATTGCAACAAATGGCAGATAACATTGATCATATTTGCCAATTGGCTGGCAACGCATTACATGTGGGTATTGGAACAGATTTGGATGGTGGTTTTGGTAAAGAACAAGGCCCCTCGGATTTGGATACTATTGCTGATCTTCAAAAAGTGCCAAAAATTTTATCAAAAAGAGGATATGCTCCAAAAGATATCGAAAATATTATGAGCGTAAATTTTATTAATTTTTTAGCTCATACTTGGGACTAGAAAAAGGCTTTTTAATTCAATTTAACAGCAATTTAAAGCCCTATGGCAAGGTATTTGTTATTTTTGAAATGATTTAACGACCTTTACTTTGTTATGAAACAACTTCTTTTATCCTTTGTTTTTTTAATTCCCTTACTAGGGTGGGCGCAAACTGACCTTCCAGATGCGAAGCCCTTAAAAATAGAGCTTGCCAATAAGTTAGATAAAGATGGTAAAAAAGATAAAGGTACTGCACTTCGAATTCCTGATGTAATTAAAGAGCAACCCAAGATCAATTTCAAAGATTCTATGGGTAGAAAACCGGTAAAAATGCTCGATGATAGAAACTTAGTTCAAGCAGGAGCTGGCTTAAAGATAGATCCTAAAGTCGGACCTCGAAATGCCAAAGAAGGATCAAGAGATCACTTTCCTGATCAAAATCTTGGCGAAGTAAAAAGTAACGGAAAATTCGTTGGTGTTGTCGCCCGAGATCATGAGTTTGTTGATGGTGATCGCGTAAAAATATATTTAAACGAAAGTGTTGTTGACCCAAACATGTTATTGACCGGAGCCTTTAAAGGCGTTAATATTGATTTGAATAAAGGTTTTAACAGAATTACATTTGAAGCTTTAAACGAAGGATCTTCATCGCCAAACACTGCCCAAGTAGACGTATATGATGACCAAGGGCAATTGATTTATTCCAATAAATGGCTATTATCAGCAGGTTCTAGAGCTTCTTTGATTGTTACTAAGGAATAAAATTATTTGCTCATTGTTGGCGTATAGTTCTATTTGGCCCTCATCAAAGCATCGTCTTTATAAAGGGCACACCTTTCCATTTCACATCAACATACTTTTGAATTTTATAATTAAAATAAAACACTTTCAGATGTAGAGTTTAGTTGATACATAAGAATGATTCCTTTTTTTAAACAGTCAACTTTTGACAAAAATCAATTGATAAGAATCATCCGAGACCTTAAGACAATAGCATAGTATTGGGTGATACAAAACGCCATAAAAACGAATAGTACCTATTGCTAAGCTTAACTCTTATAACTAAATTGCAAGCTCACCCAGAAGACTGGTAAGCAACATGCTTTTTAACTCAGAACAATTCTTACTTTTTTTTCCAACGGTTCTTATACTGTTCTTTATTTTTCCAAAAAAACTGCAATGGTTTTGGCTTTTAATTGTAAGCTATTACTTCTATATGAGTTGGAATCCATCCTATGCGATTCTTATTTTTATATCTACAGTAATTACCTATTTAAGTGGTATAGGCATTGGTCAAGTCAATGAATCTAACGAGCACCAATTCATAAAAGACAGAAAGAAAAAGCTTTATGTAGCGACGAGTTTCATTTTAAATTTAGGCATTCTATTCTTTTTCAAATATTATAACTTTTTTAATCAAAGTTTTGTTGAAATTTCGCAAATACTAGGTTTTGAAGTGCAGAGTAATGCATTTAATATCTTACTTCCGGTTGGGATTTCATTTTATACTTTTCAAGCTTTGAGTTATACCATGGACGTCTATCGGTCCAAAATAAAGCCTGAAAAACATTTCGGTGTTTATGCATTATTCGTCTCGTTTTTTCCGCAATTAGTGGCTGGTCCTATCGAGCGGTCAGTAAATTTACTTCCTCAATTCAAACAAAAAAAGACTTTCGATTATGAGCGAGTAAAAAGCGGTCTTTTACTCATGCTCTGGGGGTTCTTTCAAAAGGTTGTTATTGCTGATCGCCTAGCTGTATTGGTAAACACTGTCTACAATGAACCGCACAGTTATGAAGGATCGCAGCTAATTTTGGCAACCGTATTTTTCTCATTTCAGATATTCTGTGACTTCTCAGGCTATTCCGATATTGCAATTGGTGCTTCTAGGGTTTTGGGTTTTGATTTGATGAAAAACTTTGACCGCCCCTATTTTTCAAAATCGATTAGAGAATTTTGGAGACGTTGGCATATCTCTCTCTCCACCTGGTTTAGAGACTATTTATATTTTCCGCTTGGCGGCAATAGACTCGGCCAATTCAAAGTGTATAGAAACATTATGATTGTGTTTCTTGTTAGTGGGCTATGGCATGGTGCTAATTGGACATTTGTAATTTGGGGAGGCCTGCATGGAGTCTATTTAGTTTTAGAAGAGGTCCTCAAACCTTTAAAAGAAAAAATCAATACTCGTTTTGATTTTAAAACTACCGGGTTTTCTTTCAAATTGACCTTGGTACTGTTTAATTTTATTTTGGTAGCTTTCGCTTGGATCTTTTTCCGGTCGAATAGTATACAAGATTCTTTTTATATCGTTCAGAACTTATTTGTAAACAATTTCAGCAAGATTGTGGGCAAAGAATTATTTACTCTTGGATTAGATGAATATGATTTTAAAGTTGCTATAGCTTCTTTAATTATTCTTCTTTCTGTGCACCTTGTTCAAAGAAAAACATCATTAACCAAATGGGTAGCTGAACAATGGTTACCTATCAGATGGGGCTTGTATATAGGATTGATTCTTACAATATTAATTTTTGGTTTTTATGGTCAAAATGAAAAAGCACAATTTATCTATTTCCAGTTTTAGGCTTTTAGGGGCATTGTTTTTTACTTTGTTTTTGTTTTTGGCCCTGAGTGGCTTTGGGCGAATATTGTATGAGAATGATGACACTCAAAAAAGATGGAATTATTTCTATGACCTTCCAGAAAATAGTCTTGAAATTTTAATACTTGGAAACTCTCACGCGTATTCAACCTATTCGCCGAACATTATTGATGCCATTTGCGAAACCAACAGTTATGTTTTGGCAAGCAATTCTCAGAAACTAGAACAAACATTTTTCAACCTAAAGGAAGCTTTAAAATCTCAAAAACCAAAAGTTATTGTGATACAGTCATCTGTTTTATCAGGTGATAGTTGGAAAACTCAGAATGGCGATTACCGAGTATATTCGAATTTAGATGGAATGCGTTTTTCCAAAAATTATTTAAATGCCTTAATTGAACAACGCCCATTGAACGATTATCTGAATACCTTAGTTCCTATTTTACGTAATCATGCGAATTGGAAAACAACCGAGCTAATCAGCGAAAACATGGCCCGAATGGAAAATCCTAAAACAAAAGGCTATAGAGGCTTTTCGCCGAGAGAAAGTAAAATGGGCGATGACGTAATGAATAAGTTTAAGCAAGCGGATAAGACAGATTACTCTGATTTCGAAATAAGCTCAACAGATCTCATTTACTTAGAAAAAATCAAAAAATTATCCGAAGAAAAAAAATTCAAGGTCTTATATGTTATGAGTCCGAAATACCCCGATATCATTAATCCCTCTTACCAATATAAGTCGAAAGCCTTGGAGAATGCACTAAAAGGCCTCGGGCATGAATTTGTAGACTTTAATTTATTGAAAGATGAAATAGGATTGGAGAAGCAAAGTTTCGAAAATGGCTTTATCGCTCATCAACACACAAGTTATTATGGGGCCATTCAGGTAAGCAAGTATCTAGCCAGCTATTTAAATAAAAACCATTTGAAGTCGACAAGAAAATTGAGTAATGCCTTGTGGAAAAAACGAATTTCTAGTGAAAAAGAATACCTGCTATTTGGTAAAGACAGCTTAAAAAAGCAGCATACGAAATACAGTATGAACAAGGAATTCGCATTGTTCGATTCTATTATCATTGAAAATTTACATATTTATAAAAAGGAGAAAGAGACCTACGAACTTGTCATAGAGTTTAGCGAAAATATAGCTTTCGAAAAACTTAAAGACTTTAAATTCTATGTTCATTTAATTCCTAAAGAGACGGATAAAAATATTCGAGAAGAAAGTAGAAAATACGGCTTTGAAAATTTTGATTTCACGCCTATTCTTTTGCCATCTCAAGACAATAAATTTTTTATCCAAAGAATTTTCAAAACAAAAATCACCAAAATAAAAGAATTGAATTTAGGTCTGTTTAAAACAGGTAAAAAAGAAAGGAGTGCCAAGCTTACCATTGAAAATATAAGCTTAAATTAACAAGTAGTATTTAACCAACTGGCCTGAACAAAATAGCGCTCAGGTTCTACTATATTGACCCCATAAAACGAAACAAGAAAATCCTATTAAAATTCTTAATTTATGTCTATTTCGTTTGACCGCTTTATGCGTTGCCCTTATCAAGCACATACCTTTCCTTGGATCTCTTCAAAGGATCTACTTTATAAAAGGGCACATCTTTCCATTTCACATCAGCACCCTCCTCTATTTCGCCATTAAAATTAGACCTATTTAGGAGGGCACTAAGGTTCTTAATACTGATTAATTATATCTAATTACTCCAGCTCCTCAACACTTTTCATATTATCATCTGGTATACGGTCAATCATCTTGTTAAATGGATCTATACCCACTTTTACAGGCATTTTATCCGTAATATAGGTGAAGGTACTTTTCCCAGGTTTTACCCATTTTTTCTCAAGAACTAACGGCACTTTTCTGGTCATACCTCCAACGACAGTATCATTCTGAAATACGCCAATTTCGAGAAGGTTTGACTTTTCACTAGCTCCTAAATCTTTTCCGTTACCGTCATAGTAATTTTTAAAGCTTTCTACCTCAATATTGACTTCGTAATTTCCATTATCGAGCTTTTTGTAAGTAGACTCGCCAACCTTGTTGGTGTATAAGGTGATTTTTTCAAAACTATCTTCCAAATAGTACTGTAGCGAATCTGGTGTTACAGCTTTGATATGACCGTACCACTCATTTGATGTTGCAAAGGGCGCTTTAACTCGAAAGGCTGCGCTGTCAATAAAGGTCTTAAAACCACTATTTAAATTCTTCTCGCCTATGTAGTCTTGCAGTGCATATAAAATCAGGCCTCCCTTTCTGTACCATACATATGACTGCGTATCATTATCTAGCAATGTTTTTTCAAACTTGTTTTCACCTGCTCTTCCTCTCAGGTAACTATCGAGTTCTCTCTTTAAAAAATCTTGCATTGCGTCTACGCCATACTCCTTTTTCATAACCATTAAAGAAGAATATTCAGCCATAGACTCTGATATCTGATTAGCACCTCGTGTTGCAGATGGACTAATTTGATGACCCCACCATTGATGTGCTACTTCATGGGAAGTTACCATATAAGCATAGTCTGTATCTTCAGGATCACTAAAATCACCAACCCAACCGAAACTTTCTGCATAGGGCACGGTATTCGGAAAAGACTGCGCGAATGACTGATACCTCGGAAATTCTATAATTCGCATTTGCCGATACTGGTATGGGCTATAGTTTTCTGAAAAATAATCTAATGAATGCCGTACTGCTTTCGCAAAACGTTTTACGTTATAATCATGTGCCGGATGGTGAAAAATCTCGATCGCAACTTCATCTCCATTTTTACCTTTCCAATCTTCCTTATAGATCTCATAGGTAGCGGAAGACACATTAAAGAAATAATCCATTTCGCCTTCCATTTTATATTTATAAAATTTTCGACCATTCTCTACCCATTCTTTTTGAAGATACCCTGGCATTATGGCGATTTGATCTGGCGCTGTGCTAACCGTACCTTCAAAGGTGATATAATCAGCATCATCATTGAATAACAGGTTACTTAAACCCCATTCGTCGTCTTGTGAAGGGGCCACATAATCTTTTTCAGATAGTTCATACTCCTTTCTATACTTATCACTCGTCAACTCTCCTTGTAAACTATAGCCAAAAGACGGGAAAAAATTATTATTCAAAAAGGTGCCGTTGTAAACGATATCTGAACCACTTCCTTCATTAGGAAAACCCTTATAGCCCTTCTTTATAGCCAATTCCATCAAGGTAGTATCGCCTGGCATCATTGGTTTAGGCAAGGCGTATAACTTATACCCAAACTCTTCATATACTTTACCTTCTTTTAAAGTAATGCCATTTACTTCTAGTTTTAACAGCTCTCTTTTCAACAAGCCTTCTGTGCCCCAATTAATATGTAAGGAATCAATCTTGGTTTTTCCTTTATTTACCATGATAAATTTACCAGCCATACTAGCATACCGCTCCTCTGGCACTAAATCAACGGCCACCTTAACATCTGTGAATTTTGGTTGATTTATGTAGTTGTATTTACTTAATGTTTTTTCATAATTTGCTGATCGTTCTCTACGATCATCAGGCTTTGTATAGCTGTTTAAAACACTGACATTGTAGTATACAACTGCGCCGGCACCGATCCATACAAGCACTCCAAGAAACATGGCTAGTTTGGCCTTTCCTCCAAAGCGTTCCTTAGCCTCTTGAATACGAGATTTCATACCAGAATCTGTTCCTCGTTTCCAAAATAAAAGTCCCGTAACAGTAAGAATCAAACCGAAACCTAACCAATATAATCTGAACCAATTTTGTCCTTTTAGAAAATGACCAAAACCATTCATATCAGAAATTATATACCCAGGAGAGTAACTATATAAAAACATGTTATACCCAATATCAGCGAGGCTATTTATTGCAAAAAGGCCTGCCCAGACCGCTATAGTAATTACATGCCCTAAGAATTTTTTACTTACCAAAGAGTGGACAAAAAAGGCAAGCATTACATAGGAAATGTATTTTGGAAATTCAACTAAATATAAATCAACAAAGTACTTATCAAATTCAAAATTGAAATACCCTTTCAATATTTGATTGCATACGCCACTGACCATAATCATATTTACTAATACAAAGCATACAAAAACAAGTGCTAAGAATTTAGACCCATAAATCACCCAATTCGGTAATGGCAAGGCACCATAAATTTGATCATATTTCACTCCTCGTTCTCTATGCAAGACCTCTCCTGTCATGAATACGATAAGTATAAAAATTAGTATAACATAAGTAAAAGACTTTACCTCTAACATGTAATACGTCATAGGCAGCATTGGTGTGCCATACGTAGGCGAACCAAACCAACCATCAAAAAACAAAAATAAAACAGCTGCAATAAGAATTGCCTTGAAAAACAAATCTTTAGTGATATTCCTAAACTCCATCCATGCCAAACGAACAAGCAATTTAAAATTACTAGCAGCACTAAAGGTTCTAGAAACCTTAGGAATTTCAGTCAAAACCGCTTTTGAAAAACCTTCCTTTTCTATTGAAGCTTTCTTTTTATTTCCTAATTTTTTATTTAAAAAGCGTTGAAAATCAAATCGAAAAAGAGTGAATACAAAAATTAATATCCCCATTCCGACCCATAGCAAACGATTCCATAATATCATTCCTGCCATAGGTATTGTTAAGGTATTCTGTTCCTCAGGAGTCCAGTATTGTGTTAAATTACCAATTGCGCCAAGCCCAAAAGGATCCATCAAACTAACGAGGTCTTTATTCTCAATATCTTGAGTTAATGTAAGGGTCACCAAATAAATAATAAACAAAATAGCACCGCCAGCATAAGCTAGCATTATTCGTTTTGTAAGCGCCACTAAGGCGAAGAAAATACATCCTGAGAAAAAGAGATTTGACCAATAATAAAATATTGAAGGCTGAAGAAAATGCCAAAAATCAAAATTAGTATAGCGTTCTGCGGGTTCGAAACCAGCATAAGGGCCAATTGCGAAACCGATAATCAAACCGAAAATAAGCCCTAGACTTACTAAGAGTAAAGTTGCCATAGAACCTGTAAACCTTCCTAAGATATAGCCTTTTTCACTTATTGGATAACTAAAAAAATAGTGCTGTGTACCATGTTCAATATCTCTGTAAACCGGCACACCCATAATGGCACTGGCCAGCATTATTCCAAAAATACTTACGGTATTCAAATTAGTTGCTATGGAATAAGGAGCATTCACAAATACTTTTTCTGAACCACCAGTCAGGCCACCGATAGAAAGAAAAAGAGCAAAAACAAATAAAATTCCAAAGTACGCCCAAGTTGCGGGTCGATTAAGTCTATATTTTAATTCGAAGAAGAATATTTCACTAAACATGTTGGTTGATTTTAGTAGTTATGATCGATGAGTTTTTAGACGGTAACATCTTGTAGTCGAGACGTGATTTCTGTAAAATAAACGTCTTCTAGATTTGCTGGGCTAGCTTCAAAACTGCTATCTGGTTTAGCTTCAGAATGTATATGAATCATAGTTCTACCCGCTTTTAAATGTGTCGATATTACTTGGTGCTCTGCCTTATAAGCATCTAAATCTTGCTTATCAATCATCTTCTTCCAAATCTTACCCTGAACACGCTGAGTCAATTCGGTAGGATTACCTTGGGCGACTACCTCACCCAAGCATATGATAGCCATATCTTTACACAAGTTAGCTACATCCTCAACAATGTGCGTAGAAAGAATAATAATAGTATTCTCTCCTATTTCACTCAATAAATTATGAAAACGAACTCGTTCTGCCGGGTCTAAACCAGCTGTTGGCTCATCTACTATAATCAGTTTAGGCGAACCAATTAGAGCTTGAGCAATTCCAAAACGCTGCTTCATTCCACCAGAATAGGTGCCGAGATTTTTGTCTTTTACATGCCAAAGATTAGTTTTATTTAATAATGCTTCTACCAACTCTTTTCGTTCACCTTTGTTCGAAACTCCCTTCAAAGAGGCTATGTGGTCTAGCATTTTATACGACGTAACTTTTGGATATACCCCGAATTCTTGTGGTAAATATCCTAAGATCTCACGCACCTGATCTGTATCTTTTAGAATATCAACATCACCCATCTGAATAGACCCACTATCCGCCTTTTGCAACGTGGCCATAGTTCGCATTAAAGAAGATTTACCAGCACCGTTTGGTCCTAAAAGGCCAAACATACCTTGGGGTATCGTAAGGCTAATGTTTTTAAGTGCCTGAACACCATTTGAATAGGTTTTGCTCAGATTTTCAATTTTCAATTCCATATTGGTTGGTTTTGTTTGAATGTTTGTACTTCTTTGCAACTACTTGTTACAAAACGATTAATTTTTATTTTCTCCTTCCTGGTGTATAGGTCTCTTTAGCACTCTTCAAAACATCTGTTTTATAAAAGGGTACATCTTTCCATTTCACATCAGCATACTTTTGAATTTGATCATCAAAATTAGCTGAGCTTGGGTCGCCGCTTTGCCCTCCTGCTAAAATAGTTTTTGCTTTTACTTTCTCTCCGAATTCAACGGCCGCCACAAAACTATTTCCTCTGGTTCCATAAATTTTCTTTGCCCCTTCGGAAGTATACCTCGCTCCATAAGCAGCCAAAGCGCCCCATCTTCCGGAGGCAAAACCAATAGGAATACTAGGCTTACTATCATCGAAAGCTTGACGAATATCACCGTTTAGACGTTGGTAACGATTGACTTCACCCCAAGGAATGTTCCAACTACCAAAATCAGCTGTTAATTGGTCGATAACCACCTCAAATATTCTGAGTTTTTCTTGATTTGGAGACTTGCCTCCCCAATATTTTACGCGTTCCATGGGTATCATTCCTTCTTGATATTTTCCTTCTTCATAATACTTAGTTCCATAGTAATGCGCTAGGGTCATGGCTATAGATTCTTTTGATGTCTTATAGTTCCAATGGCGTAATTCTTCAATTGGGGCTCCTAGTTTCATGCTTCCACCTATTTCGTCATACGCTTTTACTAAGCCTGGAATCAAGGCTTCAAACGCTGGAAGATAGGGGTCATGCGCAAGGCTTATCAAACTATCTAGGGTATATCCTTTCTTATCTTTTAATAAACCAATAGCATGCACCCCTCGAAAGTTCTCTCTATCAACAGACATATACCTAGGGTAGTTTTCTTTCTTAGGACTAAATTCTAAGGCCGAAGTATAGGGCGTAGAATTGCAATTCTGCAACCAGCCGTTCTCCGGGTTTAACAACCCAATATTTTCATCAACCGTATGCAAACCTTGCCAGTCTGTTTTTGGATTACTACCATCTACTGGTTTTGTATAATCAAAACCTTCATCTCGTTTGGGCACAAAATTGCCATGGAAGTAGGCAATGTTTCCACCCCCATCTGCATAAACGGTATTGTTAGAAGAATTCGTTCGTATGTTCATCATCTCTCGGAAGCCTTTATACCCTTCTTGTTTCGTTCTGATAAAAGATTGCTCTAAAGCTTTAACCGGATTCCACATCATCGCAGAGGCCGTCCATTGAGCTTCCGCTATATGTGTAATAGGCCCATGATGCGTATGATAGGCAGGAAATGTCTTTTCCGCTAAGTTATCCGCTATTTTATATTTTAATTTGATTTCTGAACTTTCAACGGGTCTTAACTCTTCTCCATATCGGTATACGATATTCCCATCCAAGTTAGAAATGCTTTCTTTGAACTCATCCATCACATCTGTATACGTAGAGGTATGCATCCATCCTGTTTTTTCATTGAAACCTTGGTAAACAAAAAATTGCCCCCAAGTAACTGCTCCGTAAGCATTTAATCCTTCTTCACTAACAACATGTACCTCACCTCGAAAATAAAATGAAGTATGCGGGTTAATTAATAGCATCGCATTGCCTGATTCTGTCAGCTTTCCTGAAATAGCAATTCCGTTTGAACCTTGCGGCTCTGCCATTTCTTCTTTCTTCTCTATTTCAATAGTATCGGCTTTAGCAATTTCCATATCGCTTTCATAAAAAGCTTTGATTTTACTAGTTCGAATACGTTCAATATCGCCTCCTATTGAACCTTCACTAAAATACATAGGCATCCAAGGCTCAAAACTTGTTAACAATTTAGGTGTCACTTCGGGGTGAGTTTCCAAATAGTAGTTGACCCCATCCGCAAAAGCATCACAAAGTTTTTTTAACCAATCTGGGCTCTTTTCATAATTGGCTTTGGCCTGCTCTTCCGTCATAAAAAGCTTCGCTCGTAAATCACTATAGATGGCTTCCTCCCCCTCCACTTCGGCTAGTCGGCCGGTTGCCCAAATATAATTCTGCTCTACTCGATTGAAATCATCTTCGCATTGTGCAAACAGTAATCCAAAAACAGCATCAGCATCCGTTTTTCCATAAATATGAGGCACCCCGAAATTATCACGAATTATAGTGACTCGTTCTGCTTTTTCGGCGAGAGTCAATTGGCTTATGTCGACCTCTGATTTCAGATCGGTATTACAAGAAAAAAGGGCTAAGCACAAAACAAGTATGATCGTTCTCATAGAAATAGCATTAATCGCTGTTAAATTACTCGACTTGCGTTTGAAATACTAATTTTTACTTAAAAAACAAATAGCATTTAAGCTATCATTAGATCGCAGGCTTTTTTGAAGTAACTTGCATCTTCAAATAACTTTCTCATACCCATGGCCGAAAAAAAAGTCACTATTCTTAGCGCGTTCAAAACCATTATCTGGCCTAGGAGAAATCTCGTTTTTATTGGATTGCTACTCATTGTAATTAGTAAAGCGGCGAGTTTTGTAGCCCCACTGTCTCTTAAATATTTTCTAGACGATATCATTCCAAACAAAGATGTTGAGCTTTTAAAAGTCTTGGTTGGTGCTGTTATTTTAGCGATAACAGTTCAAGCAGTAACTTCTTTTCTACTTACCAAAATATTAAGTGTGCAAGCACAATTTTTAATTTCTGAATTGCGCGCTCAAGTTCAGAAAAAAGTACTTTCACTACCTATAAGTTTTTTCGATAATGCAAAATCTGGCGCCTTAGTTTCTCGTATTATGAGTGATGTAGAAGGTGTTAGAAACCTTATTGGAACTGGCCTCGTACAATTAGTAGGCGGCTCTATTACTGCTATTGTTTCTCTAGTTCTTCTACTTCAGATCAGTTGGTCGATGACAATTTTCACCCTGATTCCGCTGGCAATTTTTGCCGGAGTCGCTTTAAAAGCTTTTAAATTTATACGCCCAATATTTAGAAATAGAGGAAAGATTAATGCTGAAGTTACCGGCAGATTAACCGAAACTTTAGGAGGTGTTCGCGTCATTAAAGGCTTTAATGCTGAGGCCCAAGAAAATAAGGTCTTTGAGTTAGGGGTAGCCAAACTTTTTGAAAATGTCAAAAAGAGTTTAACCGCCACCGCTTTTATGACGAGTTCTTCAACATTTCTATTGGGAATAGCAACTACAGGAGTCATGGGTCTTGGCGGATATGAAATAATGAATGGTAGTTTAACTACTGGAGAATTCTTCACCTTTACCTTCTTATTAGGCTTAATGATTGCCCCTATCGTGCAAATGAGTAATATCGGAAGTCAATTGACGGAGGCACTGGCTGGCCTAGACCGTACCGAAGAGCTCATGAATATGACTCCCGAATCAGATGAAGAGAATAGAACTATAGTACTCGACAATATCAAAGGTGATATTGTTTTTGATGATGTATCCTTCGCTTATGAAGAGGATAAAGAAGTATTACACAATATTAGTTTCGAAGCTAAATCTGGAGATGTCATCGCTCTTGTAGGGAGCTCGGGTTCTGGAAAATCAACAATTGCTGGATTAGCGGCTACCTTTTTAAATCCGCAATCAGGTATGATTTCTATAGACGGAAAAGATGTTTCCAAGGTGAATCTGAACAGTTTTAGAAAAAATCTAGGAGTGGTATTACAAGATGAATTTTTATTCGAAGGAAGCATTCGTCAAAATATTCTATTCCCAAGACCGAATGCTAATGAAGAAGAGTTACAAGCTGCGGTAAAAGCTGCATATGTAAATGAATTTACAGACCGTTTCGATGATGGTCTAGAAACTTTAATTGGAGAGCGCGGTGTAAAACTTTCAGGAGGGCAGCGGCAGCGAATTGCCATTGCCAGAGCAGTACTTGCAAATCCTAAAATTTTAATTTTAGATGAGGCTACTTCAAATTTAGACACTGAAAGTGAAGCCTTAATTCAAAAGAGTTTAGCCACATTAACAGAAGGGCGAACAACCTTTGTGATTGCCCATCGCCTAAGTACGATTCGAAAAGCCAATCAAATTCTGGTTATTGAAAACGGAAAAATTGCTGAACAAGGCACGCATGATGAATTGATCGCTAAGGAAGGAAGGTATTACAACCTGTTTACCTATCAAGCTAGGATTTAAAACAACTATTTGCAAAAAAAATCAGACCCTCACTAGTTCTTTTTTACGCTGTAGGTAATTCTGCGATTAGAAATCACGCTTCTTACATTCACAAGGAGTGCACCGTTAGTAGAGTTTTCCAATAGACAACCAGCAGCTATATTGGAAGTTAGTACGCGATAAAGAGTATTGTTCTTATCGATATCTGCAGACAAAACGGTCAAACTCGCTGTTGTAGCACCTGAATAAAATATGCCGTCAGAAATAGTATTAAATACCACTCCTCCATCTGTACTTACTTGCCACTGAAATGTATCCACATCAGAAGTTACCACAGTATATACTGCATCTACTCCAGCAAAAATAGATTGGCTGAGAACTGGTTGGATTAAAATAGACGGGGTAACAACCGTCATCGTGATACCTGAACTAAAAGTATCACAACCATTTAAATTATCTAAAGCTCTTACTGTAACAAGGTCACCATCTGCTAATGAAGAAGTCGTGAACGTGTTACTAGCTGATTCTGCTTGGGCACTTATTCCATTGATATAAAATTCATACGCTACAGCTTTACTATGTTTTTTTACCAAAAAAAGGGTTTAGTATACTGTACTCTACTAAGCCTCTGGCGCTAATTTCACTACAAGTCCATTCAAATTCTCTGTCATATGAATTTGGCAACCCAAGCGTGAATTAGCTTCAACATTAAAAGCTTCGGCTAACATGGCATCTTCATCATCAGACATTTCGGGAAGTTCATGATCTGATTTGACATAACATTGGCAAGACGCACACATCGCCATTCCTCCACAAATACCAATAGTTCCTTCAGGGGCGAGTTCATAGGAACGCACCACCTCCATAAGGTTCATATTCATATCGGTAGGCGCATCAACTTCGTGGAGCACTCCTTCTCGGTCTACTATTTTAATCTTAATATCTGACATCTACAATTCTAAGCTTGTTTACTATACATCCTACTGACTGTCGATTCAAAAGAAAAATGAGCGTATTCGAATTAGTCAATCGCTTTTACGACTGCTTTCGGAGCTTCCTTTTTACTTCCGTCGAACCCTGTCACTCCTCCGACAGTAGTGTATTTCATCACATATTTCTTATCTGGAAAAATACGTTGAAAAGCACTTTGACACATCAGCGTTGCTTCATGAAAACCACAGAGGATTAATTTTAATTTTCCTGGGTAGGTATTCACGTCACCAATGGCATATACCCCCGGAATATTAGTCTGGTAATCTAATGTATTATCAACTTTGATGGCATTTTTTTCGATCTCTAGCCCCCAATCTCCTATGGGTCCTAATTTAGGAGACAAACCGAATAAGGGAATGAAATTGTCGACTTCTAAGATGATTTCTTCTTCATCGCCTGTTTTTTTAATGACAACTGCTTCTAATTTATCTTTGCCCTGTAGCCCTACTATTTCTGATGGTGTGATAAGTTTGATTTTTCCGGCGTCCTTTAAATGCTGTACTTTATCAACGGAATCTAAAGCACCACGAAATTCATTTCTTCTATGCACTAAAGTGACCTCTGAAGCAACATCTGCTAGAAAGATACTCCAGTCTAAGGCAGAATCACCACCGCCGGCAATGACTACTTTTTTATCACGATATACTTCAGGGTCTTTAATAATATAGGCAACACCCTTATCTTCAAACTTTATCAAATCTTCAAGCAAGGGTTTTCTGGGTTCGAAGCTTCCCAAACCACCTGCGATTGCTACTATTGGGGCATTGTGCTTTGTACCTTTATTGGTAGTAACGACAAAAGAGCCGTCTTCTAATTTTTCTATGGTTTGCGCCCGTTCGCCCAAAGTAAATCCTGGCTGAAAGGGTTTTATTTGTTCCATTAAATTAGCAACTAAATCGCCTGCCAATACTTCAGGAAAGCCAGGGATATCATAAATAGGCTTTTTCGGATAAATTTCTGAACATTGACCACCAGCTTGCGGTAAAGCATCTATCAAATGGCACTTTAGTTTCAATAAGCCTGCTTCAAAAACAGCAAATAGTCCAGTAGGACCAGCACCGATTATCAGGATATCTGTTTTAATCATTTAAAAATATGGTTTGAAGTGTCCACAAAGCTATTGTACAAATGTGTGAAAAAAGATGAGATTTATCAGAAAAATTAATTGAGGTTTACAACCTCTTCTATTTGCGGAGCATACTTTTTGATGGTCATTTCTACACCACTTTTCAAGGTCATCTGATTTACAGAGCAACCTACACAAGCCCCTTCTAAGCGAACTTTTACTGAGTTTTCGTTATCGATTGACACCAGAGTAATATCTCCACCGTCACTTTGCAAAAAAGGGCGAATTTCCTCCAGGGCCTTTTCTACATTCATTTTTAGTTCTTCGGATGTCTGTGTTGTCATATCTATTTCTTTCTAACGCTGGAACAACCTGCCATCGTTGTTATTTTAATTGCCTCTGTTGGTGGTATGCTCTTATTTCTTGCGACCACTTCTTGCACTACATTCTTTGTCAATTCTTCAAAAGCTGCTGCGATGGGGGTTCCTTCCTGCATGGCTGCGGGTCTACCTGCATCACCTGCTTCTCGTATACTTTGAATCAAAGGAATCTCCCCTAAAAAAGGAACTTTTAAATCTTCTGCAAGATGCTTAGCACCTTCTTTTCCGAAAATATAATACTTATTATCAGGAAGCTCTTCAGGTGTAAAATACGCCATATTCTCAACAATACCCAATACAGGTACATTGATAGAATCTTGCTGAAACATTGCCACTCCTTTCTTAGCATCGGCTAATGCTACTTCTTGTGGTGTACTTACAATTACAGCACCCGTTACTGGCATAGCCTGCATGATACTAAGATGTATATCACCGGTTCCTGGTGGCAAGTCTAATAACATGAAATCTAGCTCTCCCCAATGGGCATCAAAAATCATTTGATTCAATGCTTTGGAAGCCATAGGCCCTCTCCAAATCACTGCCTGATTTGGTTGCGTGAAAAATCCAATAGAAAGCATTTTCACACCATAGCTCTCCACAGGTTTCATTTTTGACTTACCATCAATAGTAACTGCTAAAGGTTTTTCTTGGGCGACATCAAACATAATAGGCATCGATGGCCCATAAATATCTGCATCTAACAGACCCACTTTAAAGCCCATTTTAGCCAAAGTCACGGCCAAATTTGCCGTTACCGTCGATTTTCCAACACCACCTTTACCAGAAGCAACTGCAATGATATTCTGGATTCCTGGAATGGGTTTCCCTTTAATCTCATTAGGCTTAGATTTCTCAGCTGCAGCTTCAACCTTTAAGTTCACCTTTATCTTCGCTTTCTCATAGACTTCCTTGTGAATAATCTTTAAGATTTCCACCTCTGTCTTTTTTCGAGCCTGCAAACTAGGGTTGCTTATGGTAATATCAATCTCTACCTCATCACCAAAAATTTGTATGTTCTTAACCGCACCGCTTTCGACCATATTTTGGCCTTCACCAGGTACAGTAATATTTTCCAAAGCTTTTAATACTTCCTTTTTATCTAGCGTCATTATATATATTCATTCTAAACAACAAAGATAGTTCTTAGGTCTGAGATTATGAAGCTACCAGATTGAAAATGAAGATGTCGGTATAAATAAAACTTACTATTATTAGAAATGAAAAATTAATTGATTTAAGCCTTTTAAGAGCAGCTATACAAGACAAAAAGCGTATTTTAGTAATGGCCAATCAATTTCAAAAGAACATGCCTTTTTTACATAAACCAAAAAATACCCTTCTTCTATTTAGCTGCTTCCTATTTCTTATTAGTGCCTGTACCAGTTCTAAATCTAGTTTTTCAAAAAGAGATGTTGTAAAGAGCCAAAAACTTATTGGCCTGGACTTCCACAAAAAATATATTGATACTTTATACCCGTATTTGAAACGAAATAAAGAAGGCTATGATTCTTTACGAAAATATGCTTTAGGCAATGATGTTTTCCCCGCCATACGCTTTGACCCTTCCCCCAAAAACTTTTCGCCTAAACAACAGGGGGGATTTCCTGATTGGAAAATACCTCCTAGCACCGTATTACCTAAAAACCTAAATGAGTTGGCTTTTTATTCCATTCCACAATTAGCTTCACTCATAAAGAATAAAAAACTTAGCTCCTTGGTCTTGACGAAATTTTTCATTGAGCGGCATAAAAAGTACAATCCTCTTCTACAATGTACTATAACAATTACAGAAGAAATCGCACTAAAGCAAGCAAAAAAAATGGACCAAGAACTTGCAGAAGGAAAATACCGTGGAATACTTCATGGAATACCTTATGGTGTTAAGGATTTAATGGCAGTAGAAGGCTATAAAACCACCTGGGGAGCTGTGCCTTATAAAAATCAACACATAAACATGACTGCTACTGTTGTTAAAAAACTTCAAAATGCGGGTGCTGTTCTCATTGCAAAATTAGTATCTGGTTCTTTGGCACGCGGTGATGTTTGGTTTGGAGGGAAAACAAAAAACCCCTGGGATACCGAACAAGGTGCTAGTGGGTCATCTGCAGGTTCAGGCTCTGCTACCTCAGCAGGATTAGTGCCTTTTGCTTTGGGAACTGAAACTTTAGGCTCCATTACATCACCGAGTACAAGAAATGGCATTACGGGTTTACGTCCTACTTATGGAAGAGTTAGCAGACACGGCGTTATGAGTCTTAGCTGGTCTATGGACAAGGTTGGCCCAATGGCCCGAAGTGCAGAAGATTGCGCCATTGTGTACAGCGTGATTACTGGAAAAGACGAAGAAGACCAAACCACTACAGATTATCCTGATGGGTTTGAACCCACAAAAGATATTTCATCACTCCGAATTGGCTACTTAAAAAAAGATATAGAAAAGGATACTTCTCTCAGTAAAGGCAATTTGGAAAAGGCGATCGCTTCTTTCAAAAAAATGGGACTAGCCTTAAGTGAAGTTAAACTCCCCGAAGATCTTCCATATAAAAGTTTTGATATTATTTTACGCGCAGAAGCGGGAGCATTTTTTGACGATTTGGCACGCTCGGGCAATGTTGACCAAATGGTAGAGCAAAACCAGCGTTCAAGAGCAAATTCTTTGCGACAGGCTCGCTTTATTCCTGCCGTAGAATACCTGCAGGCGAACAGGCATCGTCAAGTACTTATTGAAAAAATGAATAGGATCATGAAAGCGTATGACGTACTCATATCTCCTACTTTTGGCAACCGGCAATTAGTGATTACTAATCTTACGGGGCACCCTGTAATTTCAATTCCTACAGGTCTTGACAAAGAAAAACACCCTACCAGTATTACTCTTGTTGGCAATTTATATGATGAGGCAAGTATTCTTTTATTGGCAAAAGCTTTTCAAGAAAATACCGATTTTGATGAAATGCACCCAAAAGGGTATACAGATTAAGTCTCTTTTATCTTAAACCTTACGACCATCCAATAGCGATACTATTCTTGAGCCATACGCTGCATTCTTTTCTGAATGGGTTACTTGAATGATCGTTACGCCTTCTTGGTTCAGTTTTTTAAAAAGCTCCATTATCTCTTCGCTCTGTTGAGAATTCAAATTACCGGTAGGTTCATCTGCTAATATAAGTTTTGGGTTTGAAATAAGCGCACGAGCCACGCCCACTAATTGTTGTTGGCCGCCACTCAATTGCGCCGGAAAGAGATCTTTCTTGCCTACAATATTGAAGCGATCAAGCATATCGGCTACCATGGCTTTTCTTTCTGAACCTTTGTACTTTTTGTATAATAAAGGCATTTCAAGATTTTCTTTTACAGTAAGATCATCAAGCAGGTGATACGACTGAAATACAAAACCGATGTATTCTTTATACAAGTTTGCGCGATGCTTTTCCTTTAAAGTATGCACTGATTCATGTAAAAAGTCATATTCTCCTTCGTCAAAATCATCAAGCATACCAATGACGTTTAACAAAGTAGATTTACCAGAACCCGATGGCCCCATTATGGAAATAAACTCTCCTTCGTGAACTTCAAGATTAATGTCTTTCAATAAGAAGATTCGCTGACCTCCCGAATTGACCCATTTGAAAATATTATTTAGTTGTAGCAGCATCTCTTCTATTTATTCGGTTCTTAAACTTTTTACAGGGTTGGCTGAAGCTGATTTTACTGCTTGAATTCCTAAGGTAACTGAGGTTATCAATACCGCAACTAAACCGCCAAGAGCGAGCATCCACCATTGAATATTGATACTATAAGCAAAACTACCTAACCAAGCGTTCATTAGATACCATGCGAGAGGAAATGCCAAGAGCGCTCCAATACCCACTAAAATAATATAGTCTTTGGACAGCAACACTACAATTTTGAATACACCGGCACCCAATACTTTGCGTATTCCAATCTCCTTGATTCGTCGTTTAGCCATAAAAGAAATTAGCCCGAACATTCCTAAGCACGAAATGAATATGGTCAATAGTGCGACTACATTTATCGTTTTCAACATTCCATCTATCAATCGATATTGCCCACTTACCTTATCGCTCAAATAAGTTTGTTCGTAGTTTCTGCGAGAATCAAGTTGTGCGAACTTTAACCTAATACCATTCGCTATCGTTTCTTCTTGACCTTCTTCAATTCGTAACGACAAGTAGCGGTGACTACCCAAGTTTTTTTTATCGCGGTAAAAATGTACCAAAGGTTCAACGGCATTCTGTAAATCTTGGTAATGAAAATCTTCCATGACCCCTACAACTGAATAACCAGCGTCGGAATCGTTTTTATATTTTAATCGTTTTCCTTCTATAGAATTCCAACCCAAGGCCTGCATCGCCGTTTGATTTATAATCACTCGCCGTTCTTCTGTATTATCTTGAATACCATCAAAATCTCTTCCCATTGCTATAGGAATTTCTAGTGTTTTTAAGTACCCGTCATCGGTATATGACCTACGCATACGCACATCTCTATCGGTGTTCGGCTCATAAAAAGTGGTATAATTAAAACGGTAGTCAGAAGGAATTGCCTCACTAGTCGAAATACTTTGAACATAAGGGTTGGCCTCAAGTTCGTTCAATAGTACCTCAAAATTTAATTCAGCTGATTCGATATCCTTATACTCCAAATCAATGGCGCCTACGATGATATTTTCTTTTTTAAAACCGAGGTCTGCATTTTTCATAAACCCAATCTGGCTGTTCAAAATAATAGCGATGCAGATAAAAAGTATTGCTATCGTAAATTGCAGAATGATAAAAAAATTACGAATAAAAAAATTACGCTTTGCATCATCAAGTTTTCCTTTGATTCCTGTTGAAATGGGCAGCGAAACAAACCGTAAGGTGGGAAGTATACCCACTACCAAAGTCACCAATAAACCTAAACCGATTGCATAGAGAATAACGGGATAGTCATTCTCTAAACTAAAACTGATTTTACCAAAATCAGCTCCGAAAATATCGTTCATCTTTGGTAATAAAAACCCTAGAAAAAGCCCTCCTGAAATCAAGACAGATAGCAATACCAGAATACCGTTTTCAATACAAAACTGTATAACAACGCTATTTTTACTACCTCCTAAAATTTTTCGTACTGCGATGTCTTTTGTTCTTCGAAACATCGTTGAGGTATTTAAATTAAGTAAGTTCACTAACACGATAAGTAAAACAAAAAATGAGGTCGCTATGTTTCCTCCAATAATCGTTCTAACAACGGGTATGGAATCCATCCTACTTTCAGTGTAAGGCATAGCCTTTAGCTTGGCAATAACTGAAGGGTCAGCATAGTTGTTCTGTACTAACTGATTGACATGATTTTCTAACTGTGCGATATCTGTACCCGGTCTAACTCTTAAATAGCTTGGCGAAAAACTGTTAGACCAATTTGATTGAGACAAAAAATTTGGATTGTCTTTCAAAACTTCGTTGGACAAAACCACGCCCAAACGAAAGGATGAATATGGACTAATAGGCTCAAAAACACCAGTTACTGTAAGGTTCAATGAATCAGCTCCAATTAGGGTTTCTCCGACCGGATTGGTATCTCCAAAAATCTTTTGACTCACCCGGTTCGTCAAGATAATGGAGTATTTGTTTTTCAAGGCCGTCCTGGTATCACCGTATTTTAATGGTAAAGAGAATACTTCGAAAAATTCAGGGTCTACATAATCGGTTCGTTCCTGTAATTCTTTGTCTCCGCGCTCAAGCCAAATATTACCCCAGCCGTGTAAATGTGTGCCGGCGATGACTTGAGGTGAAGTCTCTACTATTTTATCCATCATGGGGTATGGATTTTCTCTGTAACTATCACCACCTGTGGTTATGGTCTTAAAATAGTAGATATTTTCTTGATCTGCTACATTCGTATCCGCTGTATAATATGCATACACTGAAAACATCAATGTCAATACACTTCCAATTCCTATGCTCAATCCGAGAATATTTAGCACAGACAACAATCTGTTTTTCCAGAGATTTCGGAAAGAAAGTTTTAAGTGGTTTTTTAGCATGATTAATTGTCTTTAAGCTTTAGCGCCGGATATGAACAAACCTGAAAATAATAGAAACAGACCAAAGGCATGTAATTCTCAAACCCAATTTCATGCCATTTATTTAAGGCGCTGATATTTAGGTTTTTATAATTAAAATCATAAAATTCGCCATGTACTACTGTAAAATACTTTTACAGAAAACGTCCATTATTTGTACACTACTTTTCTCAAATTTTAACTAAAATCACCATTGCCTTTAAACTATTTATTCGGCTCTCAAACTTTTTACGGGGTTAACAATAGCGGCCTTAATACTCTGATAGCTCACTGTTAGTATTGAAATCACAATCGCCAATACAGCTGCAAGTACAAAAACCCATATACCTATTTCAATATGGTATGAAAAATCTTCGAGCCATTTATTCATCGCAAACCAGCCTAAGGGCAGTGAAACAAGAATAGCAATACCTACAAGTTTTAGAAAATCTATTGAAAGTCTATATGATATCTGACTTATACTTGCTCCCAGCACCTTTCTAATACCTATCTCTTTGGTGCGCTTTTCAGCGTTAAATGCAGCCAGCCCAAAAAGACCTAAACATGCAATTAATATAGATAACCCAGTAAAGATGAAAAATATGCTACCTAATCGTTTTTCAGATTGATAGGTATCATTAAATGAATCTTCCATAAAGTAGTAATCAAATGGCTGACCCGGCGCTACTGTATTCCAAATGTCCTCAATACCTGTCAAGGCATTTGAAAAATTACCAGATTCTAGTTTAACGGCGAGAGCATATGCCCTGTCACTCAGATGAAGACTTAAAGATTTTATCTCTGCTCTAAAGGGCGAAAAATGAAAATCTTTTACAACCCCAATAATGGTATAAAAGGTCGGGTTTTCATCACTCAAATCTGGCGTATAGCGCTTTCCGATTGCTTCCAAAGCTGAAATTCCTATCACCGACACAGCAGACTCATTCACTATAATACTGGTAGAATCATTCTTGAAATTGCGATCGAAATCTCTTCCTGCAATAATCTCAAAACCCATGGTAGCTACATAATCATAATCAACTCCCCAGCGTTGCATGCTTAGCGCATTTTCTTGGTCAGTAAGTCCTTCTTCAGGAGCAAAAGTGGAATCAGACCTTGATGAAGGTGTTGGAAAAAAACTACTCAAAGTAGCGTTTTTAACGTAGCTCAATTTTTTGACTTCTTCCTTAAAAGAGTCAGCTTGATTGCCAAGAGAAAATGCATCATTAACTATCAAAACTTGGTCTTTTGAAAAACCAAGGTCTTTATTCTGAATATAGTCTAATTGTTGATATACCACCAAGGTGCTTATAATTAAGAAAACTGAAATAGCGAATTGAAAAATAACCAAAGCATTTCGAACTTTACCCCCACCAATACTGCTGCTACCCCCACCTTTTAAAACCTTTACAGGAGCGAAATTTGACATAAAAAAGGCCGGATAGCTTCCTGAAAATAGTCCGAGTAAAATAGCTGCTCCAACTAAAATTAACCAGAAAAAAGAATTCGCATATGGCATGGAAATGTTTTTATCTGCCAAATCATTAAATAAAGGAAGAAGTACAATCGTCAAAATAATAGCCAATAGCATTGAAGCGAATGAAACTATGCCTGATTCAATCAAAAATTGTCTAATAAGCTCACCTTTATTCGAACCCAAGGTTTTTCTAATACCAACTTCCTTAGCTCTTTTTAAGGAATGTGCTGTAGAAAGGTTCATAAAATTAACACATGCCAAAACCAAAAGAAATATGGCAATAAATGAAAGAATGTATATGCTTTGAACATCATTATTTGCGCTTATTTCAGCTACCCTATCAGACTTAAGATGTATGTCAGTCAAAGGCATTGTACTATATGTCAAATAATTACCTGCAGCCTTAAATTGTTTTTCGGTAATTCCTGGCATAAACTGCTGAACACCCGGAATAACATATTTACTTAAAAAACCTCTTAATGGTTCTTGGATGTCTTCTATATTGGCCGATGGTATTAGCTTGATATAGGTTTGGTAATTATTACTTCCCCAATTTACAAGACGTGAATCTTCGTAACCAGACATTGCCATGAAAACGGTATGCTCTCTTAAAAATGAATTTTCAGGAAAATCATCGATTATACCAGTTACGGTATACGCGTCATCATTATCTAAAATTAGGGTTTGACCAACTGCCTCATTGGTTTCAAAATGTTTTGCCGCAGCTGTTTTGGTTAAAATCAAAGTATTTGGTGATTTTAGTGCCGTTTTAATATCACCAGATACTAACTCTAGCCCGAACATTTTAAAAAAAGTAGAATCTACAAACGTTGTTCCCAATTCTTTTATGTTCGCCTCCGTGCCAGTTTTACGAAGCAACAAACTTCCTTGCGTTCTGAATCGCATAGCTAATTCCACCTCAGAGAAATCATTCTGAACGGATTCAGCCATAGGTGCTGGGGTTACTGCAAACTTTCGGGCATCTCCTCCAAATTTAATATCTGCATGAACCCGATGTATACGATCGGCATCGGCAAACATCTTGTCATAGCTTAATTCATCATAAATGTATAATGAAATCAATAATCCTCCAGCGATTCCAATAGCTAATCCAAAGATGTTTAAAAAGGTAAAAAAAGGTTGCTTCTTTAGACTTCTCCAGGCAATTTTTAGATGATTTTTAAACATAATTGATGATTTTTAAATCGATGATTTTTATTCTGTTCTCAGACTTTTTACGGGATTAGCTTTAGCAGCTTTAATAGCTTGGAAGCTTACCGTCAAAACAGTAACGCCCATGGCTCCAACAACAGCCAAAACAAAAATCCACCATTCAAGTACTACTCGATATGGATAATCTTGCAACCAACCATTCATGATATAATAAGAAATAGGAATCGCTATAAAACAAGAAATAATAACCAGTTTCAAAAAGTCTTTAGAAAGCATATTCCACACATTAAATACCGTAGCACCCAACACTTTTCGTACCCCAATTTCTTTAGTTCGCTGTTCGGCAACAAAAGATGTTAAACCAAATAACCCAAGGCAGCTTATTAAAATGGCTAATGCGGTAAAAATGCCTGATAAAGTTCCAATGCGCTCTTCGGATGCAAATTTTTGACCATACTCGTCATCCACAAAATCATATTGAAAGGGAATTGCAGGAAAGTGTTCTTTAAAAACTCCTTCTACAACTGCTATATTCTCACTAGCGCTTTTTTCTGGGTTTAGTCTTAAATTGTAATAGCTTCCGTTTCCACTGCTATCATATACATATACACCTTGTTTTATGGGTTCATAAGGTGATTGGGTGATCATATCTTGAACTACACCAATTATCTTAAGCGGAGGGTTAGGGTCTTCCTCGGCGCTATCTTTTAGCAAAACACCTATGGGGTTTGTGAGCCCCAAGTATTTTTTGGCGGTTTCATTGATAAGTACTCCCGAAGAATCTGAGGCAAATTCTCTAGAGAAATCTCGCCCTTCAACAATTTTCAAATTTAAAGATTTCGCATATTCCGGAGAAACTTCGGTCCAAGCTAAATCTTCTTGAAAACCTTCAGGTTTTCCCTCCCAATCAAAACCATTTCGATTAGACCACACTTGCGTCGTGGGGCTGCTAGAGCTAGACATTTCAACTACCGCTCCAGAACCCAAAAATTCAGCCCGCATCAGCTCATATTTACCTGAAAAATCTTGACTCATAGTTGGCACTTGAATCAAGCCTTCCTTGTCGTAACCAACAGATCTATTTTTGGCAAAATTGATTTGTTGCATTACAATCACGGTTCCTATTATAAATGCTACGGATACCGTAAACTGAACTACAACTAAAATTTTTCTAGGTAAGCCTGCATACTTCCCCACTTTAAAAGTTCCTTTTAGAACATCAACAGGTTTGAATGAGGACAAGTACAATGCAGGGTAACTGCCTGCTAACAGGGCCGTAAATAAAATAAATAGGAGTGAAACTAGCCAGAAGACTGCATTTTTCCACGGAAAAGAAATCTCCTTTAGGGCTAATTCGTTAAACCCGTTTATAGCGAACAAAACAATCAAAATAGCAAAAAAATATGCACATAAAACTACAAGGAAAGATTCACTCAAAAACTGATAAATCAACTGGCCTCTTTGAGAACCAATAGATTTTCGAATACCCACTTCTTTACCTCTTTTCTCAGATCTCGCGGTACTCAAATTCATAAAATTTATACAAGCTAGAAGTAGTACAAAAGCTCCTATAATACCAAATAACCAAACATACTTTATACGACCTCCAACTTGTTTTCCATTTTCAAAATTACTCCGCAAATACCAGTCTTTCATCGGGAAAAGAAAAAGCTGTGGATTAAACTCGGCATTATCTTCGTCTATCTCAAGTTTAACGTTTCTAATGGCACTCGTCACTTTTTCAATACTGGTATGCGCTGCAATTTGCACAAACATCTGAAAAGAGTTGTTTCCCCAACTATCTTCTGCATTTTGAATCCACTCGCTTGTAGTGATATAATGTTCCCATGGAATGATGAATTCAGTAGTATTAAAACTAGTATTAAAAGGTATATTTTCATACACTGCCGTCACCATAAGGTTATATTCGCTATTGACTTCAACTACCTTACCAATGGGCTCTTCTTCACCAAAAAGAATTTTGGATACAGCGGCTGAAAGCATGATAGAATTCACTTCACGAAGCCCATCTTTTTGACCCTTTAGAATCTTAAGATCAAGCATTTCAGGTGCGGGTTTTTGCATATAATTTCCCGATTTAGAAATACTTACCTCTTTGTATTTTAAATAGAGGCTATTATTCCATGAGGACATGACGATATGTTTGAAATTGTCCGCGTAACCATCTCTAAATGCTTTTTCCAAAGGTCTTGGAATTGCAGGGCCTGTGCTTATTTCTCCATTAAAGGTTTGTGATTGGAATACTTGGGCGATGCTATGCTTGTCTTTGAAATAATCATTTTGAGAAAGCTCATCTTGCACCCAAAGGCCAATGATAACAGTTACGGCCATTCCTAAGGCAAGCCCTCCAACATTTATGATGGTATAGCCTTTATTTTTAACTAGATTTCTCCAAGCGATTTTTAGATAGTTTCTGAACATGATTTTGATTGATGATTTTGATTGATGATTTTAATTGATGCTACTTATTCATCTCGTAAAGCCTTAACAGGGTTCATGGTTGCGGCCCTAAAACTCTTCCAACCAATGGTAGCAAATGCTATCAATAGGGTGACTAAGGCTGCTAAGCCAAATAGCCCCAAATGCATTTCTATTCGATAGGCAAAACTTTCGAGCCAATTTTTCATTAGATAATAACCTATAGGGAAAGCGATAAAGAATGATATGAAAACCAATTTTAAAAAATCTTTGGACAGCATGGTAATAATCTCAAGCACTGATGAACCTAAAACCTTTCGGATGCCTATTTCCTTAAACCGCTGTTCGGCTGTAAAAGTCACTAAACCAAATAGCCCTAAACAGGCCACAAAAATGGTCAAGAGTGCAAATAGATTGAGTAGGTTTCCCATTTTATGTTCGGCTAAATGAGTTTGTCGATACGATTCATCTAACAAGGTGTAAGCGAAAGTTTCGTCTGTATTGAAACCGTTCCAAAGGATAGTGGCATCGGCAATCAATCCAGACATATCAGCAGATTTTGCCTTGACGATGAGCCCTCCAAAAGGTCTATAAAATAAAAATAATGGATCGATAGTCTGATGTAACGATTTGAAATGAAAGTCTTTTACTACCCCTACTACGGTATGGTCTCCACCACCGTCGGTTACTATTTCACCTAGGGCATTAGCACCAAAACCTAAAACTTTAGCTGCCGTTTGATTAATGATAACATTGGTGGAATCGGCACCAAACTCCTTTGAAAAATTTCGGCCCGATGTCAGTACCATACCCATAGTTGGTATGTAGTTTTCATCGATGTTAAATACAGGCATGCGCCTGCTAAACTCACCATCAATATAGACTTGCGACATATAATTATCAGTACTTCCTGCAGGAATAGAGGCAGAATTCGTTATCGATGCGACTTTAGGGTTCTTTAAAAGTTCATTTTTAAAAGTATCTCGATTGTTTCCTAATAGGTTTGCATCGCGCAGCACTAATAATTGGTCTCTCTCATAGCCAATATCTTTATTTTGAATATACTGCATTTGCTGATTGACGGTCAAGGTTGCCAATATCAACCCCGCAGAAATAACAAATTGAAAAATAACCAGACCACTGCGAACTCCCCTATTATTGTTTCCTCCTAAATACTTATTTTTCAATGCCCCAATAGGATTGAAAGATGACAAAAAGAAAGCCGGATAACCGCCCGCTAAAAGACTTATTAATAGCGTTAGAAACAACAACAATATCAAAACAGTTGGTTGCAACAGAAAATCGAGTTGTAGTTCTTTTCCAGACATTCTATTGTAGAACGGCAGTGATATGAATACTAAAATCGCAGCAAATATCATTGCCATTAGGCTTGCAATAAAGGATTCTGATAAAAATTGATAGCGCAATTGGCTTTTGTTAGACCCCAAGACTTTGCGAATACCCACCTCTTTAGCCCTTTTTGTAGCTGTAGCGGTAGAGATGTTCATGAAATTAATACATGCAATCAGCAACATAAAAATAGCTATTGCACTAAAAATATAGACATACTTTATGTCGCCACCCTGTTCTAATTGGCTATGAGAAGAATTATCGGAATATAAATGGATATCGGTCAATGGAAAAATTCGAAAACCTAATTCATTTTCCTTAGTAAAATCATCAAACGAAACACCCATAGTTTCTTGCATCATGGGGCCCATATATTTTTCAGGAAGCTGAGACAACTTTGATTCTAAATCTTTATAATTACTTCCTTTTTTTAATACCAAATAGGTGAAAAAATTACCACCGAACCATGATGTGCTTTTCGCTTCATCAAGCCCTTCAAGCGAGGCAAAAATATCAAAATGAAAATGTGAATTTTGAGGTACTTCTTCGATAACACCTGTTACTCTAAACGGCTGTTCTTGTCCTTCTAAGTAGAATACTTTACCAATAGCATTCTCTTCGCCAAAGAATTTTTCTGCCTTAGATTTAGTAATTACTGCGGTATTCGGCTCTTGAAGTGAATATTTAGAATCACCGTCAATAACCGGAAGTGTAAAAACATTAAAAAAATTAGCATCTACAAAAGCAAATCTGTTTTTCCGGTACGACTGATTGTCAATTATAATCTTGGTTGTTCCTATATTTTTGATACGGGTAGCATCTAAAACTTCAGGAAATTCTTGAATTAAGGTCTCGCCAACTGGTGCCATTATAGCGCCCTCCTTTATTTCTTCTCCATTTATTTTTGCTCTAAAAACTACATTGACAATATCATCGGCCTTTTCGTTGTATTGGTCATAACTAAGTTCATCAACCACGAAAAGCATAATGATTAAACAGGACGCTATACCTAAGGCGAGCCCTAAAATGTTAATGGAGGATATCACTTTGTTCTTTATGAGGTTCCGCCAAGCGATTTTTAGATTATTTTTAAACATGATTTTGATTGATTTTACTTCAATTATCTCATTCAGTTCTCAAGCTTTTTACAGGGTTTGCTCTTGCAGCCTTAATAGCGTGAAAACTAACTGTTGCAACAGCTATGGCTAGTGCAATACCTCCTGATAAAGCAAAAACCCACCAACTTATCTCTATCTGGTATGCATAAACATTAAGCCACTTACTCATAGCATACCATGAAAAAGGACTTGCAATAAGAATTGCTACTAGCACCAATTTCATAAAATCTTTAGATAAAAGTGTTACAATGCTAGTTACCTCAGCACCCAATACTTTACGTACACCTATTTCTTTGGTTCGCTGCACCGCACTGTATGTTGCTAAGCCTAAGAGACCCAAGCAAGCAATTAATATGGCTAGAAAAGAAAAGATGGTAAAAAGGTTTTTAAACTTGAAATCAGCCTCATACTGTGAATTAAAAGACGCATCTAAAAAGCTATAAATAAAAGGGCGCTGTGGCGCTACGTCTGCCCATTTTTGTTCAATACTGGTTATGGCTTGTTGCATATTTTCAGATTTGACTTTAAGCGAAAGATATTTTCCATACTGAGAGTAGCGCAAAGCCAATGGGGCTACTTTTTGATGAAGAGACAAATAATTAAAATCCTTTACAACCCCGACAATGGTGCCTTCGCGTCCCCATTGTTGAAAACGTTTCCCAATAATATCGGACGGATTGGCATAACCAAAACTTCTTGCCGCAGATTCATTGACCATCATAGACGAAACCGAATCCGTCACAAATTCTCTTGAATACCCTCTTCCTGCAACCACTTCTATCTCATAGTGCGGTATAAAATCAAAATCAATCTCATACAAAAAAGGCTCAAAATGTTCCATTTTGCCCTCAAAGGTTTCAATTTCGGTTCCAGCAGCAGGAAAATGACCTCCTGGTACGGTGCGTGAACCAGCGACCGAAACTACTTCTGGCAGGTTCATAAACTCGCTTTTAATGGTTTCCATGTTCTCCATTACCTCGCCATCCCAATTAAAATCAATGACCAGTTGTTGTTCTCGATCAAAACCTAAATTTTTATCTAACATAAACCCCAACTGAAAATACACAATTATTGTACTAGCGATCAAGGCAATAGAAAGGCTAAATTGAAATATGACTAGTCCTTTTCTAAGCCTGTTTCCTTTTTGAGATGTTCTAAAAACTCCTTTTAAAACGCTAGAGGGTTTAAAATTAGATAGGACAAACGCAGGGTAACTTCCTGCTAATAAACCCGTCACTAAAGCCATCCCAAAATAGCCAGACAGCGTAAAACCGTTAAAAATTTCATGGGTCAAAAATTGCTTTCCTGTAATTTCCCGCATTCCAGGTATGCAAACCAGTACCAAAGCCAATCCTAGTAATGCAGCTATACATACCATTAACATCGATTCTCCTAGAAATTGATATCGCAGTCCATTTTTTTCCGCTCCAATTACTTTTCTCACACCTACTTCCTTTGCCCTTTCCAAAGAACGCGCAGTAGCCAAATTCATGAAATTGATACAGGCAATAATCAAAATAAACAGCCCAATAATGGAAAAAATATAAATGTTAGATAAACTTCCAGTTATGCCTGGTTGACGAGCAGCTTCAGAGTTTAAATAGGTGTCTTTTAAAGATTCAAAAGAAAGATCATAGTAATACGCTGTATCTTCGGCAGGGCGATTTCTTTTTAGAAACTCTGGCATTTTAGCCTGAAAAGCTTCTTGGTCGAAATTATCTGCTACTAAAAAATAAGTGTAAAAATCAACATATCCCCAAGAATCGAAAATACCAGGCCTAGTTTGATAAAAAGAACTCATTGACATGAGCACATCAAAACTAAAATGCGAATTAGAGGGTACATCTTTCATTACTCCGGTAACGGTGTAAATACCATCATTTGCTCTACCACCTACACCATCGATAGTTTTACCCATGGGGTCTTCATTGCCAAAATACTTTTTTGCTGTGCTTTCAGTCAACACAATAGAATAAGGAGCTTCCAAGGCTGTCTTTGGGTTTCCCGAAACCAAGGGCCAACTAAATACATTGAACACGGTTTCATCCACGTAAAAACTATTGCCTTCTTGAAAGGAATTTTTGTTGTAATCTAACAAAATATCAGCTCTTCCTGAAAATTGAACTTTCTCTACGATCTCAGAAAAATCGTTCTTCAAAGCTGGGCCAACTGGTGCATTACCCCATACCCAGCTATCTTCTAACGTATCTTCGCTACCATGGTGTAAAACCCTATAGATATTATTTGCTTTTTCATGATAGCTATCATACGAAAGCTCATTTTTAATGAACATGGCTATTAATAAAAAACAAGCCATTCCAATGGCTAAACCACCAATATTAATAGCAGAATAGCTTTTGTTCTTTATGAGGTTCCGCCAAGCAATTTTTATATAGTTTTTAAACATGATTTTTGATTGATGATTTTGATTGATGAATAAACTCCTAAATCATAGCCCCAATAGTTCTATTTTGACTTTCAGTAACCACTTGCCCATCGAACAGATTAATAACCCGGTGCGCATAGTGTGAATCACGATCTGAGTGAGTAACCATTACGATGGTTGTACCTTCTTGGTTGAGTTCAGTTAGTAAATTCATCACCTCAATACCGTTTTTAGAATCTAAATTACCTGTAGGCTCATCTGCTAGTATTAATTTAGGATTGGTCACTACAGCACGAGAAATAGCAACACGTTGCTGTTGACCTCCAGATAGCTGCTGCGGAAAATGCCTTTCTCGATGCGCTATTTTCATTCGCTCTAGAACCTTCATCACTTTTTCTTTACGCTCGGCCTTTCCCATTTTCAGGTAGATTAATGGTAATTCTACATTTTCATAGACCGTTAACTCATCGATAAGATTAAAGCTTTGGAATACAAAACCAAGATTTCCTTTCCTAAGCTGCGTACGTTGGCTTTCTTTGAGTCCACCAACTTCATTACCAGCAAAGTTGTAGCTTCCTTCTGTAGGGTTATCTAACATGCCTATAATGTTCAGCAGCGTCGATTTACCACAACCAGAAGGCCCCATGATTGCAGTAAATTCGCCACTTTCTACTTTTAGGTTGACGTTGTTTAAAGCCAAGGTTTCTACTTCCTCCGTTTTAAAGCTCTTTTTTAGATTTTGGATTGTTATCATTTTGATTGATTTTATCTATTAGTATAATGACTTCTATATTCAGAAGATGTGACAGTTTTCATCCTTTATTTTAATACAATTTTTTCAGCTTCGCCGAAGTTGTCGTAGTTATTGGTGATTACTTTTTCACCTGCGTCTAATCCTTCTAAAACTTCATAATATCTAGAATTTTGCTTTCCTATACGTATCGGTCTTTTTATGGCTTCATCACCATCTGGACCAAGTACAAAAATCCATTGGCCACCCGTGCTTTGAAAGAAACTTCCTTTGGGAAGCAATAATGCCTCAGATGATTCTCCTAATTGCAATTTGATGTTATAACTCTGTCCTGCTCGAATAGTTTCAGGTTTTGCATCCGTAAAAACAAGGTCTACTCTAAACCTACCATTTCTAACTTCAGGATATACTTTTCGCAATCGCAAAGGGTACTCGGTACCGTTTCGTTCTAATATCGCTACCAAATCTCGTTTTACTCGATCAATATAATGCTCGTCAATATTCGCTTCAATTTTAAAATCAGTAAGCACATTAACCTGCCCAATACGTTCACCTTGCGAGATATTTTGACCAATTTCTGCATCTAAAAAACCCAATTGGCCATCGGATGGAGCTCTAACATTCAAGTGATCTAAACGCTGGTAGACCATACCCAAGGTTTTTTGCATTCGCGCCAAATCGGTATCAAGCCCGGTTAAAGAGGTTTTTCTCAGTTCATCGTCTTGTTCAGTTTGAAGCTTTACAATATCGTTCTGCTTTTGAGAAAGTTCATAATTCTCTTTGGAGAGTTGATACACTTCTTTTGATATCAATTCCTCATCAAACAGCGCTTGGTTCTGTTCAAAATTTCTTTTTAATCGTTGTAAATCTGTTCCAGTAGTAGCCAATGATCTGCGACCTTCTACTTGCCTAGAATCAAAACTTAATTTAGTTGATCGCAAATCATTTTGCTTTAAAGCCAAATTACTTTCGCTGGCCAAAATCTGCTCGTAGAGGTTCATATTCTCTAGCTTCAGAATAATGTCTCCCTTTTTAACAGTTGCCCCTTCCTCAATCAATTTTTCAGTCACACGGCCACCTTCGTACGCATCCATATAAATTGTAGAAATTGGCGCCACATTTCCATTAATGGTAATGTAATCATCAAACTTCCCTTGGGTCACCTCAGCAACCGAAAGCTTATCTTTTTCTGTTCGAAATGTAGAAACCGAATTCGCAAAAAGCAGCTGATATGCTGTAAAAAGCACTAATACACCTATAGCCATATAACCGTAATGTTTTGGGCGTAATCCCTTTTTCTTCTCTAACTGTATATCCATCTGTGCTACTATTCTATCTAGTTAATGTTAAATACTGGTAAACCCTTGTAAAAATCTAAGGTACTTTTGTTTACTTCTGATCGCAATCGAACCTGTAGGTTTATATTTTGTGCGTTTGCAAAAAGGTTTTTTGCGGTAAAAAGCTCAATTGCATTGATAAGTCCTTTTGAATAGCGTTTTTGAGCAATGGTAAATGCCAAACGCTGCGCTTTAACATTCTGAGCACTCTGTTCAAGTTCAAGCAATAGGGAATTGTAATCTTGTACCAACAGCTGTATTTCTTGAAAAAGCACTTGCTCTTGTACGTCTAGATTATTCTCTGCCCTTAGGCGCTCTATCTTGGCCTGTTTTACTCGCGAGCGCGCGGACCAACCGTTACTAATAGGTACCCGAAGTCGAACACCTATGTACTGTGATGTATTATCTCTAAACTGCTCGCGAAAGGGCAATGTTTTACCAAGGGTATCTCTAGTAGTTTCAAAATAACCTGTGCCAATACCTGCAAATGCAATCAATGAGGGATACATTCCTCCACGGGCAACGGCAACTTGTTTTCTAGCAGCCTTAGCTCGAAGCTCTTGTGCTTTTATCATTGGTAAAAACGCTCTTGCTTTAGAATACACAGCGTCAGATCCAAGATTAGTATCATTCATTAATTCGGACTTTTCTTCGATTCCAGAAAGAATATCTATATCTGAAACTTCCTCCAGATTCATCTCTTGTATTAGTTGCAGTTTGGCTCCTGCAAGTTGGTTTTCACTTTGGGTTACATTCAACTTATCTGCCAACAACAAAGATTCAGCTTCATACAAATCTGCACCGGCCATTAGCCCCAATTCGATTCGCTTTTCTACCAAATCATAGTTCGATTGCGAGACTACTAATTGTTCTTTGGATATCGCTGTCAATCCTTCAAAAAACTGAATATTACTAAATGCCTGCATCACACGGAATGCCAATAAATATTTCTGTTGTAAAGTTTCCTGCTGAGTAGCTTTGTATAAAAACTTGGTAGTCTTTATAGCATTGATTTTTTGAAAACCCTGAAAAAGGTCTATCGAAGAATTTAAAGAAAAAGGGTTCTGAAAAAAATCAGAGGTAACGACATCATTAGTAAAAGGATCTGTGCTTCTACCGAAGTTAACGGTATATGCAGACTCTCCATTTAAATTAGGTAGTAAGTCTCGTATTGACTGTCTATAGCTTTCCCGCCCTGACTGTTCAGTATACTCAAAATCATTCAGCTGCAAATTATGGCCAATCGCATAAGTCACGCAATCTTCCAAAGTCCATTTTTCTTGTGCACTACTACGGGTAGTAACAAGAAAAAAAAGGATGGCAACTACTTTAATTTTTATGTTCATATTCATATTGGTATGCCAATTGGTATACTATAGATGTGCCAAGAATGTATTTATACTGATTTTCAGTACTTTACATTCATTTTTTTTAGATAATACAAAAATTTCTGTAAAATAATTTTACATATATTGCCTAAATATTAGACACTTTTATAAAAGTATACAATTCAAATTGTAGTTTTAACCTTCTTATTAATACGAATACCAATTATGTTGGATGCTAAAATTTTAGTGATAGATGACAATAAAAGTGTTTTAAGTGCGCTAGAAATACTCCTTCAATTTGAGTATAGTGCCGTAAAAACATTTTCGAATCCAAATCAGATTTCCTCTTACTCAGGGTTGAACGATTGTGATATCATTTTGTTGGATATGAATTTTTCTGCAGGGGTCAATACAGGTAATGAAGGGCTTTTTTGGCTTCGAGAAATTCAAAAAAAAGCACCCTATACTTCCGTAATTATGATGACCGCTTATGGCGCAGTGGATCTTGCCGTTAAAGCTTTAAAGGAGGGGGCTACTGATTTTGTTTTAAAACCTTGGAACAATGACAAGCTACTGGCTACAGTAAAATCGGCTTATGAGTTGCGAAAATCCCGAAAGGAAATCAATCAACTTAAACAAAAAGAAGATCATTTAAAACAGGTCATTAATCAAAACAAAAACTATATTATTGGTAAATCGAAGGCCTTAACTTCAGTACTAAATTTAGTTGGCAAAGTTGCTAAAACCGATGTAAATGTTCTGGTAACTGGTGAAAACGGCACAGGTAAAGAATTGGTAGCGCGAGAACTCCATAAACTCTCAAATCTGAGTAATGAAGTTTTTATTTCTGTTGATATGGGTTCGATTTCTGAATCATTATTTGAAAGTGAACTTTTCGGACACACCAAAGGGTCATTTACAGATGCTAAAGAAGATCGTGCTGGAAAATTTGAAGCGGCCAATGGGGGTACTTTGTTCTTAGATGAAATTGGTAATTTATCACTACAGACCCAAGCAAAATTACTATCAGCAATTCAAAACAAAACTATTGTGCGTGTTGGTTCAAACAAATCTATTTCAGTTGCTATTCGCCTTATTTGCGCCACAAATGAAAATCTAGAAAAGATGGTTGCTGACGGGCTTTTTAGAGAAGACTTACTCTACCGTATAAATACTATTCAGGTAAAGGTGCCGCCTTTACGTAATCGCGAAAGTGATGTCCTTATTTTAGCTGAGTTTTATTTAACTAAGTTTATTAGCAAATACGGAAAACAGGGTCTTCGAATGAATCAAGCTGCTCAAGAAAAACTTTTGAGTTATAAATGGCCAGGTAATGTGAGAGAGCTTCTTCATACCATGGAGAGAGCCGTCATTCTTTCAGAAGGAAATGTACTTAGGCCTGCAGATTTTCTTTTGGAAGCCAAGAGTGCTGTCTCAATTGAAAACGGGCCAAATACCTTAGAGGAAATGGAACTTTTAATGATTGCCAATTCGCTTAATAAAAACAATGGCAATTATAGCGCAGCGGCAGAGCAATTGGGAATATCTAGACAAACACTTTATAATAAACTCAAAAAAACGGGAAAATAAGAGTAAACATTAAATGTTCATGAATACAACTGCACACAATTAACCTTATAATTTAAATCTAGAACTTGGAAAATGGTAAGTAGAAACATTTATTTACAAATGGTACTTCGCATCATATTTATAACCCTATGCGCAGTCGCTGCAGTTTATTTCTTCTTTGAAAAACACTATATAATAGCTAGTATAGCCGCTATTCTACTTGTCGTTCAAACTTCTTCATTAATATACTTTGTAAATCAAACCAATAGAAAAATTGCTTATTTCTTTGATGCCATAAAAAATGAGGATTTTACCTTACGCTTTCCTGAAAAGCTAAGTGTAAAATCACTAGAAGAACTAAATCATAGTCTGAATATGCTCAATGCTATGATTCAGGGTATTCATGTAAAAAAACAAGCACAAGAGCAATATTATCAAGAAATATTAAGGCAGGCTGATATTGGCATTTTTACCATAAATCAGAAAGGACATATTTTATATGCCAACCCAACGGTACAAAACCTTTTGAACTACCGCCCATTAAATCACGTGAAACAACTTAACTTGATTGACCCTAATCTGTATGAACTTTTTAAAGATTTAAACCCTTTTGAAAACACCATTTTCAAACTAGGCAATGAAAGAGGTAAACGAGAGATAAGTTTAAAATGCACCCCTATTACCATAGAGGAACAAGCGCTATTGTTAGTTGTAGTGCATGATATTCACAAAGAACTCGAAGATAAAGAAACTGATTCTTGGGTAAAACTGATCCGTGTACTCACACATGAAATTATGAATACGATTACCCCAATAACTTCTATATCAGAATCTATTCTAAATTATTTCAAATCAGAAAATAGATTAACTGAACCGGGTAATTTCTCAGAAGATCAAATAAAGAATACTGCAAAGGGCTTGGAGGTGATCAAAAATCAAGGAACTGATCTCATGAGTTTTGTGCAATCATACAGAACCTTTTTAAGTGTGCCTGAATCCGACAAAGAATTGGTACCTGCTCAAGCACTCTTAGAAAAAATAAAACTTTTATTGGATGAGCAAAAGGAACTTAAAAAAGTTAAAATTGAGATCCTCGTAAGGCCTCAAGATTTGGAACTTTATCTTGATGAAAAACAAATATCTCAAGTACTCTTGAACTTAGGTAAAAATGCGCAGCAGTCGCTTGAACACCAAGATAAAGGAACCATTCGTCTTATTGCTGGCATAAATACGATGAATAAAAAATACATTCAGGTACAAGATGATGGTCCTGGAATATCGCCAGAACTCATGGATGAAATTTTTGTGCCGTTCTTTACCACAAAAAATACAGGAACGGGTATCGGACTCAGTTTAACTAAACAAATCATGCGATTGCATGGCGGAAGCGTAGCGGTCTCTTCAAATGAAACTACCCAATTCACATTGACCTTCAATTGAAATCTGTACCCTAATCGGCTGGAAGTTCTTTAAAAGGATCCCAAAAATGCTTTTCTAAATTTTGAATTTGATGGTCAATTACCTCAATACCTTCACTTTCTAATAACTGCTGCATAAGGTTTGTTCCATCAAAATGATGTTTTCCGGTGAGCAATCCTGCTTTATTTACTACGCGGTGCGCTGGAACATCTTCCATACTATGGGATCCATTCATTGCCCAGCCTACCATTCTAGCACTTCTGGCAGCTCCTAAATATTTGGCTATCGCACCGTATGATGTTACTCTGCCATAAGGTATTAGCTGGGCAACCTCATAGACTTTTTGAAAGAAGTTTTTGTTCTCTGGTTTCATGAGCTAAAAAATAATTTAACCAGCGTGATCACAAAAAGAATTACCATTAACGCACTTAAAATATAATTGGCATTCTTAGAAAATCGATGGGTTTTTTGATTCATCTTATCAAAATAAAAAGCATAGAGATACATTACCAAGAAAGTTCCAAGGCCTGCAGAAATTACAAAAACAGCCTCATCAACAATCGTATAATTCATAAAACCCTGGGAGTGAAAAAAAGTATTTAATCCCGCGTAATATGGAATAGTCAATAAATTGAGTGTCGCCAAAAACATGCCCTTCGTGAAACTGCCCCGCTTCTTACCATCTACAAATTCAATAGATTCAGTACCCTGTTTTTTTCCTTTGATCAAAAAGAATGCTGCCAACGAACCAAAGATTACCAAAGCAACTTGCATCAATATTTCTATAATTTCAGGACTTCGTGAAAGAATCTTAGCAATATGTACAGCAAGATACGCTTGCAACACAACCGTAGCACTTACACCTATACCAAATACAACTCCATTCTTTCTTCCCTTTTCAATACTCGTTTTAGCCGCGTTCATATTTAACAAACCAGGCGGTAGAGAGGCAAGAAAGGCAGCAACAAAAGTTGCCAAACACAAAAGAGCGAGTTGCTGCATTCGATTAATTTTAGACTAGTGAACCCTAAATTGAATATAGGTAATTGGTTTCTCCTTCTGAAGGTACTGATTTTCGTAGAAAGTTTGAATTTTTAACACTTCCTCCGGGCTTCCCTCGTTTTTATACACATCATGGTTGGCGTAAATAACCTCTAAACCTAGTCCATGTAATACGCCTAGCGTATACCCATGCATAAATTCACTATCGGTCTTTAGGTGCATCAAGCCATTCGGTTTTAAAACTTTCTTGTATTTGTCAAGAAAATCTTGATTGGTCATGCGATGTTTGGTACGCTTGTATTTGATTTGTGGGTCAGGAAAAGTGATCCAGATTTCAGAGACTTCATTTTCTGCAAACATGCTATCCACCAATTCAATTTGCGTACGCAAAAAAGCAACATTTTTTAGATTCTCTTCCAGAGCCGTTTTAGCACCGCGCCAAAAGCGAGCGCCTTTAATATCAATGCCAACAAAATTTTTATCAGGATTTCGTTCTGCAAGTCCGACGGTATATTCGCCTTTTCCGCAACCTAATTCTAAAACAATTGGATTGTCATTTTCGAAATGTTCGGCCCACTTCCCTTTCAGCACCAAAGAGCCAGCTTCAATAGCCTTCCGCTCAGGCTGAATGACATTCTTAAAAGTCTCGTTTTCTTTAAACCGTTTGAGCTTATTTTTACTCCCCACCGCAATCAAAATTTAATGATTTACAAAGCTAAGGAAATCTTTCTTCAGGGAAGTTGAATCAGACAATCACTTCCTTAGGATCAGCGTTTTTTTCTAAGGTAAAAGAAAATTCAGAACCTACACCTTCAACACTTTCAACATAAATACGTTCTTCGTGTGCCTCGATAATATGTTTTACAATGGCAAGCCCTAAGCCTGAGCCTCCTTCCTTTCGGTTTCTACTTTGGTCTACTCGATAAAAGCGTTCAAAGAGCCTTGGAATATGTTGTTCTGGTATGCCTTCTCCGTTATCAGTAACACGAATAATGACTTTATTTTGAATTAGGTTCTCGACACTAATTTCTGTGGTTCCATTTTCGTTGCCGTATTTAATAGAATTAACCAAAAGGTTTGTAATGACTTGTCTTATTTTTTCAGCATCGGCACGCACGTAGATTGGCTTTTTATATTCCATATCAAAAGTCAACGCAATTTGCTTTTTCGAAGCTTTCATTTCCAAAAGTTCAAAATTGGTCTTTATCAATTCAATAATATCAAAGACCTCCCAATTTACATTCAACTCACTTGCTTCTAATTTTGTGATTAGATCAAGATCATTAACAATATAAATTAAACGGTCTACGGCTTTATTCGCACGGATCAAATATTTTTTACGAACATTTTTATCTTCCAATGCACCATCTAAAAGCGTTTCGAGATAGCCCTGTACCGTAAAGAGAGGTGTTTTTAATTCGTGTGAAACGTTGCCTAAAAAGTCCTTTCGATACTCTTCTCTAATCTTTAAAGTATCTATTTCAACTTTTTTGTCTTGTGCAAATTTTTCAATCTCTTGGGTAAGTGTTCCCATATCTGTTGTAATGGTCCGCGAGGACAACGAACTGGACTCTAATAGCGTGACATCATCGTAAATTCTCTTTATTCTGCGATAAATAAATTTTTCAATACGCAACTGAACTATAAAAAATGATATTCCGAAAGAAAATAAAGCGAAAACTGCTAAAAAAAACCAATCTAAAACGTTTTTGTACCACATAAAAAAGCCCAGCAATACCATAAGACTTATAGCAATGAAGGCCGCTGTGCGGTAAGCAAATTTATAAGATCTCTTTAATTGAATAGCCATTTAAACTGTTTGAGTAGATTTTACCAGCGGATCTAACGGTTTTTTTACAAATATCCTATTTTTAGATAAGCTAGAAGAACCCTAAGTCAAAAAATGGCATATCTATAAAAGCAGGCATATTAATTTGAAAGTGTTCAGAAAAAGCAGCGCATTCTTTTACAATTACAAGACAAACTTATAACCAACTCCTTTTATTGTTTTGAAATGATCTTCTCCAATTTTTTCGCGGAGTTTTCGAATATGAACATCAATCGTTCTGCCACCCACAACTACTTCATTACCCCAAACACGATCTAAGATGACCTCTCTTTTGAATACCTTATTAGGTTTCGAGGTTAAAAGAGACAATAACTCAAACTCTTTTCTCGGCAGAACAAGTTCAACTCCGTTATTTATGATTTTGTATTCCTCACGATTAATAACAATGTTACCCACTTTTACAATATCATCGGTACTAGAATCTTCCTCCTTCAATCTGCGCAATAGCCCTTTTATCTTGCTCACTAAAACCTTAGGCTTTATAGGCTTTGTAATGTAATCGTCGGCTCCGGCATCAAAACCAGCAACCTGAGAATAGTCCTCACCTCGTGCAGTTAAAAATGTGATAATGGTATTTTCCAAGCCTTTTGTATTCCGAATGATTTCGCAGGCTTCGATACCATCCATCTCTGGCATCATAACGTCTAGAATAATCAAATGAGGTTGTTTTTTCTTTGCTTTAGCCACAGCTTCGGCGCCATTGCTTGCTGTGAAAACGTTGTACCCTTCCGAAGATAGATTATAACTTATAATCTCTAAAATATCTGGTTCATCGTCTACTAAAAGTATTCTGATATCCTTTTTTTTCATAGCATGCTAAGGTTGTCCTCTTCAAATGTAGATATAAAACCTTTATCAAATCTGCTCTTAACGTTGATTTAATGTCATAACAATTAGTTAACATTGAATAAATTCCTAAAATACGCTACATAAAAATGAAAAGTTCATGAAAAAATCAAGACAATTTGTAGTTCGTCGATAATTTCCGCTTTAACTACTTGTGAATAACCCTAGCCAACGTATTATTCCTATATTCGTACTATACATTTTGCCGACAATACCGTATGAAGCACTTTTACTTAATCATTTTCTTTTTTTTTGTTTCTTTTAGCTATGCCCAAAGTGGTGGCTCTAAAGGGAATATTGAAGGGTTTAAACTTTATCCAAACCCGGTATCAAATGGCAAAGTGTACATCAGTACATTTGAAAATTCGGCAAAGAAAATTTTAGTCTTTGATGTTTTTGGCACACAAGTACTAGAAACCACCATTTTAGGCACTGAATTAAATCTCTCGAATTTAGACGTGGGCGTGTATGTACTTCGCGTTTATGAGAAAGATAAGGTAGCTACAAGAAAACTGATTATTAAGTAGTTAACTTCTTCATCTTCTACAACACTACCTCATATTCTCTTCGTTGAAAGGTAAAAAAAATCGATAAACTGTAAACAAAAATTCGTTTACCTACAATTAGTTGTATTTCACAACAATATTTAGTTTACGGCCAGCCTGCTTTCCTATCTTTATAATCCCAAATGACTACCCTATGAAAAAATGCTACTTTGGCTTGCTCCTGCTACTGCTGTGCTTTTCTGCCTACGGGCAAGAGGCTATAAACATGAACCCATCATTACAGGAAAAAGAATCATCTTTAAAGCTTTATCCAAATCCTGCGACAAACGGTGTTGTATATATTACCACTACAAAAAATAGTATGAAGGATATTTTAGTGTATGATGTTTTTGGAGAGGTTGTACTCACTGATAGAATAGCTTCTAAAACATTAAATATCTCAAGACTAGTGGCTGGTGTTTATGTACTACAAGTAACTGAGAACCAAAAAACCATGACCCGAAAATTGGTTGTGAGATAATATTTTCTCTAAAACTTTGAAAGACCCCTGCTTGTTAGTAAGGGTCTTTCAAAATTTTATTAATGCCGCGGTATGTTTACTTTTACATCAGAATATACCATGAACAACTCCTCAGTATTTGATATAAAAAGTGAATTGGAATTTGAGGCGGCAGCTTTAGACATATTCCGATTTCAATATGAAAACAATCAAGTATACCATCAGTTTTGCTCTTACTTGAAAAAAAGGCCAGAGAACGTTCATGAAATTCGTGAAATTCCTTTTTTACCTATCGAATTTTTTAAATCTAAAGCCATCCTAACAGGGGAGAAAAAACCTCAAATTTCATTTTCTAGCAGCGGTACTACCGGCACCCAAACAAGTAAGCACCAAGTTACAGATCTAGCTATCTACGAACAAAGTTACTTGACCGCCTTTGAGCAATTTTACGGCAATATTAAGGACTATTGTATTTTGGCATTACTTCCATCCTATTTGGAAAGAAAAGGCTCTTCTCTCATTTATATGGCCGACGATCTTATCAAAAAAAGTGGGCATTCAGATAGTGGCTTCTACCTAGATGAACTTGATTCTCTTAAAAACAAAATACTAAAACTAGATGCCTCGGGTAGCAAAGTTCTGCTCATAGGTGTTTCATTTGCTTTATTAGATTTTGCAGAAAAATACCCGATACAGTTGAAAAATACAATTGTCATGGAAACGGGCGGCATGAAAGGTAGACGTAAAGAAATGATTCGTGATGAACTTCATCAAATCTTAAAAGAGGGGTTTGGAGTGAAACGCATTCATTCAGAGTATGGAATGACTGAACTGCTTTCGCAAGCCTATTCAGCAGGAAACGGAATATTTAAAACTCCTAATTGGATGAAGGTCCTTATTCGCGATACAGAAGATCCCTTGACTTTTCAAGATATTGAAAAGACAGGCGGAATCAATGTTATTGATTTGGCCAATAGCAACTCATGTGCCTTTATTGCCACCCAAGATTTAGGAAAACTACATCGCGATGGTAGCTTTGAAATTCTAGGTCGTTTTGATCACTCTGATATTCGCGGTTGTAATTTAATGGCGCTCTAACTTTAATTAACCACCAAAACAAAATAGTTCTTCTTGCCACGCTGTAGTAATACAAACTTATCATTGATTAAATCTGAAGCTGTAATCTTATACTCTTCTTTGACCTTTTCTCTGTTTACAGAAATAGAGTTTTGTTTGAGCTCTCTTCGTGCTTCTCCGTTAGATGATAGAAACCCTGTTTGAGCGGCTAAAGCTCCAATCATATCTAAACCTTCACCTTCTAAAACAGATTTAGAAATTTCCGCTTGAGGTACGCCGTCAAAAACATCTAGAAAGGTTTTTTTATTTAACTTTTTTAAATCATCAGAGGTAGATTTCCCAAAGAGAATGGCGCTCGCCGCAATGGCATTATCAAGCTCTTCTTTCGAATGAACGGCAATCGTGATTTCTTCTGCTAATCGCTTTTGCAAGGCACGTTGGTGAGGCGCTTCAGTATGCTTAGCAACTAAAGTTTCAATCTCTTTTTTTGAAAGAAATGTAAATATCTTAATATACTTTTCCGCATCTATATCTGAAGTGTTTAACCAATACTGATAGAATTTATAGGGTGATGTTCGTTCAGCATCTAACCAAATATTACCGCTTTCGGTTTTTCCGAATTTAGTACCATCAGCCTTTGTTATTAATGGGCATGTTAACGCATAGCCTTTTCCTCCTCCAATTCTTCGAATTAATTCTGTTCCAGTGGTAATATTTCCCCACTGGTCACTACCCCCCATTTGTAAGGTACAGTTGTGTTCTTTGTAGAGATGCAAGAAATCATAACCCTGCACCAATTGATAGGTGAATTCAGTAAAAGACATGCCTTCTTTGGCTTCCGAAGACAATCTTTTTTTAACCGAATCTTTCGCCATCATATAATTCACCGTAAGGTGTTTGCCAACATCACGAATGAATTCTAAAAACGAAAAATCTTTCATCCAATCATAATTATTGACCAAAATGGCAGCATTTTCTGCTTCGCTACTAAAATCTAAAAACCGAGATAATTGCTCTTTCAAGGCATCTTGGTTGTGGCGAAGTGTGGCTTCGTCTAACAAATTACGTTCTGCTGATTTCCCAGAAGGATCACCAATCATACCGGTTGCCCCTCCAATTAAGGCATATGGCTTATGACCTGCCAGTTGAAAATGCCGTAACATCATCACACCTACCAAGTGGCCAATATGAAGTGAATCGGCGGTTGGGTCTATTCCGACATAGGCCGATTGCATACCGTTTAAAAGATGTTCTTCGGTTCCTGGCATTGCATCATGCAACATTCCTCGCCATTTTAATTCTTCAACAAAGTTGGATGCCATTTTAATTCAAGTTTTGCATTATGTGCAAATATAAAAGGAAATATTGCGCTTTTACAGAAGTAGCAAAAGGAAATTATCGGCAGCTATTCGCTAACTTTGAACTATGGTATTAGTTACAGGCGGTACAGGTTTGATTGGAGCACACCTACTCCTGCATTTGCTAAAGAAAGGAACTCAGGTACGAGCCATCCATCGCAAAGGAAGCGACCTCAATCGGGTACAAAAGGTATTTGGATACTATACGGACAACGCTTCTATACTTTTTGAGAAAATTAACTGGATTGAAGCGGACCTCAACGATATACCAGCGCTAGAATTAGCTTTCAAAAATATAGACTATGTCTACCATGCTGCTGCGTTCATTTCCTTTGATCCTCGAGATTATAAAAAATTACTCAAAGTCAATGCAGAAGGCACTTCGAATATTGTAAACTTATGCATTTCATATGGCATAAGTAAACTTTGCTACCTAAGCACAATTGGGACTATTGGAAAAAGCATAAATGCGAACACCGCTACAGAAGAAAATGAATGGAACGATCAAAATGTAAACGTTTATGCCCTTTCTAAATATGAAGCCGAAATGGAGGTTTGGCGTGGTTCTCAAGAAGGGCTTTCAGTAGTAATACTAAACCCCGGAGTGGTTCTCGGACCAGGTTTTTGGGATACCGGAAGCGGCACACTATTTACTAAGGCCAATAAAGGATATTCTTTCTACCCACCTGGCGGAACGGGGTTCATAACAGTTCACGATGTCGTAAAACTAATGACTTCTTTACTGGAATCAAAAATCGAAAACGAGCGATTTATAGCGGTTGCAGAAAACCTATCTTTTCATGAAATTCTAATTCGATTGACCAAAGAATTAGACAAGTCAGCGCCTACAATAGAATTAAAATACTGGCAGTTAGAAATAGGGCGTATTGGAGATGCCATATGGAGTTGGCTCACTAGAAATCCGCGCAGGCTTACAAAAAGCGCAATTCATTCTATGAAACATAGAGACGTATATGTAAACCAAAAAACACAAAAAGTTTTAGATTTTAAATTTGAGTCATTAGACCAAACCATTACTTTTTCTTGTCACCACTTTTTAAAAGAGAATCTTTAGATTTTTTTCGAGATGTCATTGCCGCTGACTTTATACTATCTCGTTCTTTTTTTTCGCTTTTAAGTCGATTTTTCTCAGCCTCTAATTTTGCATCTACCGCTATGTATATTTCTTCGTGCTCTTCAGGAATGGAGGCGTAATAGCGATCACTTTCAACAAATTTAAGGCTATCAATATCGTACTTTTCAAAAATATAAGCAGTAGGGTCAATATTGTGATTTCGCAAAATTTGTGGATTGGTGAGTTTAGCCGCATTTGCGATAGCCAAATCATTCAATATCAAAATCATTTTCTCTTTGGGTATGAGACCCGCTGGTTGATCTATTAGCTTTTCAGCACAGGAAAAGAAAAGGGCCAACAAAAGCAAAAAAGGTACTTTTTTCATAACTATCTGTCAAATGTCAATCTTCTTGCATTTCGTTCCTCTGAAAAACTTCCATTTTCATAAGCTAAATGCCCATTAACAAAGGTATGGGTTATTTTAGCGTCAAAGGTAAAGCCCTCAAAAGGAGACCATCCGCATTTATAAAAATTATTTTCTCTGGTAGCTTCCCAAGAACTTTCCAAATCTACTAAGACCAAATCGGCATAATAGCCTTCTCTTATAAAACCACGCTTTTCAATATCAAAAAGTTTTGTAGGATTGTGACACATTTTCTCTACAAGCTTTTCCAAAGAAAGCATTCCCTCTTTATGCTTTTGAAGCATTGCGGGTAATGCATGCTGTACCAAAGGCCCACCAGAAGGAGCTTTAGTGTATACATTATCTTTTTCCTCCAAAAGATGCGGAGCATGGTCTGAGGCAATGACATCAATTCGATCGTCTAGCAATGCTGCCCAAAGTTTGGATCGATCTTCCGCAGTCTTAACTGCAGGGTTCCATTTAATCAGTGTGCCCTTAGTATCATAGTCTGCATCTGAAAACCACAAGTGATGAATACACACTTCTGAAGTAATCTTCTTTTCTTCTAAGGGAATATCATTACGAAACAATTCCATTTCTTTTCCAGTAGAAAGATGAAAAACATGCAATCGTGCTCCTGTTTTTTTTGCTAGAGCAATGGCCTTAGAAGAAGAAAGGTAACATGCTTCTTCGCTTCGAATTAAAGGATGATATTTTATAGGAATATCATCTCCAAACTCCTCCTTATATTTTGCCAAATTACGGCGAATAGTGCCTTCATCCTCACAATGGGCCGAAATAACCATCTCAGTACTTCTAAAAATATTTTCCAACACCTCTTCGTTGTCGACCAACATATTTCCTGTAGAAGAACCTAAGAACAGTTTCACTCCTGAACAAGCATTTTTATCAAGTCGTTTTAATTCCTCCAAATTATCATTGGTGCCCCCGAAAGGAAATGAATAGTTAGCATATGAAGAGGCCTTACCCATAGCAAATTTTTGTTCTAACTTTTCAATGGTAGTCGTCTGCGGGTTAGTATTCGGTTGCTCCATAAAAGTGGTAATTCCACCAGCGATTGCAGCGCGGCTTTCAGAAGCAATATTTCCTTTATGCGTTAAACCAGGCTCTCTAAAATGGACTTGGTCATCGATTACGCCGGGCAACAAGTACTTTCCTTGAGCATCAATAACCTTGGCTTCAGCATCTGATATATCTTTACCAATTTTTTGAATACGGTCATCTTGAAGCAATACATCTGCTTCAAATATCTTGTTTTCATTTACGATCCTTGCATTCTTAATAAGTTGCTTCGCCATTATTAAAATCTATTTTTTTGAAATAAACTATTCCATTTCATTTTTAAAACTCCAAAAATGGCTTCGCTCACAATTGAAGAACTCATCTTTGATTTTCCTTTTTCGCGATCTCTAAAAATAATCGAAACTTCCTCAATTTTATAATCCATTAGGTACGCTCTAAACTTCATTTCAATTTGAAAAGCATAGCCAACAAAACGAATGGAATCTAGCTTTATATTCTCTAAAACTTCGCGTTTGTAACAAACAAAACCTGCGGTGGGGTCATGCACACGCATACCGGTAACCATTTTTACATAAAATGATGCTCCATAAGACAACAACACCCTATGCAACGGCCAGTTAACCACATTAACTCCTTTCTTGTACCGTGAGCCAACCGCAACGTCTGCCCCCTTTTTACAGGCAGTATGTAAGCGCAATAAATCAGACGGGGTATGCGAAAAATCGGCATCCATCTCAAAAATATAGTTGTACTCTCGGGCTATAGCCCATTTGAATCCGTGAATATAAGCCGTACCCAATCCTGATTTTTCTTTTCTTAGCTCTAAAAACAAATTGCCTTCGTATTGCTTTTGTAAGTCTCGTACGGCAGCAGCTGTTCCGTCAGGAGAATTGTCATCAACTATGAGAACATGAAAATTCGTGCGTAATTCAAAAACAGCTCGAATAATCTCCTCAATGTTTTCAATTTCATTGTAGGTGGGTATAATAACTAAGCTATCGGACATTCTACTGGTTTGATTTCCACAAAAATAGTGTTTTCATTAGTCCTGAAAAGTGACTTTTATGGTTTTATGATTTTTTTAAATCTATGATTAAGAGCAAGAATTTGTAATTTTGACAACGAACAACCTAATTATATGCTTCAAAAACTGCCTAGGCTTTTCCTTTACCTCTTAGGGGCAATTTTAGTAATAAATTTACTACAAGCCTATTTTACTGAGCTTATTTTCGACGAAGCTTATTATTGGTATTATGCCAAAAACCTCGCTTGGGGGTACTTTGACCACCCCCCTATGGTGGCTTGGCTAATCAAATTGAGTGGCCTTTTATTTAATGGGGAATTGGGCGTTCGTTTTATGACCTGCCTACTATCAACAGCGACTTTCATTCTTTTATGGCTAATTATTGACCACCCAAAAAAGAAAGAATATGTACCGCATTTTTTTGTTGTAGCATTCTCTATGATCCTTTTAAATGCGTACGGCTTCTTCACCTTACCTGATACACCACTGTTATTTTTTACCGCCCTATTTTTATTTATTTATAAAAAATTTATTGCAAGCCCCTCTCTACTACTATCGATAGTTTTAGGCATTGTAATGGCGGCTTTAATGTACAGCAAGTATCATGCAGTTTTAGTAATTATCTTTGTATTGCTTTCAAATCTTAAATTACTAAGAAGCAACTATGCATGGTTGGCAGTTCTTACGGCACTACTTTGCTATACGCCTCACTTTGTATGGTTATATGAAAATGATTTTGTTTCAATAAAATACCACCTATTCGAAAGGCCTAATCAAGCCTATAGTTTCAATAAATTTACCCTTAAATATTTCTTGGATATAATTACTATATTCGGACTTACTTTTCCTTTTGCCTACTATATTTTATATCACACCAAGCCTAAGAATAAGTTCGAGAAAGCACTTATTTTTCTTACCTATGGAGTGCTGATATTCTTTTTTATCTCAAGTTTTTCAAAACGGACACAAGCCCAATGGGTTATTGTAATATCGATTCCAATGGTCGTGATGATTTTTAATTACATTCTCGACCATCAGCAGATTAGAAAGTGGTTTTACGGTTTAGGAATTGCAAATATTGTAATTCTATTGTTCCTCAGAATAGGCCTCATTTATGAACCTTTTTTTCCAATAGTATATGAAACCCATGGCAATAAGAAATGGGTAGAAAGATTAGCGTATGATGTTTGGGACACTCCAGTAGTTTTTGAGAACTCCTATCGAAACGCCCCGATGTACGAGTTTTATTCGGGCAGAACGGCAATCTCATTAAACAATATACAATATCGACAAAATCAGTACACCATAGATGGCTCCGAAGCTAGCGTGCAAAACAAAAAAGTATTTTATGCAACACCCTATAGACGTATTGCAGGTTTTGCATATCCATTACCAAACGAAAAGCTTTTTTATGGCGAATACATTGACCATTTTGAATCTTTTCGCAGACTCAAATGTATAATAGAAAGAGATGAATTAGAATTCGATTCGGATAAGACTTATGAAATGAAAATTTATAATCCCTATAAAATTGATATTCCATTGAACAAACTCAATTTCGGATTAGCCTATTTAAATGATTACAAAGAAGTACGTGATATTAGAAAAGTTACAGCCCATATCATTGACACAACTATTTTAGCCTTGAAATCAAATGATACCTTAAGTTTTTCGTTTAAATTACCAAAAACCAAAATGAAAAAGCCGAAGTACATACGAATAGGCATCTCAGAAAACGATCTGCCATATGGCATCAACGGCGATAATATCAAATTAAAATAGTGGAACCACTACTTCGAAACATAGAAAATATTGATTGGATTACCATTCTAATTTTTAGCAGCCTAGCTCTAATTGTTTTAGCGAAGACTGCTTTTTACAATCGCTTTTTGAATTTTATCATCTTACCTCTTAATAATAAATACATTTTTATGTATAACAAAAAGGAAAAGTTGATGAATTGGTTTCATATTTTTTTGACTGTCTTTCAAGTAATAAACTTTTCTTTGTTCTTATATCTCTCATGGCAAGCCTTTTTCGGGTCTATACAAGATGCTAAGCTAAACCCTTATTTGTTTCCAATTATACTAGGATCTATTTTGCTCTTTCTAATTCTAAAGGTATTTATACAGCTAGCAAATGGCTTCATTTTTAATTCTAATCAAACCATAAGTCAACTTATTTTTAAGAAGCTTTCTTACCTAAACCATAGCGGCTTAATCATGTTTTTAGCCAATATAGTTTTAAGCTATGTTTTTAAAGATTCGAAAGCTGTTATTTACGTAACATTTTTCTTGATTTTTTTAATAAATGGAATAGGATGGGTCACCTTATTGAGGAATCATCAAAAATTTATAGCAACCAATTTTTTCTATTTTATTTTGTACCTTTGCGCACTCGAAATTGCCCCTTGGGTAATTATAGGAAGTTATTTAAAAGATTGATGCAGAGGAAAATAGGTTTATGAAAATTTTGCGAAAGCAAAAAAAATAAAAGCCCTCCACACACTGCCTTGTCTGACCCAAAGAACCAAAAAAATAGTTGTAGATGAAAGTAAAGACGATTTTGGTGTCTCAACCTGAACCGAAGATGGAAAACTCTCCATATTCGAAATTGATTGACAAGGAAAAAGTAAAAGTTGATTTTAGGCCTTTCATTCATGTTGAAGGTGTTGATGCAAAAGAAGTGCGTCAGCAAAAAATTGATCTTACACAATTCACAGCCATTATACTTACCAGCCGTAATGCGGTAGACCATTTTTTTAGAATTTCTGAAGAAATGCGATTCAAAGTTCCTGATTCTATGAAATATTTCTGTCAATCAGAAGCTGTTGCCTACTACTTGCAGAAGTATGTAGTATACCGCAAGCGTAAAATTTATGTTGGCAAAATGAACTTTCCTGATCTATCAGTATTGTTCAAAAAATATAAAGACGAAAAATTTCTTTTACCATCTTCTGATTCTTTGAAAACTATCGTTCCTGAAACCTTAGATAAGCTAGGTATTAACTGGACCAGGGGTATCTTCTACAAGACTGTAATTAGCGACTTATCGGACCTAAAAGAAGTTTACTACGATGTGTTAGTCTTCTTTAGCCCTTCCGGAATTGAATCATTGTTGAAGAACTTTCCTGATTTTGAACAGAAAGACACGCGAATAGCCGTTTTCGGAAACTCAACGGTTAATGCAGCCACCAATGCAGGTCTACGATGCGATATTAAAGCACCCACACCTGAAATGCCTTCAATGACTATGGCGCTGCAGAAGTATATTAATGAAGCGAACAAGAAATAAGATCTAAATAATCAATTCAATAAAAAACCCTGAGCTAATGTTCAGGGTTTTTTATTGGTCTAAATTCTTATCTTCTATTTAAAAAGCGTAACGCTGCGGTCCGCCTCGTCGTATTTCCTCACTTGCATAGGCTTCAAACTGCTTGAAGTTTTCACGGAATGCATTTGACAATTTGAAAGCTGTGGTATAATAAGCGGCATCATCAGCCCATGTTGTTCTCGGACTCAAAACAGCTGTTGGAACTCCAGGACAAGATCTTGGTTGCGCTACCCCAAATACAGAATGAATATGATAATCATCATAGTTATACAAGCCTAGGTCACCGTTTAAAACAGCATTAATCATAGCTCTAGTATATTTCAACTTCATACGGGTACCGACACCATAAGGACCGCCTGTCCAGCCTGTGTTTACCAACCATACGTTTACATCTGCAGCCTGCATTTTCTCACTCAACATTTCAGCGTATTTTGCCGGATGCAAAGGCATAAAAGGAGCGCCAAAACAAGCGGAAAATGAAGGAATAGGCTCTTTAACACCTGCCTCTGTTCCTGCAACCTTTGCTGTATAACCAGACATAAAATGGTACGCCGCCTGAGCGGGAGTTAATTTTGATATCGGGGGTAATACTCCAAAAGCATCCGCTGTTAAAAAGAAAATATTCTTCGGATTCTTACCTATGGAAGGTCTTTGAACATTATCAATATTATAAATAGGATAACTTACTCTAGTATTTTGTGTAATTGAAGTATTCGCAAAATCGACATTACCTGCATCATCTAAAATGACGTTTTCTAATAGCGCACCTTTTCGGATAGCTCCAAAGATTTCAGGCTCATTTTCTGCAGACAAGTTAATCACCTTCGCATAACATCCACCTTCAAAATTAAATACCGCGTTCTCATTATTCCAACCATGCTCATCATCACCTATTAATTTTCGAGATGCATCTGTAGATAAGGTGGTTTTACCTGTACCTGATAATCCGAAGAAAATAGCAGTTTCACCGTTCTCACCAACATTTGCCGAACAATGCATTGGTAGCGTGTTTTTCTGAACAGGTAGAATAAAGTTCAAGGCTGAAAAAATTCCTTTTTTAATTTCACCGGTATACCCAGTTCCTCCAATCAAAGCAATCTTTCTTGTGAAATTCAAGATGGCAAAATTGTGTTGACGGGTTCCATCAATCGCAGCATCAGCCATAAAGCCCGGCGCATTCACCACCGTCCATTCCGGATCGAAGTTCTTCAACTCCTCATCAGTTGGGCGAATGAACATATTATACGCAAACATATTACTCCAAGGGAACTCGTTAATTACTCGAATATCCATTCGGTAATTATGGTCTGCACAGGCGTAACAGTCACGAACATAAAGTTCTTTCTCATTCAAATACGAAATTACTTTATCATATAGAGCATCGAATTTTGAAGGCTCAAACGGGATATTAATATCACCCCACCAAACCTTATCTTCGGTTATTTTATCTTTTACAATAAAACGATCCATTGGTGATCTTCCAGTAAACTCTCCAGTATTTACGGCTAGAGCCCCCGAAGATGCTTCTTCACCCATCTTTTTCTCCAAAGTGATTTCTTGAAGCTTTGAAGGTGAGAGCTGATAATTTATATTATCATGCTTTATTCCGTAGCCTTTAAGTGAAACGGAAGTTGTGCTTTTTTTCGAATTATTCATCAAATAGCTGTTTTTACAGTGCGAAATTATTGAAATTATATTTCTAACGCCATTTTTTTAGGAATATTTTAATTGAATTGCTTATGTGCTCGATAACCCAAAAGCAACCATCCACAAATAAGGAGCAAACCACCAATTGGCGTTGCAAATCCGATAGTCTTAAAATCAAAAGAAGTCAAATCATTCGTGGCAAGAGAATAGATAGAAAAAGAAAACAGAAGAATTCCACCTACGATAAAATAATAGATTAATTTTTTACGCTGTTCAGGCAATCGCCCTGTGCTTCCTAAGAGCAACAGGAAGAGGGCATGATACATTTGATACCTAACCCCTATGTCAAATGTTTGTATCGCATCTGAATCAACAAACTTCTCCAACCCGTGTGCGCCAAAGGCTCCAAGAACAACGGCACTCACGCCAAATATGATTCCTGTTAAAAATATTGTTCTGTTCATAACTTAAAGAGCATATTTTTTTATAAATGTAACAATTTGATACCTTCGTCTTTCGTTATACAAAAATAACCAATCAAACATAAGATGCGCAAAATACTAGTGGTCGGAGCCGGAAAATCGACTTCATATCTAATCGATTATTTTTTAAAAAAAGCAGCGCAGGAAAATCTGCACCTCACCATTGGTGACATCAACCCAGCTGCAATCGCTTTAGAAATCAAAAATCATGAGGCTTGTTCCGTTATTCAACTGAATGTTTTTGAAGATCAAGAGCGTCAAAAAGCAATTGAAGAGAGTGATATTGTCGTTTCAATGCTTCCGGCACGGATGCATATGTTAGTCGCAACAGATTGTATCACTTTTGAGAAGCATTTAGTTACCGCTTCGTATGTAAGCGAAGAAATCAAAACTCTTGATCAGCAAGCCAAAGAAAAGGGCTTGGTATTTATGAATGAAATTGGTCTAGATCCTGGCATAGACCATATGAGCGCGATGCAAGTCATTGATCGTATTCGTGAAAAGGGAGGAAAAATAGTTCTTTTTGAATCGTTTACCGGTGGTTTAGTTGCGCCAGAAAGTGATACTAATTTATGGAACTATAAATTTACTTGGAACCCAAGAAACGTTGTACTAGCAGGTCAAGGTGGTGCGGCAAAATTTCTTCAAGAAGGCACCTATAAATACATTCCCTATCACAAGTTATTCCGTCGGACAGAATTTTTTAAAATTGAAGGGTATGGAAGATTTGAAGGGTATGCCAACCGTGATTCTTTAAAATACAGAAAAGCTTACGGCTTGCAAGATGTACTCACATTGTATCGAGGTACTATGCGCCGCGTGGGTTTTTCAAAATCATGGAATATGTTCGTGCAACTAGGCGCAACTGATGATAGCTATACGATCGAAAACTCAGAAGGAATGAGCTATCGAGAATTCATAAATTCATTCCTACCCTATTCTCCTACAGATTCTGTTGAGTTAAAGCTCAGATACTATCTTAAACTAGAGCAGGATGATATCAGATGGGAAAAGCTTTTGGAATTAAACTTATTCAATACAGATAAAACTATTCCATTAAAAAATGGAACCCCTGCACAAATACTACAGTTCATTCTCGAAGACAGTTGGTCACTCAATGAAGACGACAAAGATATGATTGTCATGTACCATAAATTTGGGTATGAATTAAATGGCAAACAATTTCAAATTGATGCAAATACAGTAGTCAAAGGAGAAAGTAGAACGCACACGGCTATGGCTAAAACAGTAGGCCTGCCAGTCGCCATTGCCACCCTCGCTATTTTAAATAAAAAAATCACCACACCAGGAGTACAAATCCCAACTCAAAAAGAAATATATGAGCCTATTCTAGAAGAATTGAAAGAGTACGGTGTCGTTTTCAAGGAATATAATGTGCCTTACCTCGGGTATAATCCAGAGTCAGTTTATGATAAATAATTTCGTCTGGTAAAAGAATTTCTCTTTTTCTAAAGCAGAAAGTTTAGCCAGATTCCTATTTCATCTAAATTCTATACTTTTACCTCAAATTTGAAACTGAATAGATGAAATCCAATTCCAAAAATGTCAAAATTGACGGAATCGACAAAAAGATTCTAAGATTCTTAATGTCTGATGCAAGAAAACCAGTGCTCGAAATCGCTCGAAATATTGGAATCTCAGGAGCAGCCATTCATCAGCGCCTGAGAAAGCTAGAAGCATCCGGACTTTTAGCGGGCTCAAAGTTTGTAATAAACCCAAAGGTAATGGGGTATACCACCATGGCCTATATTGGCATCTATTTAGATAAAGCCATGAGTAACCCAGTTGCCGTAAAACAGTTAGAACAGATTCCAGAAGTTCTAGAATGTCATTATACTACAGGAAACTGGTCTATTCTTATTAAAATATTGTGCAGAGATAATGAGCATTTAATGCACGTACTCAATAAAGACATTCAACAGATTGAAGGCGTTTCACGAACGGAAACCTTTATTTCTTTAGCGCAACAAATTGATCGGCAGATTACAATTTAGTACGCAGCTGGCAATTAGAGGTATTGTTTATTACTCGTACCAACTGAATACTTTTTTCTAATCTCTACTCGCAACTTTCATTGCAAAATATAACAATGTTGCCAAAGCCCCAATAGCGGCAACTAAATAAGTTCTTGCTGCCCATTTTAAGGCATCTTCCGCGCCAGCATATTCCTCTTGACTCACCATATTCTTATTCTTTAACCAAGCCAAAGCGCGATTACTGGCGTCATATTCTACTGGAAGGGTAACGAAACTAAACAAGGTTCCAATTCCGTAAAGACCCACACCAACCCAGGCTATAGGCCCGCCTATTGCCGTAGTTTGCATTAACATTAATCCCCCAAAAATAATCCACATAGAAAACTTCGAAGTAACGTTCAAAACGGGTACTAACTTCGATCGCATACCCAACCATTGGTAAGCTGTTGCATGCTGCACGGCATGACCTACCTCATGGGCTGCCACAGCCGCGGCCGAAGCGTTTCTTTGCGCAAAGACGCTTTCGCTAAGGTTTACTGTTTTATTCGCAGGGTTGTAGTGATCGGTCAACATTCCAGGAGTGGAAATCACTTTTACATCGCGAATACCATGATCCGCCAACATTTTTTCAGCAATCTCGGCACCGCTCATTCCGTTGCGCAATTGCACTTTCGAGTACTTTTTAAATTTACTTTTTAGTCGGTTGCTTATGAGCATGCTTAGCAAGCCAAAAACCCCAGCAATCACGATATAACCAATATCAAATCCAAACATATTTTTTGTTTTATTTTATACTTTAAAGATACTAAAGATTCCTAGTATTGATGAAATCCGATTCTCTAAGAACAAAAACCCCGCCATATTGAGGCAGGGTTCGTTTTCTGACAAAATGTCTATTACAACTTTTCAATTTCCCAACCAAAAGCCTCCCTAATTTCTTTGTAAACAATCTCTCCTTTAATAATATTCAATCCTTTTTGAAGAGACTCATCGAGATCCGTTGCCTTTTTCCATCCTAAATTCGCTAGCTTCACTACGTAAGGCAAGGTAACGTTCGTTAAGGCTACCGTTGAAGTGTAGGGCACAGCACCGGGCATATTAGCAACAGAGTAATGCACCACATCATCAATGATATATACAGGATCTTCATGAGTAGTTGGCCTAGTAGTTTCTACACATCCACCTTGATCAACTGCAACGTCGACAATTACAGTACCTGGCCGCATATCTTTAAGCATATCTCTTGTAATGAGGTTCGGTGCCTTTGCGCCTTTCAATAAAACGCCTCCTATGATTAGATCATGCGTCTTGATATGTTTTCGAATATTAAATTCATTTGAAAATTCGGTTACTACATGCGGCGGCATAACATCATTAACATAGCGAAGTCTTTTTAAATTGACATCCATAATGGTAACATGTGCGCCAAGGCCAGCAGCCATTTTAGCAGCCTGAATACCAACTACTCCAGCCCCAAGCACCAAAACCTTACCCGGTTGCACACCTGGAACACCGCCAAGTAATACCCCACGGCCTTTTACTGGCTTTTCGAGATATCTAGCGCCTTGCTGAATAGACATTCTACCAGCCACTTCTGACATTGGGGTCAATAAAGGAAGCCCGCCCTCACTATCTTCCACTGTTTCATACGCAATACAAATCGATTGGCTTTTTATCATCGCTTTGGTCAAAGGTTCACTAGAGGCAAAGTGGAAATAGGTAAAAACTATCTGGTCTTTTTGAACCAATTCGTACTCCTCTGCAATAGGCTCTTTGACCTTTACAATCATCTCACTCATCGCATACACTAGACCGATAGTGTCTAAAATAATAGCACCCGCGCTCTTATAATCTGAATCAAAAAATCCGCTGCCATCACCCGCACTCGATTGCACATATATTGTGTGGCCGTTTTTTGCAAGTTCAAAAACTCCTGACGGAGTCATACCTACTCGGCTTTCATTGTTCTTAATTTCTTTTGGGACACCTATTTTCATTGTGGTATAATTTAAAATTCAATACAAAAATGTGATAAATCTGAGGTTAATGAAAATTAAATCGACAAAAATAAGGGCTTGAAGGTGAAATATTCTTTTTTTTATACAAATAACCCCAATTAAGTAAGGGGTGTGTTCTTAAAATTATTATTTTTAAAATATGTTGGCCCATTTTTTTATGGGGTTAAATAATTTAACCAAAAAAACCCCTAGCCTTTCGATTAGGGGTTTTTATTGTAGCAACTTTCGCTCTACCCTACAATATTTACAATCTTACCAGGCACAACAATCACCTTTTTAGGTTCACGCCCTTGCAATTGTTGTTTTGTCTTTTCGTGGGCCATTACTGCTGCTTCGATATCCTCTTTAGAAAGGTCTAAAGAAAGTTTCACCGTAAACTTCATTTTTCCATTAAAAGATATCGGATACTCTTTACTACTCTCTACCAAATACTTTGGCTCGAAGGTTGGAAAAGGTACTGTCGAAATCGATTGACTATACCCTAATTTATTCCAAAGCTCTTCGGCAATATGGGGCGCATAAGGAGAAACTAAAATAGCCAAAGGCTCTAAAACTAATCGACTTGTACACTTCTGAGCCGTCAACTCATTTACACAAATCATAAAAGTAGAAACTGAGGTATTGAAACTAAAGTTAGCAATATCCTCTTCTACTTTCTTGATGGTTTTGTGCAATGTTTTTAAGTTTTCTGCGGAGGACGCTGCATCTGTAACTTTAGAACCCTCATCATCAAAATACAACTTCCATAATTTCTTCAAGAAACCATGTACTCCTGAAATGCCAGCCGTATTCCAAGGCTTAGATTGCTCTAAAGGGCCTAAGAACATCTCATACAAACGCAAACTGTCTGCCCCATAATCTGCCACAATAGTATCAGGGTTGACAACATTGTACTTGGATTTGGACATTTTCTCAACTTCACGACCGACGATATATTTGCCATCTTCTAAAACAAATTCTGCGTTTTTATAATCAGATTGCCAATTTTTGAAGCCCTCAATATCTAATTCATCTGAGGAATTTACTAAAGAAACGTCTGCATGAATCGGCACGACTTTCTTACCAGCTGTTAGCCCTTTTGAAATCACTCTTCCTGATCCTTCTTCTCTATAAACAAAAGCACTAGTACCCGTAATCATACCCTGATTAATGAGTTTCTTAGCAAACTCATCCTTAGGTACAAACCCTCTGTCAAACATAAATTTTTGCCAAAAACGGCTATACAACAAGTGCCCTGTTGCATGTTCACTTCCGCCGATATATAAATCGACATCTTGCCAATAGTTGATAGCTTCTTTTGAGAAGATTTCGTCTGAGTTCTCAGGGTCCATATAGCGGTTAAAATATTGAGAGCTTCCAGCCCAACCTGGCATGGTATTTAATTCTAGTGGAAATGTACAGGTATGGTTAATCTCACTATTCGGCACCACTTCATTCTTTTCTGTGCACCAAGCCCAAACCTTTGCATTACCCAATGGTGGCTCACCCGTTTCGGTAGGCAGATACTTTTCTACCTCTGGAAGCTTAATCGGTAAATGCTCTGGCGCTATCATTTGCGGCATGCCATCTACATAATACACTGGAAAAGGCTCACCCCAATACCGTTGTCTGCTAAAAACAGCATCACGCAAACGATAGTTAATTTTTCCTTTTCCTTGCTGTAATTTTTCTAATTCGTAAATCGCTGTTTTTACTGCTTTCTTATAGGGTAAGCCATTTAAAAAATCAGAATTGGCAATGATTGTTTTTTCTTTATCCGCGAATGCTTCTTCTGAAATATCAACTCCCTCAAAAATATTCGGAATCGCAGGCATTGCCTGAGTTATCCCAAAATGTTTTGCAAAATTCCAATCACGTTGATCTCCGCACGGAACCGACATCACGGCACCGGTGCCATAGCCAGCTAACACATAATCACCAATCCAAATCGGAATTGGTTTTTTAGAAAATGGATGTTCTGCATAAGCTCCAGTAAAAGCACCCGAAATTGTTTTTACATCTGCCATACGCTCACGCTCAGAACGCTTTGCAGTCGCTTCGATATAGGCTTCAACCTCTTCTTTTTGTTCTGGTGTAGTAATTTTAGCAACGAGTTCATGTTCTGGAGCTAAGGTCATGAATGAAACTCCAAAAATGGTATCAGGTCTTGTTGTAAAAACTTCAATAGCGTGCTTGTTTTCGCCTGTGCTGGCAGTGACCGTATAAAAAGTTACCGAAGCTCCTTGGCTTCTTCCAATCCAATTGGTTTGCGAATCTTTCAAGGGTTGTGGCCAGTCAATTGTTTGTAAACCATCAAGTAAGCGTTGGGCATAAGCTGTTATTCGCATACTCCATTGCGTCATTTTTTTTCTAACAACTGCATGACTGCCGCGTTCAGAAACGCCATTTATGATTTCATCATTCGCCAAAACAGTACCTAAAGCCGGACACCAATTCACTTCAGTTTCCGCCAAAAAAGTAAGGCGATACTTCAATAAAATCGCTTGTTTTTCTTTACTTGAAAAAGCGTTCCAATCTGCAGCAGAAAATTTCAAAATATCGTCATCACAAACGGCTTTTACATTTGCATTTCCATCCGAAGAGAACTTAGAAATCAAAGCTTCTATTTCTTCTGCTTTATCTGAATCTATATTGTACCATGAATTGAACAGTTGAATAAAAATCCATTGTGTCCATTTGTAATATTTAGGGTCGGATGTCCTCACTTCACGACTCCAATCGAATGAGAATCCGATTTGGTCTAACTGCCTGCGATATGTTTTGATATTCTCTGCCGTAGTAATTGCTGGGTGTTGCCCCGTTTGAATAGCATACTGCTCTGCTGGCAAGCCAAAAGAATCATATCCTTGGGGGTGCAAAACATTAAACCCCTTATGTCGCTTATAGCGGGCATAAATATCACTGGCAATATAGCCTAGCGGATGACCTACATGCAAACCAGCTCCTGAAGGATAAGGAAACATGTCTAATACATAGAATTTTTCCTTGTCTGAATTATTCTCGGCTTTAAAAGTTTGGTTTTCTGCCCAATGTTTCTGCCACTTGGCTTCAATTTCGTTGAAATTGTATTGCATCTGATATCTTTCTTTACTGTATGGAGCAAAAATAAGTTTAATAATACTAAAGGCGAAAGATATTATTATCTTGAGCCCCTTAAAAGAAAGCCTTGAAGACATCAACTTATCTTAGAATTATACTATTTCTATTCTTTGCAATAGGAGCGTTTCAAAATACCTACGCCCAACTTGGTTTTTGTGGTGGTAATTCTGGAGACCCGATATTTACAGAGAATTTTGGCACTGGCAATACAAATGGCCCTGCGCTTCCGGCAGGTGTAAGCACCTACAATTTTACTGCTGGCGAGCCCAATGATGGCAGCTATACGATTTCAAGCAGTACAAACTTTTTTGACTGGCACTCCACTAGCGATCACACCCCAGGTGACAGCAATGGTAAAATGCTAATTATAAACGCTGGTTTTACACCTGGCGAATTTTACAAAACATCCATCAACGGCTTATGTGAGAACACCTCCTATGAATTTTCAGCTTTTCTATTAAATTTTGCACCTACAAATAATGGTTGTGGAGCTGGTTTAATTCCGGTAAATGTTAAGTTCCAAATATGGGATGACACCAACAGCAATCTTCTAGCGACAGGAGATACCGGCAATCTTTTTGGCACCGCAAGTCCAACCTGGACCCCCTATGGTCTCGTTTTTAAAACAGAACCCGGTCAAACTTCGGTAATATTAAAAATGATAAACAATGGCAGTGGTGGCTGCGGAAACGATTTAGCTATCGATGATATTGTTTTTAAATCTTGTGGTGATTTTATTTCACTAACTAATGACCCAGGCGAAAACATAATAGCGCAGTGTGAAGATGACGGCGTAATTGTGCGTACGACCATTACAGCAAGCCCAGATTTTTCGATTTATACTAGTCATGCTTACCAATGGCAAGAAAGTACAGACAGTACGAATTGGACAAATATTGCCGGAGAAAATTCAAATACCTATACCACACCAATATTGGCTAATTCTCGATTTTTCAGAGTAAAAGTAGCTGAAGATGCCCTCAATGTTTCAAACGATTTGTGTAATGTAGTCTCCGAGACCTTTAGTGCTTTAATTGTGCCGATTGCAAATGCTCCGTCAAGTAACGGCGATGTTTCAGTATGTGCAGATCAACCGCAGCCTTTAAGAGTTACTATACCTAATGACCAAATAGTAAACTGGTATGATGAACCCAGCGGCGGAAATTTACTTTTAGAAAATAGCACTTCATTTACTCCAACACTATCGGGTACATATTACGCAGCGGCCAGCTCAAATCTTACGGAGTGTTTTTCAGTGACAAGGACTCCCTTGACCTACACAATTTTCGAGTTACCCGTCGTTGCAACTGAAAACCTTAGTATGTGTGAAAACCAACCTATTACTTTGTTTGCGCAAGTAGCTAATGCCACCTATGAATGGAGCACAGGCGAAACAACAGAACGCATTGAAATAGCTCTACCAGGACTATATACAATGGTTGCAACCAGCCCCAATGGCTGTACCGCTACAAAAACAATACGCGTTGAACAAATCGACCAGCCTCGTATTGATCGTATTATTTCTGAAAACCAAGACATTATTGTTAGCACCACAAATACAGGTGAATTCGAATACGCGTTGGAAAATGGACCGTTTCAAGATAGCCCGATTTTTGAACTAATTCAAGGCGGTATGTACACCATACGAGTACGCGGTAAAAACAACTGTCTGCCAATTACTCAAGAATTTCTTCACTTTGTAATTCCAAAATTCTTTTCGCCAAACGGCGATTCTTTTAATGACCAGTTTGTAATACAAGGATTAGAACTTTTCGCCAGTGCAGAAGTACGAATTTTCGATCGCTTTGGCATGCTCGTCAAACAATCAAGCGACACTTCCTTCACTTGGGATGGCACCTACAACGGGCAGACCCTTCCATCGTCTGATTATTGGTATTTCATAAGCACTGACCAGAGACAATTTAAAGGTCATTTTACTTTAAAGCGATAACTTACAAAACACTACCCTACACTAATTTCTAAGTATAGCGTAGCTACGCCATTGATAAAATAGCAGAAACATTTTGAGCCCGCAAGGATCACTAAAAACAGCTATAAACGGAAGAATTACAAAAGTGATTTTTTTCACAAGCCATCTAAATGTATTCTAGCAGCTTTAGCTCCAAACAAGAAGTCTCCTATTCTTTCATTGACCGCATCTTCCTGCTCGTCATTATAATCATAACTAAATAATTTAAGGGAAATGTCACAAAAAGCGGTCCGAGTCAAAATAAATAAGACTCCCAGAAATAGTATTGGTTTCCGAAAGGCATGAGCAAAATCCATATTATAGGAGACCATAATCTGGGTCTTGAAATTTTAAGGCCTAGGAGCTTCATTTGGGCTTAATTGGTTCACATCATAACGCATGATATCTTTCAAACTTTAGAAAGCGAAATTATAAACAGGTGTGATTCAATTTACTTTCCTAACTTTACCAAAGGAATACCTACTATGGGCAAATCTTTCGAACAATATCAAAAGCGAAAACTAATATCATCCTACTTCTCAGTAGTCTTGAGTATCGCGCTTGTCTTATTTTTATTAGGCATTCTAGGTCTCTTGGTTCTGAACACCAAGAAAATGGCTGATCACTTTAAAGAACAAATCACTATTTCTGTCTTTTTAAAAGAAAATGCCAAAGAGGTAGAAATTGACCAATTACAAAAGAGCCTTGCCATGGCTGACTATACCAAAACGGCCACTTATGTTTCCAAGGAAGAGGCAGCTGAAAAACATACGAAAGAAATTGGAGAGAATTTCATTGCGTTTTTAGGCTATAACCCTTTGAAGAATTCTATTGATGTTAATCTGAATGCTGACTTTGTATCTCCAGAGCAAATTGCAGAAATCGCAGCCGAAATAACCGCCAAAGGTTATGTTGAAGAAGTAAGCTATGACCAGCCATTAGTTGGCTTGCTCAACGATAATGTAAAGAAGATAAGTCTATGGATTCTAGTAGCTAGCGGCATTTTTACTTTTATAGCCGTACTGCTCATCAATAGTTCAATACGCCTATCGATTTATTCTAAACGCTTTATTATCAAAACCATGCAAATGGTAGGCGCTACCAAAACGTTTATTCGAAGACCGTTTATTTGGACGAACGTTAAATTAGGCATGCTTGGATCTGTAGTTGCTTTACTAGCTTTAGGCGGAGTTCTTTATTATGTCAATGAAAACTTTCCTGATTTAGGTCTCTTTGCTGACCCTACTATTTTAATACTATTATTCGTTAGCGTATTTGCACTCGGACTTATAATTTCATTAATGAGCACCTATTTTGCGACACAACGCTTTTTAAACCTTCGCACTGACGAATTATATTATTAACTTTGCTACCATGAGTAAGAAGTACAAAAACAAAGATGAGCAGCCAAAGCAGGAATTCATATTCCAGCAAAAGAACTACCTATTTATGTTCATCGGACTTGCTTTTATCATAGTGGGCTTTATTTTAATGAGCGGAGGGGGTAGCGATGATCCGAACGTTTTTAGTGAAGACATTTACAACTTCCAACGCATTCGATTGGCTCCCACTTTAGTACTCATCGGACTCGGCATAGAAGTCTATGCCATTTTATTAAACCCCCATAAGAAAAAAGCATAAGTGGACATCTTAGACGCTATTATCCTTGGAATCATTCAAGGTTTGACCGAATTTCTTCCTGTATCATCTAGTGGTCACTTAGAATTAGGAAAAGCCATTTTAGGAGACGACTCTGTTCCTGAAGAAAGCCTTTTATTTACCGTAGTACTTCATTTTGCAACAGCCCTAAGTACCCTGGTAGTGTTTAGGAAAGATGTTTGGGAAATTCTCCGTGGTCTTTTTAGTTTCAAATGGAATGAAGAAACTCAATTCTCCTTGAAAATCATAGTCTCTATGCTACCGGCAGTCTTTGTAGGGCTATTTTTTGAAGAACAATTAGAAGCTTTTTTTGGAGGCAATATTCGTTTTGTAGGCTTTATGTTATTGGTTACTGCCGTGTTACTCTACTTTGCTGATAAAGCCAAGGATACCGATAAGAAAGTAAGTTTTAAAAACGCCTTTATTGTCGGCTTATCTCAAGCTATCGCCATGCTTCCTGGTATTTCAAGAAGTGGGGCTACAATTTCTACTTCTGTACTCTTGGGTGTTGACAAAACAAAAGCAGCTCGTTTTTCGTTCTTAATGGTGGTTCCCTTGATATTTGGAAAAATAGGAAAAGACCTCTTAAGTGGAGACCTTACTTTTTCAGGAGATAATAATGTTGCTATGGGCGCGGGTTTTATTGCAGCATTTGTTGCTGGTCTTGGAGCCTGTACTTGGATGATTCAATTGGTTAAGAAAAGTAAGCTCTCATACTTTGCCATATACTGCCTGCTTGTTGGTTTGATTGCAATTGGATATAGTTTTTGGGGATAAACCAACAGCCTTTTATTTTCTTTAAAATGGATACAAAAACCAAGGAAGATTTCCTAAACGGACAGTTATTACTTATTGACAAACCCCTTGACTGGTCATCATTTCAAGCAGTAAACAAATTGAAATGGGCTATCCGGAAGAAATTTGCTTTGAAAAAATTTAAGATTGGACATGCGGGTACACTTGACCCCCTAGCTACCGGATTACTTTTAATTTGCACAGGGAAGTTTACCAAAACTATCAACGAACTCCAAGGTCAAATCAAGGAGTATACAGGCACTATTACCTTAGGTGCAACTACGCCATCTTTTGATTTGGAGACTGAAATTGATGCTACCTTTCCAATAGATCATATCACAGATGATATGATACACACCACAACAACAGCCTTTATTGGCGAAATTGAACAAATTCCACCTGTTTTTTCAGCTTTAAAAAAAGATGGAAAACGCTTGTATGAATATGCGAGAGAAGGAAAGAAAGTAGAAATCAAAAAACGTTTGATTACAATTACTGAATTTGAAATTACATCCATAAAATTACCAGAAGTCAAATTTCGAGCAGTCTGTAGTAAAGGTACTTATATTCGCTCTTTGGCAAACGACTTTGGCAAAGCGTTACACTCAGGGGGGCATTTATCAGAACTACGAAGAACCAAAATAGGCGATTACAACGTAAATAAAGCAATTGATCCAGTTGTTTTCGCTGAAAATTTACTAGGTAAATTAGAAAAATCTTAAAACTGAAGCTTTTAGACAACCGTTTAACGAATAATTTAAATATTTAATAGAAATTAGAGTTTTACCAGTATGAGTCTGAATCGCAAGCAATTATCATTTATAATTACCTTTTTCTCTATGGGGATTGTGGTGTTGATTCTATTCAATATTACCTTGGGTGAAGTAGGTAGCTCAGATGATGAATACATCGTAGAGATGATGCTTGCAGAAGAAGATATCGAAGCACTGTTTAAAGAAAAGGAAATGCTTGAAAAAATGGCCCAAGCAGACCCTATTAAAAGTCACAATGCTTATAATGAAAGTGCTAAGCCTTCTTACGGAGAACCTGAGCCTCTTCAAACACTTGAAGAACTAATGGCCGAAAATGCAGCCTCTGAAGAGGGAGAGCAAAATGAGTCGATGGATGACGGAGGTTATGCAGAACGCGTAAAGGAGTTGACGAAAAAGCGCGCGAAAGTCAAAGAAAAATTAGGAGAAAAAGAAGCACAAAAAAAGGAGTTAACAAACTACTTGGCAGCACGAAGAACCTCTGTTTCTTATTCCTTGTTAGATCGAAATAACTATAGACTTCCCCCTCCAATTTATACGTGTATAGAAGGCGGAAAAGTAGTTATCAATATTAAAGTAGATGCGTTAGGCAACGTAACCGAAGCAGATTTAAACGAAAAAAGTTCGGGTACTTCAAACGGATGTTTGGTAGACAATGCAATCACTTATGCATTGAAGGCGAAATTTAGCGGTAACTCTGAAAAGTCTTCTCAAAAAGGAACGATTACCTATCTATTTCAACAAAAAGCTCGCTAATTCTCTAAGCGTTGTTTGCCCCTTATCTTTATTGTACCAATGTTGAATTTCCTCTTTGATTTCTGGAAGTAGTCTTCCGTTTTTTTCTTTATGGTCAGCGACTAGTTGTGCAGCAGGTTGTGGCCTCGGCCCCCAATCACCCAGCACCTCTTTATTTTCAGCATCCCAAAAAATCAATTTAGGAATTGACATTCCACCATTAGTTAAAAAACGATTCATTAAATCTAGGTTTTCATCCCTCAACATAATTCTAAAATCAATGTTCTGGTTTAATTCAGAAATTTTATGAAGTACCGGAAGTGCCGGTGCAGCATCACCACACCAACTCTCAGTCAGTACCACTAAGGTGACTTTTTTGTCAACGGCAGAAATTTGCCGAGCAATAGTTTCGCCAACTTTAACAGTTTTATCAAAACGCTTCATGCGTCTATCATTTAACATCGTATAGTTTGATAAATCTTCTGTTTGTTCTGGGCCTGTTGACTTTCCTTCTTTTACCAACTGAGCTACCAAAGTTCTATACTCTGTATATGAAATTGCCTTTGATAAACTTTCTTGAATCAATTCTTGAGTAGTACTTTTCATTTTAGATAAAACGGTTGTCTTAATAGCTTATAAGATAAAGTCGAAAGTTACTAGATAAAATCATTTATTTAGATAACATAGATTAGATTAGTCTAAAAAAAATAAGTTCGTTATTAAAAAAGGGTGTTTTATATCAATAAAACACCCTTTTTTTTAGCTAACTCAACAAACTAATAGAACCGAACTACTCCTCTTCTAATTCAATATATTCTATGTCTTTCAATTCAAGAATCATTCCTTCATATGCATTAAAATTAGAAGGCAAATAGAAGTATGGATCGAAACCTAAATCTACTTCTTCGCATTCTTCTACAAACTCAATAGTATTTAGTACCTGTCTATTCAAATCCTCCAGCGGTGAATTCTTTGATTTTTCAATCGTTTTAAATGATGAAAATAAGACCGTAAACGTGGCAAGAACTACAAACATTGTTATTTTTTTCATGATTTTATATTTTATATGATTTAATAAATAGTTAGCTCTTTAGAATCTAGAGCTTTAGGTGTATTAGCAAATATTTTTTTCGTGTTTACGAAGAAGTTTTTTTCGTCTTTTCTATGCAGTACCGCTATCTTAGCACCATTCTGCATTTTTAAAATACTAATAACCTTTACGGTTAAACCTTCCAGTTTTATTAGGGCTTTTAGATCTTGTGAGCTTTGGTTTAACGAATGATACAAATGCTTATAACACTGCATTGATGGTTTTCCAATTCGTAATAATTCACCAACAAAAGCCTCAACTTTTACAGGTGCTTCTGCATCTTGTGGAAAGTAAATAATTGCTTCTTTTTTCATAATTGCGACTTAGTAATCTACCGAGTACAAATATAAATCAGAAATCTTATATTGAAAAGTATTACTCTGTTAAATGAGTGTTAAACTATTATTAATCAATAGTAATGCTATTACTATTTTATTTGAAAAGAGATTTAGCCTAAATAGCGCGTTTTTTAATCATACCACCCCGCGTATCATTTATCTTGTTCATCACAACAAAAGCCTTAGGGTCAATTTTAGAGATCTCTATGTTCAATCTACGAATCTCAAGTCTTGTAATCACAGTAAACAATACTTCATATTCACTATGTACCCCTTGTTTACCGTAACCCCCTTTGGCTGGATAAATCGTAACCCCTCTACCCAAAATATTAATTATCATATTGCGGATATCCTCACTGTAGTCTGAAATAATTGTTACACCTGTGTATTCCTCTATTCCTTCAATTACAAAATCTAAAGTTTTAGAAGCGGACAAATAGGTTAGCATAGAATACAGTGCTGTCTCTATCGATAAAAAATAGGCGGCAGCTATAAATACTAGAATATTTATAAGAATTATAATATCGCCTATTGTTGTACTTAACTTGCGACTCAAATAAATAGCAAGCACCTCAGTGCCATCTAAAACACCTCCTCCTCTAACCGAAAGACCTATACCTGCCCCAAGAAAAAACCCTCCAAAAACAGCTACTAATAGTTTGTCTTGTGTAATCTCAGGAAAACTAACGGTGGCCAAAACCAAAGCCAAGCCTAAAATACCTAGGGTTGATTTTATTGCAAAGGTTCTCCCTATAACACGAAAACCTAGAAACAAAAAAGGAATATTAACCAAAATAATAAGAATTGGAAGTGGCCAATCAGAAACCTCGGCAACTAAAAGTGAAATTCCTGTAGCTCCACCATCGATAAATCGATTTGGAAATAGAAAACTTTCTAAGCCAAAAGCTGCCGAAAAAATTCCTGAAATAATAAAAAAACTGTCTTTGATCAATAATTTATAGTCGAATCTCGAATCATTGCTCGCGATAGCTTTATTCTCTTTCATACTGGCAATTCTTCTTTTAAAGTTTCTCAGGGTTTACCGCCAAGCTATTAAATAATTTAGCCTTGGCAGTATAAAATTTATTCTCTACTTCGATTTGTTTCAATTCCGCATCTATAAGTTTACTTTCTCGCGAATTAATCAGAAACAATGAACTTTCGCCGAAAGTGAATTTCCGTTCTTCTGCCGAAAGCAAGGTGTTATAATTACCTACGATATCATCAATAAGCACATTTTGAACTTCGAATGACTCCAATTCTCTATATAGGGCAACAATTTTATTTTTTAACTCTATTTCTGCATTGTCCAAATCGAATTGTGCATCCTGAAGTTTAAATTTGGCTAGTTTCAAATCACCACGCTCTTTCCTCAAAAACAGTGGCAAACTGAAGGAGAGACCCCCTTTATAAGCTTGCGTTTGCAAAGAATTAATAAATTCAGGTGTTTCAGTCAAGAAATTATATTCCAAGTCTATTTTAGGTAGCAATTTATTTGCCTTCAAATTTTTCTCTACCCGCAAGCCATCAACCTTGTAACCTAATGATAGTAGCTTAGGGTGGTTTTCAATAGTAAAGCTATCTAAAGGCTTTCCAAAGATTTCCAACGTAAGATCTATTTCTTCTCCGATAGCTACATCTGGAATTATATTAGACTGCAGTTCCACCGGCAAATTATTGCTCATCCAAAGAAAATTGGATAGTTCCAATGCCCGTTTCATCATCTTTACGTTCGCCTGCTCTAAGCTCAAGACTCTACTCTGCATGGCGATTTTGGCCTCAACAGTATCAATAGCTGCAATATCTCCTGCCGCCGCCCTGCTTTTTATACCCTTAAAGCGGATATCCGCATTCTTCAAGAAACTTTGATAGATCGATGCTTCGTTAAAAGCACGAAGCCAATCGAAATATGCAAGAGAGGCATCGTACAAAATTTGATTCACTAATAAATCGCGATCAGCCTTGGTTTGGTTTCGGAATAATTTGGCTTGCTTCAAAGTAGCCATCCGGTCATTTATCCAAAGACCTTGGCCTAGTGACATCGATACTCCTGCACTATACAAACCATCAGAGGGTACTGACTCTGCCGGATTTAGAAAGTCGCCATCGTTTTGCTCAAAAGTTCCTTTCAGCTCAACACCATACCAAGTTGGAATCTTAAATGCGGCATTTAAGCGATCATAGTATTCACTTCCTTTAAACTCTTTTCGTTCATAATCGACCTCAATTTTTGGATCGAAACCACCACGGGCCTTCATTAAGTTGGCCTGCCCTATTGCTAAGGTTAATTCTGCTTGCTTTGCTATAGGATGATACTTTTTAACATAGCCCAAGTATTCATTATATCTAAGCACAAGCGAATCTTGCACTTGACTATGCATAGCAATGACAGACAGAAATAACATAAATGTGAAATATTTTCGCATCCTATTTTTTTGCAGTTTTCATTTTACCTCCTTCGGGCTGATAATAATTTGGGGGGAAACCATTTAGTTGACGCCATAGTTCATACCAAATCGGCACATCTTCTAATAATGCAATCGTTCGTGCACCTGAACCAACACGAATATCTTTAGGCCATTCATGATCATTAGGATCTGGTGCTAATAGCACCCTATATTTACCATTATCGCTAATAAAAGTTTCAACCGCTACCACTTCTCCACCATACGTACCATATGAAACATTAGGCCATCCACTGAAAACAATAGCTGGCCAACCATCAAACTGAATTCGCACTTTTTCTCCCTTATGAATCAAAGGCAAGTCAAGTGGTGCAACAAAAGTCTCTACTGCCATATCAATATCCGCAGGCATAATACCCAATAAAGCTTCACCTTCTTTAAACGTTTGACCTATACCCCCCTGAATTGCTTTATTGATAAAACCATTTTGGGGTGCCTTAATGTAGTACATCTCATTCCGTATGGAATAATTTGTAAACTCATTCTCCAATTTTGTTACCTGCGCCTCAGAATCATATTGACTTGATTGTGCGGTGAACATATCACTTTCTGCCTTTGAAATTTTGTTCGTATACTCGTTCTGAACTCTTCCGATTTCTACTTGTGCATTGATGATTTCGTTTCGAGAGGCTAGTAATTTATTCTCTTGCGAAATCAACTTTGCCTGAGTTTCTTGCAACTTGAGTCGTTTTTCTTCTAGGTCAGTTATGGCCTTTAAGCCCTCTGATTCTAACTGAACCACTCGCTCATACTGCCGTTGGGCAATACTAATATTAGTCTTTGCTGCCTCAAGATCAATACTGTCACTTTTTACTTTTAAATTGGCCTGCAGTAGTTTGTTTTTTGATTGCTGTAATTTAAGTCTTCGCTCATTAGATAAAGCCGCCATTTGATTCCGCAATGCTTTAACTTTACCTTCGTAGGAGGCTACAGAAGAGCTTTTTGCTACAATTTGTTGCCCTGTACGCGACACCAAGTCTGGATCGAAATATTCATTTTTAACTTCAGAAATGAATAAAATAGTATCTCCTTTTTTGACATAATCCCCTTCCTGCACGTACCACTTTTCGATACGCCCTGGAATAGGTGATTGTAAGGTCTGTGGTCGCTGGTCAGGTTTTAGTGTAGTCAGAAAACCCTTGGCGTTTATATTCTGAGTCCAAGGAAGCAGAAGAATCAAAAAGCCGACAATGGCAAACGTGAGCAGAAAACGATTTAAATATTTATAATCTCGCTCATGGAATACCTTTTGAGCAGATTTAAAACGATCGAGACTTACATTTTTGTTCAATTGATTATTTGAAATATTCAGCATGGTTCAATTATTTCTCGTTAATGATTTGACCATTCTCCATGGTGATGATTCTTGAGCATTTATCGGCCCATCTTAAGTTTGCACTAATCACTAATAAGGCCCAGCCATTTGATGGATCACTTAAAAAATTCATTATCCTGTTTGCTTCTTCCTCCTTAAACTGATCTAAAGGATCTTTCAAAATCAATAACCTAGGCTTTCTTATAACACTGCGAGCTAAAACGATTTTCTTGGAAACTGTTGACGGAATCTGTTTTCCTTCAGGATAGAGCATGGTTTGCAATCCATCGGGTTGTTCTTTAACAAATTGCGTGAGTCCCAATTTTTCTAAAACCCAGTATATTCGTTCTTGCGGAATAGCCTTGTCACCAAAGGTGATATTCTCCAAAATAGTACCTTCAAAAGGAGACTCCTCGGGTAAGGACTGACCGATATGCGCCCGATAGTAATTCAAGTTCATTGATTTCAATGAAACATTATTTATAAATATGCCCCCAGAATCAGGCTCTATAATTCCGGCAATAATTCTCAATAAAGTCGATTTTCCAGAACCACTTACACCGTTGAGAAGAATAGCACAAGTGGGGCTAATCGATAAACTCAATTTGTCGATTATTTTCTTTTCTCGATCGGGTACATTGTAAGAAACTTGATTTAATTCAATAGTAAAACCTTCGTTCTCTGCAAAAGGTTTTTCTCCATCTTGCGGCTCCAATTCTTTATCCACAACTTGCCCCAACTTTTCTAAAGAAGTCAACAAATCATAGAAAGTTTCGAGTCCGGTTATAAGTTTTTCGACAGAGCTAATTACCAAAAGAATAATAATTTCTGCGGCAACAAACTGCCCGATATTCATCTCTTGATTCAGCACTAAAAGCCCTCCAATAAGCAACAAACCTGCGGTAACCAAAACCTTGAAACCGATCATTTGTATAAATTGAAGTACTAAAATTCTAAAGTGGCTTTCTCGTGCTTCGAGATACTTAGCTACCAATTCATCATTCTTATCAAGTGCATGCGAAGTTTTTCCTGACAACTTAAAACTAACAATTGATCGTGCAACTTCTTGCAACCAATGGGCCACTTTATACTTGTTCTTAGATTCAGCAAGACTTGTATCTAATCCTTTTTGTGCCGTAAACTTGAATACCACATATATCAA
>CALHGE010000006.1 GCA_938029725.1 uncultured Flavobacteriaceae bacterium
CCTGCCAGCCCTTTGGTTGTTTTATATTGTTTACTTGTTTGGTATTGTTTATAGTAGATACCAATGCTTGTCCACCTATGGGACGGTGCGAGTCCACAGCTTGTCCGTTTATGGGATGGTGCTGTCCCGTAAGCGGTACACCATTGGGACGGTACTGTTCCGCAACCTGTTCTAATATGGGATTGTACCGTCCCATATCAGGTTCATCACTAGTCCCGATAATGGACATCTTGATTTTACTGCCCTTGTATGGATTGTTGGAAGGAAAGTAGCTTAGGTAGTCCCAAGCATCTAAATCGGTCACACATCTGTGGTACGTGGATTTTGAGCCTATTTTAGACGCAAGCATCAAATCCCTGCGGTTCACGTAAAATTCTTCGGCAAATCTAGAGCTGTTCCATTCTTGGAACAGCGCCATATACAAACTGATATGCGTAGGATTGAGCCGGTCATCAAAAAAGAACTTTTCAAAAGCCGCATTGAGTAGCTTTATATAGTTCATCGCCTAAGAATTAAGACCGTGCTGCACTCGGTTGGCGGTCATTATCGTTTGAATTTCTTCAGAATCATAGTAAATGATTCCCCCAACTTTGGTGTAAGGCAATGTACCATTGATACGTAGGTTTTGTAAGGTGCCTGGACTTACTTGTAATAAATCCATAACCTCGGAAGATTTGAGGTATTTCTTGAGCTTTCCCTTGGCCTGATTGGTCAATAGTTTTTTAATGTCATCGAGTAATTCTAGTTTGAATTCCCGAAGGTCGTCTGTGGTAATAATACTTGTCGGCATAATAGAACGGGTTTAATGGTAAGGGACTATCTGAGTTTGAACTTTTAATTGATAGCCCCTGACCTGATTTGACTTTCGTTCTACAAATTTGAATAGGTTTATCGGATTTTATTCCCCAGTACGACCGTACTACGGTTAAAATTTAACATTTTGAAATTTGATGTGTTTTGTAGTGTTTTAAACGTCATAAAATAGAAATCACACGCCAAACCATATTAAAATAAATGAAAAAAGTATTAAAAATTGAGAGACCGTAGGTCGACCGTAGTACGGTCTTATTTTAACATTTTAAATTGAGTTTAAGGAAGTCATTAAAGGCTTATTCTTCGCTCTTTTTTATTTCGATTTGAAGTGCTATCGAAAGGTCGTCAAGAAAAAGAGTTCTACTATTTTTCCGATTTTTAATGTCCTGAAATGTTTTGTAAATGTCTTTTGGCTCAAAATCGAATACCTGCTGCAATCGCTTAGAAACTTGCATAATCCCTTGCTTATCCTGTTTTCCTAAACCTTTTGCACAAAGGGCGTAGACCAATTCAACCCAATCCGTATTAGAAAATGGCCAACGTATTTTTTTTAAGGATGTAGTTGAAGTTAAAAGACCGTTTGAACCATTCTGAATTCGAGTTTTTTTTTCATCCAGATAAATTATCAGAGAATTGAACGCCTTGAACTTTCCTAAAAGCATATCTCTAGGTGTACAAAATTCTGGGTCTTGAAAATAGAATTTCGAGGTAATAATGCGAAAAGTGTTTATGTGGTCTCTTGTATAGTACTCTTTATCAAAATGAACGGCGTCTGAATTAATATAACGTCCAAAATCAATATTATACAAGAAGAAACGATTGAGCTTGTTGATTTTCTTTTTGATATACTTTAACTGATAATCTTTACCCGCCTTCGGAAACTGTGTTTCAAAAGAATGTATCTCTGAAAAATAAATTAGTTCTATCAGCGGAGTTTGTTTGGTTTCCTTGAAGAATGTTATTTCGTCCTTGATGGTGTTAAATCCTTCTTTAAGAATTTCTCTTTTAAAGGTGCTGAGTAAATTGCTGCATAGTGCGATGGATTGATACGCCCTTTCCAAGATGTCATCATTTTGAATTCTAACTTCATCCAAATCTTTTATTAGCTTTTTTGATAATAATTGTAAATTCATAAGTAGGCGTATTAAGATTGGAAACCATATAAACGTGTTTTAATTGAAGGTTTTAAAATGGTGTTTTCGTGATTTAAACTAGATTAAATCGCACCCATATTCTAAAAGAATCGAGTTTGGTAAGGGCTGTAATGGAATTCTTGTTAATTTACTTTTTTAATAAAATAAAGCCAAGAAAATGTGCCGTACTTAATTACGGAATATACCGTATTTTTATACGGAACTACGGCCATACATTGTAAATACTAGGATGGAAGTCTTTGATAGTTATTACTTTTTCTTCCGGAAACGTTTTAAAAATTCAGTTCTATTTTTTACGTCAGTCTTTTTAAAGATATTGGAAGCGTGTTTTGATACGGTACTTTCTGCGATGAATAAGTCTTTAGCGATATTTTTGTAGCTCAAGTTACTTAGAATGGAAACTGCAACCTCGATTTCACGTCGGGTCAAATCTTCATAGATAATCTTATTCTTTATCAATTCGGTTCTATGTTTTTTCTTTAGCACAAAAACTTGGTACATCCTGTTCTTGTTTTCGATAAAATAGAGATACCTGTCAATTTCTATGGTAGTTATGGCGTAAAATGCAATATTCATTACGCTGAATGTAAGCCATTGATAATCGCCAATCAGCGTGCAAACAGGAAGCAGAGCAATACTTGATGCACCAACTAAGGAAAGTTTGTTCCTTCTTAAGATTACGGGCTTAGGATTATTTGGGATTGAGATTCGACGGTAGAAAATGACAAGAAAAATAAAGGCAATTATCGAAATCGGAATTGTAAAAAGAAGTCTTGCAGAGTTAAGATTATCCGTTAGCAAATAGGGAATTATAAACAATACCAAGAAGCAACTGCTTACCATTATGCCAACATTCCGAACGGACGATTTGAATGATAGAACCACTATATCATATTCTTTATAAAGGTGGTAGATAATGTAAACGCAAAGGGAAATGGCTACGCTGTAGGTAACGATATATTGAAGAATAATTGGGCCTGGCAAGCTATCAATTGGAAGAAAACCGCCCGTCATATTGTAGGCAATAAAAAGAAAACCAAGAATGACAAAACGTTTTAGGCTACTACAACTTTGTTTTCTGGATGCGTAAAGTGCAAACAATACAATGAACGTATCTAGTAATAGATAGAAGAACGTTGTCCAATGTATCGATGTTCCAAACATTTATGATGTTACTAGTCATTACGCTCAAATTTGTT
>CALHGE010000007.1 GCA_938029725.1 uncultured Flavobacteriaceae bacterium
TCCTTAAATCACTACGATTATCTAAATAAAAAACCAAACACTCAATTATGAAACTTTTTAAATCAGGCATGTTCTGGTTATTTTTTCTACTGCCTATGGCACTAGGAATAACCTACTATTACAAATTCGCCAGCGATCAATACCAAGCAACGGCACACTTTACCATTGAGAAAAGCGGTAAAGAACAAGTAGACCCTTTAGGTGCTTTGACCGGCCTACCCGGCAATGTATCATCAACTCGTGATGCTTTAATTATTAAGGATTTTATCGAATCTCGTGAGGTTATAGAGCGCACGCGAGATGACTTTGATTTGATTAAACTCTATGCCAGAGATGATAAAGACTGGTTATCTCGTCTAGAGAAAGACAGTAGCATCGAAGAAATTATCAAATACTGGCAGAGTAAAGTTAGTGTAGAGTTTGATCTTACTTCAGGAATCGTTACTTTAGGAGTCATGGCTTTTGAACCCGAGGAAGCTGTATCTATATTAAATGCGGTTCTAAAAGAAAGCGAAGAACTAGTAAACAATCTCTCTGAAAAATCACGACAAGATAGTCTAACGTTTGCACGTAAAGAACTAAAAAATGCTGAAACTAAATTAAAACAAGCTAGAACAGATGTAAGAGAGTTCCGTGAAAAGGAACAATTCCTAAGCCCGGAAAAAAATGCTGAATCAAAAATTACTTTAGTGGAAGAGCTTGAAGCTGATCGCGCTCGCGCTGAAGCCGAACTACAAAGTCTTAGGTTAGAATTACCTGAAAACTCACCTAAAATCCAAATTGCTAAATATAAAGTTTCAGCATTGAAGCAACAAGTCACCAAAGAAAAGAAACGCAGCTCTAGAAGCAATGGTACAAAAGATGCCAAAACTATGAGCTCAATCATTTCAAAATTTGAAGAATTGATAACAGAACAAGGATTCGCCGAAAAATCATACGAAGCAGCACTATTAAATATAGAAGTAGCACGCATCGATGCAACTAGACAACAACGTTATTTAACCATGATTGTATTTCCAAAACTTCCTGAGGATCCAATCAAACCAAATCAACCCAATGACTATATTGTATTATTTTTTGCTTGTTTGTTGTTATGGGGGATTTTAAGTTTAATTTTAGCATCCATTAGGGACCATGCAGGATGGCTTTAAACAACTTTCAAATAACTAAAGAGCCTGGTAAATAAATTGGAGCTTATCCAAGCACTTAACGTTCAAGGTCGTGTCATTTCTGCATTGATACTTAGAGAAACTCGTGCACGCTATGGCAATAGTAAACTTGGTTTCTTTTGGGCAATGTTTGAACCCTTTGCACATATTCTTGTTTTCATTGGTATTTTTTCAGCACTAGGACGTGCCATTCCATTGGGCGACAGCATGGGTGTATTCATTCTTACAGGAATTGTTCCTTGGCTACTTTATAGCAACACGCTCGCTAACGTAATGGGTGGTTTAAATGCGAATAGATCACTTTTGGGATACCCTCAAGTTATGCCGATAGATATCGTGATTTCGCGCGTTATTTTAGAATCAGCAACCATATTTATTGTATTTTTATTATTCCTAGGTGGTTTTTCATATCTAGGAGTTAGAATTGAAATCGACAGTTTTTTACAAATGTTCAGTGCCTATTGTTTACTCGTTTTATTTGCCACTGGTATAGGTTTAATTAATTCAGCAATAGTAAGAGCATACCCTTCTTATAATAGTGTATTTACTGCATTTTCAAAGCCATTATATTTTATATCTGGCGTATTTTTTACTGCCGATTTTCTTGCTCCAGAAGTATATGCAGCGATAGATTTCAATCCTTTAATTCACTTAGTAGAATGGTTTAGATCAGGTTTTTATCCTAGTTTCCAAAGCCATTTATATGACCCACGTTACGCTATCGCAGTCTGCTTAATTACTTTTGCAATAGGTCTAGTTGTTGAACGTGTTAACAGTAAGAATGCTCGTCAAATATGATTGAATTCCGTAATGTATCTAAAGCCTATGACATTAATGAAGGCAAAAATATTATTCTTGATAATGTCAGCTTCAAATTTCCTGAAAAAAAGAATATAGGAGTTCTTGGAGTAAATGGTGCAGGAAAGTCTACGTTATTACGACTCATTGCCGGAAGCGAATATGCAGATAGCGGTAAGATAATTCGTAAAGGAAGATATTCTTGGCCACTAGGTTTTACGGGTTCTTTTCATCCCTCATTAACGGGAATTGAAAACTTACGCTTTGCATGTCGTATTTATGGCTGTGACATAAAGCATGTCACTGAATATGTAAAAGACTTTTCTGAGCTGGGTAACTATATTGATGAACCTATACAAACCTACTCCTCTGGAATGCGCTCTCGTTTAGCATTTGCGTTAAGTATGGCTATAGACTTTGAAGTCTATTTAGTCGATGAGATAATGGGAGTGGGTGATCAAGGTTTTCAAAAAAAATGTCATGCTGCTTTTGAATCCAAGCGCGAAAAATCTAGTATTATTATGGTGTCGCATAGTATGAACACGATTAGAGATTATAGTGATATAGCCATACTTTTGACTGGTGAAAAACTAGAAATATATGAAGATGTTGATGAAGCAATAGCAAAATACAACGATATAACTAAAGGTTAATAAACAACTATCATGGCAACCATTGCTGCGGCAAACCTTTGGTTTGCAATAAAGCAGCAACATCCATGCTTAGCGCTATCGATACATGTACAAAAACCCCGCCCCATATTGATCGAGTATGAAGTGCTAATACACCTAAGAATAACCCAAAGAATATAGCGCCGCTCGCTTCTAGCCACGGCTTGGGAAAATGTATCATCATATAAGGAACGATCATTATAAAAATTGCGTTCACACCAAATGCAGGTCGACAGGCTTGCACAATAAAACCACGAAAAAAG
>CALHGE010000008.1 GCA_938029725.1 uncultured Flavobacteriaceae bacterium
CGCATTGTAAATCCAGTTATCAACGTTTAATAGCAATCCGTTTGGTTGATGTTCAGGATTACCTTCTGCTGCATAAATAGAATCTACCACAATGCGGTTTGTTGGCTTATCATTTTCAATATCCACAAAATATAAAAAGGGAGGTTCTGCATACAGCAATCCCCCATATACATGAGTTAAAGCTCTAGGCATAACGAGACTATCTAAAAATATCTTTGCATGATCCGCCACACCATCATTATCTAAATCTTCTAAAATTCGAATGCTACCGGTGGGTTCTTCCTCGCCTGAGCCTCTGATATCATCCATATAACCAGGCATTTGGGCAACCCAGATTCTTCCCTTGGAATCAAAATCAATAGCGACAGGTGCTTTCAGCAAAGGTTCCGCTGCAAAAACTTCCAAATCAAAACCATTTTCAATTTTATAAGCCTCTAAAGAAATTACAGTTTCATCGTATGCCCTTTGACATGATAAGAGCGTACAGAAAATAAGTGTGGAAAGTATACATCTCATAACAGTAAACGAATGTGTTTTTCTTAAAGATACGGACGAACAATTACTTTTGATAAAATTCTTATTTAAATTTGAACTTCTGGTATAGTATGCGATAAAAACTTTTTTTATGAAAAAAATAATCACCTTTTTTATTACCTGTTCCTTTTTTTTTAAATTATCTGCCCAAGATCTAGAGCCTTTAGTGATTAGCAAAGCTTGGCTAGCAAGCATAGAAAAATTAGCTCCTTCAACGACTAGCATCGCTACCGACACAAAAAAGAAAATTCTTGTTTTTTCCAAAGCTACAGGGTATGACCACTGGACAATTCCTCACAATGTTCAAATGTTACTGATTCTTGGTAAAAAAACAAAGGCCTTCGAAATTCATGTTGGCTACGACATTGAGAATTTCAATAAAAAGAACCTAAAAAAGTACGACGCTGTCATCTTAAACAATTCAAATCCTAGCCCACCTTCTCGCGATTTATTTTCAGAACTTCTGAAACAAAACACGACCCTAACCGACAAAGAAATTGCAATTAAAGCTGCACTCTACGAACAAAACCTTATTAATTATGTCAATAAAGGCGGTGGATTAATGATACTTCATGGGGCCATCACTGTTCAAAACAATTCAAAGAGATTTAGTGAAATGACCGGTGGCAGCTTTGATTACCACCCCAAACAACAAAAAATACATATGAAAGAAGTGGATATAAATCACCCAATGGTAAAGGCATTTAAGGGCAAAGGGCTGACTCACATAGATGAACCCTACTTCTTCAAAAACGCTTATTTTGATTATAATTTTAGGCCTTTATTATATATGGAAGTTGCTGAAATTGAAGGTTTGAGAGCAGAGATAGACGAAAAAATCGTTTACCTTTCTTGGATCAAAAGACATGGTAGGGGGCGAGTTTTTTTTACTGCTCCTTCGCACAATGCACAGAGCATGGAAAATTCTGAATTATTGCAATTTTTTTTAGACGGTATGCAGTATGTAGTTGGTGATTTAAAATGTGATGATTCGCCTATCGCTAAAAAATAAGAATCATCCTTAAAAACCTGCTTTGCAACTAAGCAAAACAAGCGATAGCCTAATACGAGTGCCTCTATATTTTTCATCTTATACAGCCGTCAACACAGCTCAAAGCGCTTTTAAATCAACCTTTTATGCGCGAAGCGGATACACAGCGCCCAAGTGAAAAAATATTAAGTTTTTCGAGCAAAAGTTTTACCAAGCACTAGCTATGTAACCTTTATTACGCTACCCTTATAAATTTCAAATTACCTTTGCTTCAAATCTAGCTCTATGGAAGTAATTCTTCAGCCTTGGCCTTGGTATGTTTCTGGTCCACTTATCGCACTTGTAATGGCGCTATTAGTTTTCTTCGGAAAGACTTTTGGTATGTCTTCAAACCTTCGAACCCTCTGCAGTATTGGCGGAGCAGGAAAGTATGCTGACTTCTTTAAATTCGACTGGAAAGCGCAAAAATGGAATCTAACCGTAGTCCTGGGTGCTATGATAGGTGGTTTTATTGCGGTTCAATTTCTCTCTGATGGATCAGCGATAGACCTAAACCCTGACACGATCTCAGATTTAAAGACCTTGGGCTTTGAAAATGCAGGAGCGACATTATTACCTGCTGAAATTTATGATTGGGACACTATTTTGACCTTGAAAGGATTTTCTATTTTAGTTATTGCAGGCTTCTTAGTTGGCTTTGGAACAAGATACGCAGGCGGCTGCACTTCTGGTCACGCCATTACAGGCTTAAGCAACCTGCAACTTCCTTCTTTAATAGCTGTTATAGGCTTTTTCATAGGAGGTTTACTTATGACTCACTTTATCTTACCCCTAATCTTTTAAATATGAAATTTCTAAAATTCTTACTCGTTGGTATTTTCTTCGGAATCGTTCTCGTAAAATCAGAAGCCGTTTCATGGTACCGTATTTTTGAGATGTTCAAATTCCAGTCTTTTCATATGTATGGCATTATTGGTTCTGCTGTTTTTCTTGGGGTTTTATTCCTATGGATTTTTAAAAAATTCAAGGTGAAAAGTATCGAGGGCACTGAGATCAACTTAGCTGATAAAGAAAAAAGTTTTACACGCTATATTCTAGGAGGCAGCATATTTGGTCTAGGTTGGGCTTTGGCGGGTGCTTGTCCAGGGCCGATGTATATTCTTTTAGGAAGCGGAGTTTCTAGTATGCTTTTGGTAATTGCGGCGGCGACTTTAGGCACTTTTGTTTATGGCCTTTTAAAGAATAAATTACCACATTAAAAAAAAAGCGTTCGTCTATTTTTTTTGAATAATAGATCTCTTAACTCCTTGAGCTATTTATCTGTTCTTGTAAACGCTTCTTTTACAATGTCAAATGTCTTCTTCTTGCTCCTATCGATATGTACTATGCCCCAATATTCCTCATTAGGAGAACCGTCATACGGCACTCCACTGCTATTAGGTGCCCATCCACCAGGGTTTTGTTCATTCGTGTCACCTGCTTTCCACCAACCATCTGTAAAAGAAAATAAGGCAACACCAGAAGCGATATCTTGATTCATAAAAACTGCATCTAGAATACGTGCATTGGCATCGGCCTGAGCCTTTTCATTTACTCCTACTTCATAACCACTTTTTGCAATGGTCATATAACTATCACCTCCGGCTTCTGAAAGATACATTGGTTTGGTGCTTAGCGTTTTCCATTGTCCGAATATTTCTTCAGGATTATCCCAACGATATACATTCATACCCCATACATCTATGTTCGGACAAGAATTTAGGGCCAACGCATCTGGTAATTCACCATGCGCAGTCGTTACTGGGTGCGCAGGGTCATTCTTATGAATTACACCTGCTGCATCATTCATTGCGCTATACCAGTTCTTCATATCACCCTCAAACCATTCTGGATGATAATTGTATTCATTACCCAATTCCCACATCAAAATAGCCTTATGGTTTTTGAAGGTATTCACATAATCAATAAAACTACCTGATAAGATATCATACTTTCCATCTTGGTTGTATCCGAAGCCTACAATAACTTTTAGTCCCGCAGCATCCATTTCATCGAGAACAGCTTTCTCAACAATTGGTTCATAAACTCTAATCGTGTTTATTCCTGCCTCTACCATCAAGGCTAGGTCTTGAGTCAGGTTTTTAAAACTTCTTTGATCCTGACCCTTGGGCACAGGGTGATAACAAATGCCTTTAATGATATAAGGAACATCATTAAGAACTATTTGGCGCTCAAAGACCTTAATCCTATTTTCCTTAACCTCCGACTGACAAGAGTATATAAGGCCTATTAACAGCGCAGCTAAAACTAAAAACCGATTCAAGCTTAGCCTGCTACTATTCATTTTAAAAATGGTCATATTTCCTTTAGGTATTTTACTCAGTTTTGTTTCCTTTAGCAACAGCAGATACTAGACAATCATCATCAAACTACCTTTATGAAGCGAACAGCTATTTGGTGCTAGATTAACCGTTTTCAATTCAATCGAAACAAGCAGCTATAGCTATTTTATTACCTTGGTATTTACACTAGTTGCATATCGTCCTTTAGAACTTATTACAACGGTCTTTTTATTAGCCACGAACTAACTCCTTTTCTATCTGCTCAAGAGATTTTCCTTTGGTTTCAGGAACTATTTTCAACATCACAAAGAACCCAATAAAAGCGATTGCACCAAAGAGGAAAAAAGTCAATGCGTTACCAAAATTTGATAATTCCCACGGAAATACCAATTGCACCAAAGAACTTATCAATGAATTAATAAAGGCAATAACACCTATCGCCAAGCCTCTATATTTATTGGGAAATAATTCTGACAACAAAACCCACATTACCGGACCTAGTGAAAAGGCAAAACAGGCTATAAACCCAAGTATTCCGATTAAAATCAAATTGGCATTTATTGACGTTGCTTGTTCTAGAATAGCCCCATCATTTTTACTATACACTTGATTACCTAAAATAGATTTCATGTCATTTTTAAAATCAACATCATTGTCATACAATTTATTTGCGTAAATTTCTAAGGCATCAGCTCCTTCAAATTCAAACTGTGCGATATCATCAGCACTTAACTTATAGGCAGCTTGATTAAAGCCGTACGCGCATAATAATAGGCTTATCGCTATTCCAGCAGTTCCAATTAATAGCAATGGCCTTCTTCCCATTCTATCGATCAAATACATCGCAACAAATGTGAAGATGACTGAAATAGTGCTTAACAAAACACCTGATGAAAATGCAGCATCGGTACCAATACCTGTTTGTTTAAAAATAGAAGTTGCATAAAAATAGACCGCGTTTATTCCAGTTATTTGTTGCAGTACCCCGACCACCAATCCTACTACTACAATAAAGCGAAGTGCCGGCTTCAGAAGATCATTAAGTGCAACTTTTGAACTGGTTTGATCTGCATGTATACTTTTCTCAATCGAATTAATTTCGACTAAACCTGTCGCATTGCCATGCACTCCATTTAGCACAGATTTCGCCTCTTCAAATTTGCCTTTAAGGTATAACCAACGCGGACTTCTCGGAACAAAAAATAACGCCCCAAAATATAGTAGAGCAGGAATTAGCTCAACACCAAGCATCCATCGCCATACATTTTCTTCTGTTAAAAAAGTACTATCAGCTATGTATTTATTGAATAAAAAGTTACTTAAAAAAGCAGCAAAAAAACCTAAAACAATATTAAGCTGTTGAATAGAAACTAATTTACCTCTATTTTCTGCAGTTGCTATTTCAGCAATGTACATGGGTGCCAAAACTAGTGCAGCACCAAATGCGAGACCTCCGATCATTCTTGCTATATAAAGCATCTCGTAAGAAAAGGCATAAGCAGACATTAATGCAGAAATTGCATATAGAAAGGCAACGATTAAAAGCAGCTTTTTTCGGCCATAAAAATCACTTAACCTTCCTGAAAAAATCATGGCAATCATAGCTGCAAAAGAGGGGGCACTTACCACCCATCCGGATTGTAACTCAGATAAATTAAACTCTGGCCCTGCAAAATTCATAACACCTGAAATAATTCCTGCATCGAATCCAAATAAAAAGCCTCCTAAGGAAACCACAAATGATATAAATATTAATTTTTTCGACATCGAGAAGATTTTTTTTTTAATAAATCGGGTTAACGAATAGAACTGCAGAAATTTAAGACAGCTCCTAATTCCTCTGAAAATATACAATAAAAAAAGCCAATGGAAGGTGAATATCCATTGGCTCTTGTACTAAATTTAATATAGCTTATTGATACACTCTAATGTAGTCAACCTCCATAGTCGCCTCAGTAAATTCGGTGTCAATAGACCCTCCAAGAGTACCACCCATGGCAATATTCATGATTAAAAAGAAATCACTATTAAATGGAGTATCAATAGAATTCACAAAACTAGTATGTATTAATTCATCATCAACAACAAATTTGATACTATCAGCTGTCCATTCTACCGTGTAATTATGAAATTCTGTTGTAGCTGTAGGCACCGAAGTGGAGTTCGTTACCGCATTGCCGCCAGAGTTACCTGGGTAATGTAATGCGCTAGAGGTAACGTTTGGATTGTTACCCACATGCTCCATGATATCAATTTCACCAGTTTCAGGCCAACCTACTTCATCAAAATTAGCGCCTAAAGCCCATAATGCGGGCCATGTACCACCTGCCGAAGGAAGCTTCGCTCTAACTTCAACTCTACCATAGGTAAACTCATATAAATTTTCAGATTTTATTCGCGCAGAAGAGTATGCAGCGCTACCGGAAGGGCTAACACCAAAATCAAAGAATAGCACCACTCTATCATAGGTGAATGCTAAATTCGCTCCACTAAGGTCAAAAGTCAATGTTTCCCATGCTTCCGCTACCCCTGTATTTGCATCGACTTCGATAAATTCATCTGGGTTTGCTTTGTTCTCGATCTTTAGCCTAACTACAGAACCTACCGCCGGCGACCAAGTTTTAAGGCTTAGGCTTGTATAGGTACTCAAATCTAATGGAGCAGGTGTATCGAAAAAAGTTCCTGCCCAAACTTCAGCCCCAATAGGCTTGACAGATTCGCTCACTTTGATCGAGGTATTTTCTCCTGTAGCATCGGGGTTGTCAATTACAGATGAAGAAGCACCGCCAAAGCCAGTAAATTCTGGTGCAGCTGCCTCGAAGTCTTGTACTACCGAAGTTGCTCCTCCGCCACCAAGCAAAGTTATATCGTCATAATAGTGCAGTGCACCTCCAAACTCACCTGAACCTTTCGCAGTGATTTTTAGCATACCGCCCTCAACGATAACATTTTCAGGGTCATCAGTATACGTTTGTGCCTCACCATTACCCCAGCCACCTGCGCCTAGATCATAAGACCAATTAGCGGGGTTTGGAGCACCATCAACATCAAACTCATCAGACCAAACCAAATTGGTATAAATAGTTTGAAGACTTTCTTCTTCAATAGGTTCTGAAGCGGATGATGTAAATCTGTGATACCATGCTAAATCAGCATTTTCAGTATCATAAGTTCTCACATATAGTAAGTCATCACTAATCGAAAGAATCTCATAGGTTGATGAACCTACATAATACCCCATAAAGCCACCATCAGCAATATTCATTTGAATACCCGTAGTTTCTTCATCAGGAACATTACCCGCTACTGGTGATAAGGTTACTGTTTTGGCACCAGATGTGTCAAAATCATAACATAAATCAGTATCTCCTGAACCTCCAGCAACAGACTGGTGCGCCGCGTTGAAAAACGTTTGGCCTTTATTATCTAGCGTATACGTTAAACTTCCATTACCATCAGTAGTAAAGGTAAATTCGTCATCACAAAGGCAATCAGAATCTTCGCTTGCACATTTTTCGAAAGCGCTTGCTACATACCATTTAGGATACCACCAATCGCCATCAATACCGTCTCTTGCTGGCCCTAAACCTAGGTGACCTGGCTGAGAAGCTGCTAAGAACCATGTTTTGGCAGTACCATTTGTTAAAAGTGCCACCGTTGCTGGATCTGCAAATGCAATAGAAACACCTATCTGCAGTGTTTCAGAAATATCTTTTCCTTCTCCTCCAGAAGCTGTAATGATTACGGTATACGAGTTATCACCCACCATATCATATATTTTGGTAACAATACCTGTGGTAGATAAGGCTGAAGTGCCATCTCCAAAATCAAAATGATAGTAGTTTGCTCCTTTTGCGGTTGCTGTAAAAGTATACGCGCCAACATCAGTCGTACTAGCAACGGAAGCTACCGAAAAGTCAGATGGTGTAACTGCCGCTGGAATATCAACATCATCACCATCACAACTAACTAAAACTGTAAATAACAGTAAGTAGAGGTACTTTAATTTTTTCATAGTATGTTCTCTTTAAGTTAATATGTCATTAAAATAATTAAGAGCGTTTTAGAAAAAACGCTCTTAATTTAAATACAAAATAATAGCATCTATATTTTACTACTAGTTATGAAAATAGACATTATCAACAAACACCGTATTTGCCTGAGCAGGAGCCCCAACATATATTAACTGTGCTATGTTCATCTTTGAAGTCAAACCTACAAAATCAGCTAAAGGTATTTCTATACCTACCCATTCTCCTTGTGCAGGACTCGCTATGGTAATCTCATGTTCAGTATCATCACCGCCACCAAAAGCTCCATCAGCTCCGAAGTCTACTAATTTTATTTTAAACTCAGTAGCATCAGCAGTCCAAATATCGGTATGAAAATGTGTCATTGCCGTTACATCAATTTGGTTGGCAACTGTTTCGATACCCACAAAGTTTAATGCACCATATTTTTTAACATCATCACCTGCAACCATAACATCTTCTAATGTTCCATCAGACCAATCTGTTCTCCAAGTGTCTACAGTAACATCAGTATAGGCATTACTAAACAATGAAATAACATTAGCTTCCACAACTGTTGGCGCCGGAGCAGCACTTGATGGTTCTGTAGCAGGAGCATCTACTGCATCATAAAAATATATATTATCAACAAATACAGTATTTGCCTGAGCAGGAGCCCCAACAAGTATTAGCTGTGCTATGTTCATCTTTGTTGTTAAACCTACAAAATCTGTTAAAGGGATATCTAAACTTACCCACTCTCCTTGTGCAGGGGCTGCTACTGTAACCTCATGCTCTGTATCATCTCCTCCGTCGAATGCACCATCAGCACCGAAATCAACTAACTTCATTTTTAATTCGGTAGCATCAGCAGTCCAAATATCAGCATGAAAATGAGTCATAGCAGAAACATCAAGCTGGTTGGCAACTGTTTCGATACCTACAAAGTTCAATGCACTGTATTTTTTCACATCATCACCTGCGATCATTACATCTTCTAAGGTTCCATCAGACCAATCTGTTCTCCACGTATCTACAGTAACATCGCTATACGCATTACTAAACATTGAGATAACATTTGCTTCAGCAATAGTTGGTGTAGCAGCCGCTACTATTGGTTCTGCAACCTCACCAACACCTCCTCCACCACCATCAACTTCTGGCGCAGAAGTAAACTTGTGGTACCAAGCTAAATCAGCATTTTCGGTATCATAAGTTCTCACATAAAGTAAGTCATCGCTAATCGAAAGAATCTCATAGGTTGATGAACCCACATAGTACCCCATAAATCCGCCATCAGCAATATTCATCTGAACACCTGTAGTTTCTTCATCAGGAACATTACCCGCTACTGGTGATAAAACCACCGCTTTCGCTCCTGAGGTATCAAAATCATAACACAAATCAGTATCTCCTGAACCTCCTGCAACAGACTGGTGTGCAGCATTGAAATAGGTTTGTCCTTTATTATCTAAGGTATACGTCAAGCTACCACTACCGTCTGTAGTAAAGGTAAATTCGTCATCGCAAAGACAATCAGAATCTTCACTTCCACACTTTTCAAACGCAGCTGCAACGTACCATTTAGGATACCACCAATCGCCATCAATACCGTCTCTTGCTGGGCCTAAACCTAAGTGACCTGGCTGAGAAGCAGCTAAGTACCATGTTTTCGCAGTTCCACTTGTCAAAAGGGCCACCGTCGCTGGATCCGAGAATGCAATCGATACAGATACCTGGAGCGTTTCAGAGATAACCTTTCCTTCTCCGGCTACCGCAGTTATGATAACCGTATAGGTGTTGTCTCCAATCATATCATATGTTTTGGAAATTGTACCCGTTGTAGACATTGCTGAAGTTCCATCTCCAAAATCAAAATGGTAATAGTTCGCATTAGTTGCTGAGGCAGTAAAATTAACCGTACCACCAGCACCATTTTGTGAACTCGTAGAAAGATTAGTAGGTGCGATCACTGCTGGAATGTCCAAATCATCACCTTCACAGCTAATTAAAACTGCAAATAATAATAGGTAGAGGTACTTTAATTTTTTCATAGTTTTTTATTTAAATTTAGTTTGACGATTCATTTTTACCACAACATTTCACCCAATCAGTTACAAAAGGAATAAAAGCTTGTTGCAATATATCGCAACAAACCACAAAATACACAAAAATAGCCCCTACAAAAAACATACAATCTAAAAAAAGGCATAAAAAACAGCTATACTGATAATAATAACAGCTGAAACATACGGTTTTCCTAATTATAGCTACAGAAACAAAAACAACAATACATACTTTTTAGAGCACCTGTATGGGTAATGTCGTGGCAAAAAATAGGAATGTTGCAGTAATTAAATCTGCATGATATAGTCCGCCAGCACATTCTCATGGGCCAAATTCATTTTTTTTCGCAAACGGTATCTTTTCACTTCAACGCTTCTAACCGAAATATTCAACAATGGCGCTATCTCTTTAGAAGATAAATTCAATCTCAGATAAGCACATAAACGGAGGTCATTCGCAGTCAACTCTGGATGCAAGCTTTTCATCTTTTTCAGAAAGTCTTTATCAGCATTGTTAAATGCATCCTCAAAAAACTTCCAATCATCAGCATTGTTGATATTACGGTCAATTGTTCTTATAACCGCTTTCACATCTGGATTATTAGCACTCGCTTTTAATTGATCTTTGATTGCACTCAGAAACTCGTTCTTTTTAATGATACTCATGGTAGAGATTGCCAACTCCCTATTCTTGCTCTCCACCTCTTCTTTAAGTTTCTCGTTACTGATCTGCACTAGTTTCTTCTGCGCCTTTAATTTTTTACGCTTCAATTTCTTTTTATTATCTCTAAGCAGTTTCTTGCTTTGTTTTCTATAATAACTCTTATACAATTTATGAATTAGAAGTGCCACAAGAACAAGAGCTAAAAAGTATATTACTATGGTAAAATTAGAGAGATACCAAGGCCTTTCGATTCGGAACCTATGTGAAGCAACGTTTACAGAAAGGGCATTACCTATCTTAGCTCTAACCTTAAATGTATAATTACCAAAAGGTAAATTTTCAAAAGAGGCATCACTGACACCCAACCATTCACTCCAATTATTATAAATACCATCTAATTGGTATTGATACTTGACCTCTGTATATTTATCAAACTCAGGCACATTGTATGAAAAGAAAAGCTTGTTCTTAGAATACTCAAAAGTAGAATCGCCATCATTAGGAATGTACTTGATTTCCGCATTCATTGACTCTGATGCAATGGAATTAATTTCCACAGCATATGCTTTGGAGTCTAGCTTCTTTAGGTCTACCGTTAAATAGCCATTAGAAATACCTATTAAGTACTTTTCATTTCCTATTGGTGTTACACTCTCAAAACCTAAAACACCAAGATTTTTTCTAACATACGAAGGAATGGAAATTCTATTGATTTTTGAGCTCGTATTAAATTTTCCAGGTGAGGCATAAATGATATTATTCTCTGTAAAACACCAAAGGCGCTTTGCTCGCTTATCAGCAATAAAAATACCCAATGGCTTGTCTGTATCTCCATAAAACGCATCTGTCAGCAAAGGATCTAAGGTAAATTTGTTTTGAGCACCCCTGTACCGATAAACACCTTTAACACAAGTGTACAATACATCATTGTCATACGAAAGCAAACTAGCCCCTATACCCTTAGAAGCTTCATTCTCGACCGCAATTACCTCGGTATAAGAATCATTTATTTTAAGTTTAAAAATACCTTTGAATTCTCTATTAACGGCAATTTGATTTTTACCGATAAACTCAAAAAAACGACTAGAGATATCAAAACCTTCAATGACATTTCTCAACTCCCAACTATTTTCACTTTTTGAAAGAACGCTTAGTCCATTGAAATTTCCTTGAAGCAATAGATTCTTTTGATTTGGAATCGTTTTAATATCCCAAGTACCCGGGAAATCAGAAATGAGCTCTGCCCTATCTTCTTCTATCACATAGGTACCATTATTGTGACCACAAAAAAGCACCTCATCAATTATCTTCAAAACCCAAACTTGCCCCTGAGAACCTTCGATGAATTCAAAATCACTATCTAGACCAATTTGCTTATAAAACAAGCCTTGATTTGTACCCAAATACAGATAATCCTTAAAAACACTTGACGCATAAACCACGCCTAACTTTCCGTTTTTATCAATATATTCTTTAAACGGAGAATTCAAATTAATAACACTTATGCCGTTATCAAGTGCCAACCAAAGGTTATGCTCCAAATCTTCAAATATGGAGAGCACGGTATTATTGTTCAAGCCCTTTTCCTTATCTATTTTCCGAAGCATACTACCCTCCTTACTGATATGATAAATTCCATTTGAAATAGTTCCTAGAACAATACTACCATCCTTCAACTGCAGACTACTATACACATTTATCTGCTCAATCTCCTCTTTAAAAGGAGTCTTCCATTGAACTAAATCATCGGCATCTAGAAAGAAAAAATTTCCTTTTTCGGTAAGTACTACCTGCTTATTCTCTATTGTGAATATTCCTAGAACCATAGCGTCTTTAAGAATCGGATCATCAGAGACTAATACTGATTTACCATTTTCAATTTTGAAGAGTCCATTATCCGTACTATGAAAATAAATTGTCCCTTGAAAATCGAACATATGCGCTTTTGTCGATTTCGAATCAACTATGCGCACAGATTTATCTAAAGTATTATAGATATATATACGCTCAAGACTTTGGAAGAGCACCCAATTATCTAGCTCTAATATGTTCCAAAACTCCTCGTCCTCTAACAATGGTATTTTCAATTCATTACTGATGGAATTATACACTAGATATCCAATCGCATTCTTTTTCCAAAAACCAAACTCCATATAACAACCCGTATAAACCCTGTCGTCTACGGCTTTTACAGATCGTATAATCGAACCGTTTGGAGAATCATACAGTTTCCAAATCGCCCCATTATACTCTAAGAGTCCGCTATTATTAGCGGCATATATGTTCTTTTGTTTGGATTGTGAAATGCCCCAGTTTTGATTTTCCGCACCATAATCAACAGGGGTGAAATTATCAATTGGCGGAAGTTCTTGCGCACTTAGCATCTGAAAGGAGACCAGAAAAACAAGCACAAAGCTACTTAGCATATCAATGAATCTTGACATGAGAATTATAATCTTTAAAAAATATGAAGTACTGTTAGACAATTTCAGCACTTAATCCTGCTTGCAAGAGCTTGCTACAGCGCGGTTCTAAATCATTGTATTCACCTGTTTTTACCGTGCATTTTCCATTGTGATGCACTATAAGAGCACATTGCTCAGCCTGTTCAGGCATGTGATCACATACATCGATCAAAGTGTCAATTACATGATCAAAAGTATTTACTTCATCATTAAAAAGAACGATTTCATTTAGCGCTACAACTTGCTCTTCTAAAAGTAGCTCCTCTGATATTTTTTCTTTGGTACTCATGCTATTCAGGGTTTAATAACTGCGTAACGGCGAACTTAGTTCCTTCCTAAAATACATATTTTACGGCTACCCAATTATTTTTTTTAAGATTTTTTTCAAATTTTAACTCCACCTCATTGCACTTAGAGCTTATCATTGGGATATCTTCTTCATAAAACCCGCTAAGAAAAAGTATTCCATTTGGACCCAAACATTTACCATATACAGGAATATCTGCTAGCAATATATTTCGATTGATATTTGCAATAATGATGTCATATTGCTGATCTTTTAACAAATTCACGTCACCTTCACAAACATTAATGTGCTCACAGTTGTTCCGTATTATATTCTCTTTTGCATTAAGAAAACACCAGTTATCGATATCTATAGCATCAACAGATTTCGCTCCTTTTTTTGCTGCTAGAATAGCTAAGACCCCAGTTCCACTGCCCATATCTAAGACCGATTTTCCTTCGAAATCATGACTCAAAATATGTTCTAACATCATATGGGTTGTTTCATGATGCCCAGTACCAAAACTCATCTTTGGCTCTATTACTATATCAAATTCAACATTCGGATTTTCATGAAAAGGTGCCCGAACAACACACTGATCATTAACTTGAATAGGGTTGAAATTTGACTCCCAAGTAGCATTCCAGTTTTCTTGTTTGATTTCTTTTACTTCAAAACTGATTTTGAAAATTTCGTTTTCTAAAATATTGACTGATTCTAGTATCTTATCTGACCAATCTTTTTTTTGGATATAGGCTACTATACCTTCGTCATTCTCTACAAAACTTTCGAATCCAGCTTCGCCTAGTTCTGCAATTAATATATCAGAAGCTGGCTGAAGTGGATTTACTTCAAAATTATATTCTACGTATACGGTATTTGGCATTTGAGCTGTTTTTATCAAGAAAGGGCATTCCGAAGAACACCCTTAAAACCCCTTGAGGGGCTAATTCTAAAAATCAATTACTTAGATCGCCTTGATGATAGACACAAAGTCGTCTGCATTCAAAGCTGCGCCACCAATTAGGCCGCCATCCACATCTGGTTTTGAGAAAATCTCTTCTGCATTTGCTGGTTTTACACTTCCACCATAGAGGATAGAAACGTTATCTGCAATGGTAGCATCAAATGCATCTGAAATTGTCTTTCTAATGAAAGCATGCATCTCTTGTGCTTGTTCTGGAGAAGCTGTTTCACCAGTTCCTATTGCCCATACAGGCTCGTATGCCAAAATAATTTTACTCCATGCACTTGCATCCAAAGAAAATAAGGCATTTCTTAATTGACTTTCTACAATACTAAAATGATTTCCTGATTTTCTATCTTCCAACTCCTCTCCAAAACAAAACATAACTCTCATGTTTTTTGCTAAAGCAGCGACTACTTTTTTAGCCAAGATTTCATCAGTTTCTCCAAAATACGCTCTACGTTCTGAATGGCCTATGATTACGGTATCTATTCCAATATGCAAAAGCATGTCTGCAGAAATTTCTCCTGTGTAGGCACCGTTCTCAGCGAAATGCATGTTCTGAGCAATTACCTGAATAACTGAAGAATCTAAGTGACGCACCGAGCTGCTTAAATTTACATAGGTTGGTGCTACCATAACCTCAGCATGCGTGTCTGGTAATTTTGCTGAAAGTTCGGCTAGCAATGCTTCCGTTTCTTCCAAATTTTTATTCATTTTCCAGTTTCCTGCGACAATCTTACTTCTCATTTTCTAAAAGTTTAATGTTCTAGGGCATTCCCTATTCAAATTTCAATTCGTCTAAATCGTTATAATGTAACTTTTGCGTAATCGTACCTTTTTCTAATACCAAAACCCCTGGATTCGAACGCACTATTGTTTTTAAAGTAGTCTCATCGGTAAAATAAAATTCAAAGTTCAATGAATTATCTTTTATCAATGTATTGGTTTGTTCGCTGTTCGATGCTGACATTCCAATTACCTTATACCCCTTCTTTACGGCAGCATCTGACACTCTTTTTATTTCTGCATACATCGCTTGATTGGTCTTTCGTAAATCATAGGCAATCACCATCACCAGTTTTGGCTCTTGCAGTAAAGCAACAGCGAAGTCTTCTCCATTTTGTTCGATTGTAAAGTCATGTACAGGTGGTTCATAGCCTTTTTGAATTTCCGTGGTTTCAACATCAACAAATTCACCAGCTACTTTCGGGTAATCTCCATTAGTTACCACAACCTTTTCTGCTCCATCTACATTAAACTTCCAAGCGTACTCGAAAATTGCTTCTGGCGCGTCTGGTGGCACATTCATTCCATCTTCAATATTCTTACCTATTTCGTAGGGCCTAAAATCAATTACAGGAAGGTGATTCAAAACGTGATATACGTAGAACCCAGAAAGCACTACCGCAAAAAACACGATAAGTCTTTTGGTTCTTAAAGTAAATGCTGGGGTCAAGTACTTTCTTCCAACAAACAATATCAAAATTAGCACCAAGAGTATGATGTCTTTTGTAAAAGATTCCCATGGCGTCAATTTAATAGCATCTCCAAAGCAACCACAATCCGTAACTTTATTAAAGTAAGCCGAATAAAAGGTAAGAAAAGTGAAACCGATGATCATCAGCAGCAGACTCCAAACCGTAAATTTAGTTCGAAAACCAATAAGTAACATCACCCCTACCAACACTTCAAAAACGACTACTAGTATGGAAATAGTTAGTGCATGGGGCTCAAAGAAAGGAAGATCTAAAACGCCCTGACTAAAGTACTCCTCTAGCTTAAAAGAGAAGCCGACAGGGTCGTTTAACTTTATAAAACCACTAATTATAAATAGTATGCCAACAAATATTCTACTAAAACCAACTAAATATTTCATGCTTTGGGGTTACTTTCATTAAGATGAATCATAGCAAATACAGCGTAATTAATCATATCTTGATAATTAGCATCTATACCTTCACTTACCAGGGTCTTACCCTTGTTATTCTCTATTGTTTTTACCCGAAGTAATTTTTGTAAAATCAAATCAGTTAAAGAACTTACACGCATGTCACGCCATGCTTCGCCATAATCATGGTTTTTATCTTCCATCAAACCTTTGGTTTCAGCAACATGCTTATCGTAAAGAGCTATTGCTTTTTCATTCAAAAGATCAGGTTGCTCAACAACTCCGAGCTCTAATTGAATCAAAGCCATAATGGAATAGTTTATAATACCAATAAATTCAGATTGCTCTCCTTCATCTACCTTGCGAACATCGTTCTGTTGCAGTCCACGAATGCGTTGCGCTTTGATAAAAATTTGATCAGTAAGCGATGGAAGCCGAAGAATTCGCCAAGCACAACCGTAATCGGTCATTTTATTTTGGAACAGGTCACGACAAACTTTAATAACGTCATCGTATTGCTCTGAAGTTTGCTGCATGAATATCAATGTAATTTGCGTAAATTTCGTTTAAAATTATGTGAAAGTCAAAATTCACACGAATTACTTGCCTAAACGACACCAATTACCGCTACGATACCGAGATATAACCATATGACTATTAACTGCAAAGGCGAACTCATAGATTTGAGTCAACCCAAAATAATGGGGATTCTCAATGTTACTCCTGATTCCTTTTTTGATGGCGGAAAATACAAAGAAGAAAAGGCCATTATTTTACAAACAGAAAAAATGCTTTCGGAAGGAGCCACATTTATTGATATAGGCGCCTATAGTTCGAGACCAGGAGCTAAAGACATTTCAAAAGAAGAAGAATTACTGCGAATTTTTCCAATAGTCAAGGTACTTCTAAAGGAATTTCCAAAAATCTTGCTATCTATTGATACTTTTAGAAGTAAAATAGCATCAAAATGTTTGGACGCAGGTGCAGCACTTATTAATGATATTTCTGCGGGCAGGCTTGACAAAGACATGTTTTCTATTATTGCAAAACACAAAGTACCCTATATCATGATGCATATGAAAGGTACACCTCAGACGATGCAAAAAGAGACTACCTACGAAAATCTTCTAACCGATGTTCTTTATTATTTTTCAGAAAGAGTTAGTTCCGCCAGAGCGGCAGGTATACATGACCTCGTTCTTGACCCGGGGTTTGGCTTTGCCAAAACCACTGAACAAAACTTTGAACTTTTACAAAAATTTGATTTGTTTCAAACTTTAAACCTACCTATACTGGCAGGTTTAAGCAGAAAATCGATGATTTACAAAACCCTTGAGACGAATGCAGAAGATGCTTTAAACGGCACTACTGCCCTCAACATGGTAGCTTTGAGCAAAGGAGCCAATATTCTAAGAGTTCATGACGTTAAAGAAGCAGTAGCGTGTGTGAAACTCCACAAAAGCATCATAAATGGTTCTTAATAAACAGTTCATTTTACATATCGATTTATTTAATTTGACTTATTGGGGTCTTATTTCCTAATTTCACCAAAACCGTAACCAAATTGGATTTTCTAAATTTTATTGATCTTAAGATCACCGATCTAATTGACATCGTTCTGGTGGCCGTCTTACTGTACTACATCTACAAGTTAGTTCGGGGCTCAGTTGCCATTAACATTTTCATTGGAATTGTGATCGTTTGGGGTTTTTGGAAACTCACCGAGCTCTTAGGAATGAAAATGATAAGCAGCATGGTAGGCGCCTTTATGCAAGTCGGATTGATTGCATTGATCATTGTATTTCAACAAGAGATACGAAAGTTTCTATTGATGATTGGTTCAACCAATTTTTCAAACAAACGCAGTTTTCTTAAACACTTCAAATTTTTAAAACAAGAAGGAATCGCAACTAGTATTGATGTAGATGCACTATTGCATGCGTGTCAAAACATGTCTACAACGCGTACAGGAGCACTTTTTGTGATTGAGCAAAAACATTCCCTAGATTTTATAAAATCTTCAGGTGATAAGATGTATATCGAAATTACTCAACCCATTATTGAAAGTATTTTTTATAAGAATAGTCCGCTGCATGATGGTGCGGCAATTATTGTTAACAACTATATTGTTGCTACCCGGGCTATTTTACCCGTTTCAAATGAGCGCGGAATTCCACTTCACTATGGCCTTCGTCATAGAGCTGCAGTGGGTATCACTGAAAAAACCGATGCAGTTGCGTTGGTGGTCAGCGAGGAAACTGGAAACATTTCCTATATTAAAAATGGAGGTTTTGTGAAATTTAAAGATTTGACTGAACTATCAGCGATACTAAAGGAAGATTTGATATAATACCATGGTGTGTAAAAACTGTAGCTTTCCCATACGAACTGATCATTCTTTCTGCTCAAACTGTGGAGCTAAAGTCATTCGCAATAGGCTTAGTTTTAAAAATCTTTGGTTCGATATCTCGGAACGTTATTTTAATCTCGACAATACTTTTATAAAAACTTTCTGGCACCTCTTTACTAAACCAGAAGTGGTCATAGGAGATTACATTGATGGCGTACGAAAAAAATATTTGAATCCTATCAGCTATTTTGGTATTGCACTTACTTTGTCGGGAATATTGGTGTTTTTTATTAAGAATTTTTTTATTGACTCAATTGATTTTGAAGAGAATTTTGGAGGCACCAACCAAGACTTCGTAACCAAATGGAAAGATATATCCTTCGATTACTCATCACTTTTTTTTGTAAGTTATTTGCCCTTAATAGCCATTTCTTCGTTTCTTGTTTTCAATAAGAGAAACTTCAATTTTACCGAACATGTGATTTTGGGAATATACATTCTCGCACATTACAGCATTGTTAGTTTCGCAATCAGTTTAGGCTGTTTACTTATTTCTCCAGAAAGCTACCTTGCTTTCTCGCAAGTATTTACACTAATATTATTGGCTTACTTTATATATGTATTTCAACGTTGCAACAGCTACAAACCTGGAAAACTAGTCTTAAAAACACTATTGTTTTCCACCGTACTAATAGTACTTTTCTTCCTTTTGATCATTCTGGTGATGATTCTGCTCTTTGTAACCGGAGTACTTCAGCCTTCTGACTTCGCATCTCCCAAATAAGCTAAGCCACATCCTCAGCCAAAAACTGAGCCTCATACAAATTGCTGTAGTAACCTCCTGCTTTTAGAAGTTCTTTATGCGTGCCTGTCTCCACAATTTTACCGGCGTCCATAACAATAATTTTATCGGCTTTTTTGATGGTTGCCAATCGGTGGGCAATTATAATTGAGGTTCGCCCTTCAGTAATTTTTTCTGTTGCCCTCTGTATTAATTGTTCAGAATAGGTATCTACAGAGGAGGTAGCTTCATCTAATACCAATATACTAGGATTGCTTACATAAGCCCTTAAGAAAGCAATCAACTGACGCTGTCCGCTTGAGAGCATCGTGCCTCGTTCTTTTACATTGTATCCATAGCCACCTGGCAGACTTGTTATAAACTCATCTACTCCAATTTGTTTGGCTGCGTTTTCAATCATTCTTACTGTAATCGACTCATCTTTCAAACTAATATTATTCGCAATAGTGTCAGCAAACAGAAATACATCTTGCAATACAACAGCAATATGCTTCCGCAATGATGCCAATGAATATTCTTTTATATCAATTTCGTCTACCAAAATACTTCCAGAGTTTATTTCATAAAAACGATTCAGTAAATTGATTATGGTTGATTTTCCGGCACCCGTAGCTCCTACTATGGCTATAGTTTCTCCTGCTTTCACATCAAAAGAAATTCCATGTAAAACCTCTTCATCTTCCAAATACCCGAAGCGTACATCGGAAAATTTAATATTTCCTTTAATATCTTCTTTAACAAGCGTGCCCACATCTTGAATATTACTTTGGGTATCTAGTATTTTAAAAACGCGGTTAGCCGCAACCATGCCCATTTGAAGCGTATTGAACTTGTCTGCAATCTGACGCAGTGGCCTGAACAACATATCGATGAGCAGTATAAAAGCGAAGATCGTTCCAAACTCTTCCTGCCCTAAACCTGAGACGTTCTGAAGACCGCCATACCAAACGACAAGCCCTACCCCTATTGAAGAGACAATTTCAGCAATCGGAAAAAAGATGGAGTTGTACCATACCGTCTTCAACCAGGCATTTTGATGCTTTTCATTAATTTCGCGAAATTTCTCGCTTTCTATCTTTTCTCTTGTAAATAGCTGAACGATTTTCATACCCGTAATTCGTTCTTGTACAAAAGAATTCAGATTCGAAACCTGAGCACGAACCTCAATAAAAGCAACTTTCATCGCTTTCTGAAAGAGGCGAGTTGCATACATAATCACAGGCAGTATCGCAAAAACAATTAGGGCCAAGCGCCAGTTGATAATTAACATTACGGTAGCCGCCACCAACATTTTCAGTAGGTCAGCAACGATAACGAAAAAACCTTGACTAAATATTTCACCAATACGTTGCATATCAGCAACCGCCCGCGTAACTAAAACACCTAATGAAGAACTGTCAAAATACTTCATGCGAAACCCTAACATGTGTTTGAAAAGGTTAATTCGAATATCTTTGATAACCGACTCTCCTAACCAATTCGCATAATAATTAAAGAGCAACTGAGAGGTCACCTGTGCAAAAAGAACAGCCAGCATAGCTAAGGTCAACCCTAGTAGTTTTTCTTCATTACTCTTTCTAATAGCTTCATCAATAATTTCACGCAGCAGCAGCGGGGTAAGAATAGCGAAACAAGAGATAAGAATAGCCATCAAAGCGACGCCGTAAAAGGTAACTTTATACGGTCGCGTATGAACTAATAAGCGCTTGAATAAGCGTTTATCAAATGCTTTTCCTGAGTCTTTATCCATGTTTTTTGGTGATGGTATGGGGATAGCTAATGTCTGTCAAATATAATCCTTTTGCCGGTACTGAATAGCCAGCATTGCTTCGGTTCTTACTATTTATGATTGATTTAACATCGGCTAAAGTTGACTTTCCTGTACCAACATCTAGAAGGGTACCTACAATGGCTCTTACCATATTTCGAAGAAAGCGATTTGCCGCAATAGTAAAGACTAATACATCCTCTTTTTGGGTCCAAACCGCAGATTCAATAGTACACAAATAAGTATATACATCAGTGTTCGCTTTTGAAAAACATTGAAAATCATCGAATTCAGTAAGAAGAGCGGCCGCTTGATTCATTTTTTCGATATCCAAATTATGCTTCACATAATGCGCCCCATCGGTATAAAAGGGGTTCTTAGTCTGCGTTATCCAATATTCATAGGTTCGTTGCGTAGCATCAAAGCGCGCATGAGCCTGCTCAGAAACCTCAAATATAGCTTGCACTGCTATATCGACCGGAAGCAAGGAATTTAACTTATAGATTACATCTGCTAGGTCTTTAATTTCAGTCACTTCAAAATGCGCAAACATTTGCTTCGCGTGCACACCAGCATCTGTGCGCCCCGCACCCATTAAAGAGACATCAGTGCGCAGAAGCGTTGAAAAAGCTTTTTCCAAAACCTGTTGAACACTTATAGCGTTCGGCTGATTTTGCCAACCGTGATAGGCTTTTCCGTTATATGAAAATTGAACAAAATATCTCAAAGGTATTTTTTAGCTTTGCTGCAAAGATAGATGACCGTTCTGAATTCTAAAGTCAGAATTAACAATTCCACCAAAAATGAAAAAAATCTTATTGCTGTCAGATACGCATTCTCATATCGATGAAGCTATTCTGAAATATGTGCGCCAAGCAGATGAAGTATGGCATGCAGGAGATATTGGTAGTCTAGCCGTTACGGATGCCCTGGCAAAAATCAAACCCCTACGGGCTGTTTTCGGAAACATTGACAACCATATTATTCAAAAGGAGTACCCGCTAAATAATCGTTTTATGTGTGAAGGCGTTGCTGTTTTAATGACCCATATTGGTGGGTACCCACCAAAATATAATGGGCGCACAAGAAAGATGGTTAAAGAAAATCCGCCAAAGCTTTTTATCAGTGGACATTCACATATTCTTAAAGTAATGTGGGATAAACCCATCGGAGTTTTACACATGAACCCCGGGGCTTGCGGTAAGCACGGTTTTCACCAAGTACGCACCATGTTGCGTTTTGTTATTGATGGGGCCGATATAAAGGATTTAGAGATTGTGGAATTAGGAAAGCGCGGGTAACTCTAATCTACCCAAAGCATTGTCTTTCAAAGATGATTTGCATAAGCCACTAGCTACTAAGACAATGCTAGTGCTGCCTTCGCAAAAAAATAATCATAAAAAACCCAGGGAACAACCCCTGGGTTTCACGCACTAATACATACTAAGATGTTAGGTTTAACGTAAACGATCTACAGATTTTACAAGATCTTCATCCTTCTTTATAGCTCTGTTGGCCAGAACTAAAAAAACGATAGAAAATACAGGAGTGAGCATCCCAATACCCTTCTCAGAAACCAAAGTTTCTCCGGATAAGTTTAGCGATCGGTAAACGAAAAATCCTAGTAAAAAAAGATTTAATATCATGTTCAATCTGTTGATAACAAATTGATTTTTTCTGTTTTTAAATAAAAATATTGAAATAAGGGCTAGCGCTGCTACAAGATAAAATAGGCTCGCTATCCACATTTCATTTTTCGCAAAGAATTCATTCCCGTCCGAATCTAACCACAAGTACGCGAAATACGGAAGAAGCGCTCCTAAAAGCACCACTATGGTCAAATAAATGGTTTGTATTCTCTGAATCATTAGGTTTTAACAACTTTAGACTACAAAAATACGGGTCTTTTTAAAAAATATACCTTCATTCCTAAAAATAATTTGTAATATTGTTACGTTATAAAGTAACAGCACTCACCAAAGGGATATCTTTCCCACTTAGTATTCAAAAAACAACATACTTCTTATTATTTTTTCCAAATACGTATAATACATACCACACTTAATGTTTGAGATTTCAGATTTAAAATCAAAAAAGCTTCCTGAGCTTCAGGAAATTGCTAAGGGTTTAAATGTACCAAAGTACAAAACCCAAAAAAAACTAGACTTAGTTTACCAAATTTTAGACGTGCAAGCCGCCAATCCTAAGGCCGTTGCTGAAGTTGCCCCTGCTGCAACCACTAGTACCACAGAAGAAAAACCTAAGCCAAAACCGAGGCCAAGACCCCGTGCTCGAGTTGCAAAAGAAGAAAAAAAGGAAGAGGCCACCGTAGCAACTGAAACTCCTGTTGCTGCTGAGACTCCAGTAACTTCTGAGACAAAAACAGAAGATACTGTAACCGAAGTAGTCAAAGCAGAGACAAAAACACCTCGGCCGAGACCGCGTCCGCGCCCACAAGTAGCACCTAATAGCAATCAGAAAAGAGAGCCACAGAAAAATTTACAAAATAAAAATCAAAACAACACTCCTAATAAGAAGCCTCAACAACAAAAAGGCAGAGAGGATAAGAACAATTTTGATAAAGATTTAAAAAACAGGTATAAAGAGCCAGAGTACGAATTTGACAGCATCATCGCGAGTGAAGGTGTGCTTGATATCATGCAAGATGGCTATGGTTTCTTACGTTCTTCTGACTACAACTACTTGTCTTCTCCTGACGACATTTATGTATCACAATCACAGATTCGTTTATTCGGATTAAAAACAGGAGATACCGTTCTAGGAAACGTTCGCCCCCCGAAAGAAGGGGAAAAATATTTTCCATTAATAAAGGTGAATAGAATTAACGGAATCGACCCAAAAATTGTTAGAGACCGTGTTTCTTTTGAGCACTTAACACCGCTATTTCCAGAAGAAAAATTCAATTTAGCCGAACGCCAAAGCACGATATCAACACGTATCATAGATTTGTTTTCTCCAATCGGAAAAGGACAAAGGGGCATGATTGTATCGCAACCTAAAACAGGTAAAACGATGCTCTTGAAGGATATTGCCAACGGAATAGCGGCCAATCATCCTGAAGTATACCAAATCATCCTTTTAATTGACGAACGCCCTGAAGAGGTGACTGACATGCAACGAAATGTGCAAGGTGAAGTTGTCGCTTCAACTTTCGACAAAGAGCCAACAGAACATGTACGTGTAGCAAATATTGTTCTTGAGAAAGCAAAGCGTTTGGTAGAATGTGGTCATGATGTGGTCATTCTTTTAGATTCGATAACCAGATTAGCAAGAGCTTACAACACCGTTCAACCTGCTTCAGGTAAAGTCTTAAGTGGTGGTGTTGATGCCAATGCTTTACATAAACCAAAACGTTTCTTTGGTGCTGCCCGAAATATTGAAGGTGGTGGATCTTTATCGATTATCGCTACTGCTTTAACCGATACCGGTTCAAAAATGGACGAAGTTATTTTTGAAGAATTCAAAGGAACTGGTAATATGGAACTGCAGTTAGATCGTAAGATATCTAACAGAAGAATCTTTCCAGCTATCGACCTCACCTCTTCAAGTACACGTAGAGAAGATTTGCTGCTAGACAAAGAAACTATTCAACGTATGTGGATTATGCGCAAGTATCTTGCTGACATGAACCCTGTAGAAGCGATGGAATTTATTGAGCAACGTTTCAAGCAAACGAAAAACAATGAAGAATTCTTGATGACGATGAATCAATAAACGGTCATCATTCAAAATTTCAACCCCCAATACTTTAAAAGTATTGGGGGTTTTTTATACGCTATTTTCTCAAGTACGCATTATTTCTTTAACTTTTTTCCTATTCCTGATATTTTAAAATACCTTTAAAGCAGCAAAAAAACTTCTTCCCCCAATTTTTGCTTTAGAAATACAACCATTAAAGCCCGTATACCATGAAAAACCTTAGAAGAAATTGGTTTCCTCTTACCTTTGCTTTTATTTTTATTTTATCAAGTTGTAATGAACAACACTCAATTGATAAAGCCGCTACACCAGTTGTTGCCCCTGAACAAATCGTATCGGTAAAAGATGCAAAGCTAATGTACGACACCTACAGCTCACGAAGAAAACCTTTAATACGGCACTATGAGGACTCCATCAATGCGCGAAATGGGAATGACAAGATGGAGCAAAACACGAAGAGCAACCCAACCAACAAAGCCGCCATTAAAGTTGATTCTTTCCCAGTTGCCAGATACGTGTATTATGACTACCAAACTATCAAAAACTATTTGTCTTATATCGAAGAAGAGGCTAAAAACAAAGGAATTGAAATAGCTACTTTGCGTTTTTATTTCTCTAATTACCCAGAGAATATGCCCCTTACAAATGCGAAACCAAAACAAAATTCAATTTTTATAATGCCGACTATTAGCCAAGACAATAGAACTTTTGGCTACTTTTTGAATGACAAAGAACAACTTACACTATTAAATGATGATCTAAGGCTTAGCAAAACAAGGTTCAAACCTGATTCTAAAAATTCAAAAATGAAAGCCTCTTTTCTGCCAGAATTTGAATCTTTGTCAATTAAGCCATCTTATACTTTATTTCAAGGAAGTAAGAGCTACATTCTAAATGAAGGCGGTGTTAGACCTCCTCCTTATGGTCAATAATTGATAATTTTACATACCTTATAAATGAAATTACTTGACACTATGCTAGGTAACTCTTTTGTTGTTATTTATGCTATCACCCTAGTTTTGGCTTTATTTAGATATAAAAAATACTATGAAACCCCCTTGCAATATCTCCCTATTTTATTGCTTTACACCTTACTTAATGAAATTCTCGGCTTGCTTATAGTTAACTACGACTATTTCGATTTGTCTTTTGAATTAACCTACAGAAATTTCAATGTTGTAATTTATAGTATCTATAATGTTATTTTCTTCCTTTACTTCTATTATTTGTACAGCAATTATGCTGAAAACAAAAATTACAAAAAACAGATTTTAATAGCAAGCGCACTATTTTGCATTACAGCGGTGGTCAATGTCTTTCTCCAAGACATCACTACCGAACATCAAATTCTTACCTACCTTTTTGGAGGAAGCCTGTTAGTGTATTTTTCTGTTTCTTACATTTTTAAAAAATCGATTAAAACACCTGAAAATGACATTTTAAGTTGGATATCTTATGGTCTTATAATTTTCTTTACCGGGTATTTACCCATAAAAATTATTAGACACTTTAAGATAGAAAGTATAGATTATATGCTTATTTGGCGTACACACATGCTATTAATATTAGCAATGTATTCTTGTTTTATAATTGGATTTATTCGTCTGCGAAAAAAAATAAAAAAAACCAGCCCCTAAGCCTGGTGTTTTAAACGAGCACTGACTCGAATAAAACCAGCTCAAAAAGAGCATTAAACCATTTTCTATTCTTAAAATTTATTTTGGTAATTTGTAGCATCATGAGTCCAACCCTATTAGAACTTCTAAAAAGTGACTATTACTTACTTTTTTATGCTTGTGCATTATTATTTTCATTGATGAATTATAAAAAGTATTTTGATACTGTTTTAAAATTCTTGCCCATTATAATTGTCTATACTTTTTTATCCGAAATTTTAGGAATTCTAATACGGGATTATGAAGCTTTCGAACTTATTTTTAAAGAGGGCTATAGTAGCTACAACCAAGTAATCTTCAACATATATTATTTAGTTTTCTTTCTATATTTTTACTATGTTTATTTCAGAACTATTAAAAACCCTTCTTTTAAAAAAAACCTCACTTTTGGGTCAATAGTTTTTATCGCTGCAATGATAATCAATAGTTTTTTTCAGAATGCTATAGCTATGCCGCTTATATATGGCCATACTATAGGATCTTTAGTACTTATCTATTGCATTGTTAACTATTTCTTAGAATTAAAATCAAAAACAAGAAGATCATTAAGCCAAAATCTTCTTTTTTGGTTGAGCATAGGGCTTTTAATATTTTATTTTGTCTACCCCTTTGTCCTCTTTGTAGGCTTTTTAGACTATGAAATGTATCAAAAATTGAATTTAAGAAGAGTACATCATATCTCAATTTCGCTGATGTATGGTTGTTTCATAATCGGCTTTCTAAAAATGCGTCGTATGAAACCAATTCAAGAAGAAGACTGAAACAATTTTCTATTCTTAAAATTTATTTTGGTAATTTGTAGCATCATGAGTCCAACCCTACTAGAACTTCTAAAAAGTAACTATTTTTTTCTGTTATACTTTTTAGTTTTAGCGATGGCACTTTTTCGGTACCGCAAATACTTCGATAGCGTATTGAAGTATTTCCCCATATTTATGGTCTACACTATTCTTACAGAGGTACTCGCCTATCTGATTGTATCTTTTGAAACATTTCAAATCAGTTACTCAGAAGAATACCCCTATGCCAACAATTCTGTCTACAACCTTTATGCTTTGTTTTTCTTTTTCTATTTCTACGCTGTTTTTTACAAAGCAAAAAAAGCAAAAAAAAACAAAGTACGTATTATCTATGGAGGTATTGCCTATGCCATTGCAACGCTAATAAATCCATTTTTTGAAGACTGGATTATTTTTCCCCAAACCTATGCTTTAGCGGTTGGGTCAGCTGCTTTGGTGCTGAGCATTATAGCCTATTTTATAGATTCTAGATACAGGGTAACGAAGAACAACTACCTCCTCATCTGGATTAGTATAGGGCTTTTGATTTTTAGCCTATTCTTTCCGGTGATTATGCTAGCGGCCTTTCACTATGAAGAATTTTACTTAGAATTTAATCTTCGGCAAGTACACCATGTAGTAATTGTGGTGATGTACAGTTGCTTTGCTTTAGGTTTTTTACAAATGAAAGATGAATTCACCTATAAAGACACCTAATTAAAAGTAGCGATAACAAAAAATGCCCTAACTCTCGTCAAGGCATTTTAAATGTTTTAAAAACAAAAAATTACATTGCTGCAACGTGCTTTGCCAAGCTACTTTTTAAATTAGCTGCTTTGTTACTATGAATGATGTTACGCTTCGCTAAACGATCAATCATACTAACAACACTTGGCACCAAAGCCTCAACATCTTTTTTCTTCTCTTCAGAACGCAATTTTTTCAATGCATTACGCATTGTTTTATGTTGGTATCTGTTACGAAGACGTACGGCTTCGTTTCTTCTGATTCTCTTTAATGCTGACTTGTGATTTGCCATCTTTTATCTCTTGATTATTTTTTTATTCTTTCTACTTCAATCCCTCTCGAACCTTTTGTAGTCCGTAGGGGAATCGAACCCCTGTTACCAGGATGAAAACCTGGCGTCCTAACCCCTAGACGAACGGACCATTTCTTAATGAAAATGGATAATTAAAAATGGTACAATACCAATCTTCAATTTTTTCAACTTTTCAATAAACTTGTAGTCCGTAGGGGAATCGAACCCCTGTTACCAGGATGAAAACCTGGCGTCCTAACCCCTAGACGAACGGACCATTACTTTGCGCAATTGCGGATGCAAAAATACAATTATTTTTAACTATCACAACACCTGATTATTATTTTTTGAATCTTTTAATATGCTTTTGCAAAAAGTACCCGATGAGATGATGGTTTTCCGGTCACCATACAGCTTCCTTCTTCTTCCTTCACATCAATAGGAATGCACCGTATGGTAGCTTTCGTCTCTTCTTTGATTCGATCTTCAGTTTCTATAGTGCCATCCCAATGCGCAGATATAAATCCGCCTTTTTCTTCTAAAACTTTCTTAAACTCGTCATATGAGTCTACAGGTGTGACATGTTCTTCTCTATAATCAAAAGCTTTTTGGTAAATATTCCTTTGAATATCCTCCATCAAGAACTCAATTTTAGCAACTACCTCATCAGCAGGAATCGTTTCTTTCTCTAAGGTATCTCTTCTTGCAACTTCATAGGTGCCATTTTCTAAGTCACGTTGGCCAATTGCCAAGCGCACAGGCACCCCCTTCAATTCATATTCGTTGAATTTAAAACCTGGCTTGTGTGTATCGCGATTATCGAATTTCACTGAAATACCTTTAGCCCGTAGTTCTTTTACCAAAGGATTTATCTTTTCAGAAATAAGCGCTAACTGTTCTAAGCCTTTATAGATAGGCACAATAACTACTTGAATAGGTGCTAATTTTGGAGGAAGAACCAAACCGTTATCATCGCTATGCGTCATTACCAAAGCGCCCATCAATCTGGTCGAAACACCCCAAGAAGAAGCCCAAACATATTCTTTTTTTCCTTCTTTCGTAGCGAATTTCACATCAAATGCTTTCGCGAAATTTTGGCCTAAAAAGTGAGATGTACCTGCTTGCAATGCTTTTCCGTCTTGCATTAAAGCTTCTATACAATAGGTTTCTAACGCACCTGCAAAACGCTCACTTTCTGTTTTTAAACCTTTTATAACAGGCATTGCCATATGCTCTTCCGCGAATTCTGCATAAACATTCATCATTTGCTCCGCTTCCGCTACGGCTTCTTTTTCTGTAGCGTGCGCAGTATGACCTTCTTGCCACAAAAATTCTGCAGTACGCAGAAAAAGACGCGTACGCATTTCCCAGCGAACTACGTTCGCCCATTGATTTATCAATAAAGGCAAATCTCTGTACGACTGAATCCATCGTCTATACGTATCCCAGATAATCGTTTCTGATGTTGGCCTTACAATCAACTCCTCTTCTAGTTTAGCATCTGGATCAACTATAATACCGCTTCCATCTTCTGCATTCTTTAGCCGATAATGTGTAACTACTGCACATTCTTTAGCAAAGCCTTCCACATGGCTTGCCTCTTTGCTTAAATACGATTTTGGAATAAGTAAAGGAAAATAGGCATTTTCATGACCCGTTTCCTTGAACATCTTATCCAATTGCGCTTGCATTTTTTCCCAAATAGCAAATCCGTAAGGCTTGATCACCATACATCCACGAACTCCCGAGTTTTCGGCTAAATCAGCCTTTACAACGAGTTCGTTATACCATTTAGAATAATCTTCGTTTCTTGTCGTTAAATTTTTACCCATTTCTTAAGTTTGGCACAAAACTTGTGCTAATTAAATCCTAATAGTTGGTAAAACTAACTATTTTTATAATGTTCAACAATTTAAATTACAACGATGATACAATCCCTACACCTTCAAAAAATTCGCAGTGCAGCTCTAGTGGCTGTAATCGGTCTTTTCGTGGTTTCTTGTGGTTCTTACCAACAGACATCATATTATGATAATGATGGTATTTACAGCTCTAATGAAACTCGTGTAGCTGTGGAAAGAGCTCCTCGCCAGATGCAACAAAGACAGCAGCAACAAAGACAGCAGCAAGTCGAGGACAATACCTATACCAATTATTTTGGACAAAAAGCAAATGAGTTTGATGAAATTCTAGGTAATGAAATATTTACTGATGTCGACACCTACTCTGGCGTCGCAGCAAATGATAGTATTACAGACGTTGACCTAAGAGATTACTATGCTTCTGATAATGATTATGCAGCTAATGCTGGATGGGGCGATAACCCAACAAGTGTTAGCATTAACATTATTGACAACGGATGGAACAACTGGGGTGGTGCTGGATTTGGCTGGAACGACCCTTGGTTATGGAATCGTGGCGGCTTTGGCTGGAACAACTGGGGCTGGGGCGGAGGCTTTGGATGGAACAGATGGAACAGATGGAATCGCGGAGGCTTTGGTTGGAACAACTGGGGCTGGGGCGGCAATGGCGGTTTCGGATGGGGCGGTTATGGCTTCGCTAATGCCTGGTGTCCTCCTTTTGGTTATGGCTATGCAAACCAGGGCTTCTACGGAAATAGAGGCTATGCCTATAACTCCGGAAGACGTGGTTATTATAACAGAAACACACTATCTAGAAACAACTCAAGAGTAGCTTCAGCAAGAACACGCGGCAGATCAAGCTTGAATACATCAAGATCAGCAGCAGCATCGAAATATAGAAGTAATAGAACGGCAAGCAGATCAGGTGTAAGTAGAGGTACAACCGCTAGAAGCTCTAGAAACACAAGAAGTGGTGTTGCTTCAAGGCGCACCGTGGGTGTAGATCAAAATCGTTCGTACAGAACGAGCAGAAGCACAAGGGCAACTCCGCGCTATAACAACTCTTCAAGAAGTAATCAATATGCTAGAAATACTACCCCTAGAAGCAATACCTACCAACGTGGGGCTGCCAATTCGAGAAGTACGACAAGATCTTCAGCACCCAGAACTTCAACGTATAGAAGCTCAGGAAGCAGAACTCGAAGTAGCGGCACTTCAGCAAGAAGCTCTTCATCGAGAAGCAACAATTACAGATCATCAGGTCGTAGTTCGAGCTCTAGAAGCAGTAGCGCTAGAAGTTCAGGTAGTAGCTCAAGAAGTTCTAGCAGCGCTAGAAGTTCTGGCGGCTCTTCAAGATCCTCTTCTGGAAGCTCTAGGTCTTCAGGCGGCAGCAGGTCTTCAAGTAGAGGAAGGAATTAGATCCTAAACATACAGATTAAAATTAAAAAAAATGAAAAGACATATAACTTTCATATTAGTATTGGTATGTTCAATTGCCAGCGCTCAAAACATCAATGATGTACTGCGCTACAGTTCAGAAAACTTGCAAGGAACAGCTCGCTTTCAAGGAATGGGTGGTGCTTTTGGAGCGCTTGGTGGAGATTTATCAGCACTAAATGTCAACCCAGCTGGTTCGGCAGTTTTCAATAATAACCTCGCAACGGTTTCTGGCACCCTTTACAATCGCAATAATGCAATCCGTTACAACGGAAGCCTTAGCGATACAGCCGCTAGTTATGCCGAAATAAATCAGGCTGGTGGAGTTTTGGTTTTCAAGAACACCAACCCAGATTCAGGCTGGAATAAAGTGGTTTTAGCTATAAACTATGACATAACTCAAAATTTTGATAATAGCATAATTGCTTCTGGCACCAGCGCAGAGGGCATTGATAACTACTTTTTAGATTTCGCACAAGGCGTTCCTTTTGGTGATATTCAGCTTCAAGAAGGTGAATTTATTGAAGATGCCTATTTAGATATAGGGGCAAGCCTAGGTTTTGGAGACCAACAAGCTTTCTTAGGATATTTTGGTGGAATCATAGACCCTATTTCTATGGAAGATTCAAATACAGGGTATATCAGTAACACTGGGTACAGCACAGTAAATCAAGAATTCTCTAGTATTACATCAGGGTATAATAGCAAATTCACCCTAAATGTAGCCTCGCAATACCAAGAGAGATTACATATAGGAGCTTCCTTAAACTTTCATAATATACTTTACAATACGTATAATGAATTTACTGAAACAGGATATAATGTTGATTCTGAAATACAACGAACAAGCTTCGACAATAGGCTATTCACAGAAGGCACAGGAATCTCTCTCAATATTGGAGCAATTGCAAAGTTGAACGACTTCGTTCGTATAGGTGGAAGCTATCAATCTCCTACTTGGTATCGATTAGAAGATCAGCTATCGCAGCGTATTTCATCTGATTTAGCAGATGATGATATCGATTTCATCAATTTTGACAGAGTTACTATTTTTCCAAGATATAACTTAAAAACACCGGCAAAAATAACCGGAAGCTTAGCGCTCATATTCGGTAAAAACGGATTATTCAGTTTCGATTATGGCTACCAAGACATGTCAAATGCAAAACTTGGACCTACAAGCGATGTAAACTTTGCAGCGGTAAACACCACGGTTGCCAACGAATTACGCGCTGTAAGTTCATTTCGTTTCGGGGGAGAGTATCGCATCGAAAGATTTAGTTTGAGGGCTGGTTATCACTATGAGGAGAGTCCATTAAACAGTTCTAACGCAGCAATTGGCGATGGTCATTTAGAAGGAATTTCAGGAGGAATCGGATATAATTTTGGCAGCAGTCGTTTAGATTTAGCGATTAACCGAACAGAACGCGATATGGAACAAGGCTTATTTGACACAGGCATCAATACACCTGCTCTTGTAAACGGGGTATCTGCGAATGGTACTTTAAGTTATACGATTAATTTTTAATATGCACCGCGATTACGAGTACCAAGAAACAAATAGATTGCTTCGTCACTAAAGGCTACTTGTAATGATTGGTTTTAGACTATTAAAAAAGAAACCCATCTCACTCGTGAGATGGGTTTCTTTTTTTTGTTTTACCAGAGCCTTCTAACGCTTTAAAGTAAAGTGCGTTTTTCTGGTTTTAGCAACTAAAGCTCCATTCTCTTGTTCACCATATTCAAAGCGGAACCAATAATCTGACGAAGGCATTGGTTGGCCATTAAAAGTACCATCCCAACCGCCTGTAGTGCCAAGCTGTTTTATAAGTTTCCCAAATCGGTCAAAAACAAATACCACTGGATCTTCTAAAGTTTCTGCTCCGAAGACATTCCAAGTTTCATGAATTCCATCTCCATTGGGCGTGAAAAACTTAGGGTATCCTATAACCAAAAACTCTATTGCATCCGTAATTCCGCATCCATTTTTATCGTTTATGATAACGGTATTCAATCCTGGAGGAACATCTAAGAAAATAGGATCATCTTGAAACTCTCCGCCATTTATAGCATACTCATAACTACTGTCTCCTAAAACATTAAACTGTATATTATTTTGATCAGGGTCAATAGATAGATTTCTATCCAAGATTTCTACAGGGTTTGTAGGGTCTAATATCGGCGGCCCGTAAAAGGTGATTAATATACCTCCAATATCAGCAACGGTGACAGGTGTTCCGGTAACTGTTGTAATTACAGCAAAATAACGACCCGTATTCGGACTGGTTACCACAAATTCAGCACCAAAAGGCCCCGTACCTGTTAAATTAGCATCAATGGTACCGTCATCATCATAATCAACAGACCAAGCCACGTTTGCTATATCAGCACCTGCAGGAGAATTAAGAGCACTTAGGGTAATTGCAGGGTCGTCAATACACGCTACAATATCAAGACCTAAGAACTCGTCTCTCAACGTACAATCTATCGCCATATTTTGGTCTGCTTCAACCGAACTTCCTGTAAATGTGAACATGAAAGATTCTGCATCGTCATTAAAATTTGTATTGTAATTATTAATTAGCACATAATAAATTTCGCCGGGCTGCACCTCTAACCACTCATCGTAGGTATTTAAACTTTGTTTTAAAAAGGGCGCTCCTTCTTGACCACTTATTGGGTTTACACCGATTCCAGTAAAGTTGGTGTCGTTGACTTCGTAATTACAACGAATAGGTTGGGCAAGCCCAGTGCTAATATCACCACAATTTACATCTGGACCATAGACCGCAAAATCCCATTCGGCAGTTACTGTAGCACCAAATACCGGCAAGGCTTCAATATCAAAACCCACTTGGCCTCCGGTACCTGCCCGAAAAACATACCAGGAAGTGTTATTTTCAATATTTGCGGAGCTATTACTTCCCTTTTCTAAACAACCTGTCTGAAGGATTACATCGGGGTCGAAATCATCGATATCACCCGTGCCATCGACCTCTGGCATAATAGTAACAAGACCATCTGCACATATAGGTATAGCGGTTCTACAATCTGCTGAATTAGGAGATTGGGCGGTTGCTAAAAACGAAGCCAATAGAAAACAACACAGGACGCAAAGAAGTGTTCGCATAGATTTTTTGGGCTAAATAAAAGGTGTAATTCTATAAAGACTATAACTCTAGCTAGATAGATTTAGTATGTTTTGCCGATTATTTATGCTGTTAATCGATGAACTGTATGTGTGATAAAAAAAATTATCGTTTTAGCGAGAAGTGACTATTAATATACTTCGCCTCAGTAATTTGCCCGTTGGTATCTTTATAAGTGAGTTTAAACCAATAATCTGATGCGGGCAATTGCTTGCCAGAAAACGTACCATCCCAGCCTTGACTATTGCTCGTTAATTGAGTCAAAAGTTTACCAAAGCGATCGTAAATCGATACTTGGGGGTCTTCTAAAGTCTCAACGCCATCAACTTGCCAGTAGTCATGTATCATGTCACCGTTTGGTGTAAAAAACTTAGGAAACCCAACAACCACGAATTGCTCGGTAACTGAACCACAACCTCGAATATCGTTGACTGTAACCGTATGTGCGCCTGACAAAACATCATTAAAAATTGGCGAAGATTGATAGGAACCATTATCCAATTGATATTCCCAATCTCCTTCCGCTACTGTGCCTATTGTTACCGTATTCTCTTCTTGCAAGTCCTCAATTTCAATAGTTGAAATCACGGGTGGGTTTGAGACCACAACAAGCACCGTTTTAACGCTAGAACAGCTTACACCATTTTGCGCATTGGTTACCGTAACCGTATAAGCTCCTCCTACATTGACATCAATACTTGATGTCATTTGACCAGAATCCCATTGATAGCTGTGAAACGGAAGGGTAATACCCGAACCAATACGAACACTTGGCTCTCCATCACATAAAAAAACCTCTGAAGGAAAATCCAAAACCGGCGTCACTAAAGGTATCAACTGAAATTGCTGCGACGCATCGTAACAATCTGGATTTTCTCCAGAAGCAACCCGTACATAAATCACCTCGCCAGTTGACGGTATTGGAAATAACTTCGGAACTGCATTGGCTCCACTATTGGCATCGACTAACGTATTGTGGTAGCTGACCACAAAATCATCAGGACTCTGCACCCCTAAAGCCTCCAAGTCTTTTACAGACAAATCAAAATCTACATCCTCAGAACATGCCCCAACATCTAGTAATGGAAAAGCAGTTGGCATGCTTGAAAAACCAACTTGAACGTCACTTATTATGACGCTACCATCAGGTCTAATTACTCTTACACGATACGTAGAAGAATATGAATTCGTTATAGTAAGTACAGCCGCATTTTCACCAACGATAAGTTGATTACCCGTTTCTGTTAGAGTATACCATTCATACAAAGAATCATTGCTTATAGTAGCGTTTAAAGTAACATCGGTTCCTTCACATTCCGCAATTGGCGGGCCTAAAAGGTTACTAACTATCGAACAATCTAAGGCATCAAAAGGGTTCGTAACAAAGATGTTTCCAGAAAACTGAATTGAGAAACCTGAGTTGCTATTGCTGAAATTGTTGATGAGTAAATAGTAATCTTCTCCTGGGGCTACTTCAATCCAATCTTCATATTGAATATTACTAGCGTTACCCGTAGGGTCTTCACCAACTCCTAAGAAAGAATCTTGGTCTTGGTTATCAAAAAAGTTGCAACGAATAGGCTCACCTAAAGTGCTGCAATCAGCAGATTTGTATAAAGCAAAATCCCAATCTTCAGAAGTATCAATTCCAATGTTAAACCCAAGTTGGCCTGAAGCTCCGGTTCGAAAACGGTACCACGCTGAATTTGATTCAATCGCACCAGTAATGGTTTCCTCCAAGCAGCCACTCATTGAAGCACCGCCAAAGTCATCAAGACCAAAACCCGTTGTTCCTCCGTTAACAGGCGTGTTATTACAAATAGGAATAGCGCTATCACAATCAGGAGAAACCTGAGCGGATACCGCGGTAACTGCAGCAAAAAAGATTGCAGAAATAAGTGTAAGCAGCTGCTTCATTAGTAGGTTCAGCATTGTGAAACATAAAAATACCTTACTCATTTCCTTAACACTAATTTATGTTGTGAAATGGCTCGAATCAGGTATAAAGTGTCATAATATGTATATCTTTGTAGCTAGTTAAAGTCCTAATTAAATGAAAATTGACAGCACATTGAAAGAACATTTTGAGGAGATGGGAGACGATCATGTTTCTGCCTCAGAAGACACCCCTTTGCGTGATGATGCGTTCGTATTAAGCGATGAGGAGAAAATAACAAGCATCAAGAAAAATGTCAGAGAGATTATGTTGACGCTAGGTCTAGATCTTGAAGATGACAGCTTAAAAGGCACTCCAAATAGAGTTGCAAAAATGTTTGTAAATGAGATTTTCGGAGGGCTTCACCCTGATAGAAAACCGAAATCATCAACCTTTGAGAACAAGTACAAATACAACGAAATGTTGGTGGAGAAAAACATTACGCTTTACTCCACATGTGAGCATCACTTGTTACCAATAGTTGGAAAGGCACACATCGCATATATCTCAAACGGCACGGTTGTCGGGCTTTCTAAAATGAATCGTATTGTAGACTACTTCGCAAAACGACCACAGGTTCAAGAACGTTTAAATATTCAAGTTGTACGCGAATTACAGAAAGTCTTAGGCACTGAAGATGTTGCTTGCGTAATTGATGCAAAACACCTTTGTGTAAACTCTAGAGGCATACGTGACATCGATAGTAGTACGGTTACCGCTGAATACGGCGGAAAATTCAAAGAAGAATCTGTACGTCGTGAATTTTTAGATTATCTAAATTTAGATACCAACTTCTAACCCTCTGCTCCCATAATGGAATTGTACCAAAGCCAGCAACTCAAGATTTATAACTCTCTTTCTGGTAAAAAAGAAATTTTTCAATCTATAAACGAAGGTCACATCGGTATGTACGTTTGTGGCCCAACGGTGTACAGCAATGTGCATTTGGGTAATTGCAGAACTTTCATGTCTTTTGATATGATATTCCGTTATTTCAAACACCTCGGGTATAAAGTTCGCTATGTTCGCAATATTACCGATGCAGGGCATTTGGTTGACGACGCAGAAGATGGTGAAGATAAGATTGCAAAAAAAGCCCGCCTAGAGCAGCTAGAACCAATGGAGGTGGTGCAGCGCTATACCGTTGATTTTCACAATATATTACAAAAATTTAATTTTCTACCGCCGAGCATAGAACCCACAGCAACCGGTCATATCATAGAACAAATTGAAATCATAAAAGATATTCTTGAAAAAGAATATGCCTATGAAAAAAATGGCTCAGTCTATTTTGATGTTGTCAAGTTTAATAAAACCCATGAATATGGAAAATTAAGCGGACGTAAATTGGAAGATATGATCGCCAATACACGCGTACTTGCAGCTCAAGATGAAAAGAAGAGTCCACAAGATTTTGCGCTTTGGAAAAAAGCGGAACCCGAGCACATTATGCGCTGGCCATCACCTTGGGGAGATGGTTTTCCTGGGTGGCACCTAGAATGTACCGCGATGAGCACCAAATACCTAGGAGAAACTTTTGATATACATGGTGGCGGAATGGATTTGAAGTTTCCACACCACGAATGTGAAATTGCTCAAGCAGAAGCAAGCAACGGTCATTCACCTGTTAAGTATTGGTTACATGCCAATATGCTTACCATGAACGGGAAGAAAATGGCAAAATCCACAGGTAATAATATTCTCCCAGGAGAGATATTTACAGGTGAGAATGATATATTAAGCAAAGCCTTTTCGCCATCTGTTGTGCGATTTTTTATGATGCAAGCACATTACACTAGTATTTTAGATTTGAGTAATGATGCCCTTTTAGCCTCAGAAAAAGGGCACCACAGATTGATGGATGCCTTCGCCAAAATTGAGACCTTAGAAGTATCTGATAAAACTTCAGACTTCAACATTAAATCTTGGCAGCAAGAGTGCTACAATGCCATGAATGATGATTTTAATACCCCAATATTAATCGCGAAAATGTTTGATGCTGTAAAGCATATCAATCTGATTAAAGAAGGAAATGAAAGCATCACAGCAGAAGACAAATCGACTTTACAAACCACTTTAAACGGGTTTATTTTTGATGTTCTAGGACTTGAGGGTAAAACCGACATCGGCGCAGATTCCGATAAATTAGCTGGGGTTGTTGCCTTGTTAATTCAATTGCGAAAAGATGCTAGAGACAATAAGGACTTCGCAACTTCAGATAAGATTCGAGATCAATTGGCAGCAATGGGTATTCAACTGAAAGACGGAAAGGAAGGCACTACTTTTAGCGTATCGTAAACAAGCCTAACGGAAATGAAAAAAATACTGATAGCTCCGTTTATTTTTCTTGTGCGTTTTTATCAGCAAGCGATTTCCCCTTATACCCCAGCAACATGTCGTTATTCACCTACCTGCTCTCAATACACCCTTGAAGCTTTAAAAAAACATGGCCTATTTAAAGGTGGATGGCTAGCGCTTAAGCGCATTCTAAGTTGTAACCCATGGGGAGGAAAAGGGCATGATGCAGTACCATAGCATTCTTGATATTTTATTGGTGTCTCCGCTTAATTCGACTAAAACTTAAAAACGACGAGCTTACTGGCACTAGTTTCTCTTTTCTATCTTCTCTTTTCTTATCTTAGTCGCTCAAAATAATTTTAGATGTACTTTTTAGGAATTACCTGGAATCCGAATGAAACTCTTTTCAGCCTTGGACCCTTGCAAATCAAATACTATAACCTGCTTTGGATAGCTGCTTTTGCTGTTGGTTGGTTTATAATGAAACGTATTTTTACTAAAGAAAAGAAAACTGTTGAGCAATTAGACTCCCTTTTTATTCACACCGTATTGGCTACCATGCTAGGTGCTCGTTTGGGGCATGTCTTTTTCTATGATTGGCCCTATTATTCTCAACATTTACTAGAAATATTGCTTCCTATACGCGAAAGTGCTAGTGGCACATTATTTTGGTTTATCGAGGGCTATGAATTCACTGGCTTTACCGGACTAGCAAGTCATGGAGCAACAATAGGCATCATCATAGCACTATTTTTATACGTTCGAAAATACCCTGAATTCAAAGTATTGTGGCTCTTAGATCGAATGGTTATTGCTGCAGCTCTAGGTGCTTTTTGTGTTCGATTAGGTAACTTTTTTAATTCAGAGATTGTAGGAAAGAAAGTTGAAGAGTCTTTCATTTTTGCAACGCGCTTTGTTAGAGAGAGTATTGGAAAAAGTCAAGCACTCTCGATTACCAAAGAAAAATCAGTTAATGCGGCCTATGATGCACTGGTAACTAAACCTGAATTTTCGGAATATATTAAAGACATTCCTTATAAGCACCCTGCTCAACTTTACGAGGGTATAGCGTATGCTTTTGTCTTTCTATTATTGCACTACCTCTACTGGAAAACAGACAAAAAAAATAAACCAGGGTTTTTATTTGGCGCTTTTTTCGTGCTTCTTTGGGGCGTTCGCTTTTTTGTAGAGTTTGTTAAAGAAAGACAAAATGAATTGGACGAATCTTTCACCTTAGCAATCGGTCAAATGTTGAGTATTCCATTTATTCTTATTGGTCTTTACTTTATGTTCAGGCCTACTTCTGCTAAACAATAGGCAGTTGACAGTGCATATAATGTATTCTTTGTAAACTTTAAGCATAGCTTTTGCGATTTAAAGTCAAATTCAAAATGATGAGAAGTACAAAAATTATTTTATTTCTGTGTGCAGTAGGCCTCTCCTTGAGCTCTTGTAAAGAAGAACCAAAAAAAGTTATTAAAACAGAGCCCATCAGCTTTACCAAAGAAGGTGAACTTAGTATAACCAAACAAAGCGTAGACACCTTAATCACCAAGCTAGATATCGAGTTTGCGCAATCTGAATACGAAACCCAGACGGGTTTAATGTATCGCAAGCGGATGGAGGATAGCCAAGGCATGCTATTTATTTTTCCTGAAGAGCAGATGCATTCTTTTTACATGAAAAACACAGAAATTCCACTTGATATCATTTTCTTAAAAGCAGATTTAACTATCGCTAGTTTCCAAGAGAATGCACAACCCATGGATGAAACCGGACTCTCATCACAAGTACCAATACAGTATGTGCTTGAAGTTAATGCAGGCCTGGCAGAAAAATGGCTCTTAGAGGTAGGTGATAAAATAGCATATAGCAAAAACTAACTTTTTTGGAAGTCCAGACAAAAGAGTTCAGCATTGATACGGCAAACGGAACTACGGTTGCTGTTTCGAAATTCTTTTCAAAAACCTTATGTAATCACAGTATTGTAATCTCATCCGCAACCGGGGTCTTACAGAAATACTACCAACCCTTTGCGAACTATTGTGCTTCAAAAGGAATTGTCGTTTACACTTTTGACTATAGCGGTATTGGCAAATCTATTTCATCTATATCCGCGTTAAAAAAACATTCCACAAATCTAAAAGGTTGGGGGCAACAAGATCAAGCCTCAGTGGTCGCTTTAGCCAATAAAGAATACTCTGATGCGACACTAACCCTAATAACACATAGCATAGGAGGTCAAATATTAGGTTTTAACAGCAATCACCATTTACTGGATAAGGTAATTTTAGTTGCCTCCCAAAGCGGGTATTGGAAAGATTTCAAAGGACTTCATCGCTTAAAAATGTGGTCTTTTTGGCATGCTCTAATCCCAATTTTTACTCCCCTATTCGGCTATCTTCCGACTAAAAACTTAGGCTTATTTGAAAACCTACCTAAGCATGTAGTTTATGAATGGGCCTCTTGGGGAAAGAAAAAGGAATATATGATGCACTTTCGAGATGAGACTTATCTATTCGATCAAATTGAGTTACCTATACTATCGTGGAGCTTCCCTAAAGATTCATTCGCTCCTAAGGAAACTGTAGACTGGTTGGCGCGACAATACAAAAATGCCCAAGTAACACGAATTCATTACCCCTTAGAAGAAGAAAAACAACCAGGTCATTTTGGCTTTTTTAAGCCCGCCTTTAAAGAATTGCTTTGGGAACAAAACCTAAATTGGATTTTAACAAATTCTTTATTATGAGCAACTATCTTCTTAGCGGTCAAGAAACGGAACGTCTTATATTTCGAAAATTAGAACCTACTGATTTTGAAGACTGGCTGCCTTTTCATCAGAACCCTTTAAGTAAGGAGTTTTGGAAAGGATTACCAAAAGACCCTGTACTTGCCTGCCAACATTGGTTTGAAAAAGCCTTTCATCGCTACGAAAACGAACTTGGCGGAATGAATGTACTTGTACATAAAGAAACCAACAACTTTATAGGCCAGTGTGGACTTCTAGTGCAAACTATTGACGAAATCAAAGAACTTGAAATAGGCTACTCTATTCTTCCTCAGTTTTGGCGCCAGGGCTATGCCACAGAGGCGGCTCGAAAATGCAAAGCTTTTGCTAAAGAAAACAACTTCGCCGAATCATTAATTTCAACCATTCATATAGATAATATAGCTTCGCAGAAAGTTGCCCTCAATAACGGAATGCATCTGGATAAAACAACCGTTTACAAAGACAACCCTGTTCACATCTTTAGAATACATTTATACCCATGAAACATTGGGCGATAGGTATAACGAATGATTCGAACAAGACAAGGCTAGTTCGAAACCTTTTAGCTGCCCAAATTACTGAATTTCATTTTTTAAGCGGCTTGAGTGGGGCATTGTTCTCTACATCAGCTGTAGCAGAATTGATAGACAACGAAGAGCGTCACGACGCCAAAACACTAACTAAAGACACGCCGCAAGCTTTACGAACCATGTCAAGTGGCGAGCAAAAAAAGGCCCTTCTGAATTATTTACTTACTAAAAATTCTGACTTTATCATACTTGATAACCCTTTTGACAATTTAGATACTAGTTCACAAATACATCTTTCTAAAACCTTAGAAGCTATAGCTACTAAGACTATCCTAATACAGCTCGTAAGCCGAAAAGATGATCTGCTTTCATTTATTGACAATTTTGCTCGCTTAGAAAAAGGAGAAATATCAGTGCACAACAATCCAGACCGCCTTTTTCCTTCTAAAAGCAACATCTCTTTTACAGGAGACATTCCGGCAGCATTGGAGGCTATTGAATGTAAACAAAATACGCTTATTTTATTGCACAATATTCTAGTCAAGTTTGCTGATAAGACCGTTCTTCAAAACATAAATTGGCGCATTAAAAAAAGAGAATTCTGGCAACTTATAGGCAAAAATGGAAGTGGCAAAACCACCCTACTTTCAATGCTAACAGGAGAGAATCCGAAAGGGTACGGCCAAGAGTTGTTTCTCTTTGGAAAAAAGAAAGGCAGCGGCGAAAGCATCTGGGACATCAAGAAGAATATAGGCTATTTCACACCGTCTATGACCGACAAGTTTACGGGTTACCATACTATAGAAAATATGTTAATTTCGGGGCTCAACGACTCTATAGGCCTCTACATAAAACCCACAGAAGCGCAATTACGCTTGGCTAAAGAATGGCTGCAATTGATTCATATGTGGGAGATAAAAGATGTGCTTTTTCATGAGCTATCGCTAGGACAAAAGCGCTTGATTATGACGACCCGAGCTATGATTAAACACCCACTGCTCTTTATTTTAGACGAACCCACAGCAGGTTTAGACGATGCTTCTGCCAAACTACTTGTAGCCCTGGTAAACAAAATTGCTAAAGAGAGCAACACAGCGACGATTTTTGTATCGCATAGAAAGGAGCCTGGGTTAAAACCAGATTTCACCTACGAACTGAAGACCACTGAAAATGGTTCGATTGGCCGCGTTCTGCCTCAGATCTATTCTTAATTTTTTAGTAGTGTATTCTTTGGACTCCTATCAGGATAAGATTCTATGCTACCCCAACGAAATACTTCTCCTAGTTCTCTTTTCTTTCTACTCTTTGCTCCTCACTGTTCACACTTTAGTCTTCGCTACTCACCCTTCACTCTTTCTCTTTCTCTTTCTCTTTCTCTTTCTCTTTCTCTTTCTCTTTCTCTTTCTCTTTACATCTAAAACAAAAAAAAGAGCTACACCGAAGGCATAGCTCTTTTCAAGAAATAAAAAGTTTGAGTTAGTTATTTCTCTTTTTCTTCTTCACCTGTTTTAACGCTCTTCTTTAAGCTATCAAACATTACTGGTGTTGCTATGAACAATGATGAGTACGTACCTACCACGATACCTATAATCATTGCGAACATAAACCCTCTTAATGATTCACCTCCGAACACGAAGATAGCCAATAAAACTACCAAGGTAGTTAATGAGGTATTTAAGGTTCTACTTAACGTGCTGTTTAAAGCTAGATTTACGTTCTCACCTGATCGCCATCCTTTTTCTCTAATAATCTCACGTATTCTATCAAATACTACCACAGTATCATTTAGAGAGTACCCAATTACAGTTAGAATCGCAGCAATAAACGCTTGATCAATTTCCATGTTGAAAGGCATAATTGTACCAAAGATGGAGAAGATTCCTAATACAATCAATACATCATGGAATACCGCTGTTACAGCACCTAAAGAAAACTGCCACTTACGGAAACGAATTAAGATATATAAGAAAACCACCAATAACGACCCAAGAATTGCTAAAAATGCGTTGTTCTTAATATCATCAGCAATGGTTGGACCAACTTTAACAGACTGCATAATACCAATTGCCTTATCACCACTACCACTTGCAAAATTAGCTTTGTTTGTATCTGCTGGCAAATACTTTTGCAAGGCGGTGTAGAGTTTGTCTTGAATCTCATCATCAACCTCAATACCCTCAACATTTATTTTATATGGAGTCGTAATTTTTATTTGATTGGCTTCTCCAAAGGTCTTTACTTGAGTCCCGTTTCCAAATACAGCCTCATCGTTTAATTCAGAAGCAATCTCTGAAGGATTCACTGCTTTTTCAAAACGGACTTGATATGAACGTCCACCTATAAAATCAACACCTTGCTGTAAACCAGGGCCGGCCAAAAGAGAAAACAAACCAACACCTACCAAAACAGCAGAGATCACATAAGCGATTTTTCGCTTTCCTAAAAAGTTGATACTTATATTCTGAAATAGGTTTTTAGTCAGTGCCGTAGAAAAATCTAAACTTCTACCTGGTTTTGAAACGTACCAATCAACAAGAAGTCTTGTAATAAAGATTGCAGTAAACAATGAGGTAACAATACCAATTAACAAGGTAGTTGCGAAACCTTTAATTGGTCCTGACCCGAATACAAATAAAATCAATGCTGTAAGACCCGTCGTAACGTTGGCATCAAGAATCGAAGAAAGTGCATTTTCAAAACCATCAGCAACCGCTTGACCCTTTCCTTTGCCTTTCTTAAGCTCTTCTTTAATACGTTCAAAAATAAGAACGTTAGCATCCACTGACATACCAATCGTTAAAACAATACCAGCAATCCCTGGAAGGGTAAGTACTGCGTCAATACTCGTAAGTACTCCAAAAATCAATAAGATGTTTAATAATAAAGCTATATCGGCAAATATACCTGCTTTACCATAATAGAAAATCATCCAAAGTAAAACGATGGCCATGGCAATCATGAAAGACATTAAACCACTATCAATCGCCTCTTGACCCAAAGATGGACCAACAATTGTTGATTCGATAATTTCTGCTCTAGCGGGTAATTTACCAGCACGCAATACATTGGCTATATCAGTTGTTTCAGCTACGGAGAATGTTCCTGTAATCTCAGTACCTCCGCCAGAAATACCACCTACTACAGAACAACCTGGTGCTGTGTATACCTTATTATCTAAAACTACCGCGATACCTGTATTATTAATATTAGCATCACTGGTCAGTTTTTGCCATAATTTAGAACCTTTGGAGTTCATACTCATACTAATCGCTGGCTTCCCAAATTGATCAAAAGTATCTCTAGCATCACTTACAACATCACCACTTATTCTTGGTTCGTTATTTCTGTTGGATTTCAAAGCATACAAATCAATTACCTCTACCTCTTCGCTCGATGGACGTTCCCAAGCAAACTTTGTGAATTGAATATCAGCAGGAAGTAAACGAATAATCTCTGGCATTCTAAGATAACTAGCAATAATAGCAGTGTCCTTTATCTGCGCTCTGAACATTGCATTTGTTCCAGGATTAGCTGGAAGTAACTTGTCATATAAAGGATTCACTTGCGTTGCAATATCTAAAGAATCTGCAGACACATCAGAAAGTAAAGAATCTAATTCTGTAGCTTCTTTAACCGGCTGCGCTACTGAGGTATCAACCAAAGTTTTTAGCTTCTCATTTGCCTGAATCAAAAAGGTACTAAAGCTCGTATTGTTTTGTGCGTAAGTTTCCCAGAACTCTAACTGAGCTGTTTGAGAAATTAAAGTAATCGCTCGCTTTACATCCTTAGCGCCTGGTAATTCAACAAGAACTCTTCCTGAAGTACCTAAACGTTGAATATTTGGCTGAGTAACTCCGAAGCCATCAATTCGCTCTCGCAGTACTTCAAAAGCAGAAACAATAGCATCATCAATTTTAGTTCGTAGAACTGGCTTTACCTCATCATCGTTCATTTGAAAATTTACCTGATCGCTTAAACCCTTATTAGCAAAAATATCAGGAGAAGCCAATTTCGTATCACCTTTGATATTATCAAAAGACTCAAAAAACAAATCTATGTAGGTATCATCACTGTTTTTTGATGCCTCATCAGCATCAGCCAAAGCCTTATTAAAAACAGGGTTTTTGGAGTTATCGGCCAATCCTCTTAAAATATCTTTAATAGAAATCTGCAGGGTAACATTAATACCCCCTTCAAGGTCAAGCCCTTTATTCAGCTGTTTCTTTTTGGCAACATTGTAGGTCGTAAAACCAAATTGCTTGTTAGCTCCTATCGAATCTAGGTAACTAGCGACCAATTTATCTTGTTTTACTGATGTTTCTAGGTCATCTGAATTCGGAATTTGACTAATAGCATGTGCTTTAGCCTCATCTTCAACCTTGTTGGTAATAAAAGTAAAGGATAGTTGATAAATACTAACTAACCCAAACAAGAAAGCAAAAAGCTTTATAAGTCCTTTATTCTGCATTTTATTATTTATTTAAGTGTACCATATTTTATAGCTGCAAAACTAAAAATATCGTTAATGATTAATTTATATTAATTATGATGTTGTTTGTTTGGAAAACCTAAAAAATTATTATGCTAAACAAGGTGTTTAATGCTATGATTTTTTAGAAAATAATCTTAGAAAAGCTCTTTTTTTATTAACAGAAAATATGCCAACAAGAACTTTAACTATTTCCATGATCATAAGGTCCTGCCCTTACTTCTGGAATACTGTGTGAAGTATTATCTATTGCAATTGCAATAACTCTATTTGTTTTGTAAGCTACGTATACAACAGCATCTTGCTTAAGGACTATTGAATGATTAAATTGTATGACTACTGGATTAAAAAATCTCTTAAAATCCTGATTTAATTCAAAAGCAAATTTTCCATTTAAACTTAGTCCATCATCAGATTGTTGCTGAAGATCTGAAACTACTAGACTAAAAGTTTCAGGAAGTTTATCTTTTGGGAAATCAGCAGGTAGTTGATCGATACCTCTATAGGATAATAAAAATTCACTATCCTGAGAAAGAAATTCTCCAACACTAAGCGCATCAATATCACTATAATAGCGTATACTCAGTTGCGTACCATCATTCTCTATTATTTCAATATTACCAACACCTAAGGATTGTAACTTTTTGGTAATTGTTGCTAAAGCATCATCATGGGTAGCTACCGAAATCATTTCTACATCAGTAAATTGTAATACAATTTGCTGATTAGCGCCTTTCGTCTGCTCTTGATTTAACCCTATTAAGGCTAGAATAATAATTAGAGTACTTATGTACCATTTTGCATTCATGCGGCAAATATAAAATAAAGATAGTACTAGGTTGTATATTTTTTCCAATATATATTTCTGAGACTTATAATTCTAAAAAAGAAAGCCTTCATAGTTAAACTACAAAGGCACTTTCTTTATCTGTAAATAGAGTGAATAAACTATAACTCTAAAAGAGCATTAGTTTTAGCAACTCCTTCAGCACTCTCTTTCATTTTAGCCTTCTCAGCATCGCTTAAAGGAACATTGACAATTTGTTCAATTCCGTTTTTTCCAAGCAATACAGGAACACCTATACATATATCATTCAAACCATATTCACCTTCTAAGTACGTAGAACAAGGAAACAGTTTCTTTTGATCACAAGCAATTGCTTGAACTAAAGCTGAAACGGCAGCTCCAGGAGCATACCAAGCACTAGTACCCAACAAACCTGTCAGCGTAGCACCTCCAACTTTCGTATCGGCAGCAACCTGATCTAAACGTTCGGTTGATAAAAATTCAGATACACGAATACTATTTCTTGTCGCATGAGATGTTAATGGCACCATTCCTTTATCACTATGCCCGCCGATCACCATACCGTCAATATCTGAAATTGGTGCTTCCATAGCTTCTGCTAAACGATATTTGAAACGTGCGCTATCTAATGCACCTCCCATACCAATAATTCTACTCTTGGGCAGATTTGTAGTTTTATGCACCAAATAGGTCATGGTATCCATAGGGTTGCTAACTACTATTAAGATTACGTTTGGCGAATGCTGAATTAAACTTGAAGAAACCGTTTTTACAATTCCAGCATTAATACCAATTAACTCTTCACGCGTCATACCTGGCTTCCTAGGAATACCTGAGGTAATTACTGCGATATCGCTTCCTGCTGTTTTCGAATAATCACCTGTAGTTCCAATGATTTTTGTATCAAACCCGTTTAATGAAGCGGTTTGCATCAAATCCATGGCCTTTCCTTCAGCATATCCTTCCTTAATATCTACCAGCACAACTTCTGAGGCAAAATTTTTGATAGCGATGTACTCTGCACAACTTGCGCCGACAGCTCCGGCTCCTACTACGGTAATTTTCATAATCTATATATTTTTTAAAAATTTGTTTTTTAAGTCTGGTAAAAATACAAATTCCGAAAGGAAAAATCTCGACGAAACGCACATAAATATCAGCACTATAGTGTTTTAAAACATCGACGAAACGCTTCTCTTGTTAAAAAAAATTACAGTTCAACGAAGAAAGTCGCAATATGCTACCATACAACGAATTTTAGCAATACCCAATCGATTCACTACGTTCTAAAAACAGAAAAGCCCAACGTAGTAAAACTTAACCTAATGAAAAAGTTATTTTCTTTTTTTGCAATTATTGGAATCATACTCGCGAGCAACTGCTCACGAATTGAAGAGAACAACGACCCCGTAATTGGCATTTGGTCTAAAATTGATGTGAACTCCATTAGCGAAACTCAAAAAACCACCATTAAACAAGAGTGGATATTCAATGACGCGTATCTAGGAAGGTTTCACAGTTACAACAACGGAAAACTTGATTTGCGTACAGATTTCAAATGGTCAGAACAAGATGGTGTTTATACGATCTCTTATCCCGGAATGGAAAGCAAGTCAAACGATGTAGTTACCATGATTGAATTTGAAAAGGAAACTATATTAAAAGCAACCGATGGTCACACACTAGCCAGTCGCGAATAAAGCATAAGCTAAACCAAAAAAAACCTGCTTGACGATTCAAGCAGGTTTTTTTGATTTGTAAGAAGGCATACTGGTTTTCATAAACAAAGTCAATACCCATGATTTCTTTTGAATATGAATCAGAACGGAGAAAATCAAGGTGGTGCATAACTATATTTTCAAAATGTAATTTAAGGTGATGGTACTAGGAACCAAAAAAAAAAACGTCTGCCAATTGGCAGACGTTTTTAATCGTATGATCGTATTAGTTTTTATACATCTATATTCGCATAAACCGCATTCTTCTCAATGAATTCTCTACGAGGCGGCACCTCGTCACCCATCAACATAGAAAATACCCGGTCAGCTTCAGTAGCATTGTCTATTGTAATTTGTCGCAAAGTTCTAAATTCAGGATTCATTGTAGTATCCCATAATTGTGATGCGTTCATTTCACCCAAACCTTTATAACGCTGTATACTTACACCACCACTATAACTGTTCGCTATTTCATCGCGCTCCTCATCATTCCAAGCATATCTTTTTTTCTGCCCTTTCTTGACTAAATACAAAGGCGGTGTCGCTATATAAATATGACCACTATCGATCAACTCTCTCATATAACGGAAAAAGAAGGTAAGAATCAAGGTCTCAATATGACTACCATCAACATCTGCATCACACATGATGACTACTTTATGGTATCTTAATTTTTCAAGATTCAAAGCCTTACTATCTTCTTCAGTACCTATAGTAACCCCAAGTGCTGTATAAATATTCTTAATTTCTTCGTTTTCAAAAACACGATGTGGCATCGCTTTTTCAACATTCAAAATTTTACCTCTTAAGGGTAAAATAGCCTGAAATTTTCGATCTCGACCTTGTTTGGCCGTACCCCCAGCCGAATCACCCTCAACAAGAAAAACCTCACAATTTACAGGATCTTGATCAGAGCAATCTGATAATTTTCCTGGCAAACCACCAATACTCATTACCGTTTTACGCTGCACCATTTCACGAGCTTTAGTGGCCGCATGTCTCGCCTGAGCAGCTAGAATTACTTTCTGTACAATTATTTTGGCATCATCTGGGTTTTCTTCTAAGTAGTTGGTCAACATCTCAGAAACTGATTGACTAACGGCTGCAGAAACCTCACGGTTACCTAATTTAGTTTTAGTTTGCCCCTCAAATTGAGGCTCAGCGACCTTTACAGAAATTATAGCAGTTAAACCTTCACGAAAATCATCTCCCTGAACATCAAATTTTAACTTATCTAACATGCCAGAAGCATCCGCATACTTTTTCAATGTTCCGGTCAATCCTCTACGAAAACCGGACAAATGCGTACCACCTTCATGAGTATTGATATTGTTTACATAAGAATGTAAATTCTCTGTATAGGAAGTATTATACACCATGGCAACCTCAACAGGAATACCATTTTTCTCTCCTTCCATGGAGATAACATTCTGAATTAACTGCTCTCTATTACTATCTAAAAACCTTACAAATTCCTTTAGACCTTCGTCAGAATAAAAAGTTTCACTTAAATACCCTGATTCGCTCTCTTTATCTATTTGGCGCTTATCAGTAATGCTAATAGTAACCCCTTTATTCAAATAAGAAAGCTCACGCATTCTATTTGAGAGCGTCTCGTAGCTATATTCTATGGTCTGCTTAAAAATACTAGTATCAGGCAAAAAAGTAACTTCAGTACCTCTCTCTGTCGTTTCCCCTATGCTTTTAACAGGATACAGCGCCTTACCTTTAGAATATTCTTGTTCCCAAATTTTACCGTCTTTATATACGGTTGCTCTTAAATGTTCAGACAAAGCATTTACACAAGAAACACCAACACCATGCAAACCACCTGAAACCTTGTATGAGTCCTTATCAAATTTACCACCTGCACCAATTTTAGTCATCACTACCTGTAAGGCAGAAACTCCTTCTTTTTTATGCAGACCTACAGGAATACCTCTACCATTATCTTTTGTGGTAACTGAATTATCTTCGTTTATAATGACACTAATCGTGTCACAATGACCACCCATGGCCTCATCTATCGAGTTATCTACGACCTCGTATACTAAGTGGTGAAGACCTCTTACTCCGACATCTCCAATATACATAGATGGCCGCATGCGCACATGCTCCATACCCTCAAGGGCCTGTATACTATCCGCCGAATACTCCTTTAAAGGAGCACTCTCCTTTTTAATTTCTTCTTGAGGTTTTTTATTCTCTTCGCCCTCGTTATTTGCTTCTTCGCTCATAAATAAATTAGGTTGTATTTAATTCAAATTTTGCAATCTTACAAATATACTGAATAGCCCATAGAATATAGCGTTATGCTCATTTTCAAACTTCGAAGTTATTAACAATTATTGTGGAAAAAACCAGCTGTAAAAACAAGTCCAAATCTCAGTATTTTAAAAAAATATACATAAAGCTGCTCAACAAAAAGACCCCACCAAATGGCAGGGTCAGCTGACTAATTAAAATAAAAACTGAATGAAACAGAATTTATTACTCTTTGACGCTTAGGTCAATTTTTAGAGGGCGCAACTAATACGCCTCCGTATGCACATTCGCTATAGCTCTTCCTGAGGGGTCATTCATATTTTTGAATGCCTCGTCCCAATCGAGAGCGATTTGTGTACTGCAGGCTACTGATGCTTCTTGAGGCACACATAATGCCGCAGCATTTGATGGAAAATGTCCTTCAAAAATAGAACGATAGTAATACTCCTCTTTCGAAGTTGGTGTTTGTACAGGGAATTTAAAACTAGCATTCTTTAGTTGCTCATCGCTTACTTCCGCATCTACTACTTCTTTCAGCGTATCAATCCAACTATACCCTACACCGTCTGAGAACTGTTCTTTTTGGCGCCAAGCGACGCTTTCAGGAAGCATATCTTCAAAAGCTTTACGCAGCACCCATTTCTCCATACGCTCACCGTTAATCATTTTATCTTTTGGATTGATGCGCATCGCAACATCGATAAACTCTTTATCTAAGAAAGGTACACGCCCTTCAATACCCCAAGCCGCCAATGATTTATTGGCCCGCAAACAGTCATACATGTGCAACTTACTCATCTTTCTAACGGTCTCTTCATGAAATTCCTTTTCATTAGGAGCTTTATGAAAATACAAGTATCCACCAAATAATTCATCAGCACCCTCTCCTGAAAGCACCATTTTAATACCCATAGATTTAATTACACGGGCCATCAGATACATAGGAGTAGAAGCTCTTATAGTCGTAATATCATAAGTTTCGAGATTATACACTACATCTTTAATTGCATCCAAACCTTCTTGAATAGTAAACTTAATTTCGTGATGTATCGTACCAATATGATCTGCTACTATTTGTGCGGCAGCTAAATCAGGAGAACCATCTAAGCCCACTGAAAACGAATGCAATTGAGGATACCAAGCATCTTTAGTATCACCCGACTCTATTCTCTTTTGTGCATATTTCTTAGCAATCGCAGAGGTAACCGAAGAATCTAGTCCTCCAGAAAGCAAAACTCCGTAAGGCACATCAGACATTAATTGACGATGCACGGCTGCTTCCAAAGCTTCCTTAATTTCTTGAATACTTGTCTCATTTTCTTTTACAGCATCATACTCCATCCAATCGCGAGAATACCATTTTTTCAATTCTCCATCTGAACTATGCAGATAGTGCCCTGGGGGGAATAACTCTATCTTATTGCATGTTCCTTCCAAAGCTTTCAATTCTGAAGCCACATAGAAAGTGCCGTTTTGATCCCATCCCATATATAAAGGAATGATGCCCATATGATCTCGAGCTATAAAATATTCGTCTTTCTCAGTGTCATAAATTGCAAATCCGAAGATGCCGTTCATTTCATCTAGAAAAGAAACTCCCTTAGCTTGGTATAAAGCTAAGATTACTTCACAATCTGATTCCGTTTGAAAATCATAAGTTCCTTCGAACTGTTTTCTTAATTCTCTATGATTATATATCTCACCATTGGCTGCTAAAATCAATTTACCATCCGGACTCAACAAGGGTTGTTTACCAGAAGCAGGATCTACAATCGCCAATCTTTCGTGAGCGAGTATAGCTTTATCATCTGCATAAATTCCACTCCAATCTGGGCCCCTGTGCCGTATTTTCTTCGACATTTCTAGCAACTGAGGACGCAATACTTCCGTGCTCTCCTTTACATCAAACGCACATACAATTCCACACATAACAATTCAGTTTATTTTTAATTATAGTACAAATATGAAATTATACTTTCACTTATCAAATATAATAGCCGTTAATGATTGCATATTATAATCAAAATATCATTTTTAACCTATATATTGTATGATATCTAGGTCAAATCTGAAAATAAATTAACACTCTGTAAGAACTGCTTATTTTAACGACCTTTTAGGAGAGTGTCTTTAGATTACTCACTAATTTTAACGCTTAAAATAAATAAACTCTATTATGAAAAACATTTTCACACTTGCCTTTATGGCATTAGCTATGGCTTTTTCAACCGAAGCGCTAGCACAAGAATTCAGCGGAATGGACAAAAGTCCTTTAGACAACGCTTCTTATCCTTCAGATTACAAAGTATCTGATAAGGCAGTTCGCATTACTTACGGTCGTCCTCAATTAAAAGATCGTACGCTATCTGAATTAGCACCAGCAGGAGAAGTTTGGCGTACAGGTGCTAATGAAGCTCCTGAAATTACTTTTTATAAAGATGTAACATTTGGCGGAAAAGAGGTTAAAGCTGGTACTTATGCTTTATTAAGCATACCTGGCGAAACAGAATGGACCATAATATTGCATAGCAACTTGAACCAATGGGGTTCGTATTTCTACAAAGATGAAGCTTCAGATGTAGCGCGTGTTATGGCAGGCGTAAGCGCTGGCGAAAAATCGTTAGAAGCTTTTTCTATTGCTTTTAAAGAAGTTGAAGGCGCAGTTCATATGGTAATGGGATGGGACAAAGTTCGTGTTGCTGTGCCAATTGTGATGAGTATGCCAAAAATGTAATATTCAATTACTACATACCTAAAACCGAAGTCATTACGTGGCTTCGGTTTTTTTATGCCGTTTCAAAAACTAATGATTTTCTTGTAGTTCGTTTATAAAACTTGTAAAAGCAAGATGTCAAAAATGGATAATAGTGCTTTAACTTTTCACCATCTTCAAGAATACATGATTTTAAAAAGGTATTGAGATCAGCATACCCCAAATTTACCGAGAGTGTTTCAGCAAATACATTGACCAATTCCGAATCATACGATTCATCTTCGGCTAATACCTTCATTTCTATTCGTTTTCTTGTAGTGTCAATGGTAACATCTACCGCCTCGAACGACATTCTGACTAACATTTTATGAAATAATTCAAAGAGATTAAGCTGATCTGAATCTTCACAACTAAAATCAATCAATTGTCTTAATTCTTTAACCATAGGGTTCTGTGTTATTTTCATCACGAGCTAAATTTTATTATCTATAAATTTCTCTATCAAAGAAGCAGATAAAACTCAAAACATAGAAAATTTTGTTGTGAAAACCACTATTTATGTAGGTAAAATACTACATTTATGATACCAACAAAGCACCACCTATTTATCAATAAAATTTCAATGCTTTCTTAGAAGTATAGAGCTCTTTAACTCTTTGCATGCCCAGGGGTTCTCAAGGCCAATACATACCCTAGTCGCAAGCGAGGGATGCATAGAACGAATACTGCCATTTCTGAACTCCTAAATCCACAACATCTATACTTTCAGCATGTTCGACTTTCCGCCATCTTTCTCTAGCTCCTCTTCAAACCTTAGTATAAAAAAATGTCATTTAAGCTACCCAAATAACTTAAATGACATTTTATATGTATCGAAATGCACGCACTGTAGCGCTACAAAATTTTATTCGGCAGAAATAGTTTTTATAGCCGTAATACTCATTGTGCCATTGCTAGGTGATGTACTTGTTCCTGTAATCTTACTTCCTTTTGCCTCTAATGCTACCGAAACAGTCTCCCCTTCTACATTTACAGTAAAGCTAATCTTGTTTCCTTTTACCATAACATTTTCGCCATTTACAGCAGCACCGTTAAGTTGTATTTGCGTTCTGTAAACACCTCCTTGTTTCACAATCATCATAAAACCTTTTTCATAACCTTCAGGAGCTCCTTCTACGGTATATTCCCATCCGCCAACTAAATCTTCTTTAATACTAACTTCGGAATCATTATTTTCTGCACGTGCCGAAATTTCTTGAGGCGCGCAGACTAATGCAAAAGCCATCAGTAAAAAACTTGCTATTTTTATTGTAGAATTTTTCATATTTGTTTTTTAGGTATTCGTTTAACTGTTTGTAAATGTAAAGAATTATTTTTTTTATGTTGCGGGCTGAGCTTTACAATTTAGCTATTAAAATTCGTTTCTCATATCAACAACTTATACAACAAAATCGGTGCCACGTTTTAGAAAATTGATTTCAGCATCTTAAAAAACGGCATAACAAAAGGTTTCCTAGCTTTGCACAACAAAATTTTTCTACATGAACAGCAAACAAGACTTTACATTAATAGGCGCCGGTATCATGAGCGCTACCTTGGGGGTATTGATTAAACAACTGATACCTAATGCTAAAATTACTATTTATGAACGTCTCGACAAAGTGGCTGCCGAAAGTTCTGACGCATGGAATAATGCCGGCACTGGGCATTCTGCTTTTTGCGAATTGAATTATACGCCAGAAGATGAAAATGGAAGTATTGATATTTCAAAGGCTCTGCGTATTAGCGAGTCTTTTGAAATATCAAAACAACTTTGGGCATATTTAGTTAAAGAAAGACTTGTTGAAACCGATACCCCTTTCATCAACGATATTGATCATTTGAGTTTTGTTTTTGGAGAAGGCAATCAAAATTTTCTAAAAAAACGATATGACGCGCTTACAGCATACCCTATGTTTATGGACATGAAACATTCTGAGGACTTTCAAGAGATCAAGTCTTGGGTGCCCTTAATGATGGAAGGAAGAACTACTAGTGAAAAGATTGCAGCTACTAGAATGCCGATCGGTACCGATGTGAATTTTGGAGCTATAACCCGAAAAATGATGCGGTATTTGGAAAGTTGCGATGATGTAGAAGTTCATTTAGGGCATCAAGTTGAAGATATTCACAAAAAAGATGATGGTACTTGGCAAATTGAGCTTACCGAACTTGATGTGCATAAAGAAAAAACGGTTCAAAGTAAATTTGTCTTTATTGGTGCGGGAGGAGGAGCGCTTAAACTTCTTGAAAAATCTGATATTCCAGAGGGGGAAGGCTATGGAGGTTTTCCGGTCAGCGGGCAATTTCTTAAATGTACTAATCCTGAGGTAATTTTACGCCATGAAGCAAAAGTATATGGCAAAGCAGAAGAAGGCTCACCACCAATGTCAGTACCTCATTTAGATACTCGTATGTTGAATGGAAAGCGTTCTTTATTGTTTGGGCCTTATGCAGGGTTTTCAACAAAATTTTTAAAAAACGGATCGTACCTAGACCTCCCATTATCATTAGACGCTCACAATATTTTTCCAATGATTGCTGCCGGAATCAATAATATTACGCTCACAAAATATTTAATTGAACAGGTAATGCAATCTCCTGAAGAAAAGTTTGAAGCTTTAGTAAAGTACTATCCTAAAGCCAAATTTGAAGATTGGGAACTAATTACCGCAGGTCAACGAGTTCAAATTATTAAAAAGGATAAGAAAGAGGTTGGCAAACTTCAATTCGGAACAGAAATCGTATCCAATAAAGATAAAACTCTCGCTGCCTTATTGGGTGCTTCCCCTGGGGCCTCTACTGCTGTTTCTATCATGCTCAATGTATTGCACGATTGCTTTCCTGAACAAATTAAATCTAAGGAATGGAAAACAAAATTAAGTGAAATGATTCCCTGCTATGGAAAGTCTTTGATAACGGACGGGGAATTATGTAAAAAAACTAGAGCGTATTCAACGGCGATTTTAAAATTAGAGGATTTGGGTTCATAAAACGCACTAAGCTTAAGTGTACGAGTTTGTATACTTCTAGTTGAAAGCCCTAAAGCACTTCGACACCACTCAAGGTAATATTCTCTTCTCTTTGTACTCTTGACCCTTGACCCTTGACCCTTGACCCTTGACGCAAAATATATTTCTATACCTACTGCAAGTGCTTCCTGACAACTTCTTAGCGCTGTAGCCTTTTCACAAAGCCCGAATGGCACCACGCTCTTCTCTTTATTCTTGGCTATTGGCTCTTTAATTAAGACTACTTCAATTGTTTTTGAGATACAATCCAAGCATCTATTTTCTCTTCAAGCAATACCAATGCCAAGCTACCGGAGTTTAATACTTGATTATGAAACTCCTTAATATCAAAAAATTCACCTAAAGAATTTTCGGCGGTTGTTCGTAGCTCCCGAATCTTAAGTTGCCCGACCTTATAAGATAAAGCCTGGCCTGGGGTCGCCATATATCTCTCAATTTCAGCAATAATACCCTCCTCAGACTCTGCTTCGTTTTCTAAAGAATATGTGATTGCCTCTTCACGTGTCCAAGCCTTTGCATGAATACCTGTATCCACTACCAACCGAATAGCCCGGTGCATTTCCATACTTAACATTCCAAAATATTGAAAAGGGTCGTCATATAAACCGAGTTCTTTTCCTAAAGATTCAGCATAGAGCGCCCAACCTTCAACAAAGACCCCCATACTCTCAGGGTGCAAAAATTCAGGAAGTTTTGTATTCTCTTGTTGTAGTGATAATTGAAAGTGATGGCCAGGAATAGCTTCGTGCAAAAACAAAGCTTCATCGGAAAAGGTATTATAGGCTTCCACATTCGGAATGGGAATATAAAAGATTCCTGACCTAGAGGCGTCTTTTGAACCTGGCACATATTCTGCACTGGCAGAAGCTTCACGAAAGGCCTCAGTGCGTCGCACCACAAAACCCGCTTTTGGTTTCAGGTCAAACAGATCATTTAATTTAGGTTCCATTCGTTTTTGAATGTCATTGAAATTAGCGATTACTTCTTCTGGTTTTGAAAAAGGCATTTGATCTTTACGCTGTCGCACATGATTAAAAAAGGCTTTTAAATCTCCTTCAAAACCAATTTCATTTTTCACTGTTTCCATTTCGATCAGAATACGTTGTACTTCACTTTTACCTAACTCATGAATCTCATCAGCGGTCAGGTTCGTTGTGGTGTGAAGTTTTATCAAATAATCATAGGTTTCCTTGCCATTTGGTATAGCCGAAAGTCCAGAACTTTCACGACAAGCAGGTAGGTATTTTTCCTTTAAAAAAGAATCAAGTATTTTATATTTCGGAATCAATTGGTCAGCTACGAAAGTGTAATACTCTTTTTTAATCTTAGCTTTATCTATATCACGTAAACCCTCTGGAAAATTTCGAATTGGAGCCGTAAATAAGTGCTCCTCAACTGTATTGTGTATAAAGGCTTGTAGCTGCGGAATCATTTTTAAAGCAATCGTTTTTGGAAGCACTACCTTTTTGGCTATTCCCTCTTCCATTTTTTCGATGCAGGTATCCAAAAAAGTCAAATAATCCTCCAATCGCTTTAGCCAATTATCATAATCTTGTACTGTCTTAAAGGGTTGTACACTAGCTCCACTGGCTAATTGAGCAACATACAAATGCAACGATTGTATCTGCAGTAAAGGCATGAGTTCAAAACTAGGCAAATCATAAACAGGTGACGCCATGGTCACTAGTTCATTTTCAAGACCTTCAAGTTTAATAGAACAGTCCCACCGCATAGCCCTAAGGCTTAACCACTGCTCCTCGGTCATCATACTTTGGTCAAAGGTATCTAGCTGATCTAAAAAAGCACTATAGTTCTCTTTCAATACTTCTTGATAGCTATCTGCTATATAATTTGCAATCGTATCATTATAACTATTGAACCCAGCTTTGGTAGCTTCTATCGGGTTAGCCCCTTTTTTAAAATCATAATACGATTCAAAAATGGTATTAATGGCTTGTAATTCTGTTGTAGTCGTCTGATTGTTATCCTTACATGAAACCAAAAGAAATACGATCGAAATACAGGTAAAGCGTATGCTTTTAATTAGTGCTTTTGTCATGACTTACTTGAATAATATACTTCGAAAATTTATTTTTTTGCTCTTGAACGCGCTTGCTCTTTCATCTTTACATAAATCAACTTTTTGCGCCCTTTTGAATCTTCACGACGTTCTACTTCAATAGCCTTAATAGATTGTAAAAGTGGTGTCAGTTTTTGAAAGCCATAATTTCGAGAATCAAAATTAGGTTGTTTCTTTTGCAGCAAACTACCAACATCTCCTAAAAAGGCCCAGCCATCATCATCGGCCAAATCACTGATGGTAGTTGCAATCAAACGCAGTTGTTTCGAAGTAATTTTATCATATTCAGTCTTCGCTTTTGACTTCTCCTCGGAAGAGTCTGCAGTATCGTCATCTTGAGACTGGTTTTTTAAGATTTCGATATAAATGAATTTATCGCAAGCCACTATAAAAGGATTCGGTGTTTTCTTCTCACCAATACCGAAGACTTGCATACCTGCCTCCCTTAATCGGGTAGCTAATCGGGTAAAATCACTATCGCTACTCACCAGACAAAAACCATCAACTTTTCCGGCATACAGTACATCCATAGCATCAATAATCATCGCTGAATCTGTCGCGTTTTTTCCTTGAGTGTAGCCATACTGCTGTATGGGAGTAATTGCATTCTCAAGCAAAACCGTTTTCCATTTGTTGAGGCGTGGATTGGTCCAATCACCGTAAATACGTTTTATTGTAGGATTACCGTATTTGGCAATTTCCTCCATCATTTCTTTGACATAGGCTGAAGGAATGTTATCGCCGTCTATCAGTACTGCTAGGTTTAAGTCCATTTTTTAGAGTTGCTTTTCTGCAAGTTACAAGGATTTATCAAACAAAAACGGCAAACCCAATTCATTTGAAGCTTTACAGCTCTGGTAAGGCAAAGTCTGCTTGGATCTTTTCAATTGGCTTAATTCCTGATTTATCCCAAATCTCTATATACCTTAGCGGGTACTTATCCATGATGTATTTCCTAGCTTCTCTTATTTCATCTGTTCTTTCATAATAATAATTATCTTCAATAGTCTTGTAGTTCAACGAATAATTATCATTTGCTACTTCGTCACGTAGTGAATAAATGGCTTCATGTATTCTAGACACCAGATCAAAATAGGTTCCAAAATTCACATTCTCTTTGAAGTTCAAAATAATGGCATAATCTAAGTTTTGATTCACTCGTTTTCTTAAAACCAGCGCGAATTCATCTAAGGAGATAGTGACTCCATCAATTAGATACTCAGAATTGGAAACAGAAACCTCAATCTTGTTTGATACAGCCGCAGCGATTTTCCAATACGCATCATGCTTGGGCGCGAAATAATCTGTATTAACAACTGAAAGAAAGGTTCTGTTGGACCCTTGATAATATCTTTTATCATATTTCGCAACTGAAGGGATCACTAAATAATTCAATCGTTGAATATTCACAAAGGCCAATTCTTTCTTTACCTCATGTACATAGCTCATTGGAACTTCTTTATCAATTTTCAAAAATACAGGCATAAAATCTCGTAGTTCAGAAGCTTGTTTCGCTCTCATTTGAAGTATTTCTAAAGGAAGTTTACTTATGACTATTTTCCTCAAACCAATACATAAAAGCGGTTGATTACTAGCCGTATCCTTTGGGGTGACCAATGCTATACTTGGAAGGTTTCTAAATCTGAATCCTATATTCTGATAAACCACAGTACGTGGTAGTCTCAATTTATATTGAACATCTAAGCGCTTTTGTATTACCAGTTCGTTTAATGCAGTATAATCTACAATAGCTACTTTTGAAAGCCCAAAAGACAGCGTAGTTAAAATTAATAGTGAAACTATCATCCACTTAAAGGCTCTTCTTTTGAACGTCAAGAGTAACCCGTTCCAAGTTTGCAGAAAGAGAACAACCACCATAAGGATAAACATATAGTTAAAATCAGGATAAAAACTCATGATATAAAAATCGCCCAAACCGGCAGTGCAGAATAATAAACCATACATTATAGCCACTTTAGAAAACCATGCTAAAAAATACCAATTCAAAAATCGCTGCTCATGAACTATTGTTTGTAATCGACCAGGTTTTGTATTGAAAGTGCGCTTTGGTTGGTTGAACAGGAATTCAAAACAAAAAGATTGTGCCATTATAAAGGCAACAAAAGCAAATATGAGATTGTAAAAGCTGACCTCTGAATCACTAAGCATCCATAAATCATCTTCTGAAATTGATGAAGCACGAATCATTTCACGCGTGATGTACTGTATGGCGTACAGAGAATAAGCCAGCAACAAACCAATAACAAAACTTACCAAATACTTGTATTTTGGTATTTCGAGTTTGGGTTTAGATCTCAAGAAGCCTTTAACTAGAGCCATATGATCTTTTACGATAAGTCTTATTAACCTAAAAAATGTTACAGTGATAAACTGAATAGAATACGATTTTACTGCGGATTGCTAGCCTTCAACGACCCAAAAACAAGAAACACTAAAAAAGTTAAGCCTAACCAACCAAGCAACTCATAAGAACCGAAAGTAGAAAAACACAAACTAAAAGCACTGGGAGCCAATGCACTTGCTAAAATTAAAAAGGACATGATTTTTCCGGTAATAGCCCCTAAATGCTTACGCCCATAAAACCGCGGCCAAGCTATTGTATTCAAAACTGCAAAAAAGCCACTCATAATACCGAAACCAATTACCAATAAAGGTATGCCGGCAGAAGTAGGCAAATACAAGAAACCTATCGATGCCACTAGACCGCCAGTAATCATAAGATATAGATACAAACGTAATTGTAAATAATCGCTTAAAAAGTTAGCGATCGTTGAAATTGACACCGCAATCACGGAAGCCGGCAGAAAGATAGAAATAGCATCTTCCTTCGGAAAACCTTCACTTTCAAATATGGAAACGATATGAAAAGTAAGTCCAGTAATAAAGAAGCTATTAAAGGCCAAGATCATGCCATACATCCAAAAGGCGCGGGTCTTCGTAGCTTCTTGTACAGTGAATTGTTTTCGATTAAGAGCTGTTTTCTGATCTGATTCTGTAATTTCTTTTACTCCGTCAGGCAATAGCCCATATTCCTCGGGCTTGTTTTTATAAAAGATGAAAATAAAAATACTCATGACCAATAACCCCCATCCTAAATACTGCCATGCTCCCTGCCAGCCGCTACTTTCAATAAGGGCATCTACCCAAATTGGAGATGAGGAAAACCCAAAAGATAACGCCACACTACTAAAAGCATTTACCTTCCCCCTATTCTTATCAAACCAAATCATAATGACATTTCGAGAAGCCATGGTCAAAACACCCTGCCCTGCGAAACGCAGCAGAAAAAATAGAAAAGTCATGGTAACAAAAGGTATCGCCCAAGTATCTTGATTGAGCAGTTCCTTTATAAACTCACTCATGCGAACGGACCAAGAACATAAAAAAAGCGCAATTGCCAAAACCAAAGCCGCAAAGAAGGCAACATAGCGAGCGCCATATTTATCAAACCAAATACCAGCTCTTCCTATCAGCAACGAGCTGACAATAGTACCTATCATATAGGCATTGCTAAACTGAGTACGTGAAAGTCCTAAAGCATCTTTTACCGGATCTGTAAAAACAGAAACCCCAATGGTTTGACCCGGAATACTACAATAGATACCTATTGTGCCAATCAGAAGTACCACGTAACCATAAAAGACGGGGCTTTTAGCGGGGTGAATACCTATAAAACGTTTAGGCTGTTGAATTCTAAGATTCTTTGATGGTTAGAAACGGAACTAAATTACATAAAAAAGCCCCGACCAAATGGTCAGGGCTCTGTCTTAAAAAACTAAGAAGTATATATTAAATTACTTTAACGTTTACTGCGTTTAATCCTTTTTTACCTTCTTGTAGATCGAATTCAACTTCATCGCCTTCACGAATTTCGTCTACCAATCCAGATACGTGTACAAAATGATCTTTGTCTACGCCTTCTTCAGTGATAAAACCAAAACCTTTAGTGTCATTGAAGAATTTTACTGTTCCTTTACTCATTACTTATAATTTTAAATTAATTATTTAATCTAAGGCAAAGATAATGCCAAAAATATTCAATAACACTATAAATTTCACTTAATGTGCTTTTAATTAAATAGTTACTTTATAAAAAAACACTTAAAACACTTCTTATAGAAGTTTAAAAATCAAATCATTACCTCGTACTTTATTCTCTTTTAGTGATTACAAACTCCACTCTTCTGTTCTGTCGACGCCCCGCGTCACTATCATTTGTTGCGATAGGCATTTTTCCGCCATTGCCACGCCATGCAACTCTGTCTTTTGATAATCCAAGTTTTTGAAGGTAGACAGCCACGGCTTTTGCTCTTCTTGATGATAGTTTACTATTGTACGAATCAGACCCCACACTATCAGTATGTCCTAAAATACTAATATTTAATGTGCTATCAGCAGCAACATGGCTATACAGCATATCCATTTCTTTCTTTGATTCTGCAGTAAGCTTGAACGTATCGAACTCGAAAAGAAGATTTTCAAAGATATGGGTCTTATCAAGGGTAAAAACCACTTGGTGCGATTTCAAGTCCGTTGGATCGTTTTTTAATGCCTTAATTTTAATTAACGGTTCAACTAGTACCAAATCAACATAGTAATAGGCTCCTTGCTTTGCATTTCGCTTGGTCTTAAACATTCGAGTTCGCGCATTTGTCTTAAAATTACCCATGGTCAAATACCTTTCTGTACCCTTTGCGGTGAAGGTGGTATGGACTAATATCCAATCTTTCGTATCAGAATAAAAGTTGCTGTAACCAATTTCCATAAAATTGAAATCGTTGCCCTTTTGTTGGTACATTTTTTTCTTAGAGAGTTCTTTTTTACCAGAAATCATCATCATATCCTTAGAAAATAATACACCGAATTCTTTTATGGCAAAATCAGATCTTTCTGCAAGACTCACGTAAAACGAAACTTGATATTTTTTTCCTTTTACCAATGTTTTGGATAGCTCCGCCTGTAAATATTCTCGATAATCATCTGGCGCGTATAAATAAAGACCTGCATAACCAGTTCCGAAATCAGCAGGTTGCGTGCCATTGAAGTTTTTAGGAGTGCCCATCGCGACACTACAAGCGTTAAAATAATCGGTAGAACCTTCTGTAGGGGTCGACCAATTTACTACATCTGCTTCAAAATTACCCAAGCGTTTTGGGCAATTTACATATTCTTCAAAGCTAGGATTCTTCACCAAGTTTTGAGCCATAGTGGTACATACAAAAAAAGTACAGGCAATAAAATTTAAATGTTTTGAAAGCTGATTATACATTGAAAAAAAGTTGCAACCACCTTAAAAATAGGAAATTAAATATCAGCTTAGCTAAGATGTGTAGATACTTTCGACAAGACGTAAGTGATTTTGGTTGTCCTAAGCCTAAATAATTTGATTGGCCCTAGTTATCCTCATCCTCAAAAACACCTGAAGCATAAAATTGACGCTGCTTTTTTGAGATAATAAACTCAACTCTTCTATTTTTTTCTCTTCCGGCCTTAGTGCTATTTGTCATCTTAGGGTTTTCATCTCCATAGCCTTTCCATGCAATTCGGAAAGGAGACAGGCCGTTATTCACCAAAAGCAAACCTAGGGTTCTTGCTCTTTTTCGAGAAAGTGCTTTATTATATGACTTACTTCCTACGTCATCTGTATGACCGTAAATAGCAATATTCAAGGATGGGTTATCTTTTAGGTATTCAATCAATGGCTCAATTTGCTTTTGTAAACTACCTTCGATTCCAAACCCATCAACATCAAAATTAAGACCTTCGAACACATATATTTCATCAAGACTGTACTGATCATTTATTTCTATTACAGAAATCATATCGACATAGTAATACGCTGCCTTTTTAAGATTTTTACCGGTGGAATATTTGCCTGTCTGCCCGTTAACTTTCAGATTTCCAAAGGTAATATAGCGCTCAGTTCCGTCAGCAGTATACACCCCCTTAACCGCTGTCCAATTCGTTTTGTCATTAAAATAGCTTCGTTTTGTAATACCTAAATAATGTGAAAGTCCTTCTCGAATCATTAGCACACGAGGAATACTTTTTTTCGTTTGAACTTCAAGCTGCTGCCCAGTAAAAAAAAAGCCGAGTTCGTCAATGGCAAATTCTGACTTTTCAGATAAGCTCACCATCGCTGAAACAGTATATTTTTTATTTTTCTTTAGTTTTTGTTTTAATTCTCCTTCTATATATTCTCTGTATTCTTTGGGACCATAGGCATATATACCTGCATATCCATTACCATCAAATGTTTCTTGCTTACCTGCAAAATTTCGATTAACAGTCATAATTGAACTACAACTATTGAAATAGTCTGTACTGCCATAAGTAGGTTCGGTCCAAAACAGTACATCGTCTTGAAAGCCGCCATACTTTTCAGGGCATTGCACTAAGTCTTCAAAACTAGGATTCAATACTAAATTTTGGGCAACCAAAGTTTGAAAACCGCAATAAAAAAAAGTTATCCAAATAAAATATAAGGTGCGTTTCAGCTTAACCTTGTACGAGGGATACAACATAATTGTAGGAAATGGCTTATTTAATCTGAAGCTATAACGCTATATCTATTAAAAAAGTGCCTAAATTTTAACGAACAGCAGCTACAACAAGAAAATCTAGCGTTAAAAAACAGCATGAATGTAAGAAGCTACTACATTTGAATTTACTTTTTCTATACCTAAACCTCTTGGAAAGAGAACCGTTGTTGAAAGGGCTAAAAATCAAACTTATAGGTAGCACCACCTAACACCTGCAGGCCTTGTACTTGAAAGTTCGCCCAACGTTGGTAATTGTTATTTGCCAAATTTGAACCTCTAACAAAAACTGAAAGTTGTTCGGAAATGCGATACCCAATATGAGCATTGGCATCGAAATAGCTCTCTAAGTCAATTATAGTAGCCGGAAAGTTTTGCTGCAATGTATTTTCGACAACTGTAGTAGAAAAATCTTTTCGCCCACCCATGTAAAACAGATTAGCACCCAAATACCATTTTTCTCCTATCTGATAATCTAGAAATAAAGAGCCTTTTAAATCAGGAAGATTCCATGCAGGCAAATCGGTTTCTGTGCTGTAATTAAAGTATTCTGCATTTACGCCTAAAGTAAAATTACGATTGACATCTATATTTAATTCTCCAAAAACTCCCAAAGTTTTAACATCATCACCTATGGTTACGCCATCTAAAGAAAAGACTTCAAAAGAATTTCCAAAAACATATCCTTTATCACCAGTATTTGATAAAAATCTAAAATCATTTCGGGGATTCAATTTGAACAATGGTTTTCTGTTTTCTGCTTTATATGAAGCCTTTACATTATAACTAAGGTTTGAAAATAACTGACCCCGTAAACCGAAATACGCATCATATTGCTTATCAGTCGGGGCGATAGTAAGTGTTGGAGAAACATAAGGGTTTTCTTCCACAAACCCGTAATAGGAGTTCTGTTTTAATTCTCCTTCAATGCCACCATAAACAATAGCCACCTCATTCAACAAACGATATGAGGCCGTTACCGCCGGGTACACGTAAAAATTACTATCACTTCTTTCGCTATCCAATCCATAAACTAAATTCACACCTAAATTCAAAGTTAGGTCATCACGCAACATTGTTAAACTTGGGTTCACACCCACCTGTAAATGACTGTACTTTATTCCTTCAAGATTCTCTGAATTATTTAGACTTGCATTGGCAAAACTACCATTGACATAATCTACTTTAAATTTGATTCCAAAAGTTTCATCAGCTACTGGAAATTCAAATTCTGGAGTGAAAATTATTCGATTTTCTCCAGATTTTACGGTGTCCCAAAAACGACGATATCTAATATCTGTTCCTTTAAAATAAGAATCCTCTAAATTTATATGCGCAGCTAGTTCACCCATAAAATAATTCTGCTTCGTATTTAAGTCTTCAATAAAAATGGCTGTGAATGGCGCAGTTCCAAAAATACCTTCTGAAGTACCATACCAATTGTATAATTGATGCTTAAAACCTAAATCTATTCCCCAATCATAATCGCGATCTCTCTTTTTGTAAGAACCTTCCAATTCGCTATTCGAGTAAAAATTATCTAAAACTACTCCGTTGATATTGGCTCTTGAAGAATTATGTTCTAAACCAATGGTATAACCCGATTCACGATCAATGGTACGACTCGTATAAAACTTGGCCATGATATTTGCAGGATTACCCCCTCCTGCAGATGCATAAGAATTATATAAAATTGGCGGTGCAGTCTTTTTTACTTTGGACGCTTTTCCTTTAGCCGGAGAAAAGGTGGAGGCTACAGGAACCGAAAATATACTATAATCAATCTTCTTCTTTTGAAGCGCAATAGAATCATTCAAATTCGGAATCGATTTAATCTTAAAGGCATCTGAAATTGTTGGTGTGTATGCCTTTGTGACCGTTACGGTCTCCGTACCAATATTTTCTTCTTTCTCGTCTTGTGCCCAACTAAAACAAGCTAGGCCAAAGATTAAAAGTAGTGTTAAAAATTGCTTTTGCATTTTGTGTTCTTTTGTATGCTTTTATTTTTGACTTGGTTCTTTTTAGTGATTTTCAACATTATAAAAGACACCACTAAAGTTATATCTCACTCAAATTATTGACTGACGCATCTTAGATAAGAAGACGGCAATTCAATTTATTTTAGTTATCATTTGGGTTCACCGATGAATTGCTTTTCGATTCTTTCGCCTTTATAATTGAAAGCTCTCCCTTAGCCTCTGTAACAAGTTCAGGGTATTGGCTAAAATTCGTAGTGACACTTTCTAAAATATAAGTAGCTTGATAAGCGTCGCCCAAGGCATAGAAATTCTTTGCCATAATGATTAGACCTTTACCACCCCACTCCTTATAACTAGAATAGTCTTTGGCCAATTTTTGTACCGAAGCACTAGAGGCTTCGAAATCTTGATCTTGATTTTTGAAATACGCATCGTAATACAAAGCTTCCGCCGCAAGCGAACCTGAAGCAATTTTCAATACCTCGGCATAAGCTTCCTTTGCTCTTGGCTCATCATTAGTTTTAATAGCTGAACGAGCAATCATAGTTTGAGCATCACTCTTAATGCGATTATCTATGGAAGGTGTTCCGAGAACTTTTTCGGCATAAGCAATTGTCTTTTCATAGCTCTTTTGCTCATAATACCCTTTCATTAAGTTCGACTGTGCAAATGTTCTGTTTTGCGCAATATCAGCTTGATTCTCCAAACGTTCTAAATAGGGAAGCGCAGTTGCATAATTTTTGTTTCCGATATACACTTCGCAAACACGAGTTAAAGCTTGCTCCGCAAACTCACTTGCACCCTGGTCGGCAACATATTTATAATACGGCAAGGCCTTGTCTTTCTCTCCTTTTCCGAAATACAATTGAGCCAAATTAAAGTTTGCGTTCGTAGCATGTAATCCATTAGGAAATTGTTTTATATAACTTTCATACCCGCGAATAGCTGCATCCGTTTTTCCTTCTAAATTTTGTTTGTCGGCCGATTCGAAAGTGGCATTATCTAGCTCCGTATCGGTGACTTCAACGAAATCAAGATCACGTACCCAAGCTGCATATTCATCAACCCTACCCATATCAACATATACCAATTTGGCAGTTGCCACGGCTTGTATCGCCTCTTGCGTTTTAGAATAGTCACGCACTACAGTTTTAAATTTCACCAAGGCCGCTTCGTTTCTACTTGCATTATAATGCACCAAACCTTGTCTCATAATTGCCTGAGGTACTAGCGAACTTCCACGATATTCACTAATTAGCTTATCATAGGTTTGAAGGCCTTTATTTTCTTGTCCACCTGAAATATATGTATTTCCGAGTTCGAAAAGAGCGTCATCTTTTAAGGTGGATTTCGGATAACTAACAACAAAGTTCTCCAATCCATCTATTTTTGAAGCTTTCTTTCCAACAAAACCATAACTCAATGCTTTCTGAAAAGCAGCATAGTCTTTTTCAGGGCCCGATAAGGCCAAAGACTTGTTATAGGTTTCTATTGCTGGCCAGTATTTACTGGTAACGAAATAACTATCTCCTAAACGAAGATATCCATCGTTGAGTTTCTGTGTATCATTTGTTCCGGAGTTAGCAAAGTTTGTAAAATATGATATGGCCTTAGGATAGTTGCGCAGTTTAAAATACGTATATGCAAGACTATAATCAATATCTTGATATTCATCTGTAGATTTTGCTAAAGCGTTTTGTTGGAATTCAATAAAATTGGTCAAAGCAGAATCAAATCGATTCAGTAAATATTCAGATTCTCCTTTCCAATAACTAGCTCTTGCCTTAAATAGGGCGTCTTCTGCGCTTCCTAATGACTTTCCAAAGCTTTCAGATGCACCTGTATAATCTGTGTCTATAAATTGCTCAACTCCTCTATAGAAAGCTACTTTTTGATAGGTGGTTTTACTAGCAAAACCTTTATTATTTTCAAGCAGCTCCATTGCTCCTTTAAAATTTTTAGAAGTGATGTAAGAATCTACCAAAAGCTCTTTCATTTGGCTTGTATTCTTATCGCTGGGGTATTGCTCTAAATAGGAAGAAATTACTTGTGGAACTGGCTCGTAAGGGTTTCCTACTTCATAACTCAATCTTGCATAATTCAAATAAGCATCCTTTTGTATTTCGGCAGAGAAATCCATCTGTGAGGCATTCCTAAAAGCATTTAAAGCTTCCTGTTTTTTATCCAACTTTAAATAGCATTCTGCCAAGTGATAATAGGCATTCTGTGAAACACTGTTTGTTCCTCCTATAATTTTATTGAATTGCTGAATCGCATTTGCGAAATCACCTTGCTTGTAGTAACTATATCCTAACAAATAATAGTCAGTATTATTCCATTTCCCTCGCTTCCCTTTATATTCTTCTAAATAGGGAATAGCATTGTTGTACTGCTTCAAATTAAAATAACTCTCACCAATAAGCTTACTAAGTTCCGACTGCTCTTTGCGGTCACCTTTCGCCATTTGTTTTTTTGCAAGGGCAATTGCATCCTCAAATTTACCAAGCTTGAAATTCATATCTGCTTGATAATAGCTCATCTTCTCCTCTAAAATATCAGGATCAGTAATTTCATCAAAACGTTGATTGGCCTCTTCATAATCATCTTCTTGATAAGAAATATAACCTAAATAGTATTTAGCTTGACTAGCGTATACCGGCGAATCAACAAGCTTGTTCAAGTAACTCTCCGCTTTTTTTGTTTTTTTTGATGCGAATAGGGAATAGCCATAATTGAAATTAAACCTGTCCATCTCACCACGAGAAAGTGCTTTTTGGTTCACTTTATTATACCATTTTAAGGCATAGGGATACTTTCCAGTTTCAAAGTAGTATTCAGCAACATCAGCAAAAGCAGAATTTCGTTTGGTGGAAGTTGGATATTTCTCTACAAAATCTTCCATCAGGTTATCGGCACCCAACTGGTTTAAACGCACCGCAGCATTTGCCTCATAGTAAGCACTATTGGCTTTGATCTCTAAATTATTCGAAGTATTCTTGACTTTGCTAAAAATAGTTTGCGCAGCTTGGTACTGCTCATTATTATAGAGCGCCAGTGCGTCTTGGTAATCTTTATCTTCGTGTGTGTAGATTTTGGTCTCTTGAGAAATCCCAAGAAAAACCATCCCAAGAAAAAGTGGGACTAATGTGATTGACTTTTTAAACATAGTGTTCTAACTATTTTCTATTCTAGATAACGGCAATTATTGCGCCAAAGTATTTTGGGTTCCTTCTTTGTTCTTTGGATGGTCAATCTAGTATAAGCTCAAAATTAAAAAGATTTTGACCACTAGTAATTCGTTATCCAATTGAACTTATTACTTTTATATCAACAATACCTACAAATGACAATACCCAAAGAAGCGACAGAAAAATTAACCGAGACGATTTTAGAACTGAAAGATGTCTCCATTTTTCAAAAGGATAGTTTGATTTTAAATGGGGTAAGCCTTGAAGTTAACAAAGGTGAATTCGTTTATTTAATCGGAAAAACGGGCAGTGGAAAAAGCAGTTTCATGAAAACACTCTATGGAGACCTACCATTGCGCAAGGGTGAAGGAAGTATTGTAGATTTTGATTTAAAAAAACTTCGCGAAAAAGATATTCCGTTTCTGCGCAGGAAATTAGGAATTGTTTTTCAAGATTTTAAACTCCTCCCCGACCGTACTATTAATAAAAATATGCGTTTCGTTCTTAAAGCTACGGGCTGGAAAGACAATGCAAAAATGAATCTACAAATTGAAGCTGTCTTGGAAAAAGTAGGTATGAAAACCAAAGGTTTTAAATTTCCTCATGAACTTTCTGGTGGCGAGCAACAACGAATTGCAATTGCAAGAGCTCTTTTAAACGACCCAGAATTAATTATCGCTGATGAGCCCACCGGTAATCTTGACCCCCAAACCAGTGTGGAAGTTATGAAAGTATTACAAGAAATCAATAAAGCTGGGCGGACGATTCTAATGGCGACACATGACTATGCACTCATCTTAAAGTACCCTTCAAAAACACTAAAATGCGATGGCAATAAGGTTTTTGAAGTTATACAGCGTGCTGTATAATTGAACCATTTTATTCGCAAAAAACCTTCTTTTTGAATATAAAGAAAAGTCCTAATCACAAAATTCACAATAGCCATTCAGCTCATTTAACAATTGTTAAGGCATGAACTTAATACAAGTGTATTTAAAAAAGTTAGACTAAATTTAAAGGCCTCTATTTAAAATATTTAAAGCCAAACAGTAGCGGGCAGTTTCTAAAAATCCAAATAAATAGCATCGGTAAAAATTCTTTTTACTTTAATACTGGAGATTGAATAATTAGCTAATAATTGAGCGTTTACAACTTTGAAAATTTCTGGTTTTTGATTACCGTGAGCACTAAGTTTCAAATCTCTTTTTAAAAATTTTTATTTTTTTATTCACCTCTTCTGCACTCCAAAGCTAAGAGTGAAAACTACCCAAATTCAGCAAAACGATTGCTTAGTTCAAACCGCCAGCTATAAAAATGGAAGTTGTTGTTTATATTTTGAAATTACAAATATCACTAGTCTCTAGTCAAACAACCCAGAACGATAGTCTTAGGTTTTAGTGTAGTATCTGAACCTGAGACCCCTGTAAAACACTTAAAAGGTTACCGCTTTGAGATGGTCCATAAGTTTAAACAAATCTCGGCTAATACCCTTGTCTAGCCCGTAGCCTTTATCGACAAAAATACTGAGAGTCTGAATAATTGTTTTTTCAACCAGCCCCAACTCCATCGTTAAACTTTGAATGTTTTTCATAGACCATTCTGGAAATCTAGCCTCCTCAATATCTTCTTCGGTCTCAACTAAAAATGTATGTCTTGGATCTTCTCTAATTAATTTAACTAAAGGCATAAGGGTATCTTCTTCGCCCTCTATATATTGCAAAAATTTAGCCCCGTCGAAATAAAGATAACCACTGACGCCTAGCGCTTTATTTTTAATAGCAGACTTGGTTTGTATTTCCTTAAGTTCATCTCTTGAAAGGTCTTCTGTTAGTGTACTTAGGTATAGTATAGCTTTCATTTATCATGTTTTGTTTAATTTAAACATAACGTAAGAATAAGACTACTTATTGTTTATACCTCTGAATTCCTAACAACCCAAATACACCTTTAACTAACTTTCATTTTTTGTTCACCGATGGCATGTAGATACCTCCAGTTAATCTCATAAAAAAGGTCAGCTAACCTCAAAAATAGGTTAAGTTAAAGATAGTAATAAGAACAATTCACTTCCACAAATTGAAACACGAAAAGGATCACCAAAAAGCGCAAAGAATAAATACTAAAATAAATCGTTAAGTAAGAATAAACTTACTTTTATTATTTGTAAAACAAAAAAAATAATGAGATAGGTAGATGGAGTTTTACTATCAATTACACCTCAATTGAAAACGGTGCTTCGCTTGTTTTAAACGATTATGAAAATATAAAAAAAGGAAGCCTCAAGTAATGATAACGAATTACCATCGAAAACTAAAGCAATTTAAACTGGAGAGCAATCACTACATGAAATTAGTTATTTGACTGTTGAAATCAGAGAAAAACCTAGAACAAAGACCAATCTTGAGTGTATATACTGGTGGCTAACCTAAAGAGTAATTGAGTACAATTACATTAAGCAATTTTTAAAATGATAAAGGAAAATAAACAAACCTTATTACTACAAAACCTCGAGCGTTTAGGTAATATTTCTAAAACTGGCTATTGGGAGTATGAGATCGCGATCAATGAACTTTACTGGTCAGAAATGGTCAAAGAAATACATGAGGTACCCAAAAGCTATGTTCCCCTGGTAGCAGAGTCCATTAATTTTTGCCAAGAAGGAACGTCAAGAGAACTAATGAACGACGCTCTGGAGAAAGCGATTCATCACAGTTTACCTTTTGACATAACAGTACAAATTTCAACCTTAAGCGGAAAGAGTAAATGGGTAAGAAGTATAGGTCATCTTAAACAAAAATGGGGGAAAGCTACCCGAATTTATGGCACCATTCAAGATATAGATGCAACCAAGGGTCAAGAAATTAAGTTGCAATCATTGAACCATCGCTTAGAAATTGCAACAAAGGTGATGAATATAGGTATTTGGGAAATCGACTTGAACGCCAACACATACGTTTGGGACGATAGAATGTACGAAATATTCGATATAAAAAAGGAAGGTAACTCAACACTTTACAAGGCTTGGGAAAATTCATTACATCCAAAGGATAGAGCGAGAACAATACTTAAATTTGAGGCTGCTGTTAGAGAGCATAAAGACTTTAGCGCTGATTATCGAATCATAAAACCCTCAGGTATAGAGTCATACATAAAAGCAGATGCCAGTTTCATTAGTGATGACCAAGGAGCCCCTTTACAATATATTGGCACATGTACAGACATTACCGTAAAAACTGTTATTGATGAGCAGCTTAAGGGACTTTATTTTCAAAATAAAAATCAAAATAAATTCTTAACAAACTTTGCCCATACCATCACCCATAACCTAAGGTCTAGCTCTGGTAACCTCTCTATGATTATTGGTTTACTAAAAGAGGATACAAGTACAGAAAATAAGGCACTGTTTTTAGATATGATGGAACAGGCAACAAATAGACTAGAGGACACAATTGCACAGCTGAACGAAACAGTAAGTATAAAATTTGGGGAGAAAAAAAGTACCACTAAAATAAATATCAACGACGCCATACGTAAAGCAACCGAAAATATTAACGCTTTAATTGGGAATAAAAAGGCAAAAATAAATGTTACAGTACCTAATGATTTAATAATTAATGGGTATCAAAGCTATTTTGAGAGCATATTTCAAAACTTCTTGACCAACAGTTTAAAATATGCTAGAGAGGGAGTAGCTCCAATTATAAATATAAAAGCCGAAGCAAAAGAAGACTCCGTTACTATTCAAGTTTCAGACAATGGTATGGGTATTGATCTAGAAAAGCATGGAGATCAAATTTTTGAAATGTACAAAACATTTCATGGCAACAAAGATGCCAAAGGAATCGGGTTATTTTTAACAAAAGAACAAATTGAAGCTATGGGAGGCACCATAAGTTTAGAAAGTACACCAGGAAAAGGAACTACTTTTATAGTAAAATTTAAATTTTAATCAGTACGCGTACCATTACTAATATGCGACTGTCTTACTGAAAATTTCACCAAAACAAGTAGTTGATAATGGTATCATTATCGCCTAAGACAAAACACCTCATGAACGAAATTCAACAAAAGGTAACGGCTATTATTAAGCAAACATTAGATGGCAGGCTATAAAACCTAATACCGACAAAATGATTCCAAACAAAAAGATATGAAAGGACTTTCGTAACAGTTTAAACTTTTTATCAATCGTTTTACCTAAGTAAAAAGTGTCTTTTGCAATCGTTTTATAGAGTTCATCACCTTTATACATCAAACCTGTTAGTTGTTCGGTGTAATCAGCCTCGCTCATTTCATTGAAATTACCATAGAACAATAAATTATTGGTAGTGCCGTCTCCATGAGTAAGTTCTGGTCGTGTTGCAAAAACCGCGAATGCGATGGCAATCAGATTAGTTATCAGCATCATGGCAGCCGGATATATCAAATGAGGGTCTTTGTCTAATTGGCTTAAAACCGTACCTAGAATGATAGAAAGAATTAACGCGTTAATAGAGATCAGTATGTTTGATTTTCTATCAATCATTGCGTTTAGGGTATATTGATTTTTGGAAACCAAACGGAATAGTGTTTCAGCTCCCCTTTCTGAACGCGGCTCAACTTTTGATAATTTTTTCTTTAACTCCTTGAGCTTATCCTTATCAATACCTAGCGCTTCTATAAGATGATTATCAATTGCCTTTTCCTGTTTTTTATGTGCTTTTTCTGATTCTTCCATACCTTCTTTTTTAAACCATCCTTATAGTTCAATTAGTTGCTGCCCAGCGAAATTGGGCATTTCAATGTCAAATTCTTTGTAAACAGCTTTTGGAATTCCAAGGTCTGCTATGAAAATGTCTGTTTCTTTTGGGAGTATTTCTAGTATTTTTTTTGGAGCTGCTAAGGTCATCACTTGGTGTGCTTTGAACATAGGCTGACTCCTATCTTCTGAAATTCCTATGGGGATATCCAATGAAATTCTATACGCAGTAGATGCATTGGCCAAAGCAATTTTTTCTAAGAACGGCGTTGACAAAGGCAGTCTTTGTGAGAAACCTAAATAAGCGTCGACCCAAATATCTGTTTTGGTAGGCACTCTTTGTTTCGCTCCAAATAGCAGTGCTCTTTTTAACTGAATACTTGGCAGGTTTTTTGTAATGTCGACGGCTACATCAAGATACACTTCATGACCCCAAGCCGCCAATCTTCTGGCAGCAACTAAGCCACCTCCTCCATTATTTCCATTTCCAACACCGATTGTAATGATCGCACTTTTACTTGCCTTTAAAGCGATCAATCGCGCTAATTGCAATCCTGCATTTTCCATCATTAATTCGATGGGCAAACCGTATTTTTCTACAGCTAGAAAGTCCATCTTTTTAAACGATTCTAAGGAAAGTGCTTCTATTGCCATTAACTGGTCTTTTGATAACTTTCAATGGCTTCTTTAAAAAACAAAACTGCTTCTGACAACCCAACCGTTTCAGCAGGTAGTATAGCACCAATAAACTCATCATTTTTCCATTCCCCTTTTGACAGTACTAAAAACTCATCTGTAGCGATAGCAATATGGCCTTTATAACCACTCATATAAAAATAGTGTTCATTACTTACCCCGTCAGGAATTGCGAGTCCAAAACCTATCGCAATATTTTCATTTAAACTGGCATAAGCGCCACTATCAAAATGATGCGGCCAAGTCCGAATCGGCGATTCTAAATTACTATCGTTAAGCACTTCTTCCAAAACTGACTGCGCAAGTATTCGTAGCTGCAGTAATTTTGCTAGTCTATTTGCATCTGTTATTTCGAACTTAAAATCATCTGTTATCTCATAAGGAAGGTCATAGTGAAATTTATAAGTGTAAGAGCTGTTCAAAAATGTTTTTGAAGTTCCTTTGAGCCAACTCAAAACATCGGAATGAGTAGCTCCATCTAAAGCGAAAGAGGAACTATTACCCGTATCAGAATTCCAATTCAAGCTAAAATTTTTATAATCTAAAGAAAGTACATCGCCATTTTCAGAAAGGACATGCGTTTCCATACTTGCTTGCGCTATTGAAAAACCAACATTGGTATGACTATCGTCCTCCTTTTTAGTGACAAAACTTATTCCAGCAGCCGCCAAATATTGGGCAGCTAAGTGCATCATTTTTTCCATTTTGGCATTTATTTTTTAGGCGTTTACTCCGGCATAATTAATTCCGGTTAATCGATGCATATCATGACTAAAAGTTGATAGATCGTCAAAATTGAATTTTGAAATATCGTCGTGGCCGCATGCTCTAGCGATTACCTTAATAAGCTTATTGGTAGCATCAAAATAATTGTGTAATTGCTTAGCCGATGAATCGATAATGAGCCTACTTCGTAAAGACTCTTTTTGAGTCGCTATACCTACGGGGCAATTATTACTTCCACAGGCACGCATTCCTAAACAACCGATAGCTTGCAAGGCCGAATTAGAAACTGCAATAGCATCAGCACCTAGCATTAGTGCTTTGCCAAAATCTTCCGCAACCCGCAAGCCTCCTGTAATAATTAGACTTACATCTGTTGCTCCTACTTTATCTAAATAGTTACGTGCTTTGGCTAATGCCGGTATCGTTGGCACATTGATATTATCACGTAAAATGGTAGGAGCAGAACCCGTTCCACCTCCACGGCCATCCAAAATAATGTAGTCGACTCCGACATCTAAAGCAAACTGAATATCCTTTTCTACATGGCTAGCCGCTATTTTAAAACCTATTGGAATTCCGCCTGTACGTTCTCTTACTTGCGCTGCAAAGGCTTTAAAATCACCTACGCCATGAAAATCAGGAAAGGTTGCCGGTGATATCGCAGTTTCCCCTTGTTTTAGCCCGCGTACCTCAGCAATCTCTTTACTTACTTTACTTCCGGGTAGGTGACCACCAGTTCCTGTTTTTGCTCCTTGACCTCCTTTAAAATGAAAGGCTTGTACTTTATCTAATTTATCCCAAGAAAAACCAAATTGAGCAGAGGCAAGTTCATAAAAATATCGGCTATTGTTCTCCTGCTCTTGTGGCAACATTCCTCCTTCGCCAGAGCAAATTCCTGTACCAGCCATTTCAGCACCCTTAGATAAGGCGATTTTAGCTTCTCGTGATAAAGCCCCAAAACTCATGTCACTAACAAACAATGGAATATCAAGCTCCAATGGCTTTTTTGCATTTGGACCAATGACAACTTTAGTGGATACGTTTTCTTCATCTAACAAAGGACGACTAGCCAATTGAGCCGGCAAGAATTGAATA